>CAJUFA010000021.1:0-57101 GCA_910585725.1 uncultured Dorea sp. | reverse complement strand
TGAAAACGAAAGCGAGGTATTACACGAGCTTAGATTTTTAATCGTTCTTCGAGCGGAGAGCGAAGAACAATCATAATGAAAACGAAAGCGAGGTATTACACGAGCTTAGATTTTTAATCGTTCTTCGAGCGTAGAACGAAGAACAATCATAATGAAAAGCAAAGCGAGGTATTACACGAGCTTAGATTTTTAATCGTTCTTCATGAAAATGATAGCGAGTTTTGAGCTTGGTATAAAAGCGGATGCTTTGAACGAAGTAAGGAGCGTCTGCCTAAATAAATAGGAGGAGTAGAATAGCATGGCAGTGAATAGAGTTCCAGTTCTTAAAAGGTGCAGATCCTTAGGCATGGATCCGGTATACCTGGGAATTGACAAAAAATCCAATAGACAGTTAAAGAGATCTAACAGAAAAATGAGCGAGTATGGTCTCCAGCTGCGTGAGAAACAGAAAGCAAAATTTATCTACGGTGTGTTAGAGAAACCTTTTAGAAATTATTTTGAGAAGGCTCAGCGCATGAGCGGTATGACAGGTGAGAACCTGATGAGACTGCTTGAGTCCAGACTGGATAACGTCGTATTCCGTCTTGGGCTTGCAAGAACAAGACGTGAAGCAAGACAGATCGTTGATCATAAGCATATTCTTGTTAACGGCAAGCAGATTAACATTCCATCCTATCTGCTTAAGGCAGGGGATGTGGTTGAGATTAAAGAAAAACACAAAAGCTCTCCAAGGTACAAAGAGATTGCAGAAGTAACAGGAGGACGTCTGGTTCCGGAGTGGCTGGAGGCCGATCTTGAGAACCTGAAAGGAACAGTAAAGGAGCTTCCAAGACGTGAAGCAATTGATGTTCCTGTAGATGAGATGTTGATTGTCGAGCTGTATTCCAAATAATAACCCGTAACACCACAGGAGGTGGACTTAGTGTTTGATTTTAATAAACCCAACATTGAAATAACTGAGATTTCAGAAGATAAGAAATATGGCAGATTTGTTGTAGAACCACTGGAAAGAGGTTATGGTACGACATTAGGAAATTCTCTGAGAAGGATTATGCTTTCATCTTTGCCGGGAGCTGCGATCAGCCAGGTGAAGATTGACGGTGTTCTTCACGAGTTCAGTTCTATTCCGGGTGTTAAGGAAGATGTTACCGAGATTATCATGAATTTGAAGTCCCTGGCTATCAAGAATACATCTGAGACAGATGAACCAAAGACAGCATATATCGAATTTGAAGGAGAGGGTGTTGTCACAGCGGCGGATATTCAGGTAGATCAGGATATTGAAATCATGAATCCGGAGACAGTTATCGCGACTTTGAACGGCGGGGCGGACAGCAAGCTTTATATGGAGCTTACGATTACGAAGGGCAGAGGATATATCAGCTCTGAGAAGAATAAGGACGATGAATTACCGATTGCGGTGATTCCTATCGATTCTATCTATACCCCGGTAGAGCGTGTGAACCTTACGGTTGAAAATACACGTGTTGGACAGATTACAGATTTCGATAAGTTGACATTAGACGTATATACTGACGGTACATTACTTCCGGATGAGGCGGTCAGCCTTGCGGCAAAGGTACTGAGCGAACATCTGAAACTCTTTATTGATCTGTCGGAAGTGGCTCAGGCTGCAGAGGTTATGATCGAGAAAGAAGACGATGAGAAAGAGAAAGTTCTTGAGATGAGTATTGACGAACTGGAATTGTCGGTTCGATCCTACAATTGTCTGAAGAGGGCGGGAATCAATACGGTTGAAGAATTGACGAACAGGACTCCGGAAGATATGATGAAAGTGCGGAATCTTGGACGCAAGTCCTTAGAAGAAGTACTTGCAAAATTAGACGAATTAGGCTTGGGCCTGAGCAGAGGGGAAGAGTGAGCACACGGCTAGGTATTACACTAAGTGCGGATCTTGTTCTTTGAGCGAAGCAAGAAGAACGCCCTCCCTTATGTTAATATTATTTCCGTCACTAAGTCCGAAGAGCATGGCGGAACATTTGGCTAGTAAGCCCGAAGAAGCATAACCAAGTGTAATATGATATTCTCGAAACGGTATCCTTCCATCTTTAAAGAAGGCGTTTCGTGAATATTCATGGAATGGAGGAAATAAGAAGATGGCAAAGTATAGAAAACTCGGCAGGACATCCAGCCAGAGAAAGGCTTTATTGAGAAACCAGGTAACAGCATTGATTAATCATGGTAAGATTGTTACCACAGAGCCTAAAGCAAAAGAGATCCGTAAGATTGCGGAAGGTCTTATTGCGATGGCTGTAAGAGAAAGAGATAACTATGAGGAAGTAACGGTAAAGGCTAAGGTTGCCCGCAAGGATAAAGACGGTAAAAGGGTAAAAGAAGTCGTAGACGGCAAGAAGGTTACCGTATACGATGAAGTAGAGAAAAAGATTAAGAAAGATAAACCAAGCAGGCTTCATGCCCGTCGTCAGATGTTGAAGGTTCTGTATCCTGTAAAGGAAGTACCGGCGGCAAGAGCGGGAAGAAAGAGAAATACGAAGAATGTAGATCTTGTTGCAAAGCTGTTTGATGAGATCGCACCAAAATACGAGAATCGTCATGGTGGATATACGAGAATCGTTAAGATAGGACAGCGTAAAGGCGACGCTGCGATGGAAGTTTTGATCGAGCTGGTATAATTCAGAGATCTTATTTGAATAAGAAGAAAGTGTACTTTAAAGAATGATTTAGGGTACACTTTTTTGCTTAGATAGGATATTTTGCCGGAATTGGGAGCAAAAAGCCTCTTCTTGTAATATCAGGAATGTCGAAAAACCTTGACAAATAGATACAAGAAGGGTATTCTACAATGTAGGTATCATTGCGTATCATATAAGTAAAGAAAAGGAGCGCGGAATGGAACGAAGTTGGCAGCATAGCATAAACGGCATCATTGGAAAGATTATTACTTTAATCCAACTGGGGGTATCCATATGGTTTATCAGCAGTCTCTGGATCAGTGGAATGATGCCGATGAAGTTTATGACGATAGTTATTGTAGTTGCCCTGGTTATGTTTTTGATGACATTTGGATTACAGTTTGTCAGGAGTAACGGGGCGAATCTTGCAGGCATGGTCTTAAGTGTTTTGTTCTTGGCTGTTTTTGCAGTCGGTACCGCAGTTTTCCTGACTGCTAACAGTACGCTTGCAAATGTAGGAGGGGCGACTTATAAAACGGATAATATGCTTGTGGTTGTCCGCAAAGATGATCCTGCGGAAACTATTACGGATGCCAAGGATTACCTTTTTGGCAGACTAACTACTATAGATCAGGAGAATACCGATAAAATGTTGGATGAGATACGTGATAATGTGGGTCAGGAGATCTCTATCCTTCAGTATGAGACGGTACAGGAAGAGGCGCAGGCGCTTCTTGACGGAGAAGTTGAAGCGGCTGTGTATAATGAGGCATACGAGAGTGTTATAGAAGAGACGATAGAAGGGTATACTGATAAAGTAAAGATTCTTCACAACTACGGGATTAAGACCAAGATTGAAGCAGAGGAAGGCAGAAGTGTGGAGAAACCCTTTAATGTGTATATCAGCGGTATCGACGTGTCGGGGCCGATTACAACAAGCAGCCGCAGCGATGTGAATATTATCATGACAGTAAATCCAAAGACCAAGAAGATCCTGCTGACGACGACGCCGAGAGATTATTATGTAGAGATTCCGGAGGTATCAGGAGGACAGAGGGATAAGCTGACTCACGCAGGAATATATGGTGTGGATCGTTCTATGGCGACGCTGGAGAAGTTGTACGATGTTGATATCGCTTATTATGCCAGAGTGAATTTCACTTCCTTGATTAAAATCGTAGATGCCTTAGGAGGAGTGGACGTCAATTCTGAATACGCGTTTTCCGCGGGCGGCTACAGTTTTTCGAAAGGGATGAACCACATGGACGGCAAGAAAGCTTTGGCTTTCTCAAGAGAACGTTCTAGTTTCTCGGACGGAGATAATCAGAGAGGTAAGAATCAGGAAGCGGTGTTGTCAGCGATTATTCAGAAGGCCGCGTCTCCTGCGATCTTAACCAGCGCAAACCAGATACTGGGGAATATCGGCGATTCTGTGGAGACGAATATGACCCATGAAGAAATGGCGCAGCTGATCAATATGCAGCTTTCGGACGGGGGATCGTGGAGTGTGGAATCACAGGCGGCCAGCGGTCAGGGAGATACACAGTCATGTTTCTCGTCAGGCGCACAGAAATTGTATGTAATGTGGCCGGATGAGTCGGTCATAGAGGAACTGTCAGCGAAGATGAAGCAGGTATTAGAGGAGAAATAGGAGAACCGTATGGGGAGGAAGAGACATTGAGAGGAGAATCCAGGAAGACTTGGGCAAGATACGGTTTGAAGAAAGAGAGTGGGGACAGATGATGGTAGTAGATCCGTACAGAGCTGTTGCGGCAGTTGTGATAGTTATTATAATCGGAGTAGTAATATTTGTTGTCCGAAATAGAAAATTATGGAAAAGCAGGCTGGTAAAGAAATATGAATAGACGACATGAATGGGAGTTTACCTGGGTCCATAAGGCGGTTCTGGTTGCGTTCCTGGATGCGATTATTGTGCTATTCTCCTATCTGATGGCGTTGCTGGCGCGGTTTGATTTTAAATTTTCAGAGATTCCTCTGAATTACATCGAAGGATATTTGTGGTCTATGCCCTTCTGGGTAGCGGCAACCATAGTAGTATTCTATGTATGCAGACTCTATCACAGCGTATGGAGTTTGGCCAGTATATCAGAGATTCAGATGAGTGTAGTATCATATATGATACTGCTTGTGGTATATTTAGTCGGCACGTTGTTTATGCGTCTCAGGATGCCGAGGTCCTATTATTTTATGGGATATATAATAAGCTTTGGACTTACGACGGCATTAAGATTCTCGTACCGTATTCTTCGTTTTTATCTGGGAAAGAGTGAGACGGATGCAGACGCCACTGACCGGATTATGATTATCGGCGGGGGAGCGGCCGGGCAGATTCTAATAAAGGAGCTTACGAACGGCAAGAGATTTCATACGAAAGTATGTTGTGTTATTGACGATAATCCAGATAAACTGGGAAGGGTTTTAGAAGGCATTCCTATCGTAGGAAATCGAAACGATATTCTGACGATGGTAAAAAAATATAAGATTAATCATATCATTTACGCGATTCCGGCTACGACCGGAAAGAACCGTAAGGAGATCCTGAATATCTGCAAGGAGACGGACTGTAAACTGCAGACGGTTCCCAGTGTTGCGCAATTGATTAACGGTGAAGTGAATGTAACCAGGATTCGTGACGTAGAGATCACAGACTTGTTGGGAAGAGCGCAGGTGAAAGTAAATAACCAGGAGATTCTGACGGCCATCAGGAATCAGGTGGTATTGGTTACGGGGGGCGGCGGTTCCATCGGAAGCGAGCTCTGCCGTCAGATTGCCAAGGCGGGCCCGAAGAGTCTGATTATATTTGATATTTACGAGAATAATGCGTATGAGATACAGCAAGAGCTTAAGAGAACTCATAAAAATTTGGAAATCGTCGTATTGATTGGTTCTGTGCGCAACAATAGCCGAATCAACTGGGTTATGGACACATATAAACCGGATATCGTATATCATGCGGCGGCGCATAAGCATGTTCCGCTGATGGAAGAGAGTCCGAACGAGGCAATTAAGAATAATGTAATCGGTACGTATAAGACTGCAAAAGCGGCGGCCAGAGTCGGAGTTCGTAAGTTTGTGTTCATATCCACGGATAAAGCGGTAAATCCAACCAATATCATGGGCGCGTCTAAGCGTTTATGTGAGATGGTGATCCAGATGATGGACCGCAGGTGTGATTCGACAGATTTCGTTGCAGTTCGTTTCGGGAATGTACTGGGGAGCAATGGAAGTGTGATTCCGCTCTTTAAGAAACAGATTGCGGAGGGTGGACCGGTCACTGTAACAGACAAGGATATTATTCGTTATTTCATGACAATCCCTGAAGCGGTATCGCTTGTGTTACAGGCATCTTATTATGCTAAAGGCGGCGAGATCTTTATCCTGGATATGGGAGAACCCGTTCGTATCGACGATATGGCTCGGAATCTGATTCGTCTGTCAGGTTATACGCCTGATGTGGACATACCGATTGTATATACGGGGCTTAGACCCGGCGAGAAGCTGTATGAAGAGCTGCTTATGAGTGAAGAAGGCATGCAGGATACGGAGAATGAGCTGATTCATATCGGACATCCTATCGATATGGACGACGAGTGGTTTGAAGAGAGACTGGGATTGCTGGAAGAGCTCAGCAGCAGTGAATCGAATGAAATTAAAAGAGTCGTGGCCGAGATTGTGCCGACATATCAATATATGAAGTAGATTAAAGCCGGAAATCTGTCATTGGATTTCCGGCTTTTTGACTAATATCATTGGGTTCGCTGCCAGAGGAAATATTTACATATAAACAGGTGATTATCATGAATGCATTTGGTAAAGAGTTTACTGAGATTTATAAGAAAAACGAAAATTATCATTATTTTAATGAGGTAGAATTAAATTCTGGTCTGGTGTTAGAATTTCAGGCTCCGGCAGATTTGTATAATAATTGTGTTAAGATCGCTAAGGAGAAGGCAAAATATACGATGAATTATTCTCAAAACCTGATCGTAAGAACAAAGAAGGAAAAGGAGATCAAGCAATTTAAAGGCGTTCTTGCGGAAATGGCGATACAATTATATTTGATAAAAATATGCGGCATACCCTTTGATCAGGTACATAGATGGGATTTGGTCAGAGATACGTTTCGAAATGCTTTCGGTGAATATGATTTAAAGGTTACGACAGAAAAAGGTGAAATCTATATAGAAAGCAGAGCCTCAGACAGCTATAAGACGTCTTTAAACAGGTTCGTTAGGCGTTATGATATTATTGGTAAGTATTCAAACAGCAGAAAGGTGAAAGAAAAAAAGGCAGATGTGTATCTGAGACCGGTCTATCAATTCGTGCCCTGTGTGAAAGAGAACGAACACGATGATAAATTGTTTGAAACTTATGATTTGATACAGTCAAAAGAGTTAATATTGTATCTGGTATCCGGCGCTATGAGGGAGGAAATGTACGGACAAAAGTCATATACAAAAAATATGGGGCAAAATAATACGATTTATCGGTGTTTGAAGATTGCGGATGCCGGCGATATGAATCGGATATCAGAAAGTATTCGCCGTAAATTTATTCAATCAGGGGGAGCGCTGTAAGAAACCGCAAGTTATTTCCTTGCGGTTCCTAAAAGCGCTGTACGGAATTGGGGCAGCGCGGCTTTCCCGGTTTCCGTCACGGGTTTAATCCATTTTCCGCTCTTGGTATACCATAGTTCGAAGACGAGGCGGATCAGTTCGTCCGTATATATGAATGCAAATACCGCAAGGAACGGAAGATGGAATATCATACCCGCCGCCCATGTTGCGGGAACGCTTACGGTAAACAGGCATATAATCTCCAGCAGTGTTCCGAAGACGGCTTCTCCTCCGGCGCGGTAACAACTGTTCATGATATAATTGCAGGTGCGGATGGTTCCGGCGGCCAGATAGATCAGAATCATATATTTTCCGTAAAACGTAGCGTCCGTCCCAAGACCGAACAGAGAAAGCATAGGTCTGTTCAGGAGCAGTCCGGTGAGGCATATGCAGAAAGTGATCGCCGGACACAGTATGGCGAATTTTTTCACGTACTGATAGCCGTTCATGAGATGGCCGGAGCCGACTTCTTTACCCACCACCACGGAAGACGCGTCTGCGAGACCGCCGAAGAAGGCGAATACGAAGCCCTCCAGGACTCGGAACGCAGCCATAGCGGCGATAGCCGACTCTGACTGATGGCCGATAACGATATTGATCAGCATCTGCCCGACCCCGTAAAATAATTCATTTAAGATAATAGGCAGGCATTTCCCCATATATTCTTTCAGAAAACCGTCGCCCCAGGAGAACATATCCCTGACTCTCAGGACGAGCGTCTCCTTATCCCTCAATAAGAAAACGAGAAGCACGAGCACGTTGACGACGCCGGATACCAACGTACCTACGGCGGCGCCTGCCGCGCCCATCTGAGGCATGCCGAAGCGTCCATATATCAAGATCCAGTTCAGGATAAAATTCGTGATCAGCGCAAGAATAGAGCTGAAAAGGGGCGGCTTAACCCGTTCTGTGGAACGCATCAGAAAACTGATGATCATGGCAAGTACCTGAAGAGGGTACGCAAAGCCTACGATCCGGATATAAGGAGAGCCGATCGCGATAATATTCTCTTTATCCGTATAGATTCCCAGTATAAATTCCGGTTTTGCCACTGCCGTTCCGCCGAACAGCAGAGATACGGTCAGCATACAGATCAGCGCAAGACCAAAAGACCGGTTGATGCCCTTCTCGTTGCGCGCTCCCCAATACTGGGAGAAGAACAGCAGCCCGCCGCTTGCGAATCCAAAGTAAGTAGAAAAGAATAAAGATGTAATCTGGGAACAGATTCCGACTGCCGCGACGGATAGTTCTCCCTGGCTTCCGATCATGATGGTATCTACCATGCTCGCCGTGGTGGAGAGAAAATTCTGAAATGCGATAGGCAGCGCGATCGTAAATACGACCCGGAAAAAGTTTCCCCAACTAATTTTTTCGCTTCTCATATCCAACGTCCTTTCATAATATATTTTTCTGCCGGGACAGTGAAGCGCTGTCCCGGCAGAAATCAGTATCCTCCATTATACCTGGAAAAAAATACATTTCAATAGTTTATTTTTAAAATTTTTATAAACTCACAAAAAGAAATTTATTTGACTTTTGAATATGTACAACGTATTCTATATACAGGTTGTTAGAAAATATGGGGATATCGAACAGAAAGGGATAGGACTATACGCTATGACACGTGAAGAATTATATCAGTCGATTTATACACATGATACCATCTATCTGCCGCCTCACGAGCAGACGACTGCGGCGTTGGAGGTTTCTCTTGGATGCAGTTGGCACAAGTGTACGTTCTGCGACTTTGCAAAAGATGTGTTTCAGCTCCACCCTCTGGAGAGAATCAATCATGATCTTGAGATACTCGCCGGACTCAGGCCGGAGGATACCCGTCTGTTTTTTCTTGGGGAGAATGCATTCTGTATGGATACAGAGCGTCTTCTTGATATCATAGAACTTACTCACAGGCATATGCCGAATGTGCGGGAGTATGCCATGTATTCCAGGATAGACGATATTTCGAGAAAATCAGAACAAGAACTTAAAAGACTCTCGCAGGAAGGTGTTCAGGCGCTTCATATCGGAGTGGAGAGCGGAAGTGATTCTATACTTGAAGCACGGAAGAAGGGGATCACATCCGCCCAGACTATCGAGGCCCTTCTGCGTCTTGACCGGGCGGGTATCGATTATTATCTGACTGTTATACCAGGGCTTGGGGGCCGTACTTTCTCCCGTCTGCACGCGATAGAGACGGCGCGGATGCTGAATCAGGTGCACCCGAGAAATATCTGGTGCCTGAAGCTGAAGCTATGGGAGAATACGCTTCTTTATAAGGAAGCAAAAGCAGGTACATTCGAGGAGATGACGCCGGCGGAAATATTGAGAGAGGAGCGGCTGCTTATTGAGAATCTTGCGGTTAAGGACTGTCTGTTTGAGGATACCACGGTTCTGGATCAATTTACAGTGCAGGGAGTGCTGATGAGACAAAAGGGGGAGCTGCTGGGAGCGATAGACTATCTTCTGAGCCTGTAATATATGTAGCGTCACATACAGACAGAAAACTTTATAATAGATACAGAACTACGAAATATCAGGAAAGCGCCGGGCGGAGAACCGGCGCTTTTTTACGGAAAAGCCAGAAGAATCGGCCATTTTAAAGAAAGTGTAATGTATGGACAGAAAGATTCTTATATCAAAAGGAGTAAACATTCTGCAATGTAAAAGAATCATCAAGTCATAGAATTACGGGAGTGAGTGGATTATGATAATACAGACGGTATTTAAGACCTGTGGTCTTCCGGGAGTATGCCTGGGGTAGTGTTATCCTTGCGGTATTCGCTGGGAGTCGTCCCTATTTCTTTTTTAAAAGCGCGCGAAAAAGCAAAGGGATTCTGATATCCGCAGGAACCGGCGATTCTGGCAATGGGGAGATCTGTGTTGGATAACAGTTCACATGCATTTCGGATACGCGCCATTGCAAGGAAACGCTGCGGAGAAGTATGCAGGTGCTTCTTAAATAAAGTGAAAAGATAGCTCCTGCTTATATGCAGATAATCGGCGATATACGCGACAGAGATATCTCTGTTGGAATTACTCAGGATATAGCTGGTGGCCTGGGAGACATAGAAATTATCATTGTATTCCAATGCGCTGTAAGTGGCTTTGGAAGCTTCGCAGAGTTTTGCGAAGATGGCATAGAGCCCGCTTTGGATATGGCATTCATTCGCAGGCGTCTTTTCGGAATACTTCATCATCCCGGCGATGATTTTGCGGATATCTTCGGGGCTGGAATAAGGCTGGACCGGGGAATCCTGGCTGATATGGCAGCGTCTGAGCATATGGGGCGCCTGGTTTCCGTTGAAGCAGATCCATGTATAGGTCCAGGGGTTTGTCGTCTCCGCTCTGTAGAAGACCAGTGTATCGGGAGTGATGAGAAAGTACTGGTTTTGGTTGATTACATAATGAGTCTTGTCGTTATAAAAATGTCCTTGCCCGCGAAGCACGAAGTGAAGGATATAGTAATGGCAGATGATCGGTCCGTAAGATTGTTTTTGAGAACATTCTTCATATCCGCAGGAGACCAGATGAAGTTCTTCGGAAGTTGTCTGATGGAGCATCACTTGTTTTTTTTCCATAAAATAATAACCTCCTGTAAAATTTATATCAGATAATAGAAAATATCTTTTGATTTTAACGCCATATTATTGTAATATATTTACTAAAATAAGTAAAGTTGTTCTACCAAAGCTACACATTTAGATCTCTTAAGAGATCAGCACTTCAGTACTACATTGATATAAAGATTGTCAGATGGGAGAGTGGAGCAGTGAAAAGCAAAGATAAAAAGACGGTAGGATATACGGAGAATACGAAATACAGATGTCTGGAAGATCACCAGCAGGTGAATTCCATGAGTATTGTAAGTCCGTTGAATCTGGATTACTGCGGTATAGAGCAGTGTGAACCGGGACATACGTTCGGTCCCTATGCACGGGAGAATTATGTAGTGCATATTATAATGAAAGGCTGCGGAGTGCTGCAGATGGGGAAGAAGGAATTTCGGATGTCGGCGGGGGAAGCATTTATTATCTACCCCGGGCAGGAAGAGGCGGTATATCAGGCGGACGGAACGGAACCATGGGAATACATGTGGGTAGGATTTCATGGTCACGTGGCTAAGAAGATTGTCCGTTTTATGGGATTTACAGAGGAATATCCGCTGATACGTGTTCAGGATACCGAATTGCTGCGAAAAGAAATAGAGAAGATGCTGGAGGCCAGGGCGCTTACCTTTGTAAATATGCTGAAGCGATCCAGCGCGTTGTATGCATTGATCAGTATGATGATCGAAGAGAATCCGGACGAAGGAGAGTTTGAGAATTCCTGTAACACGGCTTATGTCAATGAGGCGGTGGAGATTATGATGCAATCTTATTCAAAGAAGCTGAAGATCTCGGATATTGCGACTACGATCGGAATCAGCCGGAACTATTTGACAGATCTTTTCAAGCATGAATTCGATATGTCGCCCCAGAGCTTCCTGATGAATTTCAGGATGGAAAAGGCGGCTCAGGAATTGGTTGAGACGGATGAGTCTATTCAAAATGTTGGAATCAATGTGGGATATCCCGACCCTCTGGCTTTCTCCAAAGCATTTAAGCAGAAGTATGGGATGAGTCCCAGCGCGTACCGGACTTCGTCGGTGGAACTGGTACAGTGTGATATAAAAGGGGAATATACAGGGTGGTATCACCTTTGATTTCCATATATAAGAGGCTGCCGCAGGATGAAGGAATTCTGCGGCAGCCTCATTACAATTAAGGCAAATTATGTTGACGCTAATCACATATCTCATCGGATGTATCGTCAGCAAGGTAAGGGCTGAAGATGCGGTAGAAAAGGAATGTATTAATCCAGGCGACAGCTCCGAAACCGGCGATGATCCAGACGAACAAAGCGGTGCAGAATATCAGGGGACTCGGAGACGTCAGAGACAGATACAGGGGCGCCGCATTTAATATCAGGATCGCCAGTGCAAGCGGAATATTTTTAGCGGCGAGAAAGAACGCCTGTGTCCACAGGTTTTTCAAGGTGTTCTGAAACGTTGCGATTACAGGGAATACGAACATGGCCGTAATCATGACGATAATCGCCAGCACAATGATCAGATAATAGATTGCCGTTATCGGGTACACGCCGTTCGGTCCGAACATGCCGACGTCTGCAGAGAACACTATAATAAAGATAATCGAAATAATCCAGGATACTGTGGATTGTTTGAAATTCTGCCTGAAACTGCTGAAAAAATCACGGGTCAAAGAAGAATCCCCATATTTAAGATTGCGAAGCAGCGCATAATACATAGAAGTAAAGGCGGCTCCGAAGGTGATGACAGGGATACTGCACAACAGGAATAAGATATTGACGGTGATCATGTCGCCCAGAGTACCGAATATGCGGCCAAACAGGCTGTCATTCCCAAAAAATTTATATATTCTGTTCATGGTATTCCATCCCTTTCTGAAAAAAATTGTTTAAATTTTTTGAATTGTTGCTTATTGTAGTATAAATATGTATAAAAGTCAACTCGAAAAGTGTCGATGCCTTGTGCGAATTATCATTTTTACATAAGTATTAGACATTTTTCCATATGAAAACCAGACAAAAATATATAAAATACATATAAGATGTGCATAAAAAACATATAAAGGGAGGAACAAGAAAATGAAGAAAAGATTAATTTCAGCACTCTTGGTGTCAGCAATGTGTCTGTCACTGACAGCATGTGGAGGTTCAGGAGGTTCATCTGACGGAGGTTCATCCGACGGAGGTTCTTCATCAGGCGCCCTCAGAGTTGCAATCTGGGATAACAACCAGCAGCCAGGTATCCAGGAGATCTGTGATCTTTTCACAGAGGAAACAGGTATTGACGTTCAGGTAGAGGTTAAAGAGTGGGACAGCTACTGGACATTGCTCGAAGCAGGAGCTTCAGGCGGGGATATGCCGGACGTATTCTGGATGCACGCCAACAATTCACAGATTTATATGAACAATGATATGCTTCTGAAACTTGACGACTATATCGATAAGAGCGATAAGATCGATATGGACAAGTATCTTCCGCAGGTAACGGCGCTTTATACATATGATGGTTCCTATTATGCGATCCCGAAGGATTACGATACCATCGCCCTGTGGTACAACAAGACTATGTTCGATGAAGCGGGTCTTGAATATCCGAATGAGAACTGGACATGGGACGATCTGTATGATGCGGCTGCTAAGCTGACGGATAAAGATGCTAAGAAGTATGGTTATGCACTGAACGTAACGAATGATCAGGACAGCTACTGGAATATAATCTACTCAAAGGGCGGATACGTTCTTTCAGACGATCATAAATCATCTGGTTACGACGATCCGAAGACTCTTGAGGCGATGGATTTCGTAGGAAAGCTTCTTTCAGACGTATGTCCGCCGGCATCCGTAATGGCTGAGACACAGACAGACGTTCTCTTCCAATCCGGAACAGTTGCCATGATCACACAGGGGTCATGGATGGTACCTGCGTTCAAGCAGAATGAGTATACTGCTGAGAACTGTGACGTAGCGATGATTCCTTACGACAAAGAGACTGGTGTTCGTGCATCTATCTGTAACGGACTTGGATGGGCGGCAGCTGCAAGCACAAAGCGTGCGGATGACTGCTGGAAACTGATCGAGTGGCTTGGTTCCGAAGAGATGCAGATCAAACAGGCAGAGCTTGGTGTAACGATGTCCGCATACGAAGGAACTTCCGATGCATGGGCAAGCAACACAGACCTCTTTAATCTGGCAGGACACCTTGATATGGCAGAAGAGTCTACAGTTGAGGGCGTAGAGAATAAGATCGTTGAGTATCCATTTACATACAATGCTGTAAAATGGACCAGCCAGTGCCAGAAGGATCTGGTTCCTGCATGGGATGATCCGTCTCAGATGGAAGAAAAGTGTAAAGAATTTGCTGGAACAATGAACGATATTATTGCAAGTGAAAGTAAATAGTTGAAATCGAAATGAAGAGTATAGAGGGTAGAAGAGATGACAAATAGCAAAAGTGAAGCTAAAGCGCCTGCTAAACAGAAGATGACGACGTGGGAAAAGAACCAGTTGTTCTGGGGCTGGCTGTTTATCATTCCGACAATGGTCGGCTTAATTATACTGAATCTGTACCCGATCGTGGATACGATCTATCAGTCTATGTGTAAGACGGGTGACTTTGGCAAAGGAAATATTTTTGTTGGATTTGACAATTTCAACAGAATGTTTGGTGATTCCGAAGTGTGGCAGGCATTGCTCAATACGATTAAATACGCGATTATAGAAGTGCCATTTTCTATTTGTTTTGCTCTTGTTCTTGCGGTTCTTTTGAACCGCAAGATGGTAGGGCGGAGTGCATACAGGGCAATATTCTTCCTGCCTATGATCGTAGCGCCGGCAGCGGTAGCTATGGTATGGCGTTGGTTATATAACTCACAGTTCGGTCTTCTGAACAACCTGTTCGGATTAAAGGTTGAATGGATCTCCAATCCGAAGATTGCATGGATTTCTATCGCGATCATCGGTGTATGGTCTATTCTGGGTTATAATATTGTATTATTTATTTCGGGTCTGCAGGAGATCCCGCACGATTATTATGAAGCGGCGGATATCGACGGCGCGTCCGGAATACAGGCATTCTTTAATATTACGGTTCCGCTGCTTTCGCCGACGATCTTCTTTGTTCTGATTACCAGAGTAATCGGCGCGCTCCAGGTATTCGACCTGATCTACATGGTAATGGATCAGTCGAACAAGGCGCTTCCGAAGGTAGAGTCCCTTGTATATCTGTTCTATCGCGAGTCTTTTGACTTTGGCGATAAGGGATATGGATCTACTATTGTTGTACTGCTTCTTGTAGTAATCCTGATCGTTACTGTATTCCAGATGATCGGACAGAAGAAATGGGTTCATTACGAATAGGAGGGGGAAGATAGTATGCATAGTATGGAAACAAAAAGAAAGATTGAAAGGGTTATCGTACATGTTGTTTTGATATTTTTCTCTATTATCATGCTGGTACCTTTCATTTGGATGTTATTAACGGCGTTTAAGTCCGTGTCCGAGGCGACGCAGATTGATCCTTTTGTAATCTTCCCGACCGTATGGACGGCGGAGTCTTTCAGTAAAGTATGGAATAATATGAACTTCCTGCTGCTTTACAAGAATACACTGTTACTGATTTTCTGGCGTGTAGTGTGCGCGGTTTTGACGGCGACATTGGCAGGTTATGCGTTCGGACGTCTGGAGTTCAAGGGAAAGAACTTTATGTTCTCCCTGGTACTGTTCCAGATGATGATTCCGGCACAGATCTTCATTATACCTCAGTATCTGATGGTCAGCAAGATCGGAATGACCAATACGATCTTCGCGTTGGTATTCCCTGGTATCGTTACCGCGTTTGGTACGTTCCTTCTGAAGACGGCTTATATGGGACTTCCGGTGTCTCTTGAAGAGGCGGCGAGACTTGACGGATGTAATATCTTCCAGTCATTCCTGCACATTATGTCCCCTCTGACCAGGTCATCCATGGTAGCGCTTGGTATCTTCACGGCAGTATTTGCTTACAAAGATCTGATGTGGCCGTTGGTTGTTAACTCCAGTGCGAACATGATGCCGTTGTCAGCAGCGCTTGCAACTATGCAGGGTCAGTATCAGTCCAACTATCCACAGTTGATGGCTGCTTCAGCGATTGCGTGTGTACCTATGATCGTCCTGTATCTGATCTTCCAGAAGCAGTTCATCGAAGGTATCGCAACATCCGGAGGAAAGTTGTAAGAGTATCTGGAAAATGCACAACAGTTGTTTTTAATAACAATAAAATGGAAAGGCAATGTCACACATGGCATTGCCTTTTTATCTTAAAGAGTTGAAAGTCCGTCTGCGGATTTTGCATAAGATCATACATAGAAAGAAGGGGTTTTTTGGATAAAGGACTGAAACCGTCCCTGAGAGAGAGGGCAGGAGCGGAAAAGCAGAAGATACAGGGGATGACGAGGGAGAAGGCGCTGCGGTATATCTGGACATATTATAAGATACCGATTGTCGGTATTCTGGTGTTTATCTTTCTGGTTATATATTTCATACATGCGTTTTTGAACCGGCCGGAGGACACGATTCTTCATGTGACATTCGTGAATTGTTATGACGATGTGTCGGAGAAGTCGGATTTTCATAAAGAATTTCTTGAGTATGCCGATTTTCAGGAGACGGGGGAAGTAATCTTTGATTCGAACGTATTCTTTGACCTGTCAAAAGACAGTGATTATGCGAATACCTACTTTCAGAAGACGGTGGCGTATCTGGAAGCCGGAACTACGGATGCGCTGATCTGTCAGGAGACGAATATGAAAGGAATGGCGAAAGGGGGAAGGGTCTTAAACCTTGAGGACGAGAGATCGGCCGGGATTTATGAGAAGTATAAAGACAGGATTGTGTATTATACGACGGAAGAAGGCGAGGACATTCCTGTGGCAGTCGATATCTCGGACAGCCCCCGCTTCAAAGGAATGAGCAGTTACCAGAATAGTGAAGGCTGTTATCTGTGCGTATCGGCATATATAGATCAGGCGGACCAGGTAGAAGTATTCCTTGACTATCTTCTTAAATGAAATGATTAATATAGGAAGAGGCTGCTTACAGCAGCCTCTGTTGTTTCTGTCGGATATTGCTTTTAATTATGCCTCCGCCTGCTTGATTATAAATAGCAGAGACGCGAAATCCATACTCTTTCTGTTTAAAAGATTTCTGTCGATAGGGATTCCTGCATACATAAGCTCTGTTCCGTATGCCTTGTATGTCTTCATGAAATCGTCGCCAAGTACGATACCATAGGCAGCCGCCATCTCCGGGTCCATAGGAGTATCTGACGTAGTATCATAGCTGATCTCGTACAGCATGTCCGGACATAATCCCTGAAGTTTTAAGCGTATCCAGGAATCATTTACTCTGTTCAGGCTCTGATAATATCCCGCCACTGCGTTCTTCTTATCAGGAGACACAACCATCCATGCGGTCTCATTTCCTTCAAACGGACTTAAGATCCGGTAGAAGTCGCCTTTTATCTGGATTAATTCCCGATATTCTTTCATGAACCTGATCTGTTCTTTTACCTGCTCGATCTCTCTGTCTTCTAACAGATTCAGATCCAACTCGTAGCCGAAGGTGCCGAAATAAGCCACATTCGCGCGGGTAGCGAGGGATGTGTTTCTGTGAAGCTGATGATTCGGTACTGCAGAGACATGAGAACCCATGCTGACAATAGGATAAACCATAGAGGTACCATATTGAATCTTGGTTCTTTCGTTGGCATCCGTGTCGTCGCTTGTCCATGTCTGCGGTGCAAAATACAGCATACCCGGATCAAATCTGGCGCCGCCGCTTGCGCAGGACTCGAATAAGATGTCCGGAAATTCGGTAATAAGACGAGTATACAAGTCATAAACGCCTAAGATATATTTATGCATCACTTTGCCCTGTTCGGACGCCGCCGCGCCTCTGCTGTAGGGTTCCGTCATATAGCGGTTCATATCCCACTTGATGTAAGAGATAGATGATTCGCGGATTACTTTTGCGATCATATCGTGGATATAATTAACCACGTCTTTCCGTGAAAAATCAAGGACATACTGATGGCGCGCGTGGCTTTCGAATCTGTCTGGTACCCCGATCAGCCAGTCAGGATGCGCCCGGTACAGATCGCTGTCTTTATTTACCATCTCAAGCTCGACCCAGAGACCGAATTTTAATCCCATCTGTTCTATTTTCTCAGATAATCCGGAGATACCGTCAGGCAGTTTCTCAAGATTCACATGCCAGTCGCCGAGACCTCTGTAGTCGTCGTTGCGGGTTCCGAACCATCCGTCGTCCAGCACGAAGAGTTCCACACCCACTTCCTTTGCCTTTCTTGCAATATTCAGGATCTTCTCTTCGTCAAAATCAAAATATGTTGCTTCCCAGTTGTTCAGGAGGATCGGGCGCGCCTGGTCTCTCCACTTTCCGCGCATCAGGCGTGACCGATACAGTTTGTGGTATACCTGACTCATTCTATTCAATCCCTGGTCGCTGTATACCATCACAACTTCCGGTGTCTGGAAGCTTTCCCCTTGCTTTAATTCCCAGGAGAAATCTTCCGGGTTGATTCCCATGAGGATCCTGGTCATTCCGAATGTGGAAACCTCTGCCTGTGCGAGGAAATTGCCGCTGTATACGAAACTGAAGCCATATACTTCTCCCTGAGTCTCAGTAGTATGAGGCCGTTTTAAGGCGAGGAAAGGATTAAATTCGGCTCCGCTGCAGGTTCCGTTCAGACTTTGGATTCCCTGGATACCGGTCTCTAATTTACGTGACTTCACATAGCGTTCTCTGGACCATGCGCCGGATAAATGCATCAATTCATAATCCATGTCGATAAATTCTACACTGGCGCTCAATGCGCGTTCCAGAATAATCTTCTCTGTGCCTTTGTGAAGAAAACGGCTGTTTCTGGTGATAACAGGATAGTCTTCGTATATAGTATAAGAGAGTATAAGATCCGTGTCTGTCACCTGATCATGCAGAGTGATTTCCAGAGTAGTTGCTTCTGCATCGTTCTCTACATAGGTTGCCGGAAGAGGTTCTAAGGACTTCTTACCCCGGAAAATGTCGTATGTGGTGTAGACATAGTTCACGATCCTGCTTCCGTTCTCCTGAAGGACGGAGAACGCAGGGGCGCGGTAGTCTCCCGTTCCGTATACCGGATATTCCTGCTTGGTATAGTGCATAGACAAAAGTCCGGGTTCCGGTATATTGATAGACATCTGAGAGCGCATCGTCTCCTCGTGCATGTATGAGAAATCTTCTCTGTCTTTCAAAGCTTTTCCATAGTAAAGATTTTCCAGTTGTCCGTTTTCCATGATCCTGATCAGATAGCTGACATTTTGGTTATACAGATGAAACACTTTAGATTCTTCATGAAATATGATTGCCATTTTGTACCTCCTGTTTTTAATGGTGAAAACCTCTTTTTATCATTTAGCATCTTATAGTATAATCATATTATACATGAAATCATTATTAAATGGAACCATGTTTTGGAATCATGGAAAAATGTTGTTACTTTTTGTGATTATGCCGGAGACACGGAAGGAAGCACGAGGATATAGCCGGGCAGGCGGGGCGATATTCCGGGAGCGCATATAGAGAAAGAGGAGGAAACGGAATGATTGGAGAAGAAAAAAAAAGACAGGGGGAGGCTTCAGGGCGGAGAATGTGCGTCGCGGAGGGCCGAAAGGGTGGTGCATGAGTTTGCACCGGTATTCGACGCGTCCTCACGTATCCTTATGCTTGGGACAATGCCGTCGCCGAAGTCGCGGGAGACGGGATTCTACTATGGACATCCCCGTAACAGATTCTGGAAAGTGCTTGCGGATGTGTGCGGGGAAGAGACGCCGGTATCGAGGGAGGACAAAATCGCGTTTGCCCTCCGGAACCGTATCGCGGTGTGGGATGTGCTGGCAGGGTGTGAGATTCGGGGTGCGGACGACAGCAGTATCCGTAATCCGGTTCCGAATGATATGAACCGGATTCTGCAGGCTGCGGATATAAGAGTAATTTATACGACCGGGACGAAGGCGGCTGAGTTATATAAGCGTTATTGCTATCCAAAGACCGGGATCGAAGCGGTGAGGCTGCCGTCCACGAGTCCGGCTAACTGCCGGATGTCATACGAGGAGCTTTATCAGGCATATGCTCAGATCAGAAGGGCGCTGACAAGTCCGTAATCTTGTCTTGTTCTGTCAGATCGAATGGTCCGGACAGTACTTCGCGCGCTACGAAAAGTGTGCGGTCCGGACGGGTTCCCAGCGTCCATTTGACCAGTGATATCCGCATATGTTTAATCTCGATACATGTAACGCATCTCGGGTGTACGCAGCTTCCGGTATTACAGTATGAGACAGGGGAGTGGAGCATGGGACGGTGCGTGTGACCTGTAATCAAGATACAGCCGTTCCTTCTGGCCCATAGGGATAATCGGTTCTCTGTCTTTTTTTTCTTGGTATTATTTTTCGCCGCACTGGTAGGATCCAGGAATCCCACAGATTCCAGCGGTCTCCAGACGTATCTGACCAGAAAACGTGCCGTGCGCCACAGGACGCTGTTGAAAAAATCTGCCTGGTGACCATGGGTTAGATAGAGCTCATTGCCGCAAACCGTACTTTTCAGGACGGCGCCCGGATAGAAGACGATACCGGGGAATAAGGGTTCGTCCGGGCAGGAGCTGCAGGGATAAGAAGAACAGTTCCTGCGGATGAATCCCGGATTTTTCTTTACGATATCGTGATTGCCGTACAGCATGAGAAGACGGTCCTCTTTGTAGAAGCGAGACAATAGCCAGAATGTATTGTTGTGGATCGACTTTATGGCGTCAAAGGAGCGGTTTTCCCATAGTTCATCTCCGTCCCCCAGTTCGATATAGGTATATCCGTGTTTGTAATAATGCTTTAGAGCGGCAAAGTAAATGTTTTGATTTTTCAGGAAATTGTCATTATGTGTTCCGCAGCCCCGGTGACAATCGCTGAAAAGCACGTAGCGGGAAGTGTAAGACAGAGGAAGTACCGGCGCTTTCGTGAAAGCGGAATCGAGCCGTCTGTCAGCGGACATGTCTTTTCCTCCTTAAGGTTTTCTTATGCCGAATGCGGAGCATATGCCGGAATGCCGCCGGCAGATATTCGTACAGGTACAGTAATTGATCTGCCGTGCAGGTGAAGGGCTTCGTGATATGGCGATAGAGCCTCAGGAAGATACGGTTCTCCCATTGTGCAAAAGCGGCGCGGACATGTTTTTCCTTTTTTGGGAGATTACGTGAAGGAGGAATGGACCCGTCTGCCAGACGGGGAAGGCCATAATCGAAGGAAACCTGCTGCCCGCGGAAATGTATGCCGTGGATGGAACTGCCGTGGCCGGTCAGACTCTGAATAAACGCATGATTCATTTCGGAAGAAGGGAATGTAATGCATACCCTTAGAAGCAGAGCTTCCGGTTCGCAGTACTGCCCCATACGGAACCCCGTCAGCCACCAGTGCCGTTGTGCTACACGGTAGAGAGGGGTCGTGTTTTTGTACAATGTTATCTCAAAGAAGGGCAGCTCATCATCAGGAACAGTATGGAACAAGACGGAGGATCTGTGTATCTTGGGAATCAGGGAATCGGCCCTGTAGATACCGATCTCGGCGCCGATGTTGATGCCGTACTGTCCTTTCCACAGCTCGATCATCCAGGTGCGGCCTTCGTAATCAAAATAAACAGGTTCACAGTCGAGTACCATGTTGAATCTGGAGGCGCATTGGTCATAAGCCTTGCAATAACCAAATTCCCGCTGCCAGGCGTCCATATGAGAGGTGAAGATATCCTGGGACAGAAGGTATTCGAAACCAAATGGCCGCACCAGCTCATTAAGGCGGCTTAACTTCTGCGGGACGGGCATACATCGTATCTTTCGAATGATTGATTTCCTGCGCCAGAACAGCAGCAAGGCGCATATCCCAAGGAATAACAGGATGTAAGGGAAGATAATATACATAATTCGTGTCCTTCATTCATAATAATAGTAGTTACTGCATTGTATGTCAGAGCGGGAGAGATGTGCATCCATTGCTGATTCAAACTACTGTTTCCAGTACACAGGCAATTATAATCTATGCAGTTAGAAACCATTTTCCGGTACACAGGCAATTATAACCTGTGCGGCTAGAAACAGGTTTCCGGTACACAGGCAATTCGGAATCCCCCGCCCATTAAACATCATTCCTTCCGCACAGGTATAAAAAATTTATTTCGCGGATTGTCAACAATCTGAATTCAAAGTATAATAAAAATATGTATTTTTTTAGAAGAAAGGCGGATGATAAGAATGGCAAGTATTTTTGACATCTTAGGACCTGTGATGGTAGGGCCCTCCAGTTCCCATACAGCAGGAGCGGCGCGGATCGGAATGATTGCAAGGCAGCTCTTCGGAAGACAGCCTGAGAAAGCCGCGGTATATCTGCACGGCTCGTTTGCGGCTACGGGGAAAGGACACGGTACGGATAAGGCGCTGATCGCGGGACTTTTGGGAATGAGGCCGGATGACATGAGGATACCTGACAGTTTTCAGATTGCGCAGGATGAGGGAATGGAGTTCACGATCAGTCCGAAAGATATCCGGGAGGCGCATCCGAATACGGCGCAGATCATCATGGAGGCGGAAGGCGTGAATACGATGACGATCCAGGCATATTCTATCGGAGGCGGAAGGATTCGGGTATGTAAAGTGGACGGGATCGACGTGGATTTCAGCGGAGAGAGCAACACTTTGATTATTCGGAATGTAGACGAGCCGGGACGGATCACGGATGTAACAGGCGCTTTAAGCAAGGCCAGGATCAATATTGCTACGATGCAGGTATTCAGGGAGAAACGGGGAGGGTCAGCGATCATGGTCGTCGAGACAGACCAGGTAGTGCCAAAAGAGACTATGGATGAACTCCAAAGCAAGGAAGGAATCATCCGGGTAAAATTCCTGCATGCGAATTGATGTTGGGTAAAGAATAAGCTGATAAATACGTAAGAAAGCGAGGATAGAGAATATATGTCTTATCGTTCAATGGAAGAGGCACAGGAAAGATGTGAAAAGGAAGGAATAGAGTTCTGGAAAGCGGTTCAGATGGAGGATGGGGACGAGCGGGGAGTCACAGAAGAAGATTCATGGAAAGAGATGGAACGCATGTGGCATGCGATGCTTAACAGCCTGGATTCTTATGATCCTGAGCTTATGTCCGGCAGCCGGATGGTAGGAAGAGAGGGCGGGCTTATAGATGCTTACCGGGAGAGGAAGGATACGCTGTGCGGAGATTTTATGGCGAAGGTCATGGGAAACGCTCTTAAGATGGGGTGTAATAATGCCTGTATGAAGAGGATCGTCGCGGCGCCGACGGCGGGCGCCTGCGGGGTCGTGCCTGCTGTGCTTGTGACGTATTACCGGGAGTATGACGTGCCGGAGGAAAAGATGGTGGAGGCGTTGTATGTAGCGGCAGGGATAGGACAGATCATCGCGAACCGGGCATATCTTGCAGGAGCGTCCGGCGGATGCCAGGCAGAGATCGGTTCGGGTTCCGGTATTGCGGCGTCTGCGATCTGCCATGTCAAAGGCGGAAGTACGGCTCAGATCGGTCATGCCTGCGCGATGGCGCTAAAGAATCTTATGGGTCTGGTGTGCGATCCGGTAGGCGGGCTGGTAGAAGTCCCCTGTGTAAAACGTAATGTCGGAGGGGCGTTCAATGCGATTGCGGCAGCGGACATGTCTCTGGCAGGAATTGAGAGCCAGATTCCGGTAGATCAGGTGATCGACGCGATGAAAGAGGTCGGGGACAAGATGGATGTAAGTCTCCGGGAGACAGGAGCCGGCGGCGTGGCAGGGAGTCCAAGGGCGGCAGAAGTAGTAGCTCGGATGAATATGGAATCCTGAAAAGAGGAGTGTAAGAAAGATGAATTTGAACGAGATCCGGGAAGAGATCGACAGGATTGATAATGCTATAAAACCATTGTTTCTGGAGCGGATGGAATGTGCAAGGCATGTCGCTAAGGTAAAAGCGGCCTCAGGAGGAGACGTGTATGTACCGGAACGGGAACAGGCCGTTATCAGTCTGCGTTCTTCTGATGTCAGAGACGAGGTTCGGGATGAGTATGCGGCTTTCTTAAGGCATCTTATGAGTATCTGCAGAAAATATGAATACGGACTGTTAGAAGAACTTCAGGAGCAAGTTGTGGAAGAGGCGCTTGCGATATCCGGTCTTTCATCGACTGCAGAACATGACAGGGTCGAGATTTCACTCTGCTGTGGTTATGAGGAGAGTGATCTGAACCTGTTCCTTAATATGGCAAAGCTTAATAAGACGGGGGTTCTCGGGATGCAGTTGGAGATTCGGGAGGGAAAGCAGCAGATTACGATGCTGCTGGACGGAAATGTAAATGATGAAAATGTGAAGCGCCTGCTCTGTCAGATGGGAAAAGAGGCGGAAGGATTCCGGATATTAGGTCTGCATTAGAAAGCGAGAGACAGAAGAGAAGGTATTTTACGCCCTCTCTCCTATCTCTCGGTTGTTTCCCTCCGCATCAATACCGGAGGGATGATCTTATGAATCGGCTCGTCTAAAGGGACAGGCCGTCTTTTTTTGCGTTCGTTCATCAACTCTACCAGGAGATTTACGGCTTCATAAGCAATTTTGTCTATTTGTTGTCCGACCGTACTGAAGGGAATGATTGCTTCCCGGGAAATCGGTGAGTTGTCAAAGCCCACGATCAGATAATCTTCCGGAAATGCCTTATGTTTCCGAAAGAGCAGGTTCAGGAATATATTGGCATGAGTGTCGTTTGAGATAAATATCCCTTTTTTCTGTCCGGCATAATCTCTGTCCAGATCGTCTATGATCTTTTCAAGCTGTGTCTGTGTAGATTCATAATCGGCTTTCAGGTCTCTGATTATGATCTGATGCTTCAGATGCTGCTCTTCACATATATCAAGAAAACCCTGGATACGGCCGTAAGTGGGGAGGTCTTTCCCCGTAGGTGAATTAATGTGAATCAGTACGTCGCAGTCGTGGCTTGCAAGCAGTCCGGCGGCCTGGACTCCGCCCATATAATTATCTGTATTGACGCTGCAGATATATTGATCCTCCCGCTCGATAGATACGATAGGTATGTTAAGAGCGGCCAGTGATTTGGAGGAAATGGTGTGGCTTAATACGATTAATCCTTCAATTTTATAAGCGAGGAGTTCTTTAATATATTGCTTTTCAATCTCCTTTTTTTCATTTCCGACAAATACGAGAAATTTATATCCAAAGGTTTCATAGGTGGACAGTATGCGATCCAATATCTCGGAGAAATAATGCAGATAAAGGCTCGGAATGATAATGCCGATAAATTCTGTTTTTCCGTTTGCCAGGATTCGGGCGACTTTATTCTCCTTGTAATTCAGTTTTACTAACGCGTCTGAGATGATAGCCTGATTCTCCAGAGTGAGGGAATCAGGATTGTTAAAGTATCTTGAGATCGTTGTCTTAGAAAAATGTGTATATTCTGCAATATCGTTAAAAGTTACATTCTTTTTTTGTGCCATAACAGATCAATTCCTTGTTCGAGATATATTTTCCTGTGTGTCAGGAGTTTTCTGTGTTCAGTATAACAAATAGAGGAGAAAAGAACAATAAATAACTGGTTAAGTAACCGATTTTGTAAAGAGTATACAAATTATAAGGCTCAAAATCGTATATAAGTTACAAAGATTCTTTTGGTGATTGACGTATATCTGTACAAGTGCTATTATAAAAGCATAGAGCAACCGGTTACTTTACCAGTTACTTAACCGGTTATAAACAATAAAATGCAGAGAATGCAGGAAAACAGGAGGAATGGTCATGAAGAAAAATCTTATGACAAGAGTCGTCGCATTGGGACTGGTTATGATGCTGACGATAACAATGCTCGGCGGATGCAGATTTGGATTTGCCAGTGATCCGGACGACCCGAATGAAGTAGAGGAAGAGATTCCGATTGATACTTCGACGGATACTTTTGAGTATGATTCCGGTCTGGACGGGACGAAGATCACGCTTTTGAATTCTAAAGCAGAGATTCAGGTCGCGCTGGAAAAGATGGCGGCACAGTTCGAGGAGAAATCAGGAGTACACGTGGAGATTATGCCTGTTACGGACGATTCGCCGTACACAAAGGTCGTTAGCATGTACAATTCGGGAAATGCCCCGACGCTGTCAATTCTCGACACAACGGATGTTATCGCGCTGGCAGAGGAGAAGGGCGAAGATCTCTCTGGCGAAGAGTGGATCCAGGAGGCGGAAGGTTATCTCACAGAGGTCAACGGTAAGGTATACAGTTTCCCATTGTGTATCGAGGGCCGCGGGCTGATTTATAATAAAGCCGTGATCGAAGAGGCGCTGGGTGAAGAATTCAAGCCGGACGCTATCACAACACAGGAGGAATTCGTAGAGCTTCTGGATCGGCTTGTGGAAGGCGGGATTGCAAAACCGGTGTCTATGGCGAAAGAAGACTGGTCCCTGGGGGCGCATCATCTGCAGTATATCTATGAGACGTCGGACGGAACGTCAGAAGGAGCCCAGGAGATTATAGAATCTATTAAGGCCGGAAAGCTGGATCTGAGCTCCTATGACAGATTGTCGGATTTCCTGGATATGTTCGACGTGTTAAAGAAGTATAATGTGGCAAAGGCTGATCCTCTGGGAGCGGACTATGATGAAATGGCGATTGATCTCGTAGACGGAAAGACTGCAATCTGGTTCAATGGTAACTGGGCATGGCCGAATCTGGAGGAAGCAGGGGCGGAAACAGAGGATGAGTATGGATTTCTGCCGTATTTCATGAATAATGATTCGGATGATTTCGCAAATCAGAAGATTCAGGGTTCACCGTCCAAGCAGATCATGCTAGACGGACAGTTGGCGACGGAGGATCAGAAGGCGGCGGCAAAGGAATTCTTGAACTGGATCGTATTCAGCGAGATCGGGCAGCAGATGCTGGTGAAGACCTGCAGTATCATCCCGCCGTTTCAGAATAATCCATATGAACCGAACGATCCCCTTAGCCGTGATATTTATGAGAAAGTGCATGCGGATAAGGCGTTTAACGCGTCTGCGATCGTACCGAATGACCATTGGGCCGTTCTTGGATCAGCAATGCAGAAGTATCTTGCAGAGAGAAGTGATCGGGAAGAACTGACAGAATCTATTCAGGAATATTGGGATGAGCAGGAGTAAGTAAATTTAGAAAAGAGGGATAAGACATGAGATCAAAAAATAACGGAAAAGATTTCTGTATGTTTGCATTTCCGGGGATGTTCTGTTTCTTTGCGGTAGTTATAGTTCCATTCATCTATGGTATCTATCTGACGCTGACGGATTGGAACGGAGTGTCGAAGGAGAAGAACTTTATCGGTCTTAGGAATTTTGCCGGCGTGGTTAAAGACGGGCAGTTCTGGACATCGTTGCTGCTGACGTTCAAATATGTAATTCTGGTGGTTGTGCTGGTAAATGTACTTGCATTTGTGATAGCGTACCTGTTGACACGGGGAATCAAAGGACAGAATTTCTTCCGCGCAGGTTTCTTTACACCTAATCTGATCGGAGGTATCGTACTCGGATATATCTGGCAGTTCGTATTTTCAAGAGTATTCGTGAATATCGGAGAATCTACAGGATGGAACCTGTTCGAAGCGTCGTGGCTGTCAGATCCGGCGAAAGCATTTGCGGCGTTGGTACTGGTGTCCGTATGGCAGTTGTCGGGATATATGATTCTGATCTATGTGGCAGGTTTCATGGGGCTAAGCGAAGATGTTATGGAGGCGGCCAGTATTGACGGAGCATCCGGATGGGTTAAGCTTAAGAGCATCATCATGCCGCTGATGATGTCGTCGGTAACGATTTGTCTGTTCCTGACGCTGTCACGGGCTTTTATGGTATACGATGTAAACCTGTCGTTGACTGCAGGTGCTCCGTATGGAACTACAGAGATGGCTGCTATGCATGTATATGAGAAAGCATTTACATCCCGACAGTTCGGCGTGGGTCAGGCGGAAGCGCTTATCCTATTTATTATCGTTGCAGGTATCAGCTGCCTGCAGGTATATCTGACGAAGAGACAGGAGGTTGAGGCATAATGAAACAGACGACAATCGGCGGAAATAAGAGAAAAGCGGCCAACTTTCTGGCAGTAGCAGGATTGATAATCATCTTTTTGGTATATATGTTCCCCTTTATCATGGTAGTAATCAATTCTCTGAAACAGAAGAGGGATATTATTAAAAGCCCGTTTTCGTGGCTATACACCATCAAGGGCCTGTCCTTTGATAATTTTGTAAAAGCTTATACACAGATGGATTTCCTGAATGCATTTAAGAATTCTTTAATCGTTACAGTTTCGGCTACAGTATTGGTGACCTTGTTGGCGGCAATGCTTGCGTACTATATAGTGCGTCATAATAATGGTATTTCCAAGCTTACGTTTGCCTTGATGGTAGCGTCTATGATCATTCCGTTCCAGGCGATTATGATTCCGCTGGTCAGTATCTATGGCGGTACATTAGATATTCTGAATCACAGGACTACACTGGTCTTCATGCATACAGGCTTCTCTATGGCGATGTCGGTATTCATGTTCCATGGGTTTATTAAGGGAAATGTTCCGATGGCTCTGGAAGAAGCGGCGTACATAGACGGATGTACACACTCTCAGACATTTTTCAAGATTGTGCTTCCGCTGTTGAAGCCGATTATTTCAACGATGGTAATATTGAATTCAATGGCATTCTGGAATGATTTTCTTCTTCCGTCGCTCGTGCTTTCGGATAAGAAGCTATTAACACTGCCGCTTTCGACCTATAGTTTCTACGGAACATATTCTGCAGACTATGGAACCATCATGGCAGGCTTGCTTCTGTGCGTAGCTCCGATTCTGATTCTGTACGTGGCGCTTCAGAAACAGATTATCGGCGGAGTTGTAGCCGGAGCCGTAAAATAAATGGTACACAAAAAAAGAGGACTGACATGTCCTCTTTTTTGTGTTAGTTCACCGCAAAAATTTATTGATCACGTGCAGTACGCCGTCTTCATCGTTTGATTTTGTGATATAATCAGCCGTCTTAAGTACTGCGGGCTGGGCGTTTGCCATGGCGACGCCGAGTCCGGCGGTTTCAATCATAGTCAGGTCGTTATATCCGTCCCCGCAGCAGATCATCTCGTCTGTGGTAAGACCGATTCCGCTTAAGAGTCGCAGCAGAGAATGGGCCTTATCGATCCCCCTCGGCATGATCTCAAGGAAGAACGGATCCGAGCGGTAAACGGAGAGATACGAATGAAAGTATCCGATGATCTCATCTTTGGCACGGCAAATTGTCTCGGGATTGCCGGTTATCAGGATCTTATTCATAGATTCCGGAACCTGAGACGGGAAATCATCGGCGTGTATGATCGGCATATGGTTGATGGAGGCTTCCAATTCACTGTACTGGTTGGTATGAAGACCGGAGATAAGATGATCCGGTGTATAAGTGATGATATCTATGTCAGAATACTTTCGGGCGATGTCATAGAGAGGTTTTGCGATATCATCCGGCAGCATTTTTTCATAGATGATCTGACTGTTCCTGCAGTCTGTGATCCGTCCGCCGTTAAAGGAAAGGATATAACTTCCGAATTCATGGAGACGAAGCAGTTCGGCAAGAGGAGCGACGCCTTTGGTGGGCCGTCCGCTTGCCAGAACAACTTTTTTTCCATGGCTCTGAATATCGATTAATGCCTCAAGTGTGGCTTGGGATACCTCTTTCTTTGAGTTTGTAAGAGTGCCGTCCAGATCCAGCACAAGCAACTGATAGTTCATAGGATTACCTCTGCGATATATGTTAAAAATCCTTCAAAGCGTCAACGATCTCAGGGAAACACATGCTGTGAGAGGCTTTGACCAGAATGTTATCACCGGCATGAAGCAGATTTCCGGAAGCTTTTATAAATTCTTCATTCGTCTCAAACCAGATACTCTGGGCGGCGGAACGGACGTTTTTGGCGCCTTCTGCCAGCGATCTGGAGAGGGGGCCGATCCCGCATACCAGGTCGATTCCCTGTTTTGCGGCGTATTCGCCGACCTCATAGTGAAGCTCTTGTTCGCGGTTTCCTAATTCTCCCATATCGCCAAGAACGGCGACTTTGCGTCCGATCGCCATATTCAGTACGTCGATGGAGGCTTTCATAGAGACCGGGTTGGCGTTGTAACAGTCATCCAGGATGATCAGGCGTTCGGTTTCGATAATGTTGCCGCGCCCCGGCATGGAAGGAAGTCCTTCGATTCCGGCGCGGATCTCCTGAGGCGTAAGTCCAAGTGTGTAGCCGACGGCAGCACCTGCGAGAGCGTTGGATACCATATGGATTCCGGGCAGAGGAACGATACACTCAAAAGAGGCGTCGTCCGGCAGGTGAATGGTGCAGGCGGTGCCCTTTAAACCAAGCGTCTGTATGTGGTCGGCGTAGAACTGGTTTCCTTCATCCAGGCCAAAGAAGACCGGTTTGACTCCCTTGACAGGAGAGGTTTGGGATAAGAGGTCGTCGTCGCCGTTCAGGATGATGGTCCCGCCGTTCTTCATATCTTGTATCATCTGCATTTTTTCACGGTAGATTCCGTCCCGTGTCTTGAAGAATTCCAGATGAGCGATGCCGATATTGGTAACGACACAGATATCCGGGCTGGCGACGGAGGAAAGACGCCGCATCTCGCCGAAATGATTGACGCCCATTTCAAGGACTGCAACCTGATGAGTCTCATTCATCTCAAAGATTGTGATGGGGAGTCCCCACTCATTGTTAAAATTCCCCAGCGTCTTATGCACGTTATATTTTTGGGCGATCACAGAGGCGATCATCTCTTTTGTACTTGTCTTGCCGGCGCTCCCCGTAATGCCTACAACCTTAAGGTCAAAAGAGTCCCTGTATAGTTTGGCAATATCAAGAAGCGCCTGGCCGGTAGACTCAACCAGTATATACGGGTAATCGGTTTCGCCGAGATCTTCATGGGATACCACGCAGAGAGCGCCTGCTTTCACGGTATCCGGAATAAACTTGTGGGCGTTGACCTTAACGCCGTCGATAGCGACAAAGAGATAACCCGGCCGTACTTTCCGGCTGTCAATTACTACGCCGTCCGCTTCCTGATCAAGAAGATGCGGATCGCCATGGTAGGTTCCCCGGCACGCGTCCGTGATATTCTTTAGTGTAAGGTTTTTCATATACAAGCCTCCTGGTAGCGCGCTTTGAAAGACTCGTCAATAATCTGCCGGCATAGATTTCCATATTCGATACCCGCGGCTTTAGCTGCTTTCGGAAGAAGGCTGGCGGGAGTCATACCGGGTAACGCGTTTACTTCCAGACAATAGAAGCTTCCGTCTTCGTCGTCCACGATAAAGTCGGCGCGGGAATAGACGTCAAGACGCAGCGCTGCGAAAGCCTTCTCCCCCATACGCTGAATCTGTTCCTGGGTTTTGGCGTCGAGGGATATCGGCGGGCAGATTTCCTGCGCTCCGCCATCCTGGTATTTGTTCTCATAATTGAAGAAACCGCTCTTTGGAATGATCTCTACTAAAGGAAGGGCTTTACCGGCAATAATACCACAGGCGAATTCACGTCCCTTGATGTAGGGTTCGACGACGACCTCTTCCTCATGATTGATATCGAAAGACTGACGGATCGCGTCTTTGTATTCTTCTTCTGTATGAACGATGAATACGCCGATACTGGAACCGCCGGAGCATGGTTTGATCACCAGAGGAAGATAATATCCCAATTCAGAAAGAGGAGTATCTTTGGTGCCGCGTGTGAGGGAAGTTCCCCGCGGGGTAGAGACTCCGGACATCTTGAAGATCTGTTTCGCTACTAGTTTATTCATGGATACGGCGCATCCCAGAGAGCTGGGGCCGGTATAACGGATACCCAGAACGTCGAAAGTTGCCTGAAGTTTTCCGTCTTCTCCGATGGAGCCGTGGAGTCCCATGAACGTAATGTCCGCCATCCGGCATAGTTCGATGACATTCGGGCCGATCAGGGACTGGGAGTCTCCGGGGCGGGAGCGTTTCAGGGCTTCTAAGTCGGGGGCGGTTGTCTTGATGCTTTCGGCGATCTCAAGTCCCGCGCCCGGAAGGCTGAATACTTCTTCTAACTTGTCGGGATCACAGGGGTATCCCATGTATACGTCCAACAGAAACGCCTGATGTCCGTTTTCCCGGAGGGTCTTACAGATTCCTGCGCCTGATGTCAGCGATACGTCGCGTTCCGGGCTTAATCCGCCGGCTAATACAATGATTCTCATACATTATCTCCTTTATTTCTCAATGCTCATCTCTTCCAACAATTTTCTCTTCACTTCGTATAACTTCGGCGACAGATCCACATAAACCTGATGTGGGTTAAAGAGGCGTTTGGTTTCCTCCCAGAGCGTCTTCTTCTCCTGTCTGCAATACTCGGCGATCTCTTTCACGGAAGGCGACTGATAGATACATTCCCCGTTCTTAAATATTGGTACAAGGATCTCGCGCATCGTATAAGAGCCGCCTGCAAGCTTCGTCTTCTTCCAGGTCTCGATCGGATCGAACAGAAGCAGTTCTTCGTCGGTATCGAAAGTCTCGTCCGCGAAGCATATGAGATCGGCCTTCACTTTTCCTGTTGTTTTATCATAGATCCTAAAAATTGTTTTGTTACCCGGATTCGTGATTTTTTCCGTATTTTCGGAAATTTTTATCTTCGGTACAAATTCGCCCGCTTCATTCTGGATGGCGGCAAGTTTGTATACTCCGCCGAAAGAAGGGTTGTCCTTTGAGGTGATCAGGTTTGTCCCTACTCCCCAGGAATTGATTGCGGCGCCCTGTATCTTGAGATCATGAAGAAGATACTCGTCCAGGTCGTTGGACGCGCAGATAGAAGCGTCGGGGAAACCTGCTTCGTCGAGCATTTTCCGGGCTTCTTTGGAGAGGTAGGCGAGATCGCCGCTGTCCAGACGGATACCGTATTTTTTAAACGGTTTTTTCGCTTCCCGGAATTCCCGGAATACGCGGATTGCATTGGGGACTCCGGATTTTAACGTGTCGTATGTGTCTACCAGCAATGTGCAATTGTCGGGATACATCTCGGCATATGTCTTAAACGCGGTATATTCATCGGGAAAACTCATGATCCAGCTATGTGCGTGGGTTCCCATTACAGGAACGTCGAAAAGTTCGCCGGCGAGTACGTTAGAAGTCCCGACACATCCTCCGATCATGGCGGCTCGTGCGCCGTACAGCCCAGCGTCCGGACCCTGGGCGCGTCTTAGCCCGAATTCCATGATGCCGTCGCCGTTGGCGGCAAATACCACCCGGGAGGCTTTCGTAGCGATTAAGGATTGATGATTAATGATATTCAGTATTGCCGTCTCTACAAGTTGGGCTTCCATAATAGGAGCGACGACTTTAAGCAGAGGTTCCTTTGGAAATACAACGGTTCCTTCCGGAATTGCATAGATATCTCCGCTGAAATGAAACCCGCTTAAGTATTGCAGGAAATCCTCGCCGAATATACCCAGGCTGCGCAGATAATCAACGTTTTCATAGGTGAAATTCAGATTTTTGATATAATCGATGACTTGCTGAAGACCCGCGCAGACAGAATATCCGTTGTTGCAGGGATTCTGGCGAAAGAAAACGTCAAAAATAACCTTTTCATTCTGTCCCTTTACATAATATCCCTGCATCATGGTCAATTCATACAGGTCTGTCAGCAGAGTTAACTCGTGTCTGTTCATTATTTTAATACTCCTTTGTGTATAATCTGTCTTATTATAGCAAGTAGCTTTTTCGCTGTAAAGCCTTTGTTTTGAAACCTTATATTCAGAAACCTTATACCAGTGATTGGTTGCGGTTGATCGTCTCCTGTATGATGTTCTGGCAATAAGGGGCGATTCGTTTTCTGGTCTCTTTGTCCAGCTCCTTCGGATAGATCGGCTTGCCGTATTCGATTACGACGTGGGTCTTCTCGATCCTTGGAATATGCTGCTCGAACATAAAGTGAGTGTTGTTCAGGCTGACAGGTACGATGGCGCAGCCTGTTTTTTCGGCGATCTTGAAGGAACCGCTGTGGAAGGGGAGCATGCTGAGCTCTTCCCCGTCGTTGCGGGTGCCCTCCGGGAAGATACAGACAGAGATTCCGTTCTTCACATGGTCGATGGCCGTCAGGATGCTCTTAAGACCTTCTTTCGGATTGCTGCGGTCCAGGAAGAGGCAGTACAGGCGTTTCATCCAGTCGCGGAGGATGGGATAACGAAGCATCTCTTTCTTGGCGACGTAGCCGGTCAGCCGCTTACAGCGGGAATAAGTCAGCAGAATGTCGAAGTAGCTTCTGTGGTTTGCGATAAAAAGCACCGGCTCGTCAGGAACATTTTCTTCCCCGATTACCGTCACTGACACGCCGGTAATCAGAAGCAACGCTTTGAATGCCCATTGAACGATCCGAAGGCATTGATAGTCGCTGGCTTCTTTATTGTATTTTCTGTAGATCCATTCTACCCCTAATATCGGGAGTCCGAAGAGCAGGAATGAGAATAAAAAAAGGACTAACAGTATAAACCTGATCATCGATGAGTTCCTCCAATCTAATATCTGCCGTATAAAATAGAAATTTCTCTTAATGCTTCGGCAAGTTCATCCTGCAATGCAGCTTCCCGGAACCGCCAGTTCCAGTTGCCGGCGGCGACTCCCGGGGTGTTCATTCTTGCATGGGAACCAAATCCGAGAGCATCCTGGAGCGGAAAGACGGCATAGCCGGCAATGCTTCCAAGGGCGGCGCGGATCATATCAATGCCCAGACCGGCAGGGTCTATACAGCGGGTGTATCTGAGGACTTTGTCCCGGCATTCTTTTGAAAGATTCAGAAACCAGCCGAGGGTAGTATCATTGTCATGGGTACCGGTATAGCAGACGCAGTTCGGGTCTTTGTATCGGTGCGGCAGATAATCGCTTTCGCCGGTGGATTCAAAGGCGAACTGGAGTACTTTCATCCCCGGAAAACCGAATCTTGTGCGCAGGGCGTCTACCTCGGGGGTAATGATTCCAAGATCCTCCGCGATAATCGGAAGTTCGTCTCCCAGGGCAGCCTGAACCGCCCGGAACAATTCATCTCCCGGAGCTTTTACCCACTCGCCCTTGATAGCGGTCTTCTCACCGTAGGAAACGGACCAGTAAGCTTCAAATCCTCGGAAATGATCGATACGCAGGATATCCAGGGATTTTAACTGATGGCGGATTCGCGAGATCCACCACGAGAATCCGTCTTTTTGGTGTGCTTCCCATTCATATAGAGGATTGCCCCACAATTGTCCGGTAGCGGAGAAGTAATCCGGAGGAACTCCGGCAACTTTCAGCGGATAACCGTCGGGATCCAGCTGGAACAATTCCTTGTTCGCCCATACGTCGGCGCTGTCCATGGATACGAAGATGGGGATATCGCCGATGATCTTTATTCCCCGCTGATTAGCGTAATCTTTAAGCGCGAGCCATTCTTCATAGAAGATAAACTGCAGGAACTGGTAGAAACCGATCTGCTCTTTCAGTGTTTTGCGCAGAGTATTCTTGAAGTCCTCTGTCGGCATCCGGTATTCTTCTTCCCATTCAAGCCAGCTTACGCCGTCGTTTTCCTCTTTGCACGCCATAAATAGTGCATAATCGTCAAGCCAAAAGCTTTCTTTGCGGATAAATGAAAGAAATGCCTGATAAGTATTCTTCTTTTGATATTCTGCACTGGAAAAACGGGCGTAGGCTTTCCGGAATAAAGACTGTTTCCAGGGAATGACGCTTCCGTAGTCAATATGGTCAGGGTCGTACTCCGGGATATCCGCCAGGTCTGCGGAAATAAGGAGTCCTAATTCCGTCAGGTGATCCGGGCTGATCAGAAGCGGCTGTCCGGCATAGGCAGAGAAGCTCTGATATGGGGAATCACCGTAACCGGTATGAGTCAGGGGAAGGATCTGCCACAGATGCTGTCCGGCCTTCTCAAGAAAATCAACGAAATCATAAGCCTTCTTACCAAGGTCGCCGATACCGTAAGGGGAAGGCAGGGATGTGGGATGCAGCAGGATCCCGGAAAATCTTTCAGTACTGTTCATAAGATATCTCCTTAAACTAGATTTTATAAATACTAATATAACGCCATATTGTAGAACCGAATCAATTATACTACAAAATTGGAATTTTTCCTAGAGTTACTGTGTATGATATTAGGGAGAAATCCTTAAAGATTCGGGAGGGCGCTATGGGAAACAGGCATCTTGCCGTGCTGATTCTGGTCCTCTTGACCCTGACGGCATGTTCTATAAGCAAGACGGACGAAAAAAAAATAAGAGACGTAGAGTTTACGGTACTTGATAAAGAAGACATCCCGGAGGAATTTACACTTCGGATTGAGGAAGCAAAAGAAGAGCCTATGAAGTTAAGCTATGCCGACAAGGGTTATCTGTATATAGCCAGAGGTTACGGGGTTAAAAAGACCAGCGGGTACAGCGTGAATGTCAGCAGGTGCTATGAGACGGAACAAGGAATACATATAAATACCAGCCTGCTGGGACCAGGAAAAGAAGAAAAGATCCTGAAGAAAAAGACATACCCTTACGTGGTGGTCAAGATGGAATATACCGACAAGCCCATAGAATTTGATTAGGAGGTCCGGATATGGAATATGTAACAAAGCAAATGCAGACTTACAAGACGGGGAATACGATCATGGATCAATTCTATATTGATGATGACTATAATGTCCCTGACGTAAAGAACGATGTGAAGAAGGTGATCTTGGGAGAAGGGACGATCACCGTTGAAGATATGAAAGTGGTGGAGAATTACATAAGAGTGGCGGGAAAACTGAACTTTAAGGTCCTCTATGTGACAGAGGAGGGAGAAGTACGTCTTTCCTGCCTGGAAGGAAGGACTCCGTTTGAGGAAATGATATATCTGGAGCGGGAGCCGGTGGGACAGTTATATATCCAGTCTTCAAGCGCAGATCTGACTGTAAGTACGATCCATTCCAGAAAACTGAATATCAAGGCGCTGGTGGAATTGGCTGTCTGCTCGGAGGGGCAGCAGGAGGCAGAGCTTACGGTAGATATCGAAGGCGAAGCGCCCTTGCATAAGAGATTTGAAAGCAAAGAATTCCTGAAAGTATTCACGACGAAGAAGGATACATACCGGATCAAGGAGGAAGTTTCGATAGGCGGGACGAAGGAGAATGTCGGGACATTACTCTGGACGGAAGTAACGAGCCGCAGATTAGACACCCGCATAGAACAGGATGAATTGAAGATTCAGGGAGAGCTTTTGCTGTTCTGCTTTTATGAATCTTTGGACGGAAAGACAGACTGGATCGAGCAGTCCGTGCCGTACGAAGGGCGAATAGAGTGCTACGGGGCGCAGGATTCCATGTATCATCAAGTCTATCCGGAGCTTACGGATGTAAATATTGACGTCAAGATGGATGAAGATGGAGAGATGCGTCTTATCGGAGTAGAAGCGACGTTGGAAGTCCGTCTGACCGTGTATGAAGAGGAGAAGATGGATATTCTGGCGGATGCCTATTCTCTGCAGCAAAACTGTATGCTGAAAACGACAGAAGAGGATTTGGAGAGGCTGCTTCTTCAGAATCATTCAAAATGCAAAGTGACAGAGCAGTTATCCCTGCCGGAGATCAAGGATGATATTCTCCAGATATGCCATAACAGCGCAAGGATTCAGGTAGAGCACACGGAAGTGACGGAGCAGGGACTTCAGATTGAGGGCGTCCTGCATATCAGTTTCCTGTATGTGAAAGCGGACGACGCAGTTCCTTTCGACACATGGCAGGGGATGGTGCCGTTCACATACCTGTTGGAAAGTAATGAGACGGCGAAGGATATGACGTTTGGCCTTACATATGCCGTAGAGCAGGTATCAGTCGGGCTTATGGGAACGGATGAGATCGAAGTTAAGGCTGTGCTGGCTTTCAACAGTTTCCTGAAGAAACCGGTTAAGATTAGGAACATCAAAGAGATAGAATTTACGCCGTTCGATATGGAAGAGATGGAAAAGAGGCCGGGAATTACGGGATATATTGTTCGCGACGGTGATATTTTGTGGGATTTGGCGAAAAAATATAATACAACGGTAGAAGGGATTATGGAAGTAAACGAATTAGAATCAGAAGAGATAAAAGCCGGCGACAGAGTATTGATTTTTAAAGAAAATATGAGTATACTATAAGCATACTGTATACAAAATGCAGAAGAAAAGAAAGCCGAATATGTCATATGCTCCCGTTTCCTCTTTGCACCTGGACGCTGCGGGGGAGAATATGATAATCGAAGGAGAAAACATATGGATAAATTGGATTTGAGAGCGTTGGGAAAGATTAATCTGGGTCTGGATGTGTTGGGAAGACGGGAGAACGGATACCATGACGTGCGTATGGTCATGCAGACGGTCTATCTATACGACCAGATCCGGATAGAAAGGAAGAGAGATCCGGGAATCAGCATCTCTACGAACCTCTACTATCTTCCGGTTAACGAGAATAATCTTGCTTATCAGGCGGCGGAGCTTCTGAGAGCGGAATTTGGGATAAAAGACGGGGTGAAGATCAGTTTGGATAAGCATATCCCGGTAGCGGCAGGGATGGCGGGCGGAAGCGCAGACGCGGCGACGGTACTTTTTGGGATGAACCGTATGTTTGAGCTGGGGCTTACGCAGCAGGAATTGATGGAGAGGGGCGTGAAGCTCGGGGCGGACGTACCGTATTGTATCATGCGGGGTACGGTATTGGCGGAAGGAATCGGTGAAAAATTAACTCCCCTTACTCCGATGCCCAGATGTTATGTCCTGATCGCCAAACCTTCGGTCAGTGTCTCGACGAAACTGGTCTATGAAAAACTGGATTCTCATGAGATCGAACATCATCCGGATATAAACGGGATCATAGAGGGGCTTAAAAAGCAGGATCTGTCTCTGACGGCGTCCTGTATGGGCAATGTGTTGGAAAAGGTTACGATAGAGGAATATCCGGTTATAGAGGAGATCAAAGAGGTTATGAAGCGAGAGGGCGCTCTGAACGCGATGATGAGCGGCAGCGGTCCCACGGTCTTCGGCCTGTATGACGATAAGCGAAAGGCGAGAAACGCAGCGTTCCGGATCAAAGAACGGCGGCTGGCAAGGCAGACTTACGTGACCAGTGTACACAATGCGAGGAGGAGATAGTAGATGGAACTGAAGGTTAATATGAATGAATATCTTCCTTTAAGAGATGTGGTGTACAATACTTTACGGCAGGCAATTCTGCGGGGCGAGTTAAAACCGGGCGAACGGCTGATGGAGATCCAGCTTGCGAATAAGCTTGGCGTCAGCCGAACACCGGTGCGCGAAGCCATCAGGAAGCTGGAGCTGGACGGACTTGTGCTGATGATCCCGCGGAAAGGCGCGGAAGTAGCAGATATCTCCGAGAAGAGTCTGAAGGATGTGTTAGAGGTTCGTAAAGCCTTGGAAGAACTGGCGGTACAGCTTACCTGCGAGAAGATCAGCAAAGCGCAGATCGCGGAGCTTAAACAGGCGGCGGAAGAGTTTAAGAAGATATTGAAGAGCAACGATATTACGCAGATCGCGGAGGCAGACGTAAGATTCCACGACGTGATCTATATGGCGACGGATAATCAGAAGCTGATCCAACTGCTGTATAATCTGCGTGAGCAGATGTACCGGTACCGTGTGGAATATCTGAAGCGGCCGGGGGTCTATCCGCAGTTGATCCAGGAGCATGAGGAGATTATCCGGCAGATTGAAAAGAGAGAGAAGGAACTGGCGGCGGAGATTACCTGCAGGCATATAGACAATCAGGTAGAGGCCGTTATGAATGTGATCCGGACCAAGAAGTGAGAGAGGGACGTCTTCAGAGAAGACGTCCTGTTTATTCCCGGGAATTGAAAAAGAAAGATAAGATTTAATATATTAAACGGTATAAATAGGATTCTATATGTCAAGACTTCTGATATGAGATTACTGTTCGCGGACTGATCATTCTCTTAAAGTAACGATCAGGATGCTCAAAATATCAGAAGGAGGCGGTACATATGAATCCGTACTATAATAATAGTAGAATAAGTAATAAAAAAATTTTTATAAGTGATAGAATCCGGCAGGTTATTTGTGTTATACTAGGAATCTGTATAGCGTCGATCCTGACAGGCGTTCTCGTGGAACGGCGGATGGAGCAGGTGGACGCGAAGATTGCAGAGACGCAGGACGCGCTTGCGAAAGAGGTGTTTCGTTTTCATGTCCTTGCCAACAGTGACAGCGAGGAAGATCAAGCGGTGAAGCTTAAGGTGAGGGACGCTGTGATTGAGTTTATGAGGAAAAGTATGGATTCGGAATTACAGAAAGAGCCGGATGTTGAGCAGACGAAAGAGTGGGCAAGGAATCATCTGCATGAATTGGAACAAGTTGCGGATCAGGCGGTCAGGGAAGCGGGATATTCTTATAGTTCTGAAGCGGAAGTAGAGGTCTGTCATTTTCCGGATAAGCAGTACGGAGATATTTTTTTTCCACAGGGAGATTATGAAGCGCTGAGGATCAGACTCGGTGAGGCGAGAGGCCATAACTGGTGGTGTGTTCTGTATCCTAATCTGTGTTTTACAAGCTCTGCGTGCGCCGTGGTTACGGATGAGGGGAAGGAAGAACTCAAAGATGCTCTGACTGCAGAAGAGTACGAGATGGTTACGGCTGCCACGGATTTTAAGATCAGATTCTTTTTCTTCGGGAATAAAGACTGAGGACGATGCTGTTCAAGCTCCGTAAGCTTACCGACCTGAGATTCCAGCGCGTCATTACAATAGAGAGGAGTTACATAGCTGATGCAGAAGAGTAACAAATATACGATTGACGGCAGAATCAGGTTCAGCGAAGTGGATCACACGAACCGGATTACGCTGCCGGGAATTATTAATTATTTTCAGGATTGCAGCACGTTCCATTCCGAGAGCCTGGGAGTGGGGCCTGATTATTGTAAGGAACGGGAGAGAGTCTGGATACTGTCGTCATGGCAGGTAGTGGCGGAGCGTTATCCGTCCATGGGGGAACATATAAAGGTCAGCACCTGGGCGACGAAGTTTGAAGGATTATACGGACTCAGGAACTTCTGCATGGAGGATGAATCAGGACGGATGAACGCGTATGCGAATTCCATGTGGGTTTATATGGATACCAGGAAGGGAAGACCTGTAAGACCGGATGCGTACGAGGTGGAACTATACGGTTCAGGAGAACCTCTCAAGATGGATTACGCGTCCCGCAAGATTGCGCTTCCAAAAGACCTGCGGATTTGTAATGAATATCCTGTCAGGAGGTATCATATCGATACGAACGAACATGTGAATAACTGTCAATATGTTCAGATGGCGATGGAAGAGCTCGGGGGGACTGAAGATATTCGGCAGCTTCGTGTAGAATATAAGAAGTCCGCGGTATATGGAGATATTATCTATCCAAAAGCCGCTTTTGAAGAAGACAGGACTGTGGTGGAACTCTGTGACGAGGAAGGAAAGATATACGCGGTTGTAGAGTTTAAAGTAAAGAACGAATGAGTGAAAGGAACGGATATGACGTTAACAGAAAACTTAGGAAAAAAAGCAAGGCTTATGATTGTGAAGCAGGTAGACTTCGGAGTATATCTGGGAAATAGCGAGGAGAAGGTGCTGCTTCCGAAGAAACAGGTTCCAAAGGGTGTGGAGACCGGGGATCCGGTGGAGGTATTCTTATATAAGGATTCATCAGACCGCCTGATCGCGACGACGAATGAACCAAAGATTACCATGGGGGAGATTAAGGCGCTTAAAGTGGCGGACACAGGGAAGATCGGAGCTTTTCTGGATTGGGGACTGGAGAAGGACCTGCTGCTTCCGTTTCGGGAGCAGACGGCGAAGGTGAGAAAGGGAGACGAGGTTTTAGTGTCCCTCTATATCGACAAATCGGACAGGCTTTGCGCGACGATGAAGGTTTATGATATGCTGAGGCAGGATTCTCCGTATCAGAAGGACGACCGGGTTAAAGGTATTATTTATGATACCAGTGATAATTTTGGCGTATTTGTTGCTGTGGACGATTGTTTTTCTGCCTTGATTCCAAAAAGAGAGGCATTTGGGTCCCTGAGGGTAGGCGAGAGAATACAGGCAAGAGTTATCAGAGTCAGAGAGGACGGGAAGTTAGATCTTGCCGTGAGGGAAAAATCCTTTATGCAGATGGATGCAGACGCCGGGATGATCTGGGAGAGACTAAAGGAGAATGGCGGTAAGCTGCCGTTTACCGATAAAGCGGAGCCGGAACGGATTAAGGCGGAGTTTGGTTTGAGTAAGAACGCATTTAAGAGGGCTGTCGGCAGGCTTCTTAAGGAGGGAAAGATTGAAATCCGTGAAGAATCTATTGAGATCTGTAAAAAATAGAGAAGGAGACAGAGTAGGCCGGCAAAGATAAGAAGGAGTGAGTAATGAGTTTTGCACATCTGCATGTCCATACAGAATATAGTCTGTTGGATGGTTCGAATAAGATTAAGGAATGCGTGTCAAGGGTGAAAGAGTTAGGCATGGACAGCGTGGCGATCACGGATCACGGAGTAATGTTCGGTGTGATTGATTTCTATCGGGCGGCGAAAGCAGAAGGAATCCATCCGATCCTTGGCTGTGAAGTTTATGTGGCTTTGGGGTCCAGATTTGATAAAAAAGCGGCAGGGAGCGGGGACGACAGGTATTATCATCTGGTTTTGCTTGCGGAGAATGATAAGGGTTACCATAATCTGATGAAGATTGTATCCAGGGGATTCACGGAAGGATATTACTACAAGCCAAGGGTGGACCTTGAAATTCTGCAGGAGTTCCACGAGGGGCTTATCGCGTTAAGCGCCTGCCTGGCGGGAGAAGTCCAGCGCAATATCCTGCGGGGGAAGTATGAGGAAGGGAAAGCTGCGGCCTTGCGGTATCAGGAGATCTTCGGAAGAGGGAATTTTTTCCTTGAGCTCCAGGATCACGGGTTAAGGGAGCAGAAAGTGGTGAATCAGTCGCTGCTTCGAATGTCTCAGGAAACAGGGATTGAGCTTGTGGCGACCAATGACGTTCATTACACCTATGCGGAGGATGAGAAGCCGCATGATATGCTGCTGTGTATCCAGACAGGAAAGAAGCTGTCAGATGAGAATAGGATGCGGTATGAGGGAGGCCAGTATTATGTCAAGTCTGAAGAAGAAATGCGTAATCTCTTCCCGTATGCAGTACAGGCGCTTGAGAATACACAGAAGATCGCAAAGCGTTGTAATGTAGAGATTGAGTTTGGTGTGACGAAACTTCCGAAATACGATGTGCCGGAGGGTTATACCTCATGGGAGTATCTGCAGGAGCTGTGTTATACAGGGCTGAAGAATCGCTATCCCGACGGGGACGAGTCTCTTAAAGAACGTCTGGAATATGAATTGTCGGTTATCAAGTCTATGGGTTATGTAGACTATTTCCTGATTGTGTGGGACTTTATCAAGTATGCGAAGGATCATGGCATCGCTGTGGGGCCGGGCCGTGGTTCCGCGGCGGGAAGTATCGTGGCGTACTGCCTGGAGATCACAAGCATCGACCCGATTCGGTATCAGCTCCTGTTTGAGCGTTTCCTGAATCCTGAGCGTGTGTCTATGCCGGATATTGATGTGGACTTCTGTTTTGAACGGAGGCAGGAGGTTATTAATTATGTGGTAGATAAATACGGTACGGACCGGGTGGTACAAATCGTCACTTTTGGTACGATGGCGGCAAAGGGCGTAATCCGGGACGTAGGAAGGGTGATGGATCTTCCTTATGCGTTTGTAGACGGAATTGCGAAGATGATACCGAGAGGGCAGAATAATCAGCCGGTTTCTTTAGAGCGCGCCCTGGTGATGAATCCGGATCTTAAGAAACAATATCAAGAGGATGAACAGGTTCAGGAATTGATTAATATGTCCAGAAGGCTTGAGGGTCTGCCGAGGCATACTTCCATGCACGCAGCGGGGGTAGTGATCAGTCAGAAGGCGGTGGACGAGTATGTTCCGCTGTCTCTTGGTTCAGACGGATCCGTCACAGCGCAGTTTACGATGACAACATTGGAAGAGCTTGGACTTCTTAAGATGGATTTCCTGGGGCTGCGTACTCTGACTGTGATTCAGGACGCCGTGAGGCTTGCAGGCAGGAGCTCCGGAAAGAGGATCGACATAGGGGAGATTGATTATGACGATAAGAAAGTTCTGGCTTCTATAGGAACAGGCAGAACGGACGGCATCTTTCAGTTAGAAAGCGGCGGCATGAAGAGTTTCATGAAGGAGTTAAAGCCCCAGAGCCTGGAAGATGTGATAGCCGGAATCGCACTGTACCGTCCGGGGCCGATGGATTTTATTCCTCAGTATATTAAAGGGAAAGACCATCCGGAGAGTATTACCTATGACTGTCCGCAGTTAGAGCCTATTCTGGCGTCAACTTACGGCTGTATCGTCTATCAGGAACAAGTTATGCAGATCGTCCGTGAACTGGCTGGATATACATTGGGACGAAGCGATATTCTGCGCCGGGCCATGTCTAAAAAGAAAGGCGATGTGATGCAAAAGGAACGCGAGAACTTCGTGTATGGAAATGTCGAAGAAGGTGTTCCGGGATGTATTGCCAACGGGATTAACGAGAAGACTGCCAATAAGATCTATGATGAGATGATAGATTTTGCAAAATATGCTTTTAACAAATCTCATGCGGCGGCATATGCGGTGGTGGCGTATCAGACGGCGTGGCTTAAGTATTATTATCCGGTGGAATTCATGGCGGCGCTTATGACGTCCGTAATCGACGTCCCCAGTAAAGTAGCGGAATATATCTATGCCAGCCGTCAGATGGGGATTAATATTCTGTCGCCGGATATTAACGAGGGAGCGGGGGACTTCTCCGTAGACGACGGGAATATCCGGTATGGACTTACCGCAATTAAAAGTATTGGCCGTTCTGTGATCGCGGCTATTCTGGAAGAGAGAGACGAAAGGGGAAGGTTCAAGAGCCTCAAAGATTTTATCGAGCGCATGTCTGACAAAGAGATACTCAACAAACGGACGATTGAGAATTTTATCAAATCAGGCGCTTTCGACAGCCTGGGGGGTACAAGAAAGCAGTTCATGATTATCTATGTGCAGATCTTAGACCAGGTAAACCGGGAGAAAAAGAATTCTATGACAGGGCAGATGACTCTATTTGATATGGTAAGCGACGACCAGAAAGCTGAATTCAACATTCCTCTTCCGAATGTAGGCGAATACGAGAAGGAGACGAAATTCGCATTTGAGAAGGAAGTATTAGGAGTATACTTAAGCGGTCATCCAATGGAGGAGTACGAAGAAAAATGGCGGAAGAATATTACCAGAACGACTCTGGACTTCCAGTTAGATGAAGAGAATGGAAGAACCAGGGTGCATGAGGGGATAAGAGAAGTGGTCGGCGGCATAATCACGTCGAAGACGATTAAATATACCAAACAAAACAAGGTGATGGCGTTCGTTACGCTGGAGGATTTGGCAGGTTCTGTGGAAGTGGTGGTATTCCCGAGGGATTATGAGAAAAACCAACAGTATCTGAACGAGGAGGCGAAGGTATTCATCAGGGGAAGGGTGTCGGAAGAGGACGAGGCGGCGAGTAAGCTGATCTGCGAGAAAGTGATCCCTTTTGAGCAGACGAAGCGGGAGCTGTGGCTTCAATATGCGGATAAAGATACATATCTTGCCCAGGAGGCGGAACTTTTTGATATGTTAAAAGATTCTGACGGTGAGGACAGGGTAGTGATCTACTGTAAAAGAGAGAAGGCTGTCAAGCGTCTGGGCGTCGGCCGGAGCGTGAATGCGGACAGAATACTGCTGAACAAATTGACGAATTATCTGGGAGAATCTTGTGTAAAAGTAATAGAAAAACCGATTGAAAACCTTTGTTAATTCATGTACAATGATGAACGAGAGAAAGGCTGATAACTATGACTGTGCTTCTGGAATGCATGTATCTGTCTTTGCGGCAGAGACAGAGTGATCCGGAGTGTACATAAAATGACTACAATGGAGGAATGATTTATGGCAAAAGTAGTACGTACAATCGGAGTGTTAACCAGTGGAGGCGACGCGCCGGGAATGAATGCGGCAATCCGCGCCGTCGTTCGTACAGCGCTTAGCAAAGGTCTGAGAGTCAGAGGAATCAGAAAGGGTTATGCAGGTCTGTTGGATGAAGAGATTATAGATCTTTCAGCAAGAGACGTCTCTGATACGATCCAGCGCGGAGGCACGATTCTTCAGACTGCGCGGTGCGAGGAGATGCGGACGGAAGAGGGACAGCAGAAAGCTGCGGCGATCCTGAAGAAGTACGGGGTTGACGGACTTGTGGTAATCGGAGGCGACGGTTCTTTCGCCGGAGCGCAGGCATTGGCTAATCTTGGGATTAACACAATTGGAGTTCCGGGAACGATCGATCTGGATATTGCCTGTACGGAATACACGATAGGATTCGATACTGCGGTTAATACAGCGATGGAAGCGATCGATAAAGTACGTGATACATCCACATCCCATGAGAGATGTTCCATTATCGAAGTAATGGGCAGGGATGCAGGATACCTGGCATTGTGGTGCGGTATTGCCAACGGAGCGGAGCGTATCTTGCTGCCGGAAGAGCATGGATACGATGAGGCGGCGATCGTGGCAGATATCCAGGAATGTCGGAAACGTGGTAAGAAGAATTACATTATTATCAACGCAGAAGGTATCGGCGGCTCCATAGAGATGGCAGAGAGAATCGAAGCGGCGACAGGTATGGAGACCAGGGCGACAATTATCGGACACATGCAGCGCGGCGGAAGCCCGACATGTAAGGACAGAGTATATGCTTCCATTATGGGCGCGATGGCGGTGGATCTTTTGATTGAAGGTAAGTCAAATCGGGTTGTCGGATACAAGCATGGTAAATATGTTGATTTTGACATTAACGAGGCTCTTGGTATGCAGAAGGGAATTCCGGTTTATCAGTATGAGATAGCGAAGGAATTAGCGCTTTAGGAAGATGGAGTAAGAATATGTAAGAAAAAAACGAGCGGTAGTCTTGCGGTCTTCATAGAATTAGTTTGAGACCGATTCTATGTACAGGATTATCGCCCGTTTTTTCTATAAACATATCAAAGGATATTTGAAAATAACGGCTTTCAACTTGAAATTCTAAATGGCAGGCGGTACAATGGATAACACGAATGGCATAAAGGAGATTTTGAGTGTGAAGAATAATTTGAGTAATGAGGCTCCTATAGGGGTTTTTGATTCCGGAGTGGGAGGTCTGACGGTTGCAAGGGAGATTATGCGTCAGCTTCCTCATGAGAATATTGTGTATTTTGGAGATACTGCGCGGGTGCCGTATGGAAGTAAATCAAAGAGTAATATTCTCCGGTTTTCCAGACAGATTATCCGTTTTCTCAGGACAAAGGACGTAAAAGCGATTGTGGTAGCCTGTAATACGGTCAGCGCCCTGGCGCTTGAGACGGTGCAGGAAGAGTCGGACATTCCGATCCTGGGAGTGATCGCGCCGGGGGCGCGTGTTGCCGTGCAGTCGACAAAGAACGGTATTATCGGTGTGGCAGGGACCGAAGCTACGATACAAAGCGAGACGTATACCAAGATCATCAGGCAGATGAATCCTGATGCAGTTGTGATAGGGAAGCCTTGTCCATTATTCGTACCTTTGGTGGAGGAAGGATTTGCGAAGCATAGGATCACAGAAGAAGTGATAGATATCTATCTGTCGGATATGAGAAAGACGGAGATTGATACGATGATTCTGGGGTGTACTCATTATCCATTGCTTCGGTCGAGGATCAAGGCATATTTTGGCGAGAAGGTACATATCGTGAATCCGGCGTATGAGACGGCGATGGATCTGAAGAAAATTCTGTTTGAGAGAGGAATCGAGAATCGATCCGAAAGGGCGGCGGCTTATAAATTCTATGTAAGCGACGCGGCAGAGAAATTCACCCGGTTTGCGAACGGAATCCTAACATATGATGTAGCGTCGACGAGACTTGTCAATATTGAAGAATATTAAAAAGAATGTCAGGTAAGGGATTGATTAGTATAGGAGAATATGAAAGAATATCAGGTGATGTTATGACGAAGGATGTTTTATTAAGCATATCGGGATTGCATTATGAGACGGTGGGAATCGTGGAAGAGGATGAAAACGAGCCGATTCAAGTGATCACGCCTGCTACATATTATTTCAAGAACAATAAGCATTATGTAATTTATGACGAAGTCGTGGAGGGAATACCCGGGTTTATCAGGAATAAGGTGCGAATTGCGGAAAGTGGAAAACTTGAGATTGTAAAAAGCGGGTTGTCGAATACCCATATGGTCTTCGAGAAAGATAAGATGAATATCACTCAATATGATACCCCTTATGGTGAGTTGTTGGTTGGAACACATACGAAAGATATGCAGGTAGACGTGACAGACAGGAATATCGACGTGCATGTGAATTATGCCCTGGATGTGAATAATGAGCCTGTTGCAGATTGTAATATTGTGATGAACATAAAAGCATTGGACCGATGATCCAATGCTTTTTAAATATCTTATTTTTTGCTGATCTTATCCCGCATCTTTTCGAAAAATCCCTTTTTCTTCTGCGGCGTCTCAAGCGGTCCGCGCAGTCCTCTGACAGAGGTGATGTAGATTCCGCTTACATTTGCCTTCACTTCTTTCTTTACAGGAACGAGGGGAAAGATATCGGCGTCGCACATCAGCGTCATGATCTTTGGACCGACTTTGGCTTTTACGACCGGAACCTTGGAGCGGCGGAGATATTTGGGCGTATTATTTATAACCATCTCGGGCAGCCCGGCTTCTTTCAGAGGCAGCCGGCCTTTATCGATGATAAGCATCGTCATGGTCTGCGATGCGGCTTCTAACTGAGCCTGCTGCTCCGCCTGCTTTTTTTCTGCTCTTTTGCCCAGAAAATATAATACGATAATCGCGGCGATTAAGATAATTGTGATTACAATTAAAACGATGGAAAATGTACTCACGGTGAACCTCCTGTATTTTATATATTTCTATTTTGATCTTGTGTGATCTCATGTATTTTACGAAATACATTGTATCATTCTTTGGGGGCAAGTGCAAGAGATTTGATTCACATATCTATGAACTTAAGTTATTGCGATTCACACCGTCATAGAATAAAAGCTTTATAGAATCTGGCGTGGGTGTGAATTGTTCCTTAACTTTTTAGAAAATTCAGCCGATATACTTAATAATAAGATAGTATAACGATATTATGATGTGCGGCAGAAGAGTGCGGGGATATGCGCAATAATCAGGCGGGAGAGAGTGAAGATATGAAGATATATGGTGATTATACATTTCTTTTGGATAAGTTGAATGTCTGGAATAATTCACAGGTTAAGATTTTTCAGAACGGAACAAAGATCGTAGAATTTGCAGATAAATTTGTGGAACAACAACGTGCTGCATCCACGGACCAGGTCGATATCTCCAAAGAAGGGATGAACTATATGAGGGACCAGATGTCAGATCTGAGTTCATCAGCGGGATATTCTGTGGGGGACGGATTATCTTTGATGGACGGGCTCTGCCGGACATACATATTGCAGAGACTTGACAGTACCAGTGAGGATGGCGTGAGTACCAGATTATATAACGAGATGGCGGGCAAATATAAGGAGAAACTGGCGGCATATGAGGACCGGGATATAAGGAGCCATGCCGAGAGCCTGGCAGCGGCATATCTGGCGGAACGGGATAAGATCATGGACGGATATGCCAATGGTACGAGAGAGGTCTGGACTATGGATTCCAGTACCGGAGATGATTTCAGCGGCGTTGAGTTCGAGATAGACGGACATACTGTACGTTACCGCAAGATGTCCATGGAGGAAGAGTTAAGCGCGGTTGAGAAGACGTTCGAAGAACTCGTGAAGAATGTATCTATGCAAATCGCAAAGGAAGAGATGCAGAAGGATCCGTCTGCAGGGGAGGTGACCGGCGTCCCGGGAGACGGAGAAGACGAAGAAGTCGACGAGAATATGAAGGAGTTCCGGGATTTATCAAAGAGGGCGACTGATCTTTTGAAAGAATTGGACTATCTGATTAAGAAGATACTTGAAGAAAAGTTGAAGAAAAAAAAGCCGAAGGAACCTACTATAGGGGACAGATTGGCGGCGGAGTTGTCTGCTTACGGCGCTGAGGTTGTGGTCAGAGGGCAGAGGCAGGCTCAATACGCGAATTACAGGAAGATGAGCCAGATGGCGTCTGATGTACAGACATTATTAGGAAATTTAAAGGCTTAGCGGCGGCGGAGAAGAAGCACGGAATAAAATGCTTCTTCTTTTTGTATGCTCTGCTCCAGCGTAGTGACTGAAAGTAAATGTGTCAGTATACTAGACGTATGTTTGTCTATCATGTATAATAGACAAATCATATCAACAGGAGGTTATTGGATGTTAGAGATAGCGGGAGAAGGATTTCTCACGATATATCGATGGATGATGGAGCATCTCTTCGTCATAAATATTATATTTTCGCTGATAATTATCTTCTTTCGGCGAAGGAATCCCACGACTGTCTGGGCGTGGCTTTTGTTGCTGTACTTTGTTCCGATATTGGGATTTGTGTTGTATTTGCTTCTGGGGCAGAATTTCCGAAAAGAGCGGATGTTCAAGATGAAGGAAATAGAAGGGGAGATTAAATATGCAGTTCGCAGGCAGGAGGAATCAATCTATCGAAAAAAATTAAGGCTTCGTGATCCGGAGCTGGAGCGGTTCAAGAGATTGATACTATATAATCTAAATGAAGGGGAAGCAGTTCTGACGGACAATAATGATATCAGAATATTTACGGACGGCAGGGAGAAGTTCCAGGCATTGATCTCAGAGATGGAACATGCCAGGAATTATATCCATGTGCAGTACTATATTATAAAGAATGACGAGCTGTGGAAAGAGATTGAAGAAGTGCTGCTGAGAAAGGCAAGACAGGGAGTGGAGATCCGCGTCCTGTTTGACAGTATGGGGTGCAGGGGAATGCGCCGTTCCGATTGGGCAAGGCTTAAGAAAGCAGGGATTAAGGTGGCGGAGTTTTTTCCGGCTTTGCTCGGCAAATTGCAGCTGCGTATTAATTACCGTAACCACAGGAAGATCGTGGTCATAGACGGACGGATCGGATTCGTAGGCGGGTTCAATGTGGGACGGGAATACGTGGGGCTGGATAAGAAGTTCGGATACTGGCGGGACACACATATTTGTATTGAAGGTTCTGCGGTGACTTCGTTAGCTGTTCGGTTCGTCCTGGACTGGAATTATGCGGCCAGGGAAAATCTTTTCCTGGAGGATCGGCTTTTTGAAATTCCGGATTATGTGCGGGGCGGCAGAGATCCGGTGCAGATTATTTCAAGCGGTCCGGATTCAAGCAGTCAGGAGATCAGAGATAATTATCTGCGCCTGATTCATATGGCGAGGAAGAATATCTATATCCAGACGCCTTATTTTATTCCGGACGATGATATCAGGGACGCTTTGATAATCGCCGCCAAGTCAGGAATTGATGTGCGGATCATGATTCCATGCAAGCCGGATCATCCATTCGTATATTGGGCGACTTATTCCTATCTGGGAGAGATGATTGAAGCCGGGGCAAGATGCTATACTTATGATAACGGGTTTCTCCATGCAAAATGTATGTGTGTCGACGGTCTGGTTACCTGTATGGGAACCGCGAATATGGATATTCGGAGTTTCAGCTTGAATTTTGAAGTAAACGCAGTGGTTTACAGCGCGAGAACTACGGAGAAGCTGATGGAAGCATTCGAAAATGACATTATGAAGAGTACCCTGGTTACGCGGAAGAAATATGAGCAGAGGGATCTGATACTTCGGATCAAGGAACAGTTCTGCAGACTTTTTTCACCAGTATTGTAGATACTAAAATTATTCTTAAAATCATTTCTTTCAGATATGCGTCCTTGTAAAGAGAAAGCAAATGTGTTATAACATAGAGGTATGTATTTTGAAAGAATAATTTTTACGAGGTGTGAGTTAATATGAAAAAAAGAGTTATGATGTTGTTAACAGGAATACTTGCGTCGGCGGCGATGCTGGCAGGGTGTTCGGGAAGTAAAGGATTGGAGACAGATGCTTTGAGCATTTCTGTATATAAGGGAGTGGAGATTCCTGAGGTGGATAAACCGGTTGAAGCTACAGATGAAGAGGTAGAAGGAGCGATTCAGACGACGCTTCAGATGAATGCGACCCAGGAAGAGATAACAGACCGGCCGGTCGAAGAGGGGGATACCGCTACGATTGATTTTACGGGAAAGATAGACGGTCAGGAATTTGAAGGCGGTTCTGCAACGGACTATCCGTTAACCATAGGTTCCGGCGTGTTTATTGAAGGATTCGAAGACAGCGTGATAGGCCATGGCATCGGCGAGACGTATGATTGGCCCGGAAAGTTCCCGGATGATTATCCGAGCGCGGAAGTTGCAGGCAAGGACGTTGTATTTACGATTACGGTCAAGAGTATTGCAAAATCGTCTCTTCCTGAATTGTCAGATAATTTTGTGAGAAGTGTTTCAAAAAAGTCAGAGAATGTAGAAGAATATAGAGAAGAAGTGAAGAAACAGTTAGACGCGGATAATACGGAGAACTATGAAGATCAGGTCAATCAGGCAGTTTGGCAGAAGGTGCTGGATAATACGGAGATTAAGAAGTATCCGGAAGATGAGATAAAAGAAATCTCCGACTCTTTGATTGAGCAATATAAGTCGATGGCAGAGTATGTCGGTAAGGATTATGAGACCTATATTAAGGAGCAGATGGGCTGTAGCGTGGAGGAGTTTGAAAAACAGGTGGAAGACGTTGCAAAGTCCAGCCTTAAGCAGAGTATGGTGACGGAAGCGATCGCAAGTAAAGAGAAGATCAAGATCGGCGATAAGGAGTACGAGGAGCAGGTTAAGACGATTGCGGCAGAATATGGATATGAAGATGTGGAGGCTCTTAAAGAAGTTATAGAGGAAGAGGAGCTGAAAGATATGGCGTTAAATAATATGGTCAGAGATTGGTTAAAGGAGCATAGCGTACAAGTAGCGAAAGAATAAGGTATCTTGGGGGGATCGGGGGATATGATTTATGCTACCGGAGACTGCCACGGAAATTACCGTCGGTTTGCCGCGGAGATCTTCCCGGAGCAGAAAGAAATGAGTAAAGATGATTATGTCATTATATGCGGAGATTTTGGGTACTGGGATGAATCGAAAGAGCAAAAGTATTGGATGAAATGGCTGGACAGTAAACCGTTCACGACTCTCTGGATAGACGGCAATCATGAGAACTTTGATCTTTTGAAAAAGCAAAAGGTTGCAAAGTGGCATGGCGGGAACGTCCAATATATCGAGCCCTCGGTTATTCATTTGATGAGAGGGCAGATCTATGAATTAGAAGGATTAAAGATATTTACATTTGGAGGAGCAAAGAGCCGTGATATATCCGGAGGTATATTAGAGACGTCTGATCCGAGATTCAGAGCGAAAAGAAAGAGATTAGATAAGAATCAAGAGCTTTACCGTATTAACCATGTCAGCTGGTGGAAAGAGGAGATGCCGGAAGAAGAGGAACTGGCGGAAGGACTGCGCAATTTGATCCGGAATAATTGGAGTGTTGATTATATCATTTCCCACTGCTGTGCCACCAGTACGCAGGATAGGATATCTAAAGGAACGTATCAGCCGGATATTCTGACGCGTTATTTTGAAAAGATCAAGGAGATGTGCAGATACAGGAAATGGTTTTTTGGACATTACCATGATAATATGAATGTTAACAGCAAAGAGATATTACTTTATGAACAGATTATAAGGATCCATTAAGACGACGCTTCCATAAAATCGTGTGGAAAGGATAAAGTTAATCATATTCTTCGGTAATACGAGAGTAAACCCCTGCATACATTGTAAGAACAATGAGTGCAGGGGTTTTGTATGAAAGAATATAATGAGCGGGTAGTAGAAATCGCTTATTATACAAATCAAATAGATATCATGAGCCATCTCTGGGAATACGACAGTATTCAGGAGGTGGCTTTGTTGTTATTCAAAGGAAACCAATTGTGAAATGGAAATGGATGGGTTATAATATGAAGAATAGGTGGGGGGTGGCATTGATTAAGAAGGCATTACCAATAGGTGTTGATAATTTTGAAAAAATAATAAAAGATGGTTATTGCTATATAGATAAGACAATGTTTATCAAAGAATTGCTGGATTTAAAAGGAGAAGTAAATCTGTTTACACGTCCAAGGAGATTTGGAAAGACATTGAATTTAAGTATGCTCCGGTACTTTTTTGAGGATACAGGGGATGCGAAGAAAAATGAGGAGAATCAATCGCTCTTTCAAGGCTTAAAGATTATGGCACAAGGCGAAACATATACGCAATATATGGGAAACTATCCGGTTATTGATTTAACGCTGAAATCGGCAAAGCAACCCACTTTTGAATCCTCGTATGGTAAGATGAAAAGAGCAATTGCAGACGAATACCAGAGACATCAGTATATATTGACGAGCGAGAAAATTAGTGGAGAGGATAAGAAACTGTTTGAGAAAATTGCCGACCGAAAGGCAGAATATGATGATTATTCCGGAGCGTTAGAGTTCTTAAGTAAATGTCTTTACGAAGCGACAGATAAAAAAACGGTTATTCTGATAGATGAATATGATGCGCCGCTTGAGAATGCTTATTTTAGAGGATTTTATGGGAAAATGGTGGATTTTATCCGTTCATTATTTGAATCAGCGCTGAAGACGAATAATTATTTGCAGTTTGCTGTTATTACCGGGTGCCTGAGGATTTCAAAGGAGAGTATATTTACTGGACTTAATCATTTTAAAATTATATCTATACTTGATCAGAGATATAGTGAACATTTTGGATTTACAGAAGCAGAAGTACAGCAGGTGATGGCCTATTACAAAGTAGAAAGCCGTTTCCCGACGATGAGAGAATGGTATGACGGCTATTTATTTGGGGATACGGAAGTTTATAATCCATGGAGCGTAATCAATTTTATGTATGATTTGTATGCAGATGTAAACGCATTTCCACATCCGTATTGGATTAATACCAGTTCAAACGACATTATAAAAGAGTTGATAGTCAGAGCTGACCGAGAAACAAAAGGACAGATTGAAAGACTCTTAGAGGGAGGAACTTTAGACATCCAAGTTCATGGAGAAGTTACCTATGAGGATATGTATAGTAACGGAGAGAACTTGTGGAATTTTCTCTATTTTACAGGGTATCTTACAAAAGAGAGTGAATATTTTAAGGAATCTTCTATCTTTTTACGAACACGTATACCTAATATAGAAGTAAAAACAATTTATCAAAATACGATTCTGAATTGGCTGAAAGCTGTTATAAAGAAAGAAGATTTTCATGATCTGTATCTGGCAATGGAAGAGGGGGATGCCCAGAAGATGACGGATATATTAAATGGTCAGCTCTTTCGTACCATTAGTTTCTACGACAGTGCAGAAAACTTTTATCATGGTTTTCTAACAGGAATATTGAACCAGAGTGAGAATTATCTGGTAAAATCGAATCGTGAAATGGGAAATGGTCGTTCTGATATTCTGGTGAAAAGCCCGTCTCTTAGAGGAAGATCATTCGTTTTAGAATTGAAAGTATCTGGTTCGATCGATGATTTGGAAAATGATGCAGAAAAGGCGTTGCAGCAAATATATGATAAAAGATATATGGAAGAACTGCGTGCGGAAGGATATCGTAAGATTGATTGTTATGGGATATCATTTTTCCGAAAGGATTGCGAGGTGCGGTTTGGGAAAGGACAAGATTAGAACAAAATAGCAGACATAGTATGGAGAATAATAGAATGGCGGAGCAGGAAAACAGTAAAGATTTGATTAGCGTATTATGGAGCGGAGCAGATATATTACGTTCAAAAATGGATGCAAATGAATATAAAGACTATCTTTTAGGGATTGTTTTTTATAAGTATTTATCAGATTCTTTTTTAATAAAGGTCTATGATTTGATTTATGATGAAAAACCAGAAACATTAAAAATTGCTTTGAATGCGTATATTGATGCTTTGAAAGATGAAAGTGCAGAAGAATTGAAAGATGAAATAAAATCATCTTGTCATTATGTGATTGAACCGGAATTAACTTACACAAATTTTGCGGAGGCAGCGCGAAATAATGCTTTTAACCGTGAGCAATTACAAAAGGCATTTAATTGTAGAGCAACTTTTTACGGTAGCCAAAAAAACACGATCGCAACAAATTATTTTCTTTAAATGCAGATTATTAAAGCACAAAACATCAGATACGTAAAGGCGATAGCATAATAGTTCTTAATCGCTTGTCTATACTCATACATAAAGATGCTGGAGTTGCAAGGACTGCGTAGCAGCTTGTTTATCCTTGCAACTTTTGCAGCTTTATGGCACACTCCATTAGCGATAAGAACATGCAGTTTACCTACTTGGACATGGAGATTTTAATTTGTTGTTTATGGATACGACAATGTGTCGTTCTACATTTAATAATATCGAACAAAGTGATCCATTATTTGCGGATTTATTTACAGATATTGATTTGTATTCCAATCGCTTGGGAACGGGTGATCAAAAGCAAAGTGATACAATTGCCAGTCTGTTAAAAGAAATTGATAAAGCAGATTTATTGAATACAGATACAGATGTTTTAGGTGATATATGCTCTAAATGACTTCTTAATCACGAGATTTTCTCATGGTTAGTGAAGAACTCATTTAGAGCATATTTCATGTAAGGAGGCAGACGCTATGACGAAAACCAAAATCACTCCATTATACGAGAGATTGAGCCGTGACGATGAATTGAACGGGGAATCCAATTCTATCAGTAACCAAAAATCCATGCTGGAAGATTACGCCCGCCGCAACGGTTTTCCAAACCCGACCCATTTCACGGAAATGTATACCGCTTATTTGATACAAAGGGCATGAACAGAATATAGGAAAAACCGTAAGCGATACAAAACACACCGTAATGAAAAGAAGTGCATGTTGTGATATACTC
>CAJUFA010000020.1 GCA_910585725.1 uncultured Dorea sp. | reverse complement strand
ATCCCAACAGAAGCGCCGCCTCAAGCGCATAACGCATCTCTTCCCTGCCGGACGGTCTTTCTATCCTCAACCGCTCCATTTTCTTCCCTCCAATTCCAATTATAAACTATGTTCCGAACCAAATTCTTGTTATAATGTTATCATTTTATCAAAGAAAAGTAAAGTAATATGGTCAAGATGAACTAACGTCCCGTTAAAAAGAAGGAGCTTGCGCCCAAACTGCCGCAAGCTCCTTCTTTGCCGTCATATCTTCAAGTATCACTTTCCCTTAAAATCCGCTATCAGCCGATGCATAATTTCGAACATCTTTTCCATATCCACCGGCTTCGCCAAATGTTCGTTCATTCCGGCATCCTTTGCCATTGCGACATCCTCCTCAAACGCATTCGCCGACAGCGCTATGACGGGGACGGTCTTTGCGTCCGACCGATCAAGGCCGCGAATCACACGAGTCGCCTCATATCCGCTCATGACCGGCATCATCAAATCCATGAGCACACAGTCAAAGGTTCCTGGATCAGACGACACAAACGCATCCACGGCGACTTTTCCGTTATTCGCCGTCACAACCTTTGCCCCTGCATCCTCCAGCATAAATTCCACGATCTCACAGTTGATCTCATTATCCTCCACCAGAAGAACGCACGCGCCGGCGACGTCTGCCCGTACCTCTTGCTTCAAGTCCACAGGATACGCGCTGCAGGCCCCGTCGACCCGGATAGGAAGCACGACCCGGATCACGCTTCCCTTACCAACCTGGCTGTCTATCTCAATGGTTCCCTTCATCTGGTCGACCAGCTTCTTTACGACGGACATACCAAGCCCGACGCCGTTATAGTGGGTTCTCGCATCTTGATGTTCCTGAGTAAAGGGCTCGAATATGTGCTTTTTAAAATCCTTCCCGATTCCGATTCCGGTATCCTCGATTATAAATCGGTAACTTGAGGTTCCATTTCGGAAGTCAGCCTCCTTTACCTGAACAAATACGGCGCCCTCAGGCCGGTTATATTTGAGCGCATTGTCAATAATGTTCGTCAGAATCTGCTTCAGATACAGCGGACTTCCGATCAGCCTGCTGTGCTGCAGATCAACTTCCTTCAACACCAGACGGATACCTGCTTCTTCCGCCTGGACAGACATAATCGTAATACAGTTTTCCAGCGTGTCGCGAAGATCAAACGGTTCCTCTGCCGCAGACAGCCTCCCGCTCTCCAGTTTACTGACCTGAAGAACATCATTGACCAGGGACAGCAGGTGTTCCGCAGACACACGGATTTTCTCCCTGCACTCTCTCTGACGTTTTGGATCATCCTGACATTTCTCTATGATGGACAGCATTCCCATAATCCCGTTAATCGGTGTTCGAAGATCATGGGACATATGGGAAAGGAATTCGCTCTTTGCCATGTTTGCACGCCTGACCTTCTCCAACAGTTCCATAATGGCCTGTTCCTGCTTTTTCCGCGTCACCATAATCTCCGTGATGTCTTGATGATATCCGTTCAGGCAATTGCCTGTTTTTTTGAATTTCCTGTCCGGCACGCCGCCGCATCGAACATAGATCCTCCCCAGCAGCGGATGATTCCATGGGTAAACCACTTCGGAACGCCCGTTTTCCAAGATTTCCCGCACCGATTCCTGCACCATCTCCACATACCCCGGCTCAATGTTCTCAAACCAGTGCTGATAACATTCCTCCGGTCCGATCTCTTCCGACAGGCCCAGAAGTATCTGCATGGTCCGGTCCGCATACATCCTTGGTCGGCATCCCTCCTCCAACTCGATCGTCCATATACCGGTTCTGGCTCCTTCCAGGATATCCTCCATGCTTCGCCTCGCTTCCAGCCTGTACCTTTCTTCCTGCTCTACCACGGCGTTGATATCCCGCTGAGCAAAAATCGCGCAATTTTCTTTCTCCGCGGCAGAAAAATGAAGTTCCAGATATTTCAGTCCATAGGAATTATCTTTTACCTGATACCGAACATAGTACTTCCTCTTTGTCTTAAGCTCGGCAAGCACATAATCCTTTTTCGTCGCGGCGCGCAGCCTTTCCTGATCCCTCTGTACTACATACCGGGAAATATACCGTTCCATAGCATTCTGATATCCATTCTCGAAGTCGACGCCCCAATCTCTCCTCAACTGTTCGCTGTCCCTGTATATCTCGCATTCATCCGTATCAAAATCTACCTGATAAATACCTAAGTAATCCACACTCAGAGCCTGCAGAACCCTGTAGCTTCTCTTTTGCAGTTCCCGGACCAGGTTACGCCGTTTCAGAGAAGAGACGATAAAGTACGCCGCTGTCTGAAGCATATTCGACGCGTATTTCAGCATCTTCACCGGCGGATTATCCACGCCGTAAAATCCGATAGGTATCCCTGCATCAAAAAGAGGAACCACAACAAGAGAACGGATATTCTGTGGTTTCAGGGTCTCATACATCAAGGGATCTTCCTCCCGGGTCTCTTCCAGATTCTCAATAACAATATGCCTGCCGATTCGGAAATTCCGATACCAGATCGCGCACACTTCCGAAGGGACATTCTGAAGATTCTCCTTTTCCGCTGTAACCCCGGGGGCCACCCATTCATATGTATTGTCGTCGCCGCCGTGCTCATTCCGCTCGAATATATAAGTACGTTCTCCGTTCAGCGCTTTTCCCAGCTGCTTAAGCAGCACCTCGAGCGATTGGTCCGGAGTTTCCTCAAGCAGAGCGACACGAAGCCCCTCATTGATGATTTTTTCCAGATTCTGTACATTCTGCATACCGCTGTGCTGTTCACGGCCGTCAATGTCCGGCGCGCCTTCGCTGTTTCTCTCAAAACTCTCCCCATAATAGCTCATAAACTTTCCCTCCGTATGATTTGACATACCCTTTCCTCATGTAAACAGAACATTTTCTTTAATGGTTCCTGGTTTTGGGAATATAACGCATATAGCTTACATTATACACAGTAATAAATGCCGCCGGATCTTCCTTGATCACATACTGCATTAATTTCTGATATTCATTCTTATCGACGATCGTAATGATCTCATTCTGAAACGTACCTCCATACGCCCCCTCTGCCTGATAGATCGTCGCTCCGCTTTTCAGCGTATACAATATCCAGTCACGGATCTGCTTCTCTTTATCTTTGGATATGATGCAGACCCTTCTTTTGATATTTTGTCCGAAAATAAAATGATCCAGCACCATGCCATTCAAATAAGTTCCGAGAACACTCAGCGCCACCGTCTTTTTGTCATACACAAACGCTGAACTCAACGCTACCAGCATACCGCTTATGCTCATAGCCTTGCCCAGATCCATATGCAGATACCTGTTCAGTATCTTTGCCACGATATCCAGTCCTCCCGACGACGCATTCATGTTAAACAGAATACTGAGCCCGATACTTACCGTAAAAATATAACAGGCAACATCAAGCACGGGATCCCCGGAAATCGATCCGTTATTCGGCAGCAACATCTCAAAGATACCGATAAATACAGGTAAAAGAATGGACGTGTACACTGTTTTAAACCCGAATTCATGTCCGCAAAGCAGAAAACCGACTATCAGCAGAATAATATTCAGGATCATTGTGATCGCCGACACAGTCAGCGGAATAAAATTCGATAATACGATCGCCAGACCCGACACAGAACTTACCGCCGCATGGCTTGGAATCAAGAAGAAAAATACTGCCGCCGCAATAATCAGGGTGGCTATTGTCATCACAAATAATTCTCGGATCGTTTTCTTCATCTCTTATAATGTCTCCTGTTCATAAGCCGCACTATCTTCACAAGCGCTTTTCATTCATCTAATACATCCTACACTAACATCTATAATAAAAATTGGCAAACTTTTCCTTTAAATTCAATGTATCGCTTTCACCGGACATGACTTCCTGCACGCTCCGCAGCGGATACACTCTGGATGGTTCGCATCCTCCGCGGGATCCACCTGCATCCCGCAGACCTTGGCACACATGCCGCAGCCGGTACACTTCTCCTCATCCACCCTGTAACGGAACACCGAAATGGGATTAAATACAGAATAGACCGCTCCCAGCGGGCATATGTATTTACAAAAGGGCCTGTATATCATAACAGAAAATACAATGGTAATCAACAAAAGGATATTTTTCCAGGCGTAAAGCCATCCCAGCGCGCTTCGCATGGAGCCATTCATCAAAACCAGAGGAAGTCCTCCTTCCAGCGTGCCTGCCGGACAGATCAGTTTACAGAAGTACGGCGAACCCTGACCCAGAACATCCACCAGAAACATCGGCAGAAGTATCACGAATACTATAAGAATCATATACTTCATTTTCCGCAAAAGCCGGTCTCCCCGAAATGTCCCGATCTTCTTAGGAAAAGGAACCTTGTGCAGCAGATCCTGAACCAGCCCGAACGGACACAGCCACCCGCAGACAAACCTCCCTGCCAGCGCTCCAACGAACATCAGGAATCCCGCCGCATAGAACGCAAGCTTGAAATTCCAGCTCCCGATAACTGCCTGCACCGCGCCGATCGGACAGGAGCCGACCGCTCCCGGACAGGAATAGCAGTTCAGACCGGGCACGCACAGATTCTTAAGCTTTCCCTGATATATCTTCCCCCGGGCAAACCCTGCCAGGTAACTGTTCGTAAGAAGCGCCCATAACGCCTGCGCTCCGTGACGTTTCCATCCTGTCTTCTTCTTTCTATCCAATTCCCACACACTCCATACATATATTCACTGCTTTTTCCAGCACCACCGTCATCTCCCCGCGGTATATGCCAAATCCCATGATCATAAGCCCTATGACGGCAAGGATGACGCCCGGCAGCCTGCGAAAATGAGTTCTCTGACAACGGCTCATTGTACCGCTCCTTCCAGCTCTTTTTCTACGATACTCTTCCAATCCTCAAAAGAACGGCTGCCGGAATAAGTCTCTCCGACGATATTCCCCTCCTTGTCCACAAAGAAAGTCTCCGGAACTGCGCTGATTCCCGCGAGCCTGCCGTTCAGAAGGCTTTCATCCGGAATCAGGAAGGGATATACCGCTTCCGTCTTCTCTGCCAGAAGCTTCGCTTTCTCCACTGCCTCCTGATCCGTCTTACCCTGCCGGCCTGCCGCGTCCAGGACGATACCGACAATCTGTACTCCCTGATCCTCCATTTCCTTTTGAAGCTCCATAAGATCCGGAATCTCTCTGATACACGGCGTACACCATGTAGTAAATACATTAACCATCGTCAGTTCATGATCCCCGAACATTTCCTGAGTATAAGTCTCTCCGTTGATATCCTGCATAGTGAAATCTCCAAGAATCTCATTCCCCGCTCCGTCGTCCTGTCCGCCGGAATTCAAGGACTCATCCCCCGGGCTTTCCTGCTCATTCTGCGCCCCGGCCTCCTCCTTGCCGGCAGATGTATTCTCCCGGGAAGTACAGCCGCTTAAGACAGGCAGGACACATAAAGTAAGTATAACAAGTCCGCATAATACGTTTTTCTTGAATCCAGTCTTTCTAACCATCATACTGTAATAACTCCTTTTCTGATCTTTATATTCGTAATTATAACACAAATCATGATTTTATAAAACAGTATACTTCTCAACCGCAAATCACCCTGAATACCTGTTCCACGGACAACGCCATATTCTCCTTCGCATTCTCCAAAATCATAGCTTCATCCAGTGTAGTCACGCCTCTTACGATAGGGAAAAACGCGTCGATCCCGGCCGCATTACACTCTCCCGCGTCTTTCGTAACGCCTCCGGCAAATGCAAGCACCTTTGCGCCGTATTGCTTTGCAAGGCGGGCGACGCCCACCGGAACTTTCCCCATGGCTGTCTGGAAATCCAACCGTCCTTCGCCGGTAATGACGATATCGGCATCCTTAACTTCTTTCTCAAGCCCGATTGCTTTCAGAACAATGTCGATTCCTGATTTCAACTCCACATTCGGCAGGTAGCTTAAGAATGCAAAGCCAAGTCCTCCCGCGGCGCCCGCTCCCTCTGTCATACGGAAGTCTGTCCCTGTATACTCCCGTGTTTTATCTGCAAAATGCTCCATTTTTTCATCAAAGATCTGCTTCTCTTCTTCTTTGACGCCTTTCTGCGGACCATATACACAGACCGCTCCATTCTCGCCGCAGAGGGGATTCTTCACATCGCAGGCAATGCTGAAATGACATTCCTTCAATACTTCCGGAACATTCTCGCCGCAGATAGAATCAATCCTGTCAAGTCCTCGGATTCCCTGCTTAACCGGATTGCCGTCTTTATCCAGTATATCATATCCTAATGCCTGAAGCATACCTGCGCCGCCTTCGCTGGTGGCGCTTCCTCCTATACCGATGATGAATTCGCGGCATCCTCTTCCCGCAGCGTCTAGGATCATCTCGCCGACGCCATAGGTTGTCGCTCTTAGAGGATCTAAATCTTCCTGCTTAACCAGTATGATTCCGGATGCCTCTGCCATCTCCATGACCGCCGTCCTGCCGTCTTCCAGAATCCCATACCTCGCATTCGTCTTCTCTCCCAACGGCCCGTTCACCTCGACAGTAACATATTCGCCGCCCAACCCTTCTACCAGAGCCTCCGTAGTCCCTTCGCCGCCGTCTGCCAAAGGCTTGACGGTAATCTGCGCGTCGCATACTCTAAGAACGCCGCTCTTCGCCGCATATCCGGCTTCCATAGAACTCATGCTTCCCTTAAACGAATCAATTGCAATCACAACCTTCATACTGTAAACACCTCCGGCTCCTAATCTTGCATCTATCATACAATATTTAATTTATCTTCGCAATTTTATTTACAGGCTTTCTTACGTCCGCGTAATTTTTACAAAACCTTTCAATTTTTTATTTTTTATAAATTTACAAAAAATATATTTTATCTTATTCCAAAATCATGTAAGATAGGGAATATGCTGATTAAAACGAAAGAGGAACGCTATGACCAGAAGAGAACTAAAAAAAAGAGCAAGACAGACGCTAAAGAAGCATTACATGATACTGGTAATGGTAAGCTTAATTGCAGTATTCCTGGGGCTGCAAAGCTCAAGCTTTGACACTTTTATAAGGATGTATTCTCCGGCAAAGACCGGGACAACTATGGATCCGGGAACAACGGCGGAACCGGAGACAGGAACGTCACAGGAAACAGAGATGAAAGCAGACACAAGAGTGACCATGGGCAGTACGGGACTTATGGATGTGCTGCGTCAGACCATGTCGGGAAACCCGGAAAAAGGGAAAGAACTTTCGGAAGCGCTGAAGCAGAAGAAAATCGAACGCTCCAAGGACGGCAACGGAATATTGGGGGGAAGCCGGGGCGCGTTATCTAAGGTAGTCAACGGGATAACATCCGGCTCTTTGTTCGTTATGTTCGTATCAGGCATTAATTCCCTGTTCGGTTCAGAAAACCTGGGCAGTCTGGTCCTGGTCGCGCTGGCATGTGCAGGTGTGATAGGATTCTATCTCCTGATCGTCGATACCTATACCGTGATCTCAGCCCGGATGTTCCTTGAAGGCAAAAGCTATGAGAAGCTTCCGATACAGCGTTTCGTATTTTTACTGCGTGTAAAAAGGTGGCTTAAGGTTTCGATGGCGATGCTTCGGTACAGCATCTATCAATCATTGTGGATGCTTACGATCGTAGGCGGAGTAATCAAATACTATTCTTATGCCCAGGTTCCTTACATACTGGCAGAGAATCCTGATCTTACCGGACGAGAAGCCATAACCCTTTCCAGGAAAATGATGAACGGACATAAGTGGGAGTGCTTTTTACTGGACTTATCTTTTATCGGATGGAGTATTCTGGGAGCATTTACCCTTGGACTCTCCGAGATACTTTACTCCATTCCCTATCAGTCGGCAGCTTTCTGCGAATATTATGTAAAACTGCGCGAACAAGCGAAAGAGACCGGGATTCCAGGAGCAGAGCTTCTTAACGACAGGTATCTGTATGAAAGGGCGCCGGACGATGTGCTCTTAGAAACATACATAGATGTGATGGAAGGGACGGAAGATACTGAGATCAGCAAAAACCGGCCGGAGGGGATACGCGGTATTCTTGCTGATTGGTTCGGTATATTACTCACGAATTCAGAAAAAGAACGGGCTTACGAAGATAAACGGGAACAGCAGATCCGAATCGGTATGCTTAAGGATGCGGCAGAAGGAAGAGTGTATCCCAGAAGACTTTCTCCATTCCCGGAGGCGGCAAAGCAGAAAAAGTTGGAATCATTCCATTATATGCGGCGCTATTCGATCTGGTCTCTGGTGCTGTTGTTCTTTATCTTTTCCTTTATCGGATGGTGTTGGGAAGTGAGCCTTCATCTGGTACTGGACGGAGTATTTGTGAACCGGGGCGCTCTTCACGGTCCATGGCTCCCCATCTATGGCGCAGGCGGTATCCTGCTTCTTACGCTGCTCAACCGGATTCGGAATCATCCGGTCAGAGAATTTTTCTGTATCATCTTCGTATGCGGGATGGTGGAATACTGGACGTCTTATTATCTGGAGGTAATCCACGACGGGATGAAATGGTGGGATTACAGCGGATATTTCCTGAATCTGAACGGCCGGATCTGTGCAGAAGGCCTGCTGGTATTCGGAATCGGCGGAATGGTGATCGTCTATATCGCGGCTCCGCTTCTGGATAACCGGATCAGAGAGATTAAAAAGCAGATATTGGTATGGAGCTGTCTGGCGTTGTTATGCCTGTATGCTGCGGACAGTGTATATTCTACCGTGCATCCAAATGAAGGAAAAGGGATAACGGATTACAATGATTATTCCATAAGCAGAATGGAGTATTAAACAATACACATTAATGTTGTCTAGGCGCTGAATTTCAGCGCCTTATTTTTTGGCGCAGCGGTAAGTTTTACGAAGAAAACCCAATCCGCATCTCAGGTACTGTCAAATCATGAAGGATAGGGGTCACGGATATCATTTTTTTCACACGCACCGCATAAATATCATCACTCTCATCCAACTTCCGTTCCCGGTAATTAATCACGGACTTATATTCATACCGCTTCGAAAAATCCCGTTCCCCTGGTTTGAGAAAGTCAAAATAATTCTGGGAGCTTTGCTTGGTATAGCAATATTCCTGCGGCGGCGGAATGATATCCGGCATATTAATATTCAGCCACTTAGCGCCGCAAATCTCTTTTTCCACAAGAAGCTTGTTCGTCCAATAATGAACGACCGCCTTTGCAGTTTCCCAATTTACCTGAGGATACTCCTGACTCCTCTGTATCCCGATTGCCGCAGGTATAGAAAACGCAATTCCGGGAATCTGATGCGTGCTGGCTTCAAGGACAGCGCCGACCGTACCGCTGCATGTAAGATTAGTGCCGAGATTCTCTCCATAATTAATCCCGCTCAGACATATATCCGGCTTTCTTTCAGCTAACTCCAGCACCCCGCAGTCTACCGCATATGCAGGGGATCCGTATATTCCGTATCCAAGTTGTTCTTTCCCATTTACAGATAATCGTCTTTCCTTTATAATACCAAGCTTTTCAGTTCTTGGAAACGACCGCCCCATGGACGTCTGCTGAAGAGCCGGCGCGGCAATCAAAAGTTCGCCAAACTCTTCCGCCGCTTCCGCCATCGCCAGAAGTCCCGGCGAATCAATTCCATCATCATTGGTTAATAAAATAAGTGGTTTCATTCAATTACACTTCCTTCTTTCTCCGCCCCGATTCTGCCGCTCTGCTTTTCATTTCCTGTTTCTCCTTCCAAATCCTCTTCTCCTGATTCTGCCTTGCGGTCAACAAGATTATATTTATCAACATTGCAGGCAATAATTAATACGCAGACAATACCTCCGGCAATAATAAAAATATTCGGTAACCCTCCAAGATTAGACACCATCTTGATTCCGTCTATTCCGGCAATGGTAAGCATAATATATGACAGCACTGCGAAAATAGTACCCCACATTATTTTTAAGAACACCGGCGCTTCCTGCTCTTCCGGAGATATTCCGGTTGTAGAAAGCGCTGCGATTGAATTGGTTGTTGAATCCATAGCTGTAATCATAGACAGAAGCAACGCGGCAAAAAATAAAACAACAATAATTTTCGCTCCCGGCATCTCTCTGAAAATGGCATATATCGTCGCTTCCGCCCCTTCTGTATTCAAAATATGAATCAGGTCTAACTTGCCGGTAAGCTGATAATTAATTGCCAGATTGGAAAAAACACCGCTCCATACTATATTAAAAATAATAGGTATCCCAAAATTAATCTTTATCAGATCCTTTACCTTATATCCCACCCCGAGCCTTGCAAGAAAACAAGCGGATATAGGCGCCCAGCTTCCCCAGCTTCCCGCATAGAATACCGTCCAGCTTTTCGCCCACGGATCCGATGCATATGCCCCTGTTGTCAAAAGTTTTGCCGGCAGGTCAGACAGCGTTCCTCCCACCGCTTCAACGGTACCGTCTATCATAAACGCCGTAGGACCTAATATAAAGATAAGCGCTAAAAGAACGATATAAACTGCTACATTAAGATTAGACAACAATTTAATTCCCTTGTGAATGCCAGAAATTGAAGATACAATAAAACAAACCGTAACAAATCCTAAAATAATGAGCCATGCCGCCGCTTTACTTTGTATCCCGGTGATTTCCTTTAATGCGCCGCCCATATTCAACGTACCGGTACATATAACTCCTAAGATTCCAAGGCCCATAGCAAACAAAAGTACTGTATCTAAGATCTGTGGAAATACGTTCTTCTCTTCTGTCTTAATATGAAACTTATCTGTTAAAACACCTAACTGCGACGTAACAGAAAATGGCTTTCTCATATTAAAAAACGCAAATGCAAATGCAATAACCGGCAGTGTATATAATGAGTATGGATGGATAGACCAATGAAGCACCATTGTTTCCATTGCAAATTTTGCCGATTCCCAGCTATTTGGTTCCATTCCCACCGGCGGCGCGGCCATGTGATAAATCGGTTCCACAATTCCCCAGAACAAAGCCCCCGCCGCCATAGCAGTACATAAGGTAATCGTCGCCCAGTTTGTTTTGGATAAAATCGGTTTTGCATCCTTGCCTCCGAGAATTACATTTCCCAACGGTGAAAAATAGGCCGCCGCAATAGTCGTCAGACACAAAAAACTTGTCAGACTGTACGTCCAACCCAGATTGTTCAGCACCCATGTATTTGCCGCGCTTGCCATTGCATAAAAACCCTCTTTATTTACAATACTGTAAACCAACGAACCAAATAATAAAATAAATGCCGGCCAAAAGGTAATTTTTCTTATTTTTGTACTTTTCTTTTCAATCATTTCTTTTCCTTCCCTTCTCTTGCAATACCTTTTTTGTTAATTCTGGCACAATATCATAGACGTCTCCCACTATCCCATAATCGGCCGCTTGAAAAATTGGTGCATCCTGGTCCTGATTAATGGCAATAATGGTATCTGAAGCAGACATTCCGACAATATGCTGAATTGCTCCTGAAATCCCACAGGCAATGTACAGCTTGGGACGGATCGTTTTGCCGGTCTGTCCTACTTGATACGCATGCGGAATCCATCCCTTATCTACTGCTCCCCGGGTTGCTCCGACAGCGCCCCCAAGCGCTTCTGCCAGATCGTACAGCATCTGGAAACCTTTGGCGCTTCCCAGTCCTTTTCCCCCCGCAACAATAATGTCCGCACTTTCAATATCTGCCGTCCCGCTTTCCTCATGAATGATCTCATATACCCTGGTTCGCCTTTTATTCTCCCTCGGTTCCACGGTTTCCCGTTGGATTTCTACGTGTTCTTTAACAGCTTTTTTCGTTTTGTATGTTCCAGGCCTGACCGTCCCCATCTGCGGCCAGTGTTCCCGACAGACGATACACGCCATTAAATTCCCCCCAAGAGCCGGTCTTGTCCATAATAAACATCCGGTGTCTCTATCTACATCTATTCCGGTGCAATCAGCGGTCAGTCCGGTCTTCAATCTGCATGCTATTCTGGGGCTCATATCCCGGCCTTTATTCGTCGCCGCAAGCAAGAAGCCCGCAGGCGCATATTTTTTGAGCAGAGTACAGAGCGCGTCTGTATAAATGTCTGTACAATATTCCTTATATTCGCTTCCCTGCACAGTCACGATCTGATCCGCCCCATATGCCGAAACCTCCCGTACCGCATCTTCCAACTCACCGCCAAGAAGAACCGCAACCAGTTTCCCGTTTAATTTCCTGGCTATTTCCATCCCTGGATTAAGTAATTCCAGACTCGGACGCTGGACTTTACCGTCTTCTTTGATCTCTATAAAGACCCATATATCCTCGCTTTTCTTATATTCCATATCTTACCTCCGACTTTCACATACCTGGCCCGCCGCATGATAAAGCTCCTGAATGATTTGCTCCATATTGTCCGATTCGATCATAACCGCCTTTTTCTTATTCTCCCGAACATAACTTTTACATACCTTTGTAGGGGAGCCCTGAATTCCCACACGCTTCAGATCTATCCCCCCAATATCTTTTGACGAAATATGCGGTATCTCCGCTTTGCGTGCTGCGATTTTACGTTTAAATGTAGGAAATCTAGGATCAGCATCTGGTTTTGTAAAAGTCAAAACACAAGGGTACGTGACTCCGATCACTTTCTGATTGTCGTCGTTTTCCTGAAGAACGACTAACTCTCCTTCTCTTTCCTCCGCCTTCAGACAACATGTGACCTGCGGATATCCCATATGCTCTGCCAACTCTGGTCCTACCTGCGCAGTATCTCCGTCGATCGCCTGTTTTCCGCAAAAAATCGCGTCAAAGCTAATCTCCTGCATGCGTTGTATATGTTGAATCGCCCGAGCCAGAATATAACTGGTCGCATAAGTGTCCGAGCCTCCAAAAACCCTGTCTGTAATTAAATATGCCTGATCAGCAGCGATAGCAAGGCACTCTCTAAGCGCAGCTTCCGCCTGAACCGGTCCCATTGATACTGCGGTAATAGTTGTATCTGGGTTTTGATCCTTTAACTTTGCCGCGGCCTCAAGAGCATATCCGTCATAAGGATTTAAGATACTCGCAACCCCTTCGCGTATTAAGGTATGACTTTCCCTGTCAATTCTTATTTCTGCCGTATCCGGTACTTGTTTTACGCATATCAGAATATTCATAGCATCTCTCCTTTGCCTGTCCGTTATTTTAGTTTTCTTTTTTCGCTTATATTGACAATTGTTATTTCCTATGATATGTTTAATTAAATCCATACAATACGTTAGAATTGGAAAACGTCTGTTGTCTAAAACACAATGGGCGTTCTTTCTTTTTTATCAGCATTTCAATGATATGAAGGAGGTTTTATTCATGAAAGAATCATTACTTATTCACTCTCCGGGAGAAGATAATTCCATCAGAGACGAATCTTTATTTACGGGACGCGCCCTTTCTGTTTCTTCTCCTCAAACGGCAGACGAAGTAAAACAGATCGTCCGGTATTGTGCGGATAACGGAATGACGATTACCGCTCACGGCGGATTAACCGGAATTAACGGCGCCGGCGCGGCCGCCCACAACCACAGCATGAATCTTCGGCTCCTGACCGGCGTTTCTTACCGGGACAGCGACAATACTTTATGGGTGAAAGCCGGTACTACTTTTGCAGAAATTGAAACAGCGGTCCGGAAAGAAAGTAATATGACCCGTGAATTTCCGGCTTCACCTACCGAGAAAAGCGCTACGATCGGCGGCGCCCTTTCTTTTGGCGCCCGTGGTCTCCGCTCCTACAAATACGGCAGTGTGTCCGATTTTATATCAGAAATTGAGTATTGCGATCACCAGGGCGACCTTCACCTGTGCAGTAATACAGACGATACTTTCCATGATTTATCCGGCAGCGAAGGTATGTTTGCAATTATAACCGCCGTGCGCCTGCGCACTGTTCCGATACCAGAAGCCGTATGGGGACTGATGTTTTTCTTTCCTGATCATTTCTGCGCGGCCGGATTTGCCGATGCAATTACAGCCAGAGATAATATAAGCGTCTTCGAACTTCTGGATTCCAAAAGCTTTGAACTACTTCATGAGTTACGCTCACAGATCAGTTCGATTTCCCGGCTCCCAGAGCTCCCGGTATCCAGTCAGGCCGCAATTTATCTTGAACTGGAGGGCGACAGTGAAGAAATACTGGAAGAGACTGCCGGGGATCTTTTAGATCTTACCGCCGAGTATCAGGGAGATCCTGTTAATATCTGGAATGTTGTCGGAGATGAGGTGGAAACCTTCCGGTTAATGCGCCATGTAGTTTCTGAATGCATTAACTTGAAAATTTCATCCTATCATGCCCTGGACGCCCAGATAAAAAAACTATCCTGCGCCTGTTATTTTCCAGATAAAACCAGACTGGAGTTAATGCAGTATTATCAGGACAGCCTGGAGGAAAATGATCTGTCCGGCGTGATTTTTGGTCATATTGGCTCTGGAAATCCTTATGTAAATATTCTCTCACATTCAGCGGAAGAATATTATAGAGCCCGGATGTTAATTGAAAAATGGTGCAAGGATTCATTTGAAGCAGGAGGCCAGGCGTTTTCTGAATGCGGCGTCGGGAAATTATACCGTGATATTTTCCATAACACCGCTCCTGCCGACTTATTAAACAAGCGGATCAGTCTAAAGCAAAAATGGGATCCCGACGGCCTCTTCAACCCCCAAAATATGTTTTAAAAAATAAGCAAGAAAGGACATTTATCGAATATGAATAAACGGGAAATACTGCATGTAATCGAAGAAAACCCTATCATTCTCGGTATAAATCAAGACTCTGATCTTGAGCTTGTCGCCCGGAATGAGTCCCAAGTTGTATTTACTTTATTCGGATCAATTTCTGACATTAAAGATACGATCCACCGTCTCAAAGAGATGAAGCAGCTTGTATTTGTGAACATCGATATGGTCGATGGTTTTTCTCCCAGGAACAGCGTCGTTGATTTTCTAAAATCCGCTGAGCCAGATGGAATTATCAGCTCCAAACCGTCCATTCTGCGCTATGCGAAAGAACAGGGACTATTCACTATTCATCGTTTTTTTATTCTTGATTCCAGTTCCTGGAGAAACATCGGACGCCAGCTGGAAATCAGCCAGGCCGATATTATCAATATAACTCCCGGATGGACAAAGGTAATCCAGTGGACGTCTGAACGTTTTTCCATTCCTGTGATTTCCTCGGGCCTTGTCTGCGACAAAGAAATCGTGCTTGAAAATTTAAATGCAGGCGCAATAGCCATATGTACAACCAATCATGAGGTTTGGAATATGTAAAAGTCCGGAAAAGATTGCAAAGGTTTCTTCTGCAATCTTTTCCTTTTATTGTCTTCCCCATTGCTTCAGATACTCGAATAATTCATGAAGAACATTTTGATACTCGTCTACAATCATTGCGTCGGATAACCTGGCGATCATCGCGTCAGGATTAGTATTTATGGACAGTATGTAACGACTCTGCTCAATTCCCGCCATAAATGCGGCCGCTCCGGATATTCCGATTGCAATCGTTATCTCTGGAGCATAGATCTCGCCCGACACTCCGATAATCTCGCTTATATCGGCCCACCCTCTCATCGCTACGGGTCTTGAAACTCCAAAAGAAAATCCACAACGCCTTGCATATTCCCGTATCATTATGATTTCTTCTTTTCTCTGTATTCCCATGCCTGCTGCAATTAAAATCGGCGACACCGTCTGTTCCTTACGTTCCTCTACCGTCATATTACGGAGCAGATAATCTGGATTCCCGCAGGCTTCTAAGCCTATCACTTCCAACGGTTCCTGCTGTTCCCCTGTAAGATCTCCCACCGTAAATCTTTCGCTTATTACAAATTCTAACGGCAAACTATAAGAGGCGCATACCATGTTATTGTAAACTGATTTTTTACAGGAAACGCAGCCGTTATCTGCCGACAACTCTGTAACGGCTGTCGCACATTGTACTTCTAATAACTGCGCCAGCCTGGCCGCCAGTTCTGAAGCCCGGCCGCTGTCCGCCGCCACAACTGCCGTATATTGCATTTCCCTGACCAGCTTACACAAAGACCGGGCAACGATTTCTGTCACAGAAGCCGTAACTGACAACATATAGATTTTCCCGCCCAGCGACTCCAATTGCAGATTGCCCGTTTCCTTTTCCTCAGCATAAATACAGCAGTCAACGACACATCCAAGCCGTGCGCTTATCATTTGCTTTTTTTTGCGCGCCGTCTCAATGACTTTATTATTAATCCCATGTATAACGAATAGTACTTTCATATTTGCTCCAACGCTTTCTGCAGACCATTTTGCAATATGTCGTATATTGCCTCTTTCCCGCTTTTTTGACTTTGATAACATATACGTTTTGCAGCAATCGGATTAATTTTCTCCGGTTTCGCCATATATCTATGATCCGGACGAACCAGACTTACATATTCGCTCTCCGTCTTTGACACTTTCATTCGTTCACGCAGGGTGGCGACTCTTAATTTACTGATTACTGCATTTCCCACGCATAATACACATGGAAGTTGAAGCGTCTGTTTTTGTATCCTTCCTTCGTCGGACACGAGAACAGTCACAGACGCCGGATCAATTTCTAAAAGATCAATTACCGGACCGGCTAAAGGATAGCTTAGTTTTCCAGCTACTAACTGAGCCATAACGCCATGATTTCCAACCGGCGCTTCTCTTCCAAGCAATATACAATCCGGTAAATTCTCCCGCACATATGCAGCCATAGTTTCCGCCACTAATTCCGGCGAGAAATCTATCTCCTTGCACCCGTCTTCCGCCCTGACCGTATGAGTAAATCCTAACGCTCTTAAACCTTTCAAAGTAAGCTCTGTCTGCTCATTTCCAACAGTAAATGCCGACAGTTCTACATGATCTTCAGTTTTGTCCCGGAGGCGCAGCGCAAGCTCTAACGCACTTTCATCATAGCAATTGATAATATTAGGAAGGAAATGGGTATCTATACCCATTTCCTCCGTTACAATAATGTCTTCTTCCCTAAGTAATTCTAGATCCGGACAAAGTTTAAAAGAAACTAATAATTTCATTATTTCTCCCCATAATACGGTAAAATTGTTCCAATATTCATAATACCGTTAGGGTCAAACGCCTCTTTCAATTTTTTCACCATGTAAAGCGCAGAACCGTGCTCTTTATCTATCCAGTGTACACGATGCTTTCCCACTCCGTGGTGATGGCACATTGATCCCCCGGCTTTAATTGTCTCCTCACAGATAATTTTCTTAATTGGCAGATGATATTTTGTAATTTCATTTTCCGGCGTACAATCTACTACATTGTACCAGTATACAAAGTAGAGGTTAATTCCGTTTGGATAGCAGTGTGATGCGTGCGCCCCAAATATAGTGATATCCGGAATTTCTTCCATAATTCTCTTCACACAAACGTCGTAAATTTCGTGTACCGCGCTCCACGGCGCTGAAATTTCAGTTGTGCAGCATACATTGCTCGTTTCCAGGACTTCTTTGCGCTCTTCCTCGATTCTTGCCGCATCCCAGTTCAAATTAGCAAACCATGTCTCAATCAGCTTCGTTTCTACCTGCGTACACTCTGGATGATTTGCCATAATCTTACGGATACCTTCTGCCGTAGCGTGAGAAATGAGTTCCGGTCCTTCTGTTACAAACAAGAGAACACATTTGCCTGCTGCAAAGTGAGAGAAATGCTCCTTACCATCTTCCGCATCATATAATCTTGCAACAGACGGACGGTATCCCTCTACCATAATTTCTCTCATGATGCTTAAACCATCATGCATATTATCTAAGGTATATCCCATGCATTCATGGAACTCCGGATAGTATTTCCACAATTTTACGGTTACTTTTGTGATAAAGTTGGTCGTTCCTTCATTGCCAAGTACGATATGGCGGATATCCGGGCCTGCGCTTCTGCGAGGGACTGCTTTAATATCACAAATTGTCCCGTCCGGGAATACTGTCTCTACGCCTGCAAGCATATCTTCCATTCCGCCATATAAAGTAGAAAACTGACCGATAGATCTTGTTGCTACCAGACCGCCCATCTGAGCAATCGGTTTTGACTGCGGAGAATGTCCTGTAGTATATCCAAGCTTTCTTACTGCATTTTCAAGATCCTCTAATACAACGCCGCATTCTGCAGTCGCCTGCATATTCACTTCATCAATATCAAGGATTTTGTTCATATGTGATCCGTCAAGCACGATAGAGTCTTCTACGATTGTCTCCAGTCCGCCTTCTGTAGCAGAATGTCCTGTTCTTGGCACAACGTTAATTTTTTTCGCATTACAATATCTTAGAATGCCTGATACCTCTTCTGCGTTATTCACAAATACAACCGCTGCCGGCAACGGGTTTGTGAAAACCTTGTGATATCCCTCGTATTTACGGAACCTGTCATGTGTCGCGTCTTCCAGCACTTCCCTGTCTGTCACAACATTCTCTGCGCCGACAATCTGTTTCATCTTCTCAACAATTTCTTCTCTTCTGCTCATGATAATCTCCTTTATTATGTGCTCTGGCATGTTATTATGAAAAAATATGATAAATTTCCTGATTTACAGGATCAGAATAGTTTTTAATTGTCCTGTAAACATTTTTTTCTACACGGGCATATAATTCAGTATTCTTAAGGTCCGGCCGGAACTCGTCTTCAATACGCACCATCTTGTCTACCGCTTCTTCATATGAGGCATATGCGCCCGCTCCTACCGCCGCGCAAATCGCCGCACCCACTCCCGCCGCGTCGGTAACCTCATTTCTAACTGCCTTCATTCCAAATACATCAGCAAAAATCTGCATGAACAATTTAGATTTTGATCCTCCGCCGGAAATAATCAGTCTTTCAGGCTTATATCCCATTTCTTCAAACATATCTTCCATACTCATGTGCATCGTCATTGCAATGGCTTCTAAGATAGAACGGTACATATGCGCCCGTTTATGTCTTCCGTCAAAGCCGATCATCAAAGCCTTTCTATAAGGGATATTATTCGGACACAAAAACTCCGGAACAGTAATAAGACCGTCGCTTCCCGCCGGAACATTAACCGCCTCATCCTCAAGCATCTGCTCTACACAAGTTCCTTTTTCTTTCGCAAGCTCCTCCCATGGTTCGCCAAGAATTTCTTTAAACCATGATACACTCCACATTCCTCGGCGGATTCCCGTCATACCTTCATACAAATACCGTTCAGGAACCGCGGAAAGATTGGACCAGTAACACTGTGCGTTATCATTAAACTCATGTCCATTGACCATTCCTCCAATATATGTCCCCAAAGAGATCAGACAAGAAGAATCATCAATAATTCCGGCTCCAAGCCCTTCCGCCGCTTTGTCATTTGCCGTTGCAATAACAGGGCAGCCTTCCGGAAAACCTGTCTCTACGGCAGCCTCTTTCGTTACCCTGCCTAATTCTTCTCCCGGCATAACCAGATCAAACAGGTTCTCTCGTTTGATATTATAATGTTCATAATCCTTCGGGTCTTCACTCCATTTCCACGTCTCCTTATTAAAGGGGCCGTATACTCCTTCATAATTTGCCGCCGTATCGCAGAAATTGCCTGTGAGACGTACGGTCAGATATCCCGTAGTTGTACTCAGATACTGAAATTCAGGAATGTTGCCCGGATATGGTTTTGCAAGCCGCTTATCCATCCAGTTCAAAACAGGATATGCCAGTGTTCCGTCCTTTTTTAAATAAGTACGGCAGCAACGGATACTTCCAAGGCCGATTGCAAGAATATCTGCCGGATCTCCTTCGAATTTCTCCATAACCTGACGTCCTGTCATTTTCAGAGAATCCCACAAATCATCATCCGGATGTTCCGCCGTATCTGCGTCCGGCGAATAGAGCGGCCGCAAAGCATTCTTCTGTTCACAAACAATTTTTCCGTCCAGTGTAAATATCGAAACCTTTGTACTTTGCGTCCCTCCGTCAATTCCAATTACATACTTCATTTGCTCATCTCCACCTGTTGATTTTCCGCGGTATTTTCAGACGCCGCCTTATTTTTCTTATTGTGTCTAACTAATAAAATAACGAACCCAATACCTACGATCATAGTAACTAACATATAGATAAAGATCATTCTATAACCTGACGCTCCCGGATAGTTATCCAGCCAGCTTCCTAATAATGTCGGATTAAAAAAGTCTGGTGAAAATCCAATGAACATAGCAATTCCCGACACTGTTCCATAGATCGACGCCGGAGTTCCCGCTTCCCCGATGATTGCATAATACATGCCGCGCATACCATAGATGGCAAATGAAGAAGCAACCATAACAATAACTGTTATCACTACGAAACTGCCCCCTGACGGTAAGGCAAGTAGAATTACCAGTGTAGCGGCAAACATTACGCCAAACACCCCGATAAGCGACGCACATTTCCCGCCCCATTTTTTAGAAAGCCATCCGCTAAACGGAGCCGCCGCCAGACGAATCACGTCTTTCTTTATAATTCCTACATATCCGGCAACTACAGCCGTCATTCCAAGCACTTCCTGGCAATATGGCTGCATATAAGAAGACGCGCTATAGACAGAATATACGCAAAGGATTGTTCCTGCGCACAGCCATGTTACAGGATATTTAAGCGCCGCGCCCATATCCTTCATAATTGTTCCTGAGCTTGTAGCCTCGGCGTCTTTATTGCCCGGCATAAAGAGAAACGATAAAATACCGCATACAATCGATAAAACAGACATGACAATAATTACCATTCTCATTCCGCCCATATGCTCAAAGACTTTCATTAAGCCTAACCACATCACAACAACAAATATACCCCTGACTCCTTCAAAATATCCGAATACTTTTCCCTGTCCTTTACTGTCTTCAAGTAATGCAATAGCCTTTGTCATGGTAGGCCAGAACAAACCGATATTGGTAATCGACCACAATCCATGAATGATCATAACGCTTGCAAATCCAGGCGCCGCAGCAAGCCAGAATCCCAACAGTCCGCATCCGACAGAGGATACAGTAAACAGAATCTTATGAGAAAATCTATCTGCTACCCATCCCCCTGGAATATATAAAATCATAGACAACAAGCCAAATAAACTTGCAGACATTCCAAACTGTGTATTATTTTGTCCCAAAAACTCTCTAAGCGGCTCATACAATGCCCATCGCATATAAGGAAGCTCCGTGATCACTCCTGTAGTAAGGCAGATGATTGCGAAAGCAACCCATTTATTTTGTTTTTTCTCCATTATTCATCCCTCGCTTATATTAACAAACAATTGTCAAATCTCTACCGTACCAGATAGCCTCCGTCCACAGTCAAAACAGTTCCATTAACGTAATTAGACGCGTCGCTGGCAAGGAATACGCATGCTCCCATCAAATCATACACCTCTCCCCAGCGGTTAGCCGGGATATGCTCCAGGATTCTGCGGCTTGCAGCTTCATTCGCCCTTGTATCTGCCGTCAGCTTTGTAGCAAAGTAACCCGGCGCAATCGTGTTCACCTGAATATTCCACTGTCCTAATTCATCACACATCGCTTTTGCAAGACCGGAAATTCCATGCTTCGTTGCCGCATAAGCAGGATCCCACTGACCGCCTAAGAAAGTAAACAATGATCCGATATTGATAATTTTTCCACTGTTCTGTTTAATCATTGGCTTACATACTTCATGTGTCATCTCGAAAGCTGCCGACAGATTCAATGCCACGACTTTATCCCATGAATCTTTGCCGAATTTTGTAACGTCCTGAATATTGATTCCCCTTCCTGCACAGTTCACCAGGATATCCACGCTGCCAAATGTCTCTATACAAGTATCGACTGCCTTTTTACAATTGCCTTCGGCTGTAATATCTGTAACTAAAAGCTTATACTCCACGCCGCATCTTTCGATGATCTCCTGCGTCTCTCCGTCATCGTCCATAATACTTACGGCAAGAATGTTAGCGCCCGCTTTGGCAAGAGCTGTCGCAAACCCTTGTCCTAAGCCTGAATTTCCTCCTGTAACAATGGCGTTTTTCCCTTTCAGTGAAAATAAATTCATGTTAAAATCTTCAATACTATGCATACCCTTCTCCTTTCCATACTTTCATTTTAATTTTTACTTTTGACACGTCTGCCAAAAAAAAAGAAAAACGAAAAGAAACAGGTCTTTCACCCATTTCCTCGTTTTTCTTTTCTAACGAGCTCTATTTATTTTATATTTGGATTATAGCAAACAGTTATTCACTATGCAAGCCATTTTCAAACATAAAAACTGCTAAAATCAATTGCGTATATTTGTATATATTGCACAAATTTAAACGCTTTGAGCAAAAAATTTCTTCTTTTTTATTGGCAGGCGCGGCAGGGTTCTATCTCCTGCTCGTCATTACATATTTATGTTTGCCGAAAAACAAGGGATATGCTATACTAACAGCAGCGGAAAACGGCATACTTTTTGTGCCTGGTTTCAGAAATTAAATAAGAGCGATACAAGGAGGAGATATTAATGAGATTAGTAACACGTTCCGATTTTGATGGTCTGGCATGTGGAGCCCTGCTTCTGGAAGCAGGTATCATTGACAGCTGGAAATTTGCCCATCCCAAGGATATCCAGGATGGTCTGCTGGAAATCGACGAGAATGACTGCCTTGCCAACGTGCCTTTTGTCGAGGGCTGCGGACTCTGGTTTGACCATCATTCCAGTGAACACGAACGGTTAGAGCTGGAAGGCAAATATAAGGGAGAAAGCCGCATCTGCCCGTCCTGCGCGCGTATCATCTATGAATACTATGGCGGAAGGGAACGCTTCCCACAGTTTGACGATCTGATGGAAGCGGTTGATAAGGTTGATTCCGGCAATCTGACCATTGACGAGGTCATGAATCCGAAGGGGTGGATTCTGGTCGGATTCCTGATGGATCCCCGAACCGGCCTGGGTCGCTGGAGACAGTTCTCCATTTCCAACTATCAACTGATGGAGAAGCTGATGGAAGCTTGCCGTACTATGACCACCCATGATATCCTGGCTCTGTCCGATGTACAGGAGCGTATCGAAGTCTACAATGAACAGACAGAGAAGTTCAAAGAGATGGTGTCCGGGCATACGAAGATCGACGGCAATCTGATTATCACCGATCTGAGACACGTGGATCCGATCTATACCGGCAATCGTTTTATGATATACAGCATGTATCCGGAGCAAAACATCTCCGCATGGATCGTCAGCGGACGCGGCGGACAGGGATGTTCTGCCGCAGTAGGCTACAGCATCCTGAATAAAACGTCGGACGTCAATGTTGGCAGCCTGATGCTGAAGTACAACGGCGGCGGACACAAGAAGGTAGGAACCTGTCAGTTCAGCAATGAAAACATGGATACTGAGCTGCCCAAGATGCTTGAAGAATTGAGCGCGCTTGCAAACAAAGATAAGTAAACGATATAGAATCCTGTATTTCAAAAAAGGGGGCTGCCGCCCTCTTTTTTATGATTTCCTTATATTTTTCATTATATTATGGAAATAATGATCCACCATTAATTTATAAAAAGGATAAAATATAGAGCCGCCGCACATTTATACATATTGAAATAATCCAGAGAGTTATGTTATACTGTCAGAAGCAGCCATAGACCAAAACTATGGCGGTATTCTGGCGCCTGCCGGTATTTTTATGTGGTTTTTTATGTTCAAAACTGACAGGAAAGGATGAAAAGAAATGATAAAAGAACATAATCCCCAGACTTCAAAAAGAAAAACAAAACGAAGCCTCAACGGAAGAATCTTGAAAAACACAACCCTCAACATTCTGGTATTAGTCTTCATATGTTGTGTGATTATGGCGCTTGCCATGCAGTCACTTGCAAACAATATTTTGCTTGACAGCCTGCAGCCGATGGTCCGACAATCGGCCAAAACAGTGGAAGCAAATATCCATCTGTTGGCAGACCGTATGATGACGATTGCCGATGATCCCCGGATGAATGGAGCAAATGGAAACGACACGGATGCCGAACTGATCCGAAAAAACCGCGAAGAAGTTCTTATTGAAGCCGCCGAGATCTATGAGCTGTACACGATCGCTCTTTATGACCTGGAAGGACGCATTCTGCAGGGTATAAAAGACGCGCCGGAAAATCTAAACAGCAGCTTTTTTTCACTGCTTCTGGAAACAGATAATCTGACTACCGACCCTTCTACAATCTTTCAAGGGGGCCTTGGAATTACAATGGGAATGCCGGTAAAAGAAAACGGAGAAACTTCTATGTATGTGGTCGGAGTTTATAAATATGATACCTTAAGCGACATTATCAACGGTATAAACCTGGGTAAGAACAGTACTGCTTATATGGTAAACCATGACGGGATTATCACGGGACATCCGGACGAGTCTCTGGTTATCTCAGAAAGCACGCTTTCCCAGATTAATGATGGAAGCGAAAAAGCAATTGACAGAATAACCACAAATGAAACAGGTTCCATCGAACTGCCAATCGACGGGAAGAAGATGCTGATAGCCTTTTCACCTATCAGGGGTACGCTGTGGTCGCTGGTCATCCAGGTTCCGAAATCAGATTATAATCATTTCATAAATGGTGCGATGCTGGTATCGGCTTTATCTAATCTGGCAGTACTGATTGTGTCTATCCTGCTTGTTCTGCGTCTGGCCCGTTCAATTTCACGCCCTGTAAAAAGCGTTACGGATCGTATGGTCTTGCTTTCCGACGGAGATCTTCACACAGAGGTCGTTTCCGTACACTCCAGGGATGAATTGGAACTTATGGCAGAGACCCTCAATGCCACGGTAGAAAGCGTCAATCAATACATATTGGATATTCGTCAGGTACTGGCGCAGGTTGCCGACGGTAATCTGAAAACCGAACCACAGATGGATTATAAAGGTGATTTTACTCTGATACGAGACAGTCTGAATTCCATTCTCCGATCCATGGACGAGACTATCTCCGGTTTCCGCGCCGCCGCCGTTCGCCTTGCCAATATGGCGGAAGAATTAAGCGGGCAATCCGGCGAGCTGCACCACGCCTCTCTGGAGCAGAACCAGTCTACTGAAGAACTGGTCGACGAGGTGGTTCATGTAAAGAATCGACTGGCCGACGTTATGGAAAGCAGCAGCCAGACGCGGAATAAAACCGAGGAAATCGCACAGTGTATTAAGGAAGCAAACACTCAGATGACCGCGCTGTCCGGAGCTATGGACAATATCAGCTCCAATGCATTAGAGATCACGAAAATCGCAAAGGCTATTGAGGATATTTCTTTCCAGACGAATATTCTGGCGCTGAACGCATCAGTGGAAGCGGCGCGGGCCGGAAGCGCAGGAAGCGGATTTGCCGTAGTGGCCAACGAGGTTCAGAATCTGGCTGTCAAGAGCGCCGAGGCTGCTCAGAGCGCCACTGAAATGATTGAAAATACAAGAAACATCATCCGCACGGGCGTGGACCTGAATGCAGATACTGCAAGCTCTCTCAAAGCCATCTCCGATGTTTCCGCTCAGATCAGCGAGATATCAGACCGGCTGGTAACCGCCGTAGAAGGTCAGGAGAATGCGCTGTCTTCTATGGAAGAACGGATAGAAACCATTTCCGCCATCGCTGACCGGAATTTGCAAAACGCGCAGGGAACGGAGCAGTCCAGCGGACTTCTGGCGCAGGAAGCCGAGAAACTCCAGGCTCAGGTGAAAAATTTTGTTCTGAAGGAGGATTGATTTAAATGAAACAGATATTGTGCAGAATATGCCTTGTGCTGTTACTATCTATTGTACTGACAGGCTGCGGAAAAACAGAAAGTCTTCAGGATGGCTACTATTCGGCCCAGGCTTCAGAATATAATTTTGGTTGGAGAGAATATATCACGATCATGGTCAAAGACGGAAAAATTGTTTCCGTGGAATATAACGCCGAAAACGCCAGCGGCTTCATTAAAAGTTGGGATAACGCCTATATGCAGAATATGTTTCATTCTAACGGCACATATCCAAATGAGTACACACGCTATTATGCAGGCCAGTTTCTGGAAGGCCAGGGCAAAGATGAGATAGACGCTTTAAGCGGCGCCACCTCATCTTACGGCTCTTTTCAAAAACTAATGGACGCCGTGTTAGGTCAGGCGCAGAAGGGAGATTCCAGCATTGCATATGTAGATACCGAACATTAACGCTCCTAAAACGACTTTTGATCCGGCTTAGGCCGGATCAAATAAGTCTGTTCAGGCGTTTAGCCAGCTTCGTATTCCTGGCGGCGGTAGTCTCATTCTTTATGGCATAGTCGACTGCTTTTTTCTCCCCAATCAGAACCAGAATCTTCTTTGCCCTGGTGACCCCTGTGTACAGCAGGTTTCTCTGCAGCATCACAAAATGGCTCATAGTCAAAGGCATCACTACAATCGGATATTCGCTTCCCTGCGCCTTATGGATCGTAGTCGCATAGGCCAATACCAGTTCATCCAGCTCACTGATATCATAGAGAATCTCCCGACCTTCGTAATCTACCGTTATCTCCCGTTCCTCCATATCAACTTTACAAATGGTTCCGATATCGCCGTTAAAGACTTCCTTATCGTAATTATTTCGGATCTGCATGACCTTATCATGCAGCCGGTACTGCGTACCGCCCCTGCGAAGAAAGATTTTGGAAGGATTCATGGCTTCCTGCATCATCTGATTTAAGTTTGCCGCCCCGCAAATCCCCCTTTGCATTGGCGTCAACACCTGGATATCCCGAAAGGCGTCCACATGATAATAACGGGGTAGATTCTTTGTACAATATTCTACCAGCGTATCCACAACTTCCTCATTGGCCGCTTTCCCTGCAAAAAAGAAATCAGAATCCTTTCCGCCGCGCATATCAATAGGTTCGCCTTTATTAATCCGATGAGCATTCATGATGATCCTGCTGCCCTGCGCCTGTCGGAATATTCTGGTCAGCCGCACGACCGGGATCCGATCCGAGTCAATGATATCTTTCAGGACGTTTCCCGCCCCTACGCTTGGAAGCTGGTCAGTATCGCCAACCATAATCAAAGTCATATGTTCCGGAATCGCTTTCAGGAGATTGTACATGAGTATTATATCAATCATGGAACACTCATCCAGTATCAGCACATCTCCGTTCAGCGGATTTTCCTCATTCTTCTGATATCCTTCCGGAAGTTTATATTCCAACAGACGATGAATCGTTTTCGCTTCCATTCCTGTAGCTTCAGACATCCGTTTCGCCGCTCTCCCGGTAGGCGCCGCCAGTATGATCCGGCATCCTGCCTTACGATAGGCGGAAATAATCCCCATAGTTGTAGTCGTCTTCCCCGTTCCCGGTCCCCCGGTCAGAATCATCACTTTCGATGAAACCGCCGTGCGGATCGCCTCCAACTGAATCTCATCGTACGAAATATCAGATTGCCGACGCACCTGCGACATGACCGCCTCTACGTCCATTTTCACCCTGCGTCTGGAAACCAACAGTTTAATCAGCCTCTTGGCGCACCCGGTCTCCGAAAAGAAAAAAGGCGGCAGATAAATTGCCTCTTCATCCTTGATAACATCCTCGGTGCGCAGCATTTCGTCCAGTGTGATCTCCAGCTCTGGTTCTTCCACTTCCAAAAGCTCTACGGCTTTTTGGATCAGCTGTTCCCTGTCTCCATAACAATGCCCGTCTTCCGCCAGCTTGTTTAATGTATAAAACAGCCCGCTCCGCAAACGAATGAAGCGTCCTTTTTCAATACCCAACTTTTCGGCAATCATATCCGCAGTCTTAAATCCGATTCCCCAGACGTCTTCCGCCAGACGATACGGATTCTCCTGCACTATGCTGATGCTGTCTCTTCCATAAGTTTTAAAAATCTTTGTGGCATGGGTAGTATTAACCTCATGACTCTGTAAAAAGAGCATGATATTCTTTATCTCCTTCTGCTCCTGCCAGCTCTTCTTAATACGCTCCACACGGATTTTCCCTATCCCTTCCACCGTGACGAGCTCATCCGGCGCCTCCTCGATCACGTCCAGCGTATCCTTCCCGAATTTCTGGACGATCCTCTTTGCAAACTTCGGCCCGACTCCTTTGATCAGACCCGATCCCAGATACTTCTCAATTCCATAAACTGTCGCCGGAAGCGTCTCTTCAAATCTCTCTACAGAAAACTGCCTGCCGTATTTGGCGTCCATCTTCCAAAAACCCTCCAGGGACAAAACAGAACCGACATGTGTATCCGGCATGATTCCCACAACAGTAACCAGGTCATTATAATTCTTCACCGCCACCTTTAACACGGTATATCCATTTTCTGTGTTCGTATAAGTAATTCTTTCAACTACACATCGTATGTGTTCCATACTATTTTCTCCCTCGATTTAGGTTTCCTTAAAAGTCCTCATCGGCCATTCTCTTTTTCACACCATTTCGCAATCTCTCCAATTAATTCAAGCGGCAGAGCTTTATTATAAGGAATCTGTATAGCTCCCTTACTCGTCTTATATTCCTTAAGCCTGTCGGCAAATGCCTCCACCGCTTCCGGCCCTGGATACAGACCTATATGCTTCTTAAAGGCTGCAAACTGTATCAGGTTATGCTTTTTCCAATATGTCGGCATACTCCACGATATCTTTTCCATAGCTTCCGGTAATGCAGATTTTATTGCAGTATTTATCTGCCGCAGGAATGGTTGCGCATGCTCTGGCTGACGTTCTATATATTCCTCAATTGTTTTCGGAGCTTCTCCGCAGTAATGATCTTGATTCGTATTCTTAAAAGTACGTCCGCATTTCGGACATTCCCACATTTTGCCCGCCTCTTTTCCTGCGTGTCTGCCCAGGATTTTCTCCATGGATTTTCCCCTCGCCAGTTCGTCAATCAGCTTATCCAAATATCTGATTTCCTGCATCAAAGGCTCGTCAATTGTCTCTACACGTACCCCGCAGACCACGCCTTTGATTGCTTTCCTGTCCGGATTTGGAGACGGCGCGTTTCTAAAAAAATCGCCGTAAGCGACGGAATTATTTATGGCGTTTTCTATTTCTTCCGTACCATATCCGGTCAGCCAACAGATGATTTTATTCACCTCTTCTAACGTCCGTCCCTTCTTTTTTGCTTTGGCAGCCAACAGCGGATATATTTTTGCAAAACTCATCGCATACACTTTTTCATCATTCATATTTTCGTTCCCCTTCATTACCAACATTTCCAGATACACTCTATAAGCTCGTCCTCTTTTGTAAATACATAATTAGTGTTTTGATTAGAAATATATTTCAATTATACTTGTTTTCTGATGCCTTTGCAACTTCTGCCGTCCGTGACTCCACCGGGATATGAAATTTTTGCTGGAATTTTTTAAAATAGTGACTCTGTATTTTAAACACAATCTATGCTAAAATATAGGCAGCTGTTTTACTTATACACCGCATTATCATTCAAAGAACTATTCACAATTGCAGAAAATCCACACCATATAGGAGGCGTTAACAATGTGCGGCATCCCCCCTTTCAAACCGATAAATCTTGTATTCGATATAGACGACACCATGTACAACCTGATGGAGCCTTTCCAGAAAGCCCATGAGAAATTCTTCGCCGGAAGAGTCCAAACAGACAGTACGGAATTGTTCCGAAAGTCCAGAATCTACTCCGATATTATATTGGCACATGAGAAGGAAGGGAAGATTCCCAGAGAAGATTCTTTCCACGAGAGACTGCGCATGACTTACCGGGATGCGGGGCTTGAGATCACAAGGGAAGAAAGCAGTCGGTTTGAGACAGAATACCGCTATAGGCAGACGGTGATCACAATGTTTGACTTTATGAAGGATGTACTTGATTATTGTAAGGAAGAGCAGATTCCCATCGCTGCGTTAACCAACGGCAATCATGAAGGGCAATGGCGTAAAGTGGAAGCTTTGAATCTTCAGAAGTGGTTTCTGCCGGAACAGATCTTTATTTCCGGAGATATCGGTTATCACAAGCCTGACGTTCATGCTTTCATGGCCGTCGGCGAGAGTATGCATTTTCTGCCGGAACGCACCTGGTATATCGGCGATACATATGAATCGGATATTGCAGGCGCGTCCCAGGCAGGATGGCGCACAATCTGGCTGAATCACCGGATGCGCCCCTGCCCGGATACGGCCGGAGCCGCAGATAAGGAATTAACCAGCGGAGACGGGCTTCTTACGTTCATACGTTCCCTCCTGTAAAATTTCTTCACACGGCGGCCCTGCGCTCGGTATCTTATCGCTCATCCGCGCTTTGAATTCACATACAGGACACTGTCAACTGTATCCTATTCTCCCGCCAGCAGCGCCCTCGGAGTTATCTTTTTTATTTTCAGGGACAGCAGGCACGCTATCAAGAATGCCGACAGAATCATCCCCATACCTGCCAGGATATTATACCAGACAGGAACCGTAAAAGTACTTTTCACGATCCCGATATTCCTGAGGAACAGCGCCATCAGCGGATTAATGATGAAGCTGCATACGGTCACTCCTGCAATGGTCGAGAGGATCACTGCCGGCATAAAGGACAGCGCCGTCTGACATATCAATTGTCCCGTCGTAAAACCAAGCGCTTTCAGTATCCCATAGTCCCGCTTCTTATTGCTCACCATCGTACGCACCAGCAGATATAGCACGAAAGTGATCACAAGCACGCTCAGTACGAGAACCGCAATGACGATAATCTTCATCAGTGAGACATAGACCGAAGCGCCGCTTTGAACCGTTGCATTGATATCGATCGTCGCATTTACATTACCGCCGAACCTTTCTTTCATCTCCGCATTAAATGCTTCTATATCCGTATCATCCCTCAGATTAAGATAATAACTGGTATTCTCAAGTTCTCCCAGACGTTCATAACCTTCCCGTGTAAGCAGACAGTCTTTCCCAAGATTATTTGAAATCTGTACAAATCCGGATATGATATAACAGCCTTGTCTTCCGCCCGCCGTAAGCCCTATCTCGTCTCCGACCTTAAGCCCCTTCTCCGACGCATATTTGGCGGCAATGACGATCTCATTGTCATATTTGGGGAATCTCCCCTCGATCATCACCTTCTGATTATTCACTTTAGAAAAATCATCCGCAATAGTCGCCATCAATACATCGCCGCCGGTATGAGTCGCCTGAAGGCTATGATAGAGATAAACCTTCTGCACCCGCTCATCCGCGTTCATTTCCGTCAGAAACCCTTCCTCGGCCTCTGCCTGGATATTGATACAGCTATCCGCGACCTCCCCCACTACCATATCCAGAAAAGGCTCCGAATCCATGATCATATTCCTGACCATCAGCCCTGAGAACACGGCGACAAGCGACAGTACAAACATCGTGATACAGATCGTCACATTATGTTTCACGCCGGACATCGTCGTCTTCAACGCCAATGCGAGATTCAGCGGCGTCCGCGTCCTGTCGAGAGGAACATGATTCTGCTTGAAAGTGTGCGTCTGAATACCCTGCCTGAGCGCGACAATAGGCTCTACATTTCTGATCCTGCGGGAGGACATCCATACGACACAAGATACCGTCCCTCCCAGGACCGCCAGCGTCAGAAAGAATGGCGCCGGCAGAAAACGAATCTCATAAGGAATGCCTGTCTGCGAGATCATCATCTCATTAATAAACGGGAATAATACATACGACACACCGGCGCCGATCCATGCGACTATCAGGGCAATTCCCGTAAACTGCATCTGCAGGGAGCCGATAAGCAGCCTGCTCGTATAACCCACCGCTTTGAGCGCTCCAAGATTCTTCATATTCTCCTGAATATAGTTGATAATATTGGACGCAATCACCACCAGGGCAATAATAAGTATAAAACAAGCCATCGCACTCATAATTCCTGAACAGATCATCTGGGATATATACCGGGATTGAGAGACCATCGCATAGGTATTGTTCGCGGTACGCGCGGCTGGATAACGGGCAGATACGGCGTCTTTAAGCATCGCATCATAATCCTCGCTTTCTTCCTTGTCATGAAGCCTTATAGAACACAGTGTTGCTCTGGGAGCATAGCCTTCTTCCTCAAGTTCCTGATAACAATCTCTTGTCAAAAGTACCCCGCACATACTGCAATTATGGGAACCCGTCATGGCGCTGTTGAAGAATCCGCATACAGTATAAGACATCTTCCTGCCCCCAACAGAGAGCTCCACCGTCTTACCCACCGCGACATCATCCGACCGGTACAGAACCGGCATATAGACTCCCTTCGTATAACTGCTGTCCTCGATAATCTCGATCTTTCCGATTCTCCGAGAAAGGGCGTCCTCCTTCTCCATGAAGATAAGCTCCGAATTCATCTCTCCGCCGTTATATTCAAATGATCCCACCATATGCAGGATGGAATCCAGGAAGAACTCTGCCGTACGCCTGTCTTCTTTTAAGGTATCTGTGACAAATTTCCGCATATCACTTGTATCGCCGTCTATCACCATGGTCACATGCTCCGCATTCAGTCTGTCATGACACCTCCTGAAATTCTGCCTGTAATCCATAGATAACATAAGCCACAGATTCAACATAAGGGCGGCAAGAAATATAAGTGCGATAATGGCGGCTGTCTGACCTTTTGCCCTCCGCAGATTGGAACGGGCAAGAAGAATACTTTTCTCCATATCTACCACCCCATTTCCGCCAGGAAAGAAGCCAGCTTCTCCTGCCTTGCCGCATCATCCTGCCGCGCATATTTCCCGAGATCACACTCCCCCATGATCACACCGTCCTTTAGATACAGGATACGGCTGCCCCTCCTGGCGGAGCGCATATCGTGCGTCACCATGACGATACTCTGGCCCTCCTCGTTGAATCGTGTAAGCGTATCAAGCACATCCAGTCCGGTCTTCGAGTTAAGCGCACCCGTAGGCTCGTCTGCGAATAAGATCTCCGGACTATTTATCAGAGCCCGAACCATCCCTGCTCTCTGAGCTTCCCCGCCTGATATCTGTGCCGGAAACTTATTCTGTGTTTCCTCAGAAATGCCTACATTAGCAAATAATTCCTTCGCCCTTAAGATAATCGCTTTCTTATCCTTGTCTGTCAGCAGACCCGCCGACAATACATTGTCCATCACAGACATCCCGTCGATCAGATAGATCTGCTGGAATACGAATCCGCAATGTTCCCGCCTGAATACGGCAAGTTCATCCTGATTCAGACTGGATATCCTTCGTTCACCAAAAGTAATCGTCCCAAGCGACGGCGTATCCATTCCGGACAATGCGTAAAGGAGCGTGGATTTTCCCGCCCCGCTCGCCCCCATGATCACGGTAAAATCACCCTGGTACAACTCCAGGTCAATATTTTTAAGAACATGCTGCAAATTTCCTCCGCTTGAAAAGGACTTGCTCAAATTCTCTGTTTTCAACAATATCTTCTTCATGTCAAACCTCCCTCTTACCATTTTCAAGATATCATCTGTCCTCTGCACGTTCTATTCTATTATTTCAATTCTTAGATGTCTTTAGGCAATCCTTAAATAACCCTTAAATATCTCCGCTCAGGGAAATGCCTACCGTCGCCTCAAATCCTTCTTCCCCGTTCCGTATCATAAGCGCCCCGCCCATCTCTCTCATAAAATAATCCGAGATATAAAGACCAAGCCCCGCTCCTTCTATATGTTCCGCATTACTTCCCCTCTTAAATTTCTCCTTAAGGAGCGGCAATTCTTCCTCTCTGACTCCTTTGCCATAATCCTGGATACAAACATTCAGCCGCCGCTCTTCCCTGCATATCTTCACCATTATCTGAGTGCCTGCGTATTTATAAGAATTTGCGAAAATATTGTCGAATACCTGCTGTAACCGAAGAGGATCTGCACGCAGCAGACAATCAGGAATCTCCGGGATCACTGCTTGATGCAGATAATCCGCGCTCCCAAGCATATCTCTCAACATCTTGCTCTCCATATCCTCCGGCGCTATAGTAAGCTGCCTGAGCTCCTCAAGCGTCGCCGTAAATAAGTTGGTAATCAATGTATTGATCTGATCGGCTTTGCGGATAATCTGTATATAATGATTCCGGATCCGCTCATTATCCGCAAGCGCCGTACCCACCTCGGCTACCGCCTTGATGCTAGCAACCGGCGTCTTAATGTCATGAGAAAGCTTCGCCACAAGTTCTTTCTTACTCGAATTAGCCCTTGCCTCCGCCGTCCTCGCTTTCTTTAGTTCCGACCGCATGATATCGAAACTTTCCGTGAACGCGCCGAAAAGATTCTGCCGGTCCATCATAAGCGGAATATCCAGATTACCTCCTGCAATACGCTCCGCGAACCCTTCAAGATGTTGGAACGGCCTGATGATAACCCGATTCAGATAGACAAGATATCCGATACAGACGGCGCACTGTAATAACATTGCGGCAAGTATGATAAGAATCATCGCCTGACTCTGTTTCCGATAAAACTCTCCACTGTCATTGTTGATGATGATCTTCCCGACAGTCTGCCCTTCCACTGTAATATCTAGTATCGTATCCCGGTGTATTACCGCCCCGTTGATACTCTCACTTAAGTCCGGCCGGGTTCGATAAAGTACCTCCCCGGAGCCGTTAAGCACCACATACTCAAGTTTTCCGGCAAATTCAGCCGAATCCATATCTATCCTGCCGCCTGTCAGAAGGTCCCAGTCCGCTTGGACAGACCGTACAACCTCATTTACCAGAACCGCATCCTGCCTATTATCGATACCCCGGAATGCGAACAGGACAACCATAAGTATTTCCACTGCGAAAAGAATCAATAATCCTGCAAGAAACGACCGCTTTCTCATGCATGTACTCCTCCGCAGAATCTGTAACCTTCACCCCAAACCGTAATGATATATTCCGGCTTTCCAGGATTGCGCTCTACCACTTCCCGCAGTCTGCGGATATGTACGTTCAACGTCCCGTCCCCCGTAAACTTATTCTTCCAGACTTCATCGAACAACACCCGCTTCGTGACCACCTTATTTTCGTTCCTGACCAGGAAAGACAGTAACTTGAACTCAAGCGCAGTAAGCCTGACTTCATTTCCCTCTACATACACCTTCTTCGACTGGAAATCCACAGTCAGACGCCCGTCGGAGTATCGCTCGCCTCCGCCGTCTTTCCCATGTCCGAATCGTCTCAGCATAACCTGAACCTTCGCAAGCAGAACGCCAAGAGAGTAGGGCTTCTGGACATAATCATCCCCTCCGATATGAAACGCGACGATCTTATCGTCATCACTGGTCCGGGCCGATATAAACAGGATCGGTATCTCCGTCTTAGCCCGGAGTTCCCTGCACAATTCAAATCCGCTGCCATCCTCAAGATTAATATCTAAGAGCAGCATCTTCACCGTATTATGCTCAAGAAAATCCCTGCATCCGGAAACGCTGTATACCGCCGCCGTCTTAACTCCGAAAAGATTAAAATATTCCGCCGTGCTGTCTGCGAGAAGCTTCTCATCATCTATAACCAAACAATCGTACTGCACCTTTTCCCCTCCTAAATGTTGATTCACCATTTCTTGAAAACAATCTTATAAATTATAAAAACCCATTTTAAAATTACTAATTCTACAGTTAGTAATTTTAAAATGAGTATATCACATCTATGTTAATAAAAAAAACACAAATACATTACTTTTCTTACATTACTTTCCCCACCGCCATCATTCCAATCGCCATGACTCCAAACACAGCATAGATTTCATTTATCACCAGGCAGATCTTCATAAGATTACTCCGCGCCTTACCATTCATATACACGACAAATGTAAACGCCCCTGAAAATATCATAAAAACTGCATAGCTCCCTATCATAATCTCTGCCGCAGGCGACTGAAGCGCCCACTCAAACTGCCGCAGGATGAGTATCGTCCAGGGCAGGAATACCATCAGACCCGCAATTGCCGTTAGCAGTCCCTTTAAATTTTTCTTCATATTCCCTATCTCCTTTCTTCCTTTCCAAAATAAACGCATGCCGCCGCCAGACAGATTCCCGTGAATACTGCCGCCGCCGGAATCCACGGAACCGGCTCCATCCTAATTTCCGATAGATTAGACGCCAGCTTTCCGTATTCCGCCGTTATGATATAGAACGGATAATCCATCGGATACACAAACCACAGCTTTGTATTGATCATCAATACAGAAGGCACGATAGACGCAAGCCCCAGCCCCACCGAAAAGATCGGAGTATGAATGCATACGGACAACATCCAGAAAAATGCAATCATCGGAAATGCCGACACGTATAACACTCCAACCAGTTTTAATACAAATATGGGAGACAGCAGGAACTCATAGCCCTGGGTCCGCGACGCGACCGCGGCGCTTAAAAAGTACATTCCTGTCATCATCATCATCTGAATCGCCGCTAAGATCAGCAATATGACAAATTTCGCCATGCACAGTTTTGCCGTACTGACAGGAAGAACAAGCATCCGCAGGATACCGTGGTTCGACCGCTCTGTCTGAGCCAGCAGCACCGTACTCACCACCATACCCGCCGGAAACATGAACCACGCCATTCCCATAAATCCTTGTATGAGGAAATTATGCTCCGGAGAAATTCCTTCCGCCTGCATCTCAAAATTCAGATGTGCATTTATAATCGACGGAATCCAGAGCATCACCGCCGCCATCCCCATGATGAGCAGAATCCTGGATCGGCGCAGTTTCTTCCATTCCACTCCCGTTAATAATATAAATTTCATGCCGCCGCCCTCCTTACCTTCAGAAATACCGTCTCCGCCGCGCCAATTATGATGATTTCTATCATTGCCGCAGTCAGATATTGTACCGCCCTCCCTGCATTTGCTTCCTCCAGAATCTGGAACGGCAAAGCAAAGGGAAAAACAGACAAGGCAAAATATCTGACAGGGATCATCGTTGCCATAAACAAACATACCACGTCGATACCAAGGGATACCCACATATTTTTACATGCCGACGCAACCAACAGGGATAATATTACGACCGGAAGCAGCATACAGAAACAATATCCGAAGTTATACGCCAGATCCCTGACAAATTTCATATACGCCGAAGCGAAAGACGCTCCATAGAACGCCGTGTATGCTCCTTCTTCCCCGCCGAACCAGCGCAAGGTGCAGAAGATTATCGAAAGCATTTCTATAATCAGAACCACGGCGCACATGCCGGACAGTAAGAAGCATTTTCCAAAGAATATCTTCTCCTCTCTGAGGGGCAGCGTTATCATACGCCCAACAGCATTATCCGCGTATTCTGTATGATACATCATACAGGCAATGGTAATGACCAGAAGCATATTCAACATCGACATCATCTGCCAGTCCGCCTGCATGATCGTCCGAAGCGGCGACTGCCTAAGCTGAGTATACTGCTCTGATCGGACGGCCAGCTCCAGGATCGGAACCGCCGCCGCCAGAATCCCCCCTGCCAGGCATCCCGGTACGATGCCCGTCCTTTTTATCTTCTTATATTCTAACGTAAGCTTCATCGTACACCGCCTCCCCGAAGATTATCTTCCTCAATCAATGCAAGAAACGTATCTTCCAGATTGTCCGTGGGATACCCTTTCTCTGCGGCTCCCTGCTTCAGCTCGTCAAGCGTCCCCTCGAACAGAAGCCGCCCCCGGTTCAGAATACCGATATTATCCGCCATCAGCTCTATCTCCGAGAGCAGATGAGAAGATACCAGAACCGTACAATCGAACTTTTTCGGCAAGGAGCGGATCAGGGAACGAATCTCATGGATCCCTACCGGGTCCAGTCCGTTCGTCGGTTCGTCAAGAATCAGGATCGGGGGTCTCCCGATCAAAGCGCCGGCAAGGCCGAGCCTCTGCTTCATGCCCAGAGAATATTTTCTTGCAAGACGCTTTCTCCACTGTGTAAGACCTGTCAGTTCCAATGCGTCGTCTACCGCTGATTTCGGAAGCGCCAGGATTCTCCGAAGGATATCGAGATTCTCTTCGCCGGTAAGATTCCCGTAGAATGCCGGCGCTTCTATAAAGGACCCGATTTCTTTCAAGATCTGTATCCGGTCCTTCGGGTACTTCTTACCGTCTATGATAAAGTCCCCCTCCGTCGGTTTCGTAAGTCCCAGGAACATCTTCATCGTCGTGGATTTGCCCGCGCCGTTCGGCCCGAGAAATCCATAGACCGTCCCTTTGGGGATATGAAGATTCACATTGGAAACCGCAGTGAAGCCTGCATATCTTTTCGTCAGATGTCTGCTCTCAATAATATTCATATTGCATTTCTCCTTTCCCTGATATACTCTCGAAAGTTTCCTTTTCATCCGTTTTATGTCTGCTTCTTTGACGATTGCCGGGAAATCCCAAGAGTGTCTTTTCCTTTGGTTATTTTACAGTGTACACCGCCAACCTTACGTCAACATTCCCGTAACCTTACATCTACCTTACATTTTCTGCTGACGTCTCGATTTTCAGGCGGATACATGATATTATTCTTCTGATGACATCTCGATTTTCAGACCGATACATGATAATATAAATCCACATTTTATTGAGTATTTTTCACTATTGGTATACATCATTATTTGTACCGCCGGCTGAATGCGGCGGAATGGAGACTTTTATGAATACAGATTATCTGAAAAACAAACGAATACTGCTCGTAGACGATGAACCGGAGCTGCAGAATATGGTAACTTCCATCCTGAGAAAGGCGGGCTTCACCAGCCTTCGGACTGCCGGAACCGTCCGGGACGCCGTGGATATCGCCCATGAGTTCAAGCCGGAACTTGCCATCCTCGACGTCATGCTTCCGGACGGAGACGGTTTCTCCCTGATGGAACAGCTAAAAAGCGATTCCGACTATCCCATCCTGTTTCTGACTGCGCGGGGTGAAGACGAGGACAAGTTCCGGGGCTTCGGGCTTGGCGCGGATGATTACATGATCAAACCCTTTCTCCCGAAAGAGTTGGTATTCCGTATCACCGCAATTCTAAGGAGAACTTACAAAAATGAGAATCCTATGGTAACGCTGAAGCGCTGCCGGATAGATTTTGAACGGGCGGAAGTTCTGAGAATACAAGACGAACAAAATAAAACCCTCCCTCTGACAGCCAAAGAATACGCGATTCTCCATACCCTCTACCGCAACGCCGGACGCATCGTGACCATCGACGCCCTGTGTGAAGCCGCCTGGGGCGATAATCCCTACGGATATGAGAATTCTCTGATGGCTCATATCCGCCGGATCAGAGAGAAGATCGAAGAAAACCCTTCAAAACCAGAATCTCTGATTACCGTGAAGGGCTTAGGCTATAAATTGATTATATCCCAGACATAAACTTCATTGAAGGAAATCAAATACCCCGGAGGAATATCCCATGAAAAGCATACCCAAATTAATCCGGCGCTTCCTCGCCATCCTGCTGCTTAGCACTATCCTGCTCTTCTTTCTGAATATCATCCTGCTCTATATGCTGGCCTCCGGCCAAACGCCCGGAGCGTCTCCCTGGACTACCGCCCTGGAAATCGGTAATGCATTGCAAAAAGCAGAGAACAACGGCGGATATATTCTGCCTGAAGAAGCCTCATTGGAACTGACAAATGAACACGCCTGGGGAATCCTGATTGACAGCGATACCCGACAGGTCGTCTGGCACACGGATAACCTCCCCCCGGAGATTCCCCTTAAGTACACTCTGTCAGACATTGCCTCCCTAACCCGCGGATATATCATGGATTATCCCACCTTCCCCGGAGAATCTGCAGACGGGCTTATAGTCCTCGGCTATCCCAAAGACCGCTATTGGAAACATATGTACCCGAACTGGGACTATGATTTTATAGCAAATCTTCCGAAATACACCTTGAATATTCTGCTCATGAACACAGTACTTATCTTCCTGATCTATATTATCGCAAACTTAAAGCTTATGCGTTCCGTCGAACCGATTACGGAGGGCATACAAAAGCTTCCCACCAAAAAACCTGTATTTATAAAGGAGAAAGGATTATTGTCTGAACTAGCCGCGAATATTAACCAGACCTCCGAGATACTGCAGTCTCAGAATTTCCAGCTCAAAAAGAAAGAATGCGCGCGCGCCAACTGGATCGCCGGAGTCTCCCATGATATCCGCACACCCCTGTCTATGGTTATGGGATACGCCGGACAATTAAAAGACGACCCCTGCCTTACGGAAGACGCCCGACAAAAGACTTCTGTTATCCTGAGGCAAAGCGAACGAATACGCAATCTGATCAACGACCTGAATCTTGCTTCGAAGCTTGAGTATGATATGCAGCCTCTCTGCCGCACACGGGAAAACGCAGTGGCCCTCGCAAGAGCGGCCGCCGTTGATTTTATCAATATGGATATTGACGGAAGATATCCCGTCGAATGGACTACGGATACCAATATCTCTGACTGCCCCGTCTATGTGGATAAGAACCTGATCAGGCGGGCAGTATCTAACCTGATCTGGAACTGTATAAACCATAATGCGGAAGGATGCACTATCTATATCTCTGTTCTGACAGAATCCGGCCATAATGAATGTAACTGTATCATTCGGGTAGAGGACGACGGCACAGGTATATCTGAGAAAGAACTCCACCGGCTTAATTCCCTGCCTCACTACATGATGTGCGACAGCAACATTAAGGAACAGCGGCATGGACTGGGGCTGCTGATCGTCAGACAGGTCGCGGCCTCTCACGGCGGCAGCATGATCATGCGCCAGAGCGCTTACGGCGGGTTCGAGGCTGATATTCTGCTGCCGCTATATAGCGGATAATACAGCTCAATAAAAATATACAGGCAGAATTTTTTCTGCCTGTACACATATTTCTAACGAGTATACATCTTCATATAATCTCCGTGCGCGTCTATCAGTTCATCGCACATCTTTACAATATCATCGATGGAAAGCTCTGCGGCCGTATGCGGCTCCAGCATAGCGGCGCGATAGATATCTTCACGCTTACGGGTACGCGCCGCCTCAATGGTCAGAAGCTGGGCGTTAATATTGGTCGTATTCATAGCCGCCAACTGTAGCGGAAGCGCCCCTACACGGCATGGATTCACGCCGTTTGCATCTATCATACACGGAACCTCCACACAGGCTTCTGCCGGAAGATTGTCGATCAGTCCCCGGTTGATGACATTTCCGCCTATCTTATACGGAACATTCGTCACAACCGCTTCCATTATGTAGGATGCATATTCACGGCTGCGCTCGTGCGTAATCTTACCATTGTCTAATATCTTGTTCCGCTCTTCCTCCCACTCTGCGATCTGCTTGATACAACGTCTCGGATACTCGTCTAACGGAATGTTGAACTGATCTATCAACTCCGGATAGCGGGATTTGATAAAAAACGGATTATATTCCGCATTATGTTCACTGGACTCGGTACAGTAATATCCCAGATGTTTGATATATTCAAAACGAACCATATCATTATGCTTCTCTTCTGCATTCTTTTTCGCTGCACGGCGGCGGATCTCCGGATACAGGTCGTTTCCGTCCTTATCCCTGATATCGAGAAGCCATGCCATATGGTTGATTCCGGCGATTGTCTCGATACGTCCTTCTAACTTATCCTTCATATCCAGCTCTTCCAAAAGCGTACTGGTACAAACCTGCACGCTGTGGCACAGTCCCACGGTCTCCACACCTGTATAACGCTGCATATAACCGGAAAGAATCGCCATTGGGTTCGTATAGTTCATAAACAGAGCGCCCGGACAGACCTCTTCCATGTCTCTTGCAAACTCCTCCATTACGGGAATCGTACGAAGCCCGCGCATGATACCGCCGATACCAAGCGTATCCGCAATCGTCTGCTTCAAACCGTATTTCTTCGGGATCTCAAAATCCGTAATCGTACATGGATCGTATCCCCCCACCTGAATCGCATTTACAACAAATGTTGCATCCTTCAATGCCGCTTTTCGGTTCTCCGTCCCCAGATATGTCGAGATCCGGGCGCGTCCCTGATTCGTATTCTCGTTGATCGCCTTAATGATGATCTCGGAATCCTTAAGCCTCTCTGCATTAATATCATACAATGCGATCTCACTGTCGCATAACGCCGGGCTTCCCATGCAGTCCCCAAGTACATTTCTTGCAAAAACAGTACTTCCCGCGCCCATGAACGTAATTTTAGCCATGCCTCTAATCCTCCGTTTCTTGTCTTCTTCAAATGTTTCATTATGATATCCAAATTATATTTTCTTGAGGCTAAAAAAGCTATGCTATATGTTGTCAGAAATTGCAAAAATGTTGTATAATATTTCTACAGTTGCTTATCCAGAGAAAGGACCGATAATATGAATCAGCATACCAACCACTCCATGAAGCCGCTGGCCGTCTATTTTTATGGAAGAGAAAAATGCTCCTCCGGGCACAGCTATGGCCCCGGGATCCGTCCGCATTATCTCATCCACACTATATTAAAAGGGAAAGGAATCTTCCGTCTGGACGGCAGAGAATATACGCTGACAGCCGGAGACGCTTTCCTGATCCGCCCGCTGGAAACTACCTATTATGAAGCCGACGTCCTGGATCCCTGGGAATATATGTGGATCGGTTTCGACGGGACGGAAGTAACGTCAATTCTAAGCGAGACTTACTTTGACTCTTCTCCGGTCTGCTATATCAAAGACGCAAAGTGGATGACCGGAATCTATGAACAGATCAGTACCCGTATGCGGGAATATTATACACAGACCGACCGGAACGCCTTAACTGCCTGCGGACTGCTGCTGGAGCTCCTGGGGGGAATGGGCTCTAACCCGGTCAAAAACCAGAAAGACCTGACTCAGATCTACCTGGAGATGGCGAGAGAATATATGAAAAATAATTACAGCTATGATATCCACATCTCAGAGATCGCAACCTTTATCGGGATAGACCGGACTTATCTGTACAGAATCTTCAAGGAGCAAGAACAGATATCTCCAAAAGGTTACCTGCAGCGATTAAGAATAAGAGCCGCAGGTAATATGCTTCGCTCTACAGAACATTCTGTAACAGAGATCGCATATTCCTGCGGCTTTAAAGATACTTCCGCATTCTGTAATCAATTCCGCCAGATGACCGGAATGACACCGAAGGAATTCCGGAAATTTTCAGCGCTTGAAGAATCCGATATTGACAGCGCATTAAGGAACTGTAATCTGTAGCTTTTGGCGCTCCTGCCGTATAATACGCTGGATACTCTTTTCCGCCAGAAAATACTTCTTTGCCAATTCCTTAATCGGTCTGCCTGACAGATGCTCCGTATATATTCTCGCATTCCTTTTTGCAAGTTCTGTCTTTGTGCTGGTCCTTTCCCCCCATGCTTTCTTTCCTTCCTCCTTCTTAGGGATATAGACTGCGGCGCCGTCCACATATTGTTGTAACTGTTCGATCAATTCCTGCGGCAAAACCTCTGCCGCGCGTATGTAATCCATCACATGCACCTCCCTGAAGTATGTTCATCCTCTTCGGCAGACTGCCAGAAAAACAATTGTCGAACAATCTGCCGCATTCCTTGTGCATATCAGGACTCCTTATTCATCAGAATACCCTCTGTACCTGCTGAATCTCCCTGCAATTGCCAGAGTATTCTTTCTATTTTCTCGTTATATTCTTGTTCTTTCATATAAAACGCGTATACGGAACTCAGCGCGCCAGGCGGAGCCACCTGGCATTTACCCTGCCGGATCATGGATAAAACATACTCTGCAGATGCTTTTTCCTGCCGCACCCGATCCAGATAACTCGATGAAGCGGCGTCTCTTCCATAAAAACGTCCGTCGTCCGGCATAATCATAGCCGTGCACGGCGGCATCTTTTTATAGAGATACTGCATCTCGGCCTCTTGCTGGGTAATTACTTTCATATTCACCAACTCTTTCAGAAGGTTGCGGTAGTCTTCTCCTGTCAAATCCTCCATATTATACTTTTCTTTCAACTGGCTGATCTGCTCTTTTGTCAGCTCCTCCGTCCCTTCCGATTCCCAATCAACATCGTAATCCGAGGTAAATCCGGCCGCCTCTGCAAGCGTCTTATTGCCAAATACGCCTGTCTTAACCTCTTTCTCCTGAAATAACTTATGCTCTTTCCTATCCCCAAACTGGAGCCTCGCCAAACTTTGGGAAAACCATTCATTCTCTACCTTCTTTCTGAAGAGCTCCGCTTGTTTTTTGTGTTCTTCTGTCTGGTTCGAAGTGTTCTTACTTCTTATTTCTGCCACATTCATAATGCCTTCTCTTACCTTATGCATGGATTGAAATTTCCAGTTAATCCGTCGTTCATAACTGATGCTATTCTCAATCAGAGTCCATAACAATATATTCTTTACAATCATGCATTCCTTTCTTCGTTTTTTAATATCCCATTCTATATTGTACCATGCCGCACACCAAAACACAGAACATATTTTTTTTAAATTAAGAATGTGCCGGGCCGCTTTTCACACCCAAGCCAATCACACCGGAAAATCAACCTTCAAATAACTTCCGAAATATGCTACAATATTTTAAATCGAACGTTTTAACGAGAAAGGAATATAGAACATGCAAGAAAATCGGAAACCGCCTCGCCCCGCATTTCACGGGAGCGACATTGAACAGATTGAACAATACTATGGAATCTCCAAAGAAAATATCGTAAAATTCGGTGCAAATGTGAATCCTCTCGGACTGTCGGATTCCGTACGCAAAAAACTGACGGAGCATCTTGATATTATTACAAGTTATCCAGACAGGGATTATAAGAGCCTCAGGCAGGTCATCGCCGCATACTGCAGTACGAATGCGGATTATGTAGTGACCGGCAATGGTTCCACCGAGCTGATCTCTTTGCTGATCGGCCAGCGCAGCGCCCGGCATGCACTTGTAATCGGCCCTACGTATTCTGAATACGATCGGGAGCTGTCTCTTACCGGCGGACATATCTCTCATTATTATCTGAAGGAATCTCAGGACTTCCGGATGGATATGGATGATTTTAAGAATGCGCTTACAGACGATATTGATTTCCTGATTCTGTGTAATCCCAATAACCCTACTTCCTCTGCCCTTACACAGGATAAATTGCGGCGGCTGGCAAGATTATGTAAAGAACGGGAAATCTTCATTATGATTGATGAAACTTACGTGGAATTTTCACCGCATATAGACGAAATTACCGCAATACCCCTGGTATCCGATTTTGACAATCTTATGGTTATCCGAGGCGTATCTAAGTTCTTCGCCGCTCCCGGTCTGCGTCTTGGTTACGGTGTGACCAGCAACCGTCAATTCTTAAAAGAGCTAAAAAGAAACCAAAATCCCTGGTCTTTAAACAGTCTCGGGGCATACGCCGGGGAGCTGATGCTCCAAGATACAGATTATATCAACCGTACGAGAGAACTTATCCTTTCGGAACGTGACAGATGTCTGACCAGGCTTAAGGAACTCGACCACGTGAAAGTCTATCCTGCCTATGGGAATTTCATCCTGATAAAACTTCTGAAAGACGGCCTCACTTCTTTCGACGTATTCGACCATGCCATCCGGCAAGGGATGATGATCCGGGATTGCTCCTCCTTCGAAGGACTTCCAGGAGAATATATACGATTCTGTATTATGAATCCGGATGATAATACGCGGCTCCTAAACTGTCTGAACAAATTACTGGTATAACTTTCAAACGGCGCGCAGCACTCTGGATCTCTTCTGTCGTTAATGCTAAGGGGAATCGGCTACTGGCAGCTCATGCAGTTATTCCGCGCCAATTGGCTGCTGCTGAACGACCGCTTTCAAATCAGATAACAAATACCTGTGTTTCAAAAGCGGTCGTCAGCTGCCTCGCAGCTATGCTTTTATTCTTTCCGTAATCTCATCCATGAATTCGATAATCCCTGCCTCTACTTCATCCTTGATCGCCGCATAATTATGAATTTCATGACGATACCCGGAGTATACTATCACAGAATAGAATAAAAAAGGCTCCGGAAATCTATTTCCAAAGCCCTTTCTATTACTTCTGTAATTACTGTTTACACATTATTTCTTTTTTGACGTCTTCTTTGCCGTTCCTGAAGCAGGTTTCTTCGCTGCTGCAGACGTCTTTTTCTGTGCTCCTGCCGCAGCAGACTTATTTCCTGCGGTTGTCGTCTTCTTAGACGCCGACGCAGCAGGTTTCTTCGCTGACGCTGTCGTCTGAGCGTTTGATTTCCCTTTCCTTCCTGTCTTCATCTTACTGCGTACTGCCGCGATCACCGCAATACACGCTGCAACGGCTATAACGGCCCACATGATAATCTTACTGGTATCCCCCGTCTTCGGAGCTAAGGAAGCTATCGCCGATTTCAATGCGTCCGCTATGGACTGAGCGTCCTTATCCTGGCTATCCGTACCATCATTCTTCTTATCATCTGTTTGATTGTTATTATCCTTGTCTTGATTCTTATCATCAGCATCACTCAAAGGCTCCTTGGTCTGATCTTCACCTTCATTGCCCGGAGGAGTTGGCGTTGGCGTTGGATCTGGAATAGGCGTATTATCTTCTTCCGGCGCCATCGACCATGCGATTCCCACCGGAGAAGCACCGTTCACAATAAACGTAACACCTTTTACCTGCCCCTCAAATACCTCTGCTCCGTCCTCGTTCACACAGACTTCAATATCTCCGGCTGAATATTCCGCATAATCATCCGTTTCAAACATATGCACGGCCGAGAACTGATTCTCTGTTGAAACCACTCCCTCCGGAAGCTGTCTTGCCGGTAGCGTAACCTTAATGCCTCCGTTCTCAAAATCACCTGGCTCGGCATCTCTGACTGTCTTTTTATTACCTTCTTCCGTGATAACTTGTATCTTCACATCATAAAACGCCGTACGTTCTTTATCATATCCCTGCACTGCCCACAAGTCTTTGATTCCGCTAAGATAGCCTGTCAAATCGGCAGTAACCTCCGACATCTTCTCATAGTCGGCTTCTTGCAATCCCGGTGGAAGCACAATATCTTCTGACTGATTCGGTATAATACGCGTCCATTTAGGCTTATAATTCACTTTAGCCTCTATCGATGGGGTTGTAAGCTCATCCGAAGAGACCGGATCGCTCGCCCTGTAAACCTCTGTCTGTTTATACCTGATCTGACCAATGTATGTCGTACCCGGATTACAAAGAGGATCTATATTGGAATCAGAGAATTTAACATCTTCTTCACTTCCTGATTCAATAATCCGATACTCAATACTCTTATCTTCCAACTTATCAATTGTTACCGTATATGTCTTCTTGTCAGGGTTCATCTCTTCATTATACGATATCGTTGGTTTTGCAGGAAGTTCTTTCGGATTCGGAAGTCTTTCAAAGACTACTTCCTCCGTATCCATCAATACCCTTACTACATCAGGCGACTTCTTTGAACGAACAAAGAAAATATGCTTATCATCAGCATTTTCTGCCGGCTTAATGCCTACAAATATGGCAGACGCCTTTTCCTTATCCTCCACGTTAATCTCTGGTATCCAACCATCCTCTTCAGTCGGATCGCCATCCATCTTAAATTCATACTCTATTCCCGGCTGCCTGTTAATCTGTATAGTACAATCAAAAGTAATTCCGTTTGCATTAACTGTATAAGGATCTACATGCGTCGGTTTCCGTTTCCCAGGCGTTACTTTATTAATTACTGCTTTCTCTTTCAGCGGAATCTCCTCACCATTATATGTAACGGTGTAGTTTGTACAAGGCGTCCTCTTTCCATCCGCGTCTTCATACTCTAACTCTATCTCGCCTTCAAAATGAATACTTGCATATTCGCCTGCATGGCCTTCATTATTTGCGTCGACGATACCTTTCGATTTAAGCTTGACTTTTTTTCCTTTATCGGCCGAAACAAGTCCGTCAAACTCTACGTCCTTTACTACTACTTCACCGTTGCCGTCATAGTCCTTCGACTCCACAATTATGCTGTCAGGCTTTATCGTAATCTCTTTCCTATCAATAGTATACTTGGCTTCTTTGGTTCCGCTATAGTTATTAACGCCCTGAATCGTGTATATAACGTCCCCCGCGCTGGTCACATCCGCACCCTCTCCGGAAACGATCTCATAATCATCCTTCACCTTTAACTCTGCGCCGTTCAAGGATACTGAGATCTTAAAATCCTTACCTAACACATGTTCCTCGCCGCTGTAAATACCTGACGCCGGATCCACGGTTACCACCGCGTCGTCAATAGGAACTCCGATAATCTTATAATCTTTTACTATTTTTCTCCCTGAGGAATCCGAGGAATCGAGATTACCCTGTGGATTAGCCGTAATTCCAACAGAAACATCCCCTACGTCAATATTATTCTCCCAATCGCTAAGGGAATAATCACCGTCCTCCATTTCGAGAGGCTCTTTATCAAGCAATATAGAAATTTCCGGTTCTACCGCCGTACCGGTATAGATCTGATCTGGTATTACGATTTCACAGTCGTTAAGATGTCTCTGCGCCACATGAATACCATTCAGAACAATCTTTCTGTCTGGATCTTCTTTATGCTGATAAGTCACCGTATACCATCCGGCTTTGCAGATCTTTCCTATACCGGCCTTACTCAACTCAATAACAGGTTCGTTGAATTTACTGTCGTCTACAGGCAGCGGTCCATAACTCGCATTTTCCCTCTTTTGTCTATGCACGAGTATATCCTTCGTAAAGTCTTTATCCATACCGCTAAAGGTCTTTTCTTTATTGTCGTTAAAAGGAGCGTATTCCGTAAAATCCGACTCATTTAACGTGACGATTTTGTTCGGAACGTTTACTTGACCCGGCCCCTGCAAATTATCCACATCTATAATCCTGTTCGACATATCTCCTTTTATTTCACTGTTTATATCAAAACCGATTTTAGTCCCGATCGTCAAAGAACTGCCCGTCATAAGCACTAACTTTTGACCTGTCAGACCCGTGTTTAAAGTAGCGTCCCCCCATACGGTACCTTCCTTAGGAGGGTTTGTATCGTCCTTCGCTTTTTCCCAAATAATAGCATTTAACTCAGTAGCATTGTCTACGCCGGGCAACTCGTCGTCGTTTGTATAAATAACCGTACTTCCTTTATCCGACGACAATTTTTGTGCCTGTATACCGCTTGCATACCGTCCCGCATACTGACCTTTATATACTCCTCCATATGCATATACTGTGCCGCCTGATATGGTTACATTTCCAGACGCCTTTCCAGGATAATTCTGATCAAGATTCGCACCCATCATATGGCTGCCGATTCCAGGTCCCGGAGGAACAGGATCTCCTCCAGAATTACGCTCTTCGCCATCGCTTCCTATAGCCGTGACTTCACCGCCCTTTATGTTGATGGCAGTAGCCGCCGCGCCGCCAACGCCGGAGCCGATACCCGCGCCGCCGCAATGTCCCTCCGCCGTTACTTTACCGCCAAGAATTGTAATACTACCAACGTTCGCGGACTGACTATTACCGCCGATACCCGCGCCGCCCTGGGATCCCCCGACAGCTTTCAATTCACCGTTGCCTCTTATCGTCAACTGTCCTTTATCGCTAACCTGTAAACCGGCATAAGACGTTGTCTTTCCGTCAAATACAACGTTACTACCATTTTCCAAAGCTAATGTAACATTCGCCGTACCAGAAATCTCAAAGGCCGGAGCATCCGTTGCTCCAATATTTATATTCCCCCGCAAGTAAATCGTGTGAGAACCGCTGTATACCTTAACAGTATGTGCCGCTGTACCAGTTGAAGCAGTAAAAACATGTGTACAGTTTGCCGGACAAGGAGCATCCGAGTCCGGAAGCGTCAACGCCTCTTTTAACGTAGACAAGTCTTTTGCAATAGCTGTACTGGGAGCCGTCTCATTCCCGCCAGACGTACCTCCGGAAGGCGTCGTGTTTGATGTACCTGGCGTCGTGTTTGATGCCGCCGCAGGCAATGGCGCTGCAAATAATATTGTAGATGCGGCAAAACCTGCCAACAATAATTTTAATTTCTTTTTCTGCATCATAGTAGTCCTTTCTTTATTATAATCTTGGATATCTACCCTAATCTATGTAAACAGAGTACCTTCCTGTTTCTAAGATCCTATTCTATATAAGTATATCGTATTATTTGTCGAAGTTCAACGACTTTGTCTCTTAAGTCGTCGGCTTAAATCAGATAAACTTATACAGCAACTTCCGAATATATAACAGTATATTCAGAAAGCATCCCTAAAACCCCGTTTTTTTCAAAAAATTCCCCGGATATCCTTCTCAGGATCTGGACCAGAGCCTAACTGCCTCCTTTGCCTCCAAAACCCACTATAATAATATATCGTCACAAAAGAAATTTTGATTATACACACCGAGAGAATAAAAAGAAGAAAGTTGTTCCAGTCCGCTTTTAATTCCATAGTCTCCAGAATTTGCCGTCTATTTTTGAACATCCCGGCATAAAAAACGGCCAATTGATTCCCGTTAGTAAATCAATTGGCTATGTAAAGCATATTTCATCCTTCAATTAGCTATATTCCATCTTCCGGTCTATTCAAGACCGCTTATCTCCAATCCCCTTATTTCACAGTATAAATTTTCCTTCCATTTTCTAAACCTATCAAGAATAGCTCTAATGTCTGAGGGTTAGTATTTCTATATTTGAGATGATAATAAATCTGTCCGATCCCCTTGACAAGATCTTTCCGGTCTTCCTCGTAATAATTCACATTCTCATCATAGCAATCGCCAGCCTGTAACAGCAGCGTCAAAGCAAACCTCTCATTGATATATATATACTCTTCCTCACAACCTTCTATAATTTGAAACGGTTTTCTCTTCAGGCACCATGAAGCAGTATACGCGATAAACTTAACATAATTTACCCGGCTGATATCATGAAAATGTTTTAATCGTGCCAAATCAACCAAAATATCAATTAAGCAATAACTAAAAATGTCATCGTTAAAGTAAATTTTTCCTTGCAGGTTGTTTTCCTTATAAAATTGCTCCGCCAGTTTATGAATAAGAGTTCCCGCATTACGTATGTATGCATCTGAAAAAGATTCATTTAACTCTTCTTTTAGTTCCTTCACTCGTTCCTTATCCATCGTAACTCTCCTACTACTTATATTGCAAAACGTCTTTTAATAAATCCGTCATCTTTTTCATTTCATGATAGTTTTCAGCCTGTTTAATTTTATCCACTATAGCTTGTTTCACTTCTTCATTATCACACTTTTCAATCTCGTGTAAAATAAATTGATATACTTCATTGTCATCTGTAACGCCGGCGTATAAACTTTCTTGAAAGTTTTTAATATAGTTATGGATAAAACTTCCCATCTCATCACCCATTCCAGTGAGACGATTCATAATATTTATATAATTGTTTAACATTTCGTTTGCTAAATTATACGGATAACGTAATTTATGATCAATCTCACTCCATGCCTCTTCATATAAAGTACGAACTTGTATTTCAATTGCCAATCCTTTATCCGACTTAATTACATAATGAACTGATCTATAGGGTTTTTCTTTCTTTATTTTAACCTTATTCTCATATAAATGAGTATCGTCGCCTTCCCGTACATATGCGAACGGCTCCTCTAACAATACCGTCTTATACCTTTCCATAAGATAATTATGAATATTGAGCCAGTCCTCTTTAAACAAGAGCAAAATACGAATCCCCATCAAATCTGTAATTTCCTGCTCATAATTATTAAGGGATAGAGCGTTTCCTGCATCCAAATATTCGGGATTTTTACGAATAATCTTTTCAATCAAATGCTTTGTATCTTTCACTCTATAACTTAAAGAATGAACACCTAAACACTTCTGTAATGCCTCCGCATACTGCTTTACAGTGTTTTGATGTTCATTCCTTTTACGTTCAAAGTCTTCTGCAATTTGATCCAACTCCGCCCACGTCATCCGAGAGTTTCTGAACTTTTCATCCGATATATTAAACTCTGTACAAAAATCAGCCTGCTCTCTTTTCGTACTCAGCATAAACTTCCACCTCTTACTTGCCCAACGCCGCTTCTACAATACCTGACTTTAAGAGTTTAGAGTATGACTGTAATTGCTCGTCAATAAAATCCAAACTGATTTCCGGACCATTGTTTGGTTGATTCTCCTTCTCAAACCCATCGTTACCCAATCTTTCCATAAAACAATCCATTACAACCTTTGTTTCAGTCATACATATCACCTCTTTAATTCCAATGCGTTTTCTATACAATGGTATAACACCATACCACATCATATATATATTATCAACAACTTTTTCTTTTTTATTAAGGGGAATTATACCATACTACTTTATACATTACAACTAATTTACAATTTTAATTTAAATTATATTATATATTATATACATTTCTCACCTTGTATTCCACATATAAAAGAAATATAATAAAATACATTGAATACAGTATTAAGATTATATATATGAAAAAGAAAGATTGACGAACCGTCACAATGAAAGATAATGAAAAGGGAATCATACTATGGCAAAAATTCTAATTGTCGAAGACGAAAAGAACATGCAGGAAATTATCGCTGAATATATGCGGCGAGGTGGTCATACTTGTTTTACGGCAGACGACGGCATGGACGCGTTGCTGGCGTTGAAAAATACTCCTGTAGATTTGATGATACTGGATATTATGATGCCCCATCTCGATGGATTTTCCGTCTGTAAGATGGCAAGAGAAATGAGCAGTATACCTATTATCATATTAACGGCCAAAAGTAATGAGGACGATAAATTAAAAGGTTATGATTTGGGCGCGGATGATTACATGACAAAACCATTTAGTCCCAAAGTGCTGCTGGCAAAGGCAAACGCCTTGTTGCGCCGTTCCTCCGCCCTTCCGGCAGATACTATAAACGCCGGAAAAATCTCAATCCTTACAGCCTCGCATAAAGTTTTTCTGGATGGAAAAGAAATCACGCTGACCTACAAGGAATATGAGCTGCTTCACTTTTTTATGTCAAATCCATGCCAGATTTTCAGCCGTGAACAGTTACTTAACCGGATATGGGGATATGATTTTGAGGGAACGACCAGAACCGTAGATACGCATATTAAAACTCTCCGTCAGAAATTGGGCGACGAAGGCAGGCATATCGTTACACTTATCCGGTCTGGCTACAAATTTGAGGTGACAGCATGAAAATAAGTGAACAGATGAATGTTTTTACCATTAGGAAAAAAATACTGCTGGCCTCTAAACTGATGGGCGTTATTCTTGTGCTATCTTATGTGTTTTCTACAAGGCTGCCGTTAAGCGCCGATGTTTCTCTTATGCTCTGGCTGATATTTGTTGTCGTCTTAATCTGTGCGATTGATCTATGGATGGCTCAGTTTATTTCAAAGCCCGTGTCTGAACTGAATAAAGCCGCCGGCCGGATGGCAGATTTGGATTTCTCACATCTGTGCGATGTTTCAGGACACGATGAGTTTGGGGAACTTTCCCATAGTCTGAATATCATGGCTCAAAATCTGCAGAAGGCATTCGAGACGTTGGAACATGTCAACAATAAGCTGGAGCAGGATGTGGAACAAAAAAAACGTCTGCTCTCTGAGCGCAAAGAACTGATAGACAACCTTTCCCACGAAATGAAAACGCCCCTGGGAGTGATCCGGGCTTATACGGAAGGATTGCAGGATGAAACAGATGAAATAAAAAGGCAGAATTATTATGAAGTCATTATAAAAGAAACGGAACGCATGAGCAGCCTGATTACCACTCTGCTTGACTTATCTGCACTGGAAAACGGAGCCTCCGGGCTTCACCCAGAACGCTTTGAATTTGTTGAATTTCTGGAAACCGTCGCCGGTCGATTACTGATTGATACCCCGGATGCTGATTTTAATCTGCAATATGAATTGCCGGAACTGCCTGTCTATGTCAATACCGATAAGAACAGGATGGAGCAGGCGCTGAACAATCTGATCGTCAATGCAAAGCGAAATGTCCGGCCTGGCGGTATTTTGAAACTTTCGCTAACAGAACGGGACGGTATGCTGGATTTTTCCGTCTATAATCAGGGACCTCCTATTCCGCAGGAAAATCTTTCAAAAATCTGGACGAAATTTTATCGCGATAAAAATACAAAATACAGTGGATCAGGGTTAGGGCTGGCGATTGTGGCGCAAATCCTTTCCATGCAGCATTTAACGTATGGCGCTTTAAATCAACAGGACGGCGTGACGTTCTATTTTTCTATTCCTTCTATAAAATAAACCGTTTAAAAAGGCTTCTGTTTCTGAAAAGAAACGGAGGCTTTTTCTTGTATAAAAAGATTTCACACCAACTTCACACCGATTTCACACGGACTTCAACGCGCTTTTTTATTCTTACCCCATCAACAGGAAAGAAACTTTCCTTAAAATAAGGAGGCGGCGATTTTGTTTTCAAATTTGGAATGGTACTGGCGGCTTGTAATTGCAGCGGCGATTATCCTCTCTCTCCCGTTCAAGGTAAAGTTTATGAAATGGTGGAGCAGGCGGGAACAGGATAAGAAAAATGGACGGCCTGGGAAATGGGGGGATGATGAATGATTGAAGTAAGAAATCTGACTTTTTCTTATGGAAAAGAAAAACAGGCGTTACACGGTCTGAACTTCTCCGTGGAGGATGGGGAAATTTTTGGATTCCTGGGGCCAAACGGCTCCGGGAAGTCTACAACCCAGAAGATACTGACAGGCATCCTGAAAGGCCATGGCGGTATGGCGTCCCTGTTCGGAAAAGATTTAAGGGAAGTACATACGCAGGAATTTTTCCAGAAAATTGGCGTCCTGTTTGAGTTTCCCTATCTGTATGCTAATTTAAGCGCTCTTGACAACCTGCGTTACTTCTCCTCATTCTATCCCAAAGAACAGCTGCGGGATGCCCGGGAAGTGCTTGACGAACTGGAATTTAAGAGGGATTTCTTAAGAAAACCGGTCTCTTCTTACTCTAAAGGGATGCGCCAGCGTGTCAGTATGGCTAGGGCTTTGATCAGCAACCCGAAACTCCTGTTTCTGGACGAGCCGACCAGCGGCCTTGATCCTACCGGGGCCGTCCTCTTCCGCAGGATCATTGAAAATGAGCGTCGAAAAGGAACAACGGTATTTATAACAACCCACAATATGCTGGATGCCGATCTGCTTTGTGACAGAGTAGCTTTTATCTCTAATGGGAATATTGTTGCAATTGATACGCCGAGAAATCTGAAAGAACAGAATAGCAGCCACAGTATTGCTGTAGATTACCTGTATCAGGGCAGAAGGGAAGAACGAACGACGGAGGCGTCGGAGCTAAAATCAGGTATTCCTTTTCCATATGACGAGCTGATCAGTATTCACTCTCAGGAGCCGACGCTGGAGGATATCTTTATCCGGTATGCGGGAAGGAGGCTGTCCTAATGTGGAATAATAAGGAGGAAAACAGCGATCATACCGGCATTAATCACTGTTTGACAAAAAAGACCGGCGAGACGCAGTCAAGCCGGAACAGCCTTTCTTCTCTATTAAAAAAAGACTTCAGGATGATGGCTTCAGGCAAATTTTTCCTTGTAGCGCTTGGCTCACTTTTACTCTATACATTATTTATTAACTTTGGCTATCTGAATTTCATGGGAGTTAATGCCAATATCTACAATGTATATCTCTATGATCCGGCTGGAACATATACCCAGGCGTCGCCGCTTATCCGTTCGGCAGCGTCCGGGGAAGAACTGGATAAGGCGCTTGCCAGGGATACAAGCGGCGGTGTCGGAATCCGCATAAAGGGCGGTAAGCCCAGTATTGTACTTTATGCAGGAACAGAAAAAGTTGACCGGCACAGAGCAGACTATGCGTTCTCACTTCTGCATTCTGGCAGCAAATATACGCCGGAAACTGTGGGGGACAATACCCCGGAAATGAAACAGCGCAGAGAGATCACCTGTGAACTTCTGTTTATTGAGATTGTTGCCGTAGGATTTTTAGGAATTGCATCGGCGCTGTTTAAAGAAAAACAAATGGGAGTAATACGTGTCCATGCAATTATACCCCTAAGAAAGAGCCTGTTTGTATTTTCCAAAGTCTTTCTTTTTCTGCTTACAGATTTAGTTTTTGCGGCTTTGATGACTCTGTTCAATGTCGGATTTATAGAAGCAGGAGGCGTTTTGCCTGCTATATTGATACAGACAGGGATCTTGTCCCTGATTATGTCCCTCACAGGCTTCGGCTGTACGATGTTGTTAAAAGATTTTAAACAATTTTCACTGGCTTATCTGGTGATTGCTCTTTTTACTGCAACACCGGTTTTCCTGTCGGCCAACACTGCGATTAAAATGGACTGGATCAATTACCATCCGTTCTATCATATTTATATGGGGCTGAAAAATGCTTTTTTCGGTACGCCTGTTACAAACCCAGTTTATTATATCTGTGCAGCGTGTGTCATTATTTTACTTTTTGGTATTGTTGAAGCGGCGTTTCACATTGAGATGAGAAAGGAGGGCTGATTATGAAAGGATTGATCTATCAGCTGAAAAGCGTCAGGAAAGATAAATTCTGCATCATGTCGTTTCTCCTGCCTGTCATAGTAGCTATGGCGTTGAATATAGCCGGCTCCATTGACCTTTCTTCTTTAGGCGAATATTTCTTTTGTGTAGTTGATGGCGAGGTCGCTGATGAAACAAGGGAGTGGCTTATGGGATACGGCGATGTTACGGTCTGTCAGACGAAAGACGAATGGCTTTCGGCGATCAGAGATCCGTCTACAAACTTAATCGGTGTGGAGATGGACGGAAAAACCATCAAAACAATTATATCCGGTGATGAATTACCGTTGTGGCATCAGGCGGCAGCCACGCTTCCGGCACTCTATGAACAGAGGGAAACGTCGGCCGAAGTCAGTATACAGACTTTGGAACAGCCTGACGTGCTGGCAGGATTTCAATATATTTTTATGGCAATGACACTGATCGTCGCTATGTTCATGGGCTGCACCTTTAATGCAATGAACATCATTTCTGAAAAAGAAGATGGCGTTGCGTTGATAAATGAAATACTCCCTATGACGTCCAGACAGTATGTCGTCCAGAAAATCTTTATCGGTTTTACGTTTGGCTGTCTGTCTGCAATGGCTACGACGGCAGTCTGTTTCAGGCTTTCTCCTGTCGGGATGGCGGCAATGTTGGCATTAACTGTATTGTCGGCATTTGTGGCGGCTCTGGTCGGTCTCTTTGTCGGCCGTGTCTCGGAGGGGATGATGGTGGGCGTAGTCTATATCAAAATTGTTATGATTGTGTTTATGGCGGTTCCCTTGTTAAAATATCTGGCGTTGGCAGAAAACAAAGCGCTTTCATACATTTGCTGCCTTATCCCGTCCAGCGCCACTTTTGAAGGGGTTATGGATCTGGCGAATGGCGGTATGGCAACCGCAGTCAAGGATATGGTAATTCTCATGGCCCATTGTATAAGTTGGATTTTACTCTATCTATTCATTTCCAGGCGCCAGAAAAAGCATATATAAATTATTTGAAGATATATGCGTCCCCCCCCTGCCCCTGACCGGGAAAGAAAAAACAGCTGCAAGAGCAGAGATATTTATATACCTAAACTGCATATTCAAGAGAATATCGTATTTTATGCGCCCGAATAGAAAATATCCGTCCGGGCGTTTTTACGTCTTCTTGAAAGCTTTCTCCTGCATGGAAAAAATTATCGGCTATTATACCCATAAAGAATTTTGAAACTCCATTGTAAGTTTTTTCAATTCCTTTATCCTTTCAGCAATCATACTTAAATAAGATTCTACCGTATAGCCCTTACGCAATTCCTTCTCTGTACATCCTTTAAAATTGGATAATATATTGATAACGGACGGTATGTTTAAGACAAAATACCTTATGAATATTTTAGGGTAGCATTTCTCATTCTCATAATCTTTTATTACTTCCCGAACCAACTTTTTCATTTTAACAAATGATTCTTCATTCCATTCTCCGGCATTTATGCGAATATACATAAATAATTCTTCGTCTGACGCGCTATATTTACAAAAATTTTTTAAACTTTCTTTTACCATATATTTCATGTTTCCTTATCATATATCCAAAATTCTATTCTGCAGCAATCCTGTTTTTCATCCTGTTTGGTTATCCAATAAGAGTAATTTAATGCATAGAGTAATTTATCTTTACCATATGAATATGATCTTCCCAGACTCCGTTAATATTTAGATAATACTTTGAAATTCCTTCGTTCCTAAACTGATTTTTCTCTAAAACTCTTAAAGATGCGTTATTTCTCGGCATCACATTTGCTTCTATTCGATGCAAATGCAATTCCTCAAAAGCATATTCTGTCAACATTTCTACCGCCATAGACATATAACCTCTGTTAAGAAAATTTTCATCTAATTTATACCCCAAAAAAGCAGAATGAAAAGCTCCCCATACCACATTGTTTAATCCTATCATACCGATAATCCGGGAAGGATCTTCTGTCAGCATAATGTAAAAATGAAATGCTGTCTTTTCTTCATATTCAAGCCTTTCCTTTCTTAACAGCTCTTTTTGATATTCGAGTGTAAAAAATTCCTTATTCCGTATTGGTTCAAATGCTTCCAGGAACTCTTTATTACGTTTATAGTAATCAACTACTTGCTCTGCAAAAGATACGTCTGCTGGTAAAAGCTGTATATATTTATTTTGCATTATCTCCTTTTCCTTTCCAAACTCTGACAATAACAATTCACCCTCAACAACTATTTTCACTATATCAAAATATTCTTTTATCATCAAGTCACATCTTTAACAATAACTCCACGGTTAACAGCCGCGTGCTCTACATTGCGTCTCTTTCAAGGCTTGACATTTAAACAAAGAAAACCCGCAAACGCTGATGTTTACGGGCTTTTTCAAACTCCCCGAGTTGGGCTCGAACCAACAACCCCACG
>CAJUFA010000019.1 GCA_910585725.1 uncultured Dorea sp. | reverse complement strand
CAAAGAAAATGCTGGAAGATGGGACAATAACGCTTGAAAAGATTGCGGAATTTGTCGGTCTTTCTGTTGAAGAGGTCAAAAAAATAAAAACAGACCAGAATATTCCTTTAGGATAAGTAATGTAGATTGAGGTGAAAATAAATGTTTGGAGATTTAATATATTTTAATAAAAAGAAGGTTGATCAGTATTCGGCATTGATTTTAGGAAAAAATATAGAAACAAGGGTTATTGATAAGGATAACATTGAAGATATATCAGCCAACTACTTATTGGAATGCTCCAATTTTGAAAAACTTCTACAAAGGAGAGATGATTTCATCGACTATGTTGATGATAATCAAGGCATTTCAATTAAAGATGTTAGAATTTCTTCCATCATTAAAGTTACTGGTGAAATTTATATACCTGAACAATTTGATATGGTTCATTTAATCGATCAATATAAAGATATGATTGTTTCACAAGTAGATTACGAAGATAATAATCAACGGGAATTAATAAATTCTGTTTTGAAAAATTCAAAGGTAAAAATACCTATATTTTGTGAATTGGGGGGTGATTGTGATTACTGGATGGGAATAGGGAAAGTATCACAAGAAGATATGCTAATTGATTATAATGAGTTGGAAGATTATGAAGGAAAAGAGTTAACTATTATTGCAAGATTGGAATCTCGAAAATATTATAGAGATAAACCACTTCCGGTTTTTGATATTTATAAAGATTTTTTAGGACTAAATCGAGCGTTAAGAAAACAAATAGCTTCGGAAAAAAAGCAAGAATTTGAGAGTATTGATGTTAATGAAGATTATATTGGATTAGAATTACTTGCTATTTATTGATAGGGCTACCATATGAAAAATACAATCAAAGAATTTATAGAGCCAACAAATAAAGAAAAACAAGAATTATGGCAAAAGGCAGTTTTTGTTTTTGATACTAATGTACTGCTGAATTTGTATAGATATTCTGCAAAAACAAGGAAATCTTTATTGGCTGCTTTTGAAAATTTTAAGGATAGAGTATGGATTCCATACCAAGTGGCATATGAGTATATGCGTAAACGTTGTGAGGTCATATATGAAACAGTTCAAAGATATGAACAATTTAAGAAGGAAATGGAAAACTTCACAAATAAAGCAGTAGAAATTTTACGTTTGACTTCCAGTGATGAAGAAGTTTCTGAATTAAAGAGATATTTGTTTAAATGGTTAGATAGTAATAAAGATCGAAATTTGTTAGTGGTTAACGCAGATGAAGATGAGATATTAGATAAAATCTTGACAATTTTTGATGGTAGAGTTGGTTTACAGATTGATGAGAAAGAACTAAATGCAATAAAAGAAGAAGGTGAGAAAAGATACAAACAGAGTATTCCGCCTGGGTTCAAAGATGATAAAAAGAAGAAAAATTCGGAAGATGACAATAATGCCTATGGAGATTTGATTATATGGAAACAGATAATTAAATATGCGAGGGAAAATGGAGTAGGTATTGTATATGTTACACATGATCAAAAAGAAGATTGGTGGAATATTACCAAAGGTAAGACAATAGGGCCAAGAATAGAACTTAGAAAAGAATTTATCACAGAAACTAATCAGGAATTTCATATGTATTCTATGGACGGGTTTATAAATACATACAATAAAATGAATGAAAACCAGATTGATAAAAGTGCTATTGACGAAGTGATTGGCCTTGAAAAAGCGGATAAAAAGAATCGAAGATACAAAAAGCGAAATGAAGGAATTACTTTATCAGAAAAGATAGCACGCACAGAAGATACTATAGAAAAAATTCAAAATAGAATTTTAAGAAGAAGAAAAATTATGGAGGATATTGAAAATAAATATCAAAAACAAGGTATCGAGCTACCTGAAAATATTCAGTTTCAATATGATAATACAAAAGTCAAGAGGGAGGAACTAGAGGAAATCTACGAGAAAAAATTACAAGAACTGAATGTTTTAAAGCAAACGCTTAGTGAAACAGAAATTATAAGTTCATTATAAAAGATTTGTGATTATTGTGTTTACAGAATCAAGAGCATAAACAAAGACCGCAGCCGGGAATCTAAAAACAGGTTCCCGGTTCTTTTTTTGCCCTAAAATGTAAAATTTTTGTGAATATGATTAAAAAGTCCTTTACAAAACGTCACTGGAAATGCTTATGAGTATTTGATTGGTCAATTTGCGTCTGAAACTGGAAAAAAAGCTGGTGAATTCTATACACCGCAGGCTGTTTCCAAAATATTAACCAGAATTGCTATTTCCGGACAGGAGAGCAAAAAAGGTTTGTCTGTTTATGACCCGTGTATGGGTTCGGGTTCTCTTTTATTGAATGCTAAAAAATATGCACTGGAGTCAATTTATATTAAATATTACGGACAAGAATTGATGACATCTACATATAATCTGGCACGCATGAACATGTTTTTGCATGGTATTGCACCGGAAAATCAAAGACTGAGAAATGGTGATACTTTAGACAGTGATTGGCCAACGGAAGAAGAAACTGATTTTAATATGGTATTGATGAATCCGCCATATTCAGCGAAATGGAGTGCAGCCGCTGGCTTTCTGCAAGATGAACGTTTTAGCGATTATGGAGTTCTGGCGCCGAAGTCAAAAGCTGATTATGCTTTCCTGTTACATGGTCTGTATCATCTGAAAAATAATGGAACAATGTCAATTGTATTACCGCATGGTGTGTTATTCAGAGGAGCGGCAGAAGGAAAAATTCGAGAAAAATTATTACGTTCTGGAAATATTTATGCAATAATTGGATTACCGGCAAATTTATTTTATAATACATCAATTCCAACTTGTATCGTTGTTTTAAAGAAACACAGAGATGGAAGAGACGTCTTGTTTATAGACGCTTCGAAAAAATTTGAAAAGGGTAAAAAACAAAATACAATGACGGACGGGCATATAGATTCCATTGTAGATTTGTATCACAAACGAGAAACAATAGACAAAGAATCTTATCTTGCCAGCTTTGAAGATATTGAGAAGAACGATTTCAACCTTAATATTCCAAGGTATGTGGATAATTTTGAAAAAGAAGAAGAGATTAATTTAAATGAACTTTTGACAGAAATGAAACAGACTGATGACGAGATAAAAAAGGCACAGAAAGAAGTGTTATCTTGCTTAAAGGATTTAACATCTTCTGATCAGGATATTATGTCATCCTTAAACTGTCTTGTTGAAATGATTGAGGGGTGATAAATATGGGAAAACCCAAAATTCGCTTTAAAGGATTTACTGTCGATTGGGAACAGCGTAAGTTGGGGGACGTGGCTGAATATAGACGAGGTTCTTTTCCTCAACCATATGGAAATAAGGAGTGGTATGATGGTGAAGGAGCTATGCCATTCGTACAAGTTGCAGATGTAACAGATGAGATGAATTTGGTAGTTAATACAAAACAAAAGATAAGTAAATTAGCACAACCAATGAGCGTATATGCCGATAAAAACACTGTTTTAGTAACACTACAAGGAAGTATAGGACGTGTAGCAATCACGCAATATGGGGTATTTGTGGATAGAACAGTTCTGATATTTGAAAAATATAAAGAGAAAATAGATTACATTTTTTGGGCTTATATTATTAAGAAAAAATTTATTGAAGAAGCAAGAAAAGCACCAGGTGGAACTATAAAAACAATTACTAAAGAAGTACTGTCAGATTTTGATTTGATGTTACCAGATTATAAAGAACAAATGAAAATTGGAAGGTATTTTCAAAATCTCGACCACCTCATCACTCTTCACCAGCGTAAGTGTGATGAGACTAAAAAATTGAAAAAATATATGCTTCAAAAAATGTTTCCGCAAAATGGGATGAAAGTTCCAGAAATTCGATTTTAAGGATTTACTGGCGATTGGGAACAGCGTAAAATGGGAGATGTGTTCCAAGAATACTCTGAAAAGAACCATCCTGAGTTTCAGGTATTAACAATTATTCAAGGTGGTGGAACAGTTCTTAGAGAAGAATCAGACCGTAACTTACAATATGATAAATTAAGTTTATCAGGATACAAAATGGTATGTGAAAATGATTTCATTGTTCATCTTAGATCCTTTGAAGGTGGACTTGAAAAGTCTAACCATAATGGCTTGATAAGCCCTGCGTATCATACGTTTCATGGGGATAATATAGATTCAAGATTTTACTATTCATATTTCCGTTCATACGAATTTATTAAGCATAAACTAGTGCCACATGTGTATGGTATAAGAGATGGTAGAAGCATAGATATTGATGGAATGAAAACTATCAAAATTCCATACACATCCTGTGATGAGCAGAAGAAAATTGGAGACTACATTGAATCTTTGGATACCCTCATCACCCTTCACCAGCGGAAGTGTGATGAATTAGTGAAAATCAAGAAATATATGTTGCAAAATATGTTTGTTTAAATAATTGACAAGATTTTGAGGAAAAATCAGACTGGCGAAAGAATAAATTATACGCAGAGTGATGATATAAAAAAATGGTATGGCTTACGATGTGTTTCGGTATACGTTAAATGGATGGGAATAGTAAAAAGAATAGAAAAGCGAGAGGTTTTGAATGAGCGAACAGAAAAAAAGATTGGTTTTACCGTTGCGTGTGTAAATGAATTTGCTCAACAGCATAATCTCAGTATACAAGAATCATTCCGTTATCTTTTTCAATTTAAAGGCATTGCTTTTATAAAAGAAAATTATGAAGTGGAACACACATTAGATTTTGGAAAGGGCTTTTATTTAACAGATATGGAGGAAATGTCAGATATTAAAATTAAGGATTTTGGACTACAGACAACAGAAGAATGGGCAAAATTTGTAATGAATAATAGGAATAGAGCATTTACAGATGAAGTTAATACTCTGTGTAACAAAGATAATAAATACGATATTGTTATCGGTCCTGTCGCAGATGATAATATGGCATTACTATTTCGTCAATATGAGAATGAAATTATTGACTTTGAGACATTACTGAAAGGAATGATATATAAGAAAACATCTTCACAATATTCTTTTCACACGGAAAAGGGGATTAGGCTTTTGCGAAAGGAGGATGATTAGTATGAGTAAACAAGACCAAATAATAGAATATATAATTCAGGATATTGTTGATATGCTTGCCACAGATCAGAATATTGAATACGATGAAGCAATGAATAAATTTTATTATTCGGAAGTATTTGAAAAGTTGCAAGATAAGGAAACAGGTTTGTATTTGGAAAGTTCAGAATATATATACGATCTTTTCAAAGACGAGATGAATTTTGGGCATATTATTCAGGCAGAGATATAAGTATAACAGGTTATAATTTTTCACCAGCGGAAGTTATTTTGTGAAAGAAATACAGTATATCATATGAAATTTCACTAATTGGAACAAAGGAGGAAAATATTATGCCAGAATTAGAGGCGATAATAGAGCAAAAATTGATTGAGGAGTTGGTCTACGGAGATTCTCAATGGATATATAGAGAAGATTTGAAAACAGAAGAAGATTTATGGGGAAATTTCAGGTATATTTTGGAGCAAAATAATAAAGAACGTTTAAACGGAGAAAATTTATCTGATGCAGAATTTGAGCAGGTAAAAAACCAGTTACAGTTTTCATCATTTTATAAAGCGGGGGAATGGCTGGTTGGAGAAAATGGAAAGGTTCAGGTTCATGTACAGCGTGATACTGAGCGACTGCATCTTGTAGTAATGAACCATGAACATATTGCCGGTGGCAGTAGTGTTTATGAAGTAATCAATCAATATAGCACATTGAAGTCAGATGATGACAAAGCAATTCCAAGAAGAGATAGACGTTTCGATGTGACATTGATGATCAATGGTCTTCCAATGATTCATATAGAATTGAAAAATAAGCAGCACTCATATATGGAGGGGTTCCGGCAGATTAAAAAATATATTGGAGAGGGTAAATTTACCGGAATTTTTTCAGCGGTGCAGATGTTTGTAATCAGCAATGGTGTGGACACAAAATATTTTTCAGCCGCTGGTGATACAGAATTAAATTCCAAGTTCATTAGTGGATGGCTGGATCGTGAGAATAAACCAGTTTCGAATTATCTTGATTTTGCTAAGAGTGTACTCCGTATTCCAGAAGCGCATGAGATGATTTCGAGATATACAGTATTAGACGAAGATGCTAAGCGTTTAATATTGCTGCGCCCATATCAGATTCATGCAATCGAGGCAATTAGAGAAGCATCTAAACAGGGAAAATCAGGATATGTATGGCATACGACAGGCTCTGGGAAAACATTGACATCTTATAAAGCAACCAGAAATCTGCTGATGGATATTCCGTCCATTGACAAAGCGATTTTCCTGATAGACCGCAAAGATTTGGACACACAGACGACCATGGCATTTCAGGCTTATGCAAATAATGATTTGGTAGATGTAGATGAAACGAATAATGTAAATGATTTAAAGAAAAAATTAAAATCTGATGACAGACAGGTGATTGTTACTACCATCCAGAAACTACATATTCTGATTGCAAAGAAATTAAAAGAAGAAACACCGGAATATCGAAAAATTAAGAATCTCAGAATTGCATTTGTTGTGGATGAGTGTCATCGTGCGGTTAGTCCAGGAACAAAAAGAGAGTTGGAGAGGTTTTTTAGCCGATCTTTATGGTATGGATTTACGGGTACACCAAGATTTGCAGAAAATCCATATCCGCAAAAGGGAGACCTTCCAAGAACGACAGAAGATTTATATGGGGAACGTCTGCACAAATATACGATTCAAAATGCAATTCATGATAAGGCAGTGCTTGGATTTCAGGTAGAACATAATGGACCAAAAGATGTGGAAGATGAAACGGACAGCAGTGTATATGACAACGAAACACATATGTTAAAAGTATTGGATATCATTTTGAATAAGTCTTATCACAAACTAGGTTTTCAAAATGGAAAAGGACAGACTTACGAGGGATTGCTTACCACAAGTTCGATTCAGAGAGCACAGCAGTATTACGAATTATTGACGAGGGTAAAAAATGGAGAAACATCTCTTACAATTGATGAGCGAATTAAACAGGTCCTGCCGGATTTCCCGAAGTTTGCAATTACCTATTCTGTAACAGAAAATGAGGAAGGTTCTCAGGTTAATCAGGAGAAAATGCAAAAATCTCTGGATGACTATAATGGAATGTTTGGCACGACATATGAATTGTCTCAGATACAGGGATATAATGGAAACTTAAATAAGCGTCTTGCAAGAAAAGATTCCAAATATAAAAGCAGAAATGAACAATTGGATTTAGTAATTGTAGTAGATCGCTTACTGACAGGATTCGACGCTCCGTGTATGTCTGCGATTTTTATGGACAGACAGCCGATGGGTCCGCATGACCTGATCCAGGCATTTTCAAGAACAAATCGAATTTTTGATAAGAATAAAACATATGGACAGATCGTTACATTTCAGGCGCCGGTTCTTTTTAAGGAAGCGGTTGATAATGCAGTAAAACTCTATTCTGCCGGCGGAACAAAAGAGGCGCTTATGGCAGAATGGAATGAAGTGGAATCCGCTTTCAGGAAAGCGCTTGCAGCGCTTCGTGTCTCTGCTGAAAAACCGGAAGTAATTCCAACCCTGTCTTTGAATGAGAAGAAAATATTTGCAAAAATGTTTCAGGAGTTTGACTCTTTGTTTGCACAGTTAAAGTCGTTTACTGCATATGATGACAGCATGTTAAAAGAATATGAAGTTTCTGAAGAAGAATATGATGACTATGTAGGACATTATAAAAATGTTGTACAGGAAATCAAAGATGCAAAGGGAGAAGAACCTGATGGTCTGGATGGGAAAGATGGCGGAGATGATATAGAAATTGATCAAGACTATGAGCTGATGGCATACAGCACTACAAAGATTGATTATGAATATATTATTAATCTGATTCAGAATATCGTTACACCTTATGATGAAATGGAAGAAGTTACGCCAAAAGAACGTCAGAAAAAAATTGATGAAGTGAAACAATATGTAGGGGATTTGCGGAAAGAGAATCCAAAAGTCGCGAATATTATGTCGAATCTGATTGCAGAAATTGAAATGGATGATACAAAATACAGGGGACAGTCCATTCTTCATATTGTGGAAAATATGAAACAGGATTGTATCGAGCGTGTGATTTCTGATTTTTGTATTATCTGGCATGCATCTAAGGATGATGTGATGTATGCGGCAACACATTATCAAAACGGAGAAATTCCAAACGAAAACGCAATTAAAATGACTGTGGATTATACAAGCTATAAATCATCTCGGGAAAAAGCACTTCCAAAGTTTAAATATTATACAAAGATGATGGCGGAGTTAAGAAAACTTCTGGATGAAGAAATAAAACCGCTTTTAATGGTTGTATAATTTGAAAGTTGCTTTTTAATTGTTTATATCAGCGTAAGTATTTCGGAAAGAGATGGAACTTATTCTCTGTGATATGAACAGAACAGCATTATTTTATGAGTATTATGTTCAGTGGATTGAAGTATATAAAAAGTGTAGCCATATAATTACTTTTTCTTTGTGTTTCGGAAGACTTTTCTCATGCTGGTATGGGTGAGAGCTTACCGAAGGATGTGCTTTTTAATATGTTATTGATGTTTGAGCTGTTTTAGTGAAAAAAGGAATATGAAAAAGTACCTTTGCATACATTGTAAAAACAATGAGCGCAGGGGTTTTGTATGAAAGATTATATTGAGGAGCGGGCAGTCGAGATCGCATATTATATCATTGAAAATAAGGCAACGGTAAGGCAGACGGCGAAGGCATTTGGAGTCAGCAAGAGTACTATACATAAAGACGTAACAGAAAGACTGCTTCAGGTTAATCCGTCTTTGGCGGCAGAAGCCCGGAAAATTCTGGATCTCAATAAGTCTGAGAGACATATACGCGGTGGACTTGCTACCAGGGAGAAATATCTTCATCTGGAGCATCGCTAAAGAACCGACAGGATTCCGGCAGTCGAAGATTACGGAACGAAAGGGAGAGGAGTACATTTGTATAAAGACAGGATTCTTTATATTTTTACGGAGAATGTACTTCCCCCGCCCTCCGTGTCTTCTACGGAAAGCCGGATTCCCTGGATTTCGGCAAGGGAGGCCGCGATAGACAATCCGAGACCGAAATGTTCTTTGCTGCTTCTGGATTTATCATTTCTATAGAATCGGTCAAAAATCAATAATTTTTCCTTGTCAGAGATTCCGGGACCATGATCAACGACAGAAACAACGACGTGTCCCTGAAGAGATTTTGCGATGAGCGTGATCTTCGGCGGACGCTGTCCTGTATCAGAGATTTCTGTGCTGCAAGTTGGTTCGTGCTGCTCACTATCTTCAGGAGCTGAAAGGGATTCGTCAGATAATGCATATGAGACAGCATTATCCAGCAATATTGTGAGTATCTGCCGGCAGAGATCCGGGTCCGCCAATGCAGGAGGGAGCGGTTCGGCAGGAAGTTCTAAAAGCAGCCGTCCCCCTTTGGAGAGACATAGGGGTTCATACAATTCTAACAGATTCAACAGTAGTTCATCTATTTCAAACTTTCTTTTTTTAACGGACCATTCGTTCCGATCTGCCGAAACCAGTAACAGAAGGTTTTGGATCAGGATGTTGCCGCGCCGGCATTCGCTTTTGATTACAGAGAGGCGTCTGCCGCATTCTTCGGGCCGGGCAGTGATGGCGTCGGCTGTCGTCTGGATTACCGCAAGCGGCGAACGAAGCTCATGAGAAGCGGCGGCGGCAAAGTCCTGCTGCTTTTGGTAAGTTTCCTCCAATGGTTTCAATGAGCGGCGTACAAACCAGCGTCCGGACAGGAAGAGAAGCAGGATTCCGAACAGATTGATCAGCAGATAGACGCATCCTGTTTCCAGGAGTTTTATACGGTTGTCGGTGATATCCAGGAGCAGGATTAATTTCTTATATCCTGAGGCTGTGCGCAGGATCAGGATATTCCCAAGATAGCTGTCCCTCTTGTCTCCGGCGATCTGGAATACGGATGATTGAAGAAGGTCAGATGAAATGGGATGGGAATCCTTGTAAATGCTTTCTTTTTGCACTGCTTTTTCAGCGGTTTTCAGCAGAATTTCCCGGTCGGTATGAGTCTCGTAAGCGCCGGGGAAGAAGAACGGCGTGCCGTTTTCTTCAATGTAAATTATAAGCCGGTTGTTCTGTTCCATTTGTGCCAGAAAAGAATCCGCGAAGCGAGGATTAACCTGGAGCTGGGTCATTAATGTAAAAAGATGTTCCTGAAAGGTTGATTTCTGACGGTTTTCCTGAGACGAGGCATAGAACAGAAAAGCAATGGACAAGATGAAAGTCATGATCAGTCCGGTGCTTAATGTATATAGAATAACAAATTTTTTCTGCAATTTAGGAAACATGGTTTTCCGCTCCTTCTAAACGATATCCTACGCCGTGTACAGTGGATATGCACGCATGGCTTCTCAATATCTGCAGATGTTTTCTGAGAAAGTAGACGTATGTATCCAGATTCCCGTCTTCTACCGTTCCGTCAGGTCCCCATACCCGGGAATAGATTTGTTCTCTTGTCAGCGTTTTGTTCGAATTACGCAGGAAGAATTCCAGAAGAAGGGCTTTTCTCTTAGAAAGCAATTGCTCCTCATCGCGGCAGGTCAGAATTCGGGTATCAGGGTCGAAACAGATATCCAAAAAAGACAGGCGCCGATGGTCTGAAAATGCTTTCGGGCGTCGGGACAGAGCTCTGATACGTGCCAGCAACTCTTCGATAGCATAGGGTTTCACCAGATAATCATCCGCGCCGCAGTCCAGGCCGTTGATCCGGTCGTCTAAAGAGCCGAGTGCAGTCGTTAGAATAACAGGCGCTGTGATATTATTCTGGCGGATTGCTCTTAGGATGGACAATCCGTCGATTTCCGGCAGCATACGGTCTAAGAGAATCAGGTCGTAAGCGTCGGATGTGGCGTAATAAAGCGCCTCGCTTCCGGTATGGCAGCAATCGGCGGTGTGATTTCTGACGGAAAGCTGCATTTTCAGGGCGTCGCAAAGTTCTTTGTCATCTTCGATAATCAATATATGCATCTTCTATAATATACTCCTTGTTCATTAAAGTTTATTTATTTGCCGGCTGTCTGTTTTTTCTTGAATGTATCAGATAAATCAGGTAAATATCATCATATAAAAGATAAAAATCATTTAATATTTTAATATATAGGATACCAGAGAAATCTCAAAAAAATCTTTAAGAAAAAGAAACGATTTTAAAAGATTTTTTGAGATTATCTGAGTATAGTTGAGGATAACATCTTAAAAATAGATAGAAGAAGGGAGAAGTGAATTATATGAAGATGCGTAGATTGGAAGGACTCCGGCGTTTTACGGCTATTATATCGGCGGCAGCGATGGTGATAGGATTGTTGACCGGATGCAGTCAGGGGAAGGAGGATAAAGGCAGCGGAGACGGAACGGTAAAAGGACGTTATGTAGAAGAAAATGTGGAAATGCCCCTGCAAGAAGGAGAAGTAATCACAAATCTGGAAAAATCCGGGGAAGGGAATCCTGTCCTGTATTCGCAGACAGAAAGTATGCAGGTGTATCGGTATGAATATAAGGACGGCCAGTGGGAACGAACAAGCCTTGACTGGACAGCCGGGGTTTTTGACGGTCAGGCTGTATATATACAGGAGGTACGGGAGACCGGAGATGGGACGCAGGTCTTAAGGGCTATAGATGAAGATATGCTTACACATATTGTAAGAAGCAGCGACGGAAAGACGGGAGAAAAGCTGGCGATAGCATATCTGGAACAGCCGGGCGAGTATGGAGTTCCGGCAATTACCGATATGCAGATTGACGGCGGCGGCAATTACTGGATGTACGATCTGTATCAGGCCAAAATCGTGGTGATCGACCGGGATACGCTGGAGGTAGCGCATGAAATTAACGGCGTGCAGGCGCTTTCCAGTATGCAGAAGATGCTCTTTGGCGCAGAAAACGGAGATATAGCGGTCAATACGGAGGAAGGGATTTTTACCGTCTATGCTTCTGGTCTGACGGAAAAAGGAACTCTAAAGGCAGAGCAGACAGATTCCGGTCAGATGTGCAATGATGATGATAGCTGGTATCTCATCTCGGGGACCGGAATTACTCGTATAACAGAGGGAAATGAAACCAGTGAGGTTATTATGGACGGAAGCATGGGGGCGATGAGCTCTTCAACGAATTATACGGCCGGATTTATATCAGGGCAGGATCATGATTTTTACGCGCTTTATCAGCAGGCGAAAGCAGCAACCTATAGTCTGGTACATTATGTGTACGATGCCGATGTGCCGGCAGCGCCGGAACATACGCTGAGGGTATTCGGACTTTCAGAGAATCAGACGGTTCAAGACGCGATCCTTGGTTTTCAGAAGGCACATCCTGACGTCAAAGTGGAGTTTCAGACTTCAGGAAAAGAAGAAGGAATCACAAAGGATGATATCCGTACGCTGAATACGGAGCTGCTTAGCGGAAATGGCGCTGATGTGCTTTTAATGGACGGTCTTCCAACAGACGCTTATATAGAAAAAGGAATGCTTGCTGATCTGACGAAGCTGGCAGACGGCCTGACGGCGGAGGAAGCATATCTGGAACCTGTGTTAAGAAATGCGGCTCAAAAGGAGGGAAAGATCTATGGGATGCCGGTGAAATTCAGTATTCCGATTATATATGGGGACGAGCAGGCCAAAGCAGCGTTTACTTCCCTTGAAAGCCTGAAAACATATGTGGAAGAGCATCCTGATCAGAGTGTCGTAGGCGTGGCAGAGCGGGATTATATCCGTGATTTTCTGTTCCAGCTGTATCAGGACGAGGTGATTGGAGAAAAGGGAAAGGTAGACAAGAAGAAGCTTACGGAGTTGTTGGAAGTTGAGTTAAGGATCGCAGAGAATGCAAGGCCGGAGGCATTCGATGATAATGAGTCGAATGAATTAGGCATGGGCGTGACTTCAAAGATATTCCATCAGGGAATATTCAGTAATGCGGGAAGTGCGGCGATCCTGAATCACCCCGATAGTATTTCGACAGACCCGATCTCCAGTGTGCCGGATATGATGATTCCATATGAGATCATGAGGCAGATGAAGCTTTCGCCGGATACGCTGAATGATTTCTATATACCGGAGGGAATCGTAGGGATCAATCAGAATTCGGATCAGAAGGAGACGGCGGAAGAATTCGTGAAATATCTGTTTTCCCCGGAGGTACAGGGAAAACCACTGGACGATGGTCTGCCGGTATTAGAAGCAGAGCTTGACCGCCTCAAAGAAGAGGTTGACAGCGAATATGCCCAGAGTCTTGGCGTATCGTCAAGCTGGAGTATAGAGGGTGAAGCTGAGATTAGCGTAGATGCAGGATATCCAACCAGGGAAGAAGTGGAGGATTTGATTGACAAATGCCATACGGTGGGCAGGCCGGCGATGCAGGATTGCGTTGTCTGGAACATCTATCAGACAGAAGCGGACGCATGCTTAAGGGGAAGTATTGATGCAGAGACGGCGGCAAAAAATATTGCACAGAAAGTGGATACTTATCTTGCGGAATAAAAGTGGTATTTTACCAGGAGGATTAACCGGGCGAAAGGCTGAGATCAGGAACGCTTACCTTTTCCTGATCCCGAGCCTCCTTGGGACGGGAGGATTCGTGTTGCTTCCGTTTCTGGATGTGTTTCGAAGGTCTTTTTTGCAGGCGGCGGGCGATGGTTTTGTGGGGGTTTCAAACTACCGGATAGTACTTTCAAATGAAGCGTTTCGGCTGGCCGCCCGGAATACGGTCAGGTTCATCGTTGTCTGTCTTCCGCTGTTATTGCTGTTGTCTCTGTTTCTGGCGGTTCTGGTAAGAAAGGCGGTAAGATTTCAGAGATGGGTAAAGACCGGCTTCCTTCTTCCTATGGCGATTCCGGCGGCCTCTGTCGTGGTCTTCTTTCAGATGGTGTTTGACGAGAAAGGATGGCTTGGACAGTTAGCGGGCCTGTTTGGTATCACGGGGAGGGACTGGCTCGGGGAAGATTCTGCTTTCTGGGTACTGGTGGGCTGTTATATCTGGAAGAATCTCGGTTACGATATGATCCTGTGGCTTGCAGGACTCGGCGCAGTCCCGGAAGAACAATATGAAGCGGCCAGGGTGCAGGGGGCGGGAGAATGGGCATGTTTTTTCTACATAACGCTGCCCCAGTTAAAGGAGACGGTGTTCGTCACAGGGCTTTTGTCGTTTATCAATACGTTTCGGGTATTCAGGGAGGCGTATTTACTGGCAGGCGATTACCCGCACGAGAGTATCTACATGCTGCAGCATCTATTTAATAACTGGTTTGTGAATCTGGATATTCAGAAAATGACGGCGGCGGCGGTCATGCTGGTGATTCTGACCGGAGGAATTCTGGCTGCGGCAGAACGGGCATGCAAAACGGAAGATTAGATGAAAAGAGGGGTAAAAACCATGGATAAGAAGTTCCTGAACCGGCTGGCAGGCGGAATACTACTGTCAATATTTCTGATCATGATATTTCCGATGTTTATGCTGGCGGTAAATTCGTTTATGGGAAAGCAGGAGTTATTGGAGACATGCGGAGCGGTTCTGGCAGATTCCGGAGGTCATGTTCGGATACGTTTTTTTCCGCAATATCCTACTCTTCGGGCTTATATCCGGCTTTTGCTGGACTCGCCTGAATATTTTACGGCTTTTTGGAATTCTATGATTCAGGCTGCAGGCGTGCTGTTCGGACAGGTTTTTATGGCGGCGCCCGCGGCATGGGCTTTTGCAAAGTTCCGTTTTCCCGGAAAGAGAATGTTGTGGTTATTATATATGCTTCTGATGATCCTGCCTTTTCAGGTTACGATGGTTTCCGGATACCTGGTTTTGAACGCGGTTGATCTGATGGATACCCGCGCGGCCGTGATCCTGCCGGGAATCTTTTCTACTCTGCCGGTGTTCATCCTGCAGAAAACATTTGCAGGGATCCCGGAAGAAGTGATTGAGGCGGCGCGAATCGACGGCGCCGGCGATCTTCGGATATTCTTCAAAATAGGAGTTCCGCTTGGAATGCCGGGAATCTTTTCGATTCTGATATTAGGTTTTCTGGAATATTGGAATGCGATCGAGCAGCCTATGACTTATCTAAAGACAGAATCTCTGCGGCCGCTTTCTTTATATTTGCCTCAAATGATACATACGGACACTGCTTTGGCGTTTGCCGCGTCGATCGTTACGCTGCTTCCGGCAGTATTGTTATTCTTCTGCGGGCAGGATAATCTGGAGCAGGGGATCGCGGCGTCCGGGAGCAGTATGAGGAGGGAGATCGATTAGATGATTTATGATAAAAAACGGATGATACGGATTCTCTGTGGTTTTCTGGCGATCATGGCCGCCGCGTCCGTCATATCCCGGGCGGCGGCATCCGTACTGGTCGCACAGGTGAACGTAGAAAAAGCCGTTAGGGGTCGGCTTTCGTATACTTATGAAGGAGAAGGAACCGTAGCGCCGGTGCAGGAGAATCAGATCTTCCTGTGGCCGGAGCAGCAGGTAGAATGGACGGCAAAGCAGGGAAGCCAGGTTAAGAGCGGAGAATGCCTGGTCAGGTTCCGCATGGAATATCTGCAGCAATTAATTGACAAAAAGCAGGCGGAGTTGACACAGATGGAACTGCAGGCGTCACAGCAGCAGGTATCGGCAAGAGAACAAGCCAGAGTCCCGGCGGCGGCGGGAGCGGAACAGACGCTGACAGACGCACGGCAGCAGTTGGATGCGGCGCGTCAGAAAGCGGAAGATGCGGAAATGATGTATAATAATTTTATATATTCGGTTGAGCCGGAGACAACCCAGAACGATACATGGCAATCAAGGAAGCAGGAGCTTGAGTCGGCGCTTCAGGAGGCGTATGCCGGAGTTGAATCTGCCGTGAAGGAAGTGGATCAGGCGCAGAATGCTTATGAACTGGCAGAGCAGGAGGATCAGGCGCAGGATGTCAATGCGGCAAACGCGGCAGAAGCGGCGAGGCTTGGTGCAGAAGCCTCGAAGGTTCAGATAGACTATGCAAGAGGAGAACTTGAAAGGCTTCGGGGCTATCAGGCAGCGGAAGGGAAGATCTGTGCGGATCAGGATTGTACGGTACTGAAAGTAGGCGTAGAGGTGGGAGCCGTCACGTCCGGCACGGAAGTATTCGTGACGGGAAGCGGCGGATTTCGGTTAAAGGGTCTGATGAAAGCAAAAGATAAAGAGAAGCTTAAGGCTGGTCTGGAGGCGGAGGTTCAGTTGGGAGCAGGAAGGAAAAAAAAGGTTCGGTTTGAATCCATAGAATCGGATACAGGAGGGACGGCAGGCGACATAGGCGCGGCGGACGGCAGCGCGTCTGGAGGAAGTACAGATACGGAAAGTTCCGCGTCTTTGGAGTCTCAGACTTTCTGGCTGGCTTCCGTACCGGAGAATACGGAGGTTAAGATCGGGGATACCTTTACCTGGCAGACAGAGATTCTGACGGAAAAAGAATATGACCAGATGATTCCTTTAAGCGCTCTCCGGGAAGATGTAAATGAGACTTATTGCCTGGTTCTGGCGGAGGAGGAGCAGATGCTGGGGACTGTGCAGACGGCAAAGAGAGTTACGGTCACCGTGCTGGAGAAGGATGCAAAGAATGCGGCGATCACATCCACGCTCTCTTTAGAAGATAAAGTGATCGTGTCCTCAGAAAAATATGTGACGGAAGGAGACAGGGTGCGTCTGAAAGAATAGATGACAGATCATATGGGAAGACAAAGAACAGTAAGAAAACGACCGATGATCGAGCAACAGGACAAACAGATGAGCAGCAGAAAAAACAGGCGGCCGGCAAACAGGGGGCGGAAATTATATTTTACAGGTATGCTGCTTCTGTGGCTGTCGGTTCAAATCTGGATTCTGCGGGGACTCATGCAGTTAGGAGAGGACGCCGATATCATCTCTTTGTATTATCCGGCGGGAGGTATTACAGAGTCCGGATTTGATCAGTGGAAGGAGAATGAGGAAAGCGGATTATTCTCAAGCGCGGCAGTGTGGAGAAAGGACGGTATGCGGCGGCTTGTGTCAGAAGATACGAGGCATGGACAAGAGGTTGTCTGTTATCAGGTCAAAGGATGGCCGGAAGCAGTCTTTGGAAATGCGTTGATCGGCGGAAGATATTTTACGACGGGGGAAGAAGGGGTATGTCTGCTGGATCAGAAAACGGTACGGCAGTTATTTGGCTCGGAGGATGTATCCGGATTAACGGTATCTTTAGGAGGAACGGATTTTAAGATTGCAGGAGTATTAGAAGGAGATACACCGATCTGTGTAATTCCGGCTAAAGAGGAAACTGTGTTTGACGGCATTGCAGTACAGAAAAAAGAAAAGTCGCAATCTTTTAACCAGACAGTAAGCCGGTTGGTAGCGGTCTTCGGAGGAACAAAAGGACAGCGGATAGACGGACAGCTGTATTATGTGACGGGGTGGCTGTTCTATGCGGGGGTTACGGCTGTGACATTTTTTATTGCAGGGAGATTATTGGAGGGTAATCTTGGAAGAAGATGGAACGAAAGGAGATATATAGTATGGTTCTGTCTGGCGGTATCAGTCGGGATACTCCTGTCAGGGGTGAAGATAGCCGATCCCGGAAGTGATTATCTGCCGTCTTATTGGTCGGATTTTGAATTTTTCAGCAGAATTTTTAAGGAGAAGGCGGAACAGATACAAGAGCTTATGATGTACCAGGAATTTGACAGATGGCAGAGAATGCTTCATATCTGGCTGCAGGTCATAGGAGCGGGTATGCTTTCTGGGACGGCGGCGTTTTTTTGTATTATAGGCGGTTATCAAAAAGGTAGATGTGGTGTATAATCAGATTGGTAACTATTTTTAGAAAAAAATCGGATTGCAAGAGAAGCAGACGGCCGGCAAATAAGTAATAAAGGAGCGGTTTATGAAAAACAGAAAAAAGCGGATAAAGTGTATCGTTACGTGTATCTTCCTGGTACTTGTGTACTGTCTTTCGGCATGCGGCAGGGAGAAAGAAGAGGTTCAGCCAAAAGAAAAGGAACAAACAGAAATACAGGAATCCAAGGAAGAGATCGAAAACGAGATTAAAAAAGAGGCTGAAAAAGAGACGGACGAAAAAAAGGAATCAGAGGAAAATCAGAAAACGGAAGGGTTACCTCCGGCGCCGTCCGTCTGCGGCAAGCTTGCGGTCAAGGACGCGCAGCTTGTGGATCAGCAGGGGGAAGCGGTGCAGCTTCGAGGTATCAGTACGCATGGTCTGGCATGGTTTCCCCGGTATGTGAATGAAGAACTTTTTGGAGAATTACGTGAGGACTGGGGCGCTAATGTCATCCGTCTTGCCATGTATACGGCGGAATCGGGCGGTTACTGCACAGATGGAAATAAGGACGAGCTGAGAGATCTGATTCGGCGTGGCGTGGAATATGCGACGAGTCAAGATATGTATGTGATCGTGGATTGGCATATCTTATCCGATAATAATCCAAATCAGTATAAGGCAGAAGCGTTGCAGTTTTTTGATGAGATGTCGAAGGAGTTCGCCGATCATAATAATGTGCTTTATGAGATCTGTAATGAACCGAACGGGGGAACTTCATGGGGAGAGATCAAGTCTTATGCGAACGAGATTATCCCGACTATCCGTGCAAATGCTCCGGATGCGGTGATTCTGGTGGGAACGCCGAATTGGTCCCAGTATGTAAACGAGGCGGCGGCAGATCCGATCACAGGTTTTGAAAATATTATGTATACGTTGCATTTTTACGCGGCGACGCATACGGATTCTCTGAGAAATACTATGGCAGAGGCTATTGACGCAGGGTTGCCGGTATTCGTATCGGAGTACGGAATTTGTGACGCCAGTGGAAATGGAGGGATTGACGAAGTTCAGGCCGATGCGTGGGTAGAGACGCTGAATCGGTATCAGGTCAGCTATGTGGCGTGGAATTTGTCTAATAAAGAAGAGACTTCTGCGATTATTCGCAGTACGGTGGATAAGGCGTCGGGGTTTCTGGAAGAAGATTTAAGTGATTCCGGCCGGTGGCTTCGGCGGGTTTTGTCAAGAGAGTAGTTGAAGACAGACGGAGAGGACAAGAAGCATGGTTTAAAGATTCAGTATGGTGAATCAAGCCGCGTATTTTAGGGACGGAGAAAAGGAGCGGATTATATGAAAGATCAGGATATATACATGTCGGACTGTACGTTGTGTCCTCGAAGATGTCATGTCAACCGGAAAGAGGGACACATCGGATATTGTGGGGAGACTTCAAAGCTTGTTGTCGCAAGAGCGGCTCTTCATAGGTGGGAGGAGACTTGTATTTCCGGGGAAAATGGTTCCGGAGCGGTCTTTTTCTCCGGATGTAATATGAGGTGCGTCTTCTGCCAGAATTATAATATTGCCGGAGCTAAGGCAGGGAAAGTAATTACCATCGAAAGATTGGCGGAGATATTCCTTGAGCTTGAGGAGCAGGGAGCGCATAATGTGAATCTTGTGACGCCGACGCATTATGTTCCTCAGATTATAGAGGCGTTGAATCTTGCGAAGAGTGAAGGGTTACATATTCCTGTTGTATATAATACGAGCGGCTATGAGTGCAAAGAAACATTACGGATGCTGGAAGGATATGTGGATATCTATCTGCCGGATTTTAAATATATGAATGAAGGGCTCGCGCAGAGATTATCCTGCGCTTCGGATTATACGATCTATGTAAAACAGGCGTTGGAGGAAATGGTTCGTCAGACAGACGGAATAGAGATGGATGAAAAGACTGGATTAATGAAGCGGGGAGTGATTGTGCGCCATCTGGTTCTTCCCGGGCATGTGAAGGATTCAAAAGAGATTATCAGTTATCTGCAGGAGACGTATGGAGATCGGATTATGATCAGTGTTATGAACCAATACACTCCGATGCCGCAGGCGAAAGATCTGGAGCAGCTTGGACGCAGGGTAACAAAGAGAGAATATGAGAAGGTTGTAGACCATGCGTTGGAGATAGGTGTGACAAATGGATATATTCAGGAAGGCGCAGCGGCGTCGGAGAGCTTTATACCTGAATTTGATGGAGAAGGCGTATAAAAGGATCATAGGTTCTGTTTTGAACTGTGTTAAACAGACTGTATAAATTGCGCAATTAACGGTGAATCATGTGCTGATAGAATCCGCCGTTAATTGCGCAATGTTATGTTAATGAATGAATTATGAATTGACGCCTTGGTGGGAAGTGTATTAGCAGGTAGCCCCGCCTACGACGTTTTTCTCCAGGATCTTTGTCTTGTCGATCTTGCTGTTTAGCAGTTTATCCTGTACATAATCGAATCCAAGCCTTGCGACGGTATCTGCGAGACGTTCTCCGGATAAGCCCTCGTCGCGGAAGAACAGAATCGTGCGTTCTACAACGTCCACGACTTCTTCTTCAGATGTAAAGATCCGATCCAGCGCGCGTCCTTCGGCAACTTTCTTGCCCCAGCGTCCGCCGATATATACTTTGTAGCCGGTTACGGATTCTGTTACTGCGCCGAACGGGCACTTGTCTACGCAGCGTCCGCAGTGGTTGCATGCCTCGGTCGGGATCTGGATCTTGCCGTCAATAAGGGAGGCGACTTTGATAGGACAGGTATTCTGAACCTGACAGTTCTTACAGCCTTTACATTTGGACAGATCGATCTCCGGTACACGCTGGCCGATGATGCCAAGGTCGTTGAGATCCGGTTTTACGCAGTTATTCGGACAGCCGCCTACCGCGATCTTGAATTTGTGCGGCAGGGATACGTCATGGTAACCGGTGTAGAACAAATCATGCAGTTTCTCGGAGAGGGCGAAGGTGTCGATAAGACCATATTGGCAGGTAGTACCTTTACAGGAAACTACCGGACGAACCTTTGAACCGGTTCCGCCGGTCTTAAGTCCCGCTTCTTCAAGAAAAGCGAAGATGGCTTCCAGGTTATCGTAGTTTACGCCCTGGATCTCAAGCGTAAGGCGAGTAGTCATCGTAACCTCGCCGGATCCGAATTTCTCCGCGGCTTCGGCAATCCTGAGCTGTTCTGCGGCGGTCAGTTTACCGTTCCGGGTAATCACGCGGACATTGAATACGTCGTCATATCTCTTATCCTGCAGACATCCCAGTCCTTTGACACGTTTGATCTCTGCGGCGGAAAGCTTCTTGCCGCTGCGGGGAACTTTCACTTCATTGAAGAACGCGCCGCCTTCCAGAGCTTTTGTATTGGTATAACCCAGGGCTTTCAGGCGGTTCTGCAGGAAATACCCGCGTTTGCCTTTCGCGCATACGAGCAGGAGCTTCGCGTCTTTTTCCAGTCCTTCGATGGGTCCGTTTACGGAAGCGAGATCGATCCAGCGTGCGTTGGGGATGGCCGGAGCGGGCTGTACGTCCAGTACAGTGTAATCCCTGGCGGCGCCCTTTGCATACTCGGCCGGACTCATAGAATCAAAGTGACCGTCGATCTTATTTTCCAGAATATAACAGGCGGTCACGAAAGGATGGATTGCCGTAGAGAAGGGCGGCGCATACGCGAAATCAAGGGTATCAAAGTCATGAAGCTTCATATTCTGCGATACTCCGACGACGGCGATATCCGTTATCTTATCAACGGCTCCGGCTCCGAATACCTGAAGTCCCAGTAATCTTCCCGAAGAAGTCTCGGCAGTCAGCTTAATGACGAAGGAAGAAGCGCCCGGATAATAATGCGCCTTGTCATCCAGCACGCAGACCGCGGAGGTGGTCTCGTAACCGGCGGCTTTTGCCTGTGCTTCCGTGAGACCGGCGCGTCCGCCGTTCAGGGAAGGAAGCAGACGGACGACGCCGGTTCCCAGACATCCGCCGTAACCGTTGCCGGCTCCGTGTAAAGATTTGGCCATGGCGCGGGCGGCCAGGTTGGCGGTGGAGCCCATCGCCGACCACTGTCTCTGTCCGGTCAATGCGTTCTTAACCATGGCACAGTCCCCCACCGCATAGACGTCGGGCAGATTGGTCTGCATCTTTTCATCCACCAGGATGGTTCCCTTGAACATCTCAAGTCCGGAATCACTGAGGAATGCGGTTGCGGGGCGTACGCCGATGGCCATGATCACGATATCTGCGGCATAGGTTCCGTTATCGGTGACAACTTTCTCGGCTTTGTTTTCTCCCTCGATCCCTTTCAGGCTGGTGGAAGTCAGCACGCGCATACCGGCGGCTTTGAGCTGTCTCTTTGCATAGTCGGCCATTTCTTCGTCGTAGGCGTTGGGCATGATCTGAGGAGCGGCGTCGATCACCGTCACATTGAGTCCCAGCGCCATCAGATTTTCCGCAACTTCGAGACCGATGAATCCGGCGCCGCAGACGACGGCTTTACGACATTTCTTGTCCTCCACATAAGCGCGGGCGTGCACTGCGTCGTCCGGAGTCCGTACACAGAATACGCCCGGAAGATGGGTTCCGTCCACAGGCGGGACAAAAGGAACGGCGCCGGTGGCGATGATGAGTTTGTCATAGGTCTCCGTAAATGTCTCTCCGGAGGTCTTCTTTAAAGCGACGGTTTTTGTATTGCTGTCGATACCGGTAGCTTCGCAGCCGGTGAATGTTTCGGCTCCGGTCAGCCCGGAATATCTTGCCGGAGTATTCACGATCAGGGCGTCCCGGGTCGGGATATCGCCTCCGATATAATAGGGGAGCCCGCATCCTGCGTAGGAAATGTCCTCGCCTTTGGTGTAGACTTTTACCTCGGCGCCGCGGTCGCAGCGTTTTAGCTTTGCGGCCGCCTTTGTACCGGCAGCCACGCCGCCAAGAATTACATATTTCATAATGTGATTCTCTCCTTTCTCTATCTATGAGTATGTACTGATTAGATATTACTAAATATATTATAATACTTGCCATTCACAAAGAAAAATCGTAAAATCAAATTATTAACATAGAAAAAACCTATATATTATGTGCACTGCATAAAATAGGGGCGTGGAAAGTGCGAGGATATTATCATGACGATTCGACATTTAAAAATATTTATTGCAGTGGCGGAGACCGGTTCTATGAGCGTGGCGGCGAACAGGCTCTATCTGACGCAGCCGACGGTCAGTCAGGCGATCCGCGATATGGAAGACCATTATCAGGCGCAGCTTTTTGAGCGTTCGCATAAGAAGCTATTTATTACGCAGGAGGGGAAGCAGCTTTTGAATCTGGCGCTGATGACGGTGGGAAATTTTGACAATCTTGAACTTTCCATGCGGCGTTTTCAGGAGCGGATGCCTCTGCGTGTCGGTTCGTCTCTGACGGTAGGGACATGCCTGATGTCGAGCGTGATATCGGATCTGGAGAGAAGCCATCCTGAGATGGACATCTACTCTTTCGTAAGCAATACCGAGGAGATTGAGCAGAAGCTGCTCCGGCGGGAACTGGATGTGGCGGTGGTGGAAGGAATCATCGAATCTCCCGAATTGATCTGCGTTCCGATCGTAGAAGATTCTCTGGTTCTTGTGTGCGGGAAGACGCATGAGTTCTATCAGAAGGATACGGTATATGCTTCTGAACTGGAGGGACGCAAATTCGCCATGCGTGAAAAAGGGAGCGGCACCCGGAAGCTCTTCGAGCAATATCTGTCCGCACACGACATTCATATCCAGACGGTATGGGAGGCAAACTGTCCCCGGACGATTATGAATGCGGTGATCTATAACAATGTTCTTGCCGTCATATCTCAGAGACTTGTGAAGCATGAATGCATGCACAGGGCAGTGAAAGTCTTTCGTTATGAGACAGGGGAGTGGGACAGGCATTTTAAGCTGGTTTATCGGATGCAGGAGGCGGCCGGGAATACTTTGTCAGAAAATATGCTGTCACAGGGAATCAGAATCCTGGAGTCTGCGCTTGGAGATTATCGTACGCTGAATCTTCCCCAGGATATTCCGGCTTGTGTATTTATATCCGACGTCGGAAAGAAAACAGCCGGTTGATAACGCCGACATAGGGGAATATAATAGAAATTAGCTGATGCAGAGAAGGAGAAGATAATCAATGAATGAAAGAATGAATGGGATGAAGAAATGGGCGAGATCAAGATTTCAGCCGAATCTTCCTTTGGGAGAAAATCAGACGAAAGTAACCGCGTCGCCGGCGCACCTGTCATTGGCGCGTCGCGCGGGGAGAGAGGGAATCGTCCTTTTGAAGAACCAGAATCACATGCTTCCGGTAAAAAAGGGCGTCCGTCTTGCGCTGTTTGGCAAGGGCGTATTCGACTATGTAAAGGGCGGCGGCGGGAGCGGCGACGTGACGGTATCCCATGTGCGTAATCTCTACGACGGCCTGACTATGCGGGAGGATCCGGTCAATGTATATGAGCCTCTGGCGCAGTTCTATAAAGAGGAGGTGAAGCGTCAGTATCAGGACGGAGCTATACCTGGTATGACGGTGGAACCAGAGATTCCGGTACAGCTTTTGCAAGAGGCAAAGAAAAACGCGGATATGGCGGTTATTGTGATCAGCCGCTTCTCCGGCGAGGGGTGGGACAGGCAGAGTGTGGAATATGAAGGAGCGGTTCCAAGCGAGGTAGAACAGGCAGAGTGGAGTAAACGTATCTTCGAAAACAGCGATTATTGTCTGACAAACCGGGAACAGGCTATGGTGGATGCAGTATGCGCTGATTTCACAGACGTCGCCGTAGTTTTGAATGTCGGCGGCATGGTAGATACCAGCTGGTTTGTGAAGGAAGATAAGATATCTTCCGTTCTGATGGCATGGCAGGGCGGCATGGAAGGAGGACTTGCCATGGCGGACATCCTGCTTGGTGAAGAAAGTCCGTCAGGAAAATTGCCGGACACATTTGCCTCATGCATCGAAGACTATCCGTCCACGGAAGGGTTCCATGAATCGCCGGATTATGTGGATTATACGGAGGATATCTATGTGGGTTACCGGTACTTTGAGACGATGGAGAGGGCGAAAGGCCAGGTAAATTATCCCTTTGGCTACGGATTATCCTATACCGCGTTCCGGATCGAAGTACTATGGGCAGGCGAGAGGGACGGTGAGATAGCCGTTGGCGTGAGAGTTAGGAATGTCGGGAACTATAGAGGGAAGGAAGTGGTGCAGGTATATTATGGAGCGCCCCAGGGACTTCTTGGGAAACCGTCCAGAGAGCTGATCGCGTATCAGAAAACTGAAAATCTGGAACCCGGACAGGCGCAGGTATTGACGATATCATTTTCCATAGACGCCATGGCGTCATACGATGATCTGGGAAAGGTGGAGGAAGCGGCGTACGTCCTGGAGAAAGGAGTCTATTCCTTCTTTGTAGGAAATTCTGTGAGGGATGCGGTTAAGATTGATTATATATACGAGCTTGCAAAAGACAGAGTGACACAGAAGCTTATGCACCGCGCGGCGCCGTCCCAGCTTAAGGAACGTATGATTTCCGACGGTTCTATGGAGAAGCTGCCGCTGACACAGCCCAATGATTTTATGGAAAACGGACTTGGCTGGAGTGAGGATGAGACAGAATGTGTTGTGCCGGCGGTGCGGGAGGTTCCCCGACATCTGCTTTTTACACAGGATGCGGCAAAAGAACGCAGGATTCTGTTGGCGGATGTGGCAAAAGGAAAGGCTGATCTTGAGGAATTCATGGCGCAGCTTTCCGACGGCGATATGGCGGAATTACTCGGCGGTCAGCCGAATACCGGCGTGGCCAATACCTTTGGCTTCGGCAATCTTCCGGAGTACGGCGTCCCGAATATCATGACGGCGGACGGTCCCGCAGGGCTTCGTATCACGCCGGAATGCGGCGTCTGTACGACGGCATGGCCATGTGCAACGATGCTTGCGGCCACCTGGAATCCGGAGCTTGTAAAGGAAGTGGGACATGCGGCGGCAGGAGAAGTGAAGGAGAATAATATAGCGGTGTGGCTGACGCCGGCGATGAATATCCACAGAAGCCCGCTGTGCGGCAGGAACTTTGAGTATTATTCGGAAGATCCGGTGCTTACGGGAACTATCGCGTCGGCTATGGTTGACGGGATTCAGTCCCGGCATATCGGAGCCACGGTGAAGCATTTTGCCTGCAATAATAAGGAGACGAACCGGAAGAACAGTGATTCCAGAGTCTCGGAGCGTGCGCTTCGGGAGATCTACCTGAAGGGCTTCGAGATCTGCGTAAAGAGTTCGCAGCCGTGGGCGCTGATGACGTCTTACAATCTGGTCAATGGTTACCGCGCCTCCGAGAATAAGGATCTGATGGACGGCATTCTTCGGGGCGAGTGGGGGTATCAGGGTGTGATCACCACAGACTGGTGGACGAAGGGAGAGCACTATAAAGAGATCAAAGCAGGCAATGATATCAAGATGGGAACAGGGTATCCGGAACGTGTGCTGAAAGCGCTGGAAAAAGGTCTGATCACGCGGGAAGAGATAGAGGTCTGCGTGCGCAGAGTCCTGGAGATGATCTTGAAGATAGACTGATCCCGGCAGAACAGAAGTAAAGAAGAAGTAAAAAAGAAGTAAAGGAGAGGTAATGGAGTATTTTATGCTGGCAGTATCGGTGGTACTGCCGCTTCTCATATATATGTCAGTAGGAACGCTGATCAGATATCTGAGGATCTTTGAGGAAGAGACGTTCAAGGCGGTGAACCGCATGATATTCCGGATCATGATACCGCTGGCGCTGTTTTTCAGCGTCTACAGGGCAGACTTAGAGCGTGCGGTTAAGCCGGGGCTGTACGCGTATGTCTGGATCAGTGTCATTGCGGTTTTTGCCCTGCTTTATGCAATATGCGGAAAGACGAAGATGGCTCCCCCGACTGCCGCGACTATGGTACAGGGGATGTACAGGAGTAACTTCGTGCTGTTCGGCGTCACGATTGCAACGTCTCTGTGCGACGGGGATGGGGCGGCGTCTATCGCCGCACTGACGGCAATCGTCGTGCCTACGTTCAATATACTTGCGGTCATTATGTTCGAGAAAGCCCGGGGTGAGAAGGCGACGCCGGGCAGATTATTGATTGAGATATTCAAGAATCCGTTGGTCGACGCGGGACTTTTGGGACTTCTGGTCGGGCTTTTTCATATCAGATTTCCAGAGTTGTTGATCGGTCCGCTGGAAACATTGGGGGAAGCGGCGACGCCGATGGCGTTAGTCGTGCTGGGAGGTATGCTGTCTGTAAGAAGTATCTCCGAACACAGATATTGTCTGTTGGCGGCGGCATTGGCAAGGCTGGTATTCGTTCCGTTTGTCACAGTGGTCACAGGGATACTCCTGGGCTTCCGCGGAAATAATCTGACGGCGGTTCTTGCTGTGTTTGCATCTCCGACCGCCGTGGCGTCGACGCCGATGGCTCAGGCTATGGGCGGAGACGGAAAACTGGCGGGGGAGATCGTCGCGGTCACATCTGTGGGATGTATTCTCACGATATTTCTGTGGGTATTCGTATTGTCAGGGTTAGGGTATCTGTGATTGTAATTTAAATAAACTACACGAGAAGCAGGAAATGTATTTGCAGAGATTAATAACGGAAGATAATAAATAGAGGAGAAAAAAGATGGACAGATGGGGATTTTACGTGTCAGGTATCCGATATGGGATATTTGAAAAGGAAGAAGGACGTATTTTTCATAGGTCCCTTCTTGTGGAAGAAGGGGAGTTTGGTGAGAGAAGGGAGCTTACAAGGGAAGAGACCTGGTATCAGCGGTTAGGGAAGATGGATGTCCTTAAAGCGCTTTGCCATGTGGAGGAATACGAGACGGCTCTGGCAGAAGAAAAGGAGCGCTTCGACACAGCGGCAGGAACGCGTTATGAGAAGAAAAACGGGAACGAATATGTAGAGCGGGAAGTGAAATATCCTGAGAATTTATTAATAGAAGACGGCCGTATTATTGCGTTTGTGACGCCGGGACGGGATTTTTGCGCTCTTCTAGTCCGCGAAGGATATGAGGATCGGACGATCCTGTCAAGATGGAATGAGATGTATCCGGATGAACCATATAGAATGTCGGAGCCGAAGACGTACATGGTGCCTATGCGGGACGGCGTACGATTGGCGGCAGACGTGTATCTTCCCCGGAAAGAAGGGCGGGTTCCGACGGTCCTTGTCCGTACGCCTTATGGAAAATCCGGAGGAAAAGAGTCGTACTATCGTTTTGTCCAGAGGGGATACGCCCTGGTGATCCAGGATGTCCGCGGACGGGAGGACAGCGAAGGAGAATGGCTTCCGATGTATTATGAAGTAGAGGACGGGGATGATACGCTCAACTGGATAGCAGGCGAGCCGTGGAGCGACGGGAATGTGTCGATGACCGGGGGGTCTTATCTGGGTTACGTCCAGTGGGCGGCCGCGGCCAGTGGTAATCCCCATCTGAAAGCTATGCTGAGCAGCGTCTGTGCGGGAAGTTCCTTTGTGGATATGCCAAGACGGGGAGGATGTTTCAACGCCGGTATGCTGGCATGGGCTTTTGCGGTGTCCGGTCAGCGGATGGCGCCGGAGAAGATGGTAAGGGATGACTGGGACGAGGTGTTGGAGATACGCCCGCTGGAAGAACTTGCGGAAAAAGCGTTGGGATATGACGTCCCGTTTCTTCGTAAATGGATCTCCCATATGGATTATGACGAGATGTGGAGACGCGGAAACTGGAAGGAACGCTTTGGAAAGAGACGTGTTCCGGCGTTGATCATGTCGGGATGGTTCGATGATAATGGCATGGGTACGACAGAAGCGCTGGATCTGTATCAGGATTATGACGAGAAGAAGGTTGTCCTCGGTCCATGGATGCACAGCGGCAATGCAGATTATGATATTCATGGCTTTGCTCTCGGGGATAACGCGCTTCGTTATGATCTGGATCTGCTTAACTTCGCGTGGCTTGAACATTATATGAAAGGCGTGGATAACGGGATAGAGAAAACCCCGAAAGTAGAATATTATACCATGGGGAGCAATGAGTGGAAGTCGGCAGAAAACTGGCCTGTTCCGGAGACGAAAGAAGTTGTGATGTATCTTGACGGAGACAGGGAGGACGCTGCTTTGGTTAATCAGGGACGTTTATCCCTTGAGCGGCCTCGTTCAAAAGGGACGGATACTTACCTGTACGATCCGGGAAATCCATCGGTTAATATCATTGATATGTCGGAAAATGAACTGGAAGTGCCGGGGGATTATACAGAAGAGGAAAAGAGAGACGATATCTTGTGTTATTCTACAGAGCGTCTTGAAGAAGATATGACGATAACCGGAGACGCCCTTGCAGAAATCTATATTTCTTCGGATTGTGAGGATACGGATCTGATGGTGCGGGTTACGGATGTGGATGAGTCCGGACGGTCAATGAAGCTGGCCGACGGTGTAATCAGCGTTCGTTACAGGAATCAGTTTTCACGGCCGGAATACATGGAGCCGGGAAAGGTATATCCCGTAAAGATACGTACCACGAAATTATCTCATACTTTTAAGAAAGGGCATAGGCTTAGAGTAACGGTTACATCCGGCGCGAAGAACTTCATCTTCCCGAACCGGAATATGCAAAACGGATTCAACAGCGTAGAGATGAAGACCGCAAGAAACAGCATACATCGGGGAGGCGAATATGCCTCGCAGGTGAGACTCAGGGAGGAAGTGAAATGCCGCAAATCAGACGATCCAGTTAATATTGCAAAAAACGAATGATGAAATAGATACCTTTTGCATGGAAACATATTCTGTGCAAAAGGTGTTTTTTTGTAACCTTTTTTGTAACCTTTTAAAGAATTTTACCTACTAATAAGTGTACAAAGAAAGACGTCTTTTAGATATTTTTATATAATATGGCCAGTGTTAGAAAGAGGAGAGTTATCATGAATGCAGCGGAGCAGATACGGCTGGTAAAAAAAGCCGTAAAAGGAGATCCGGATGCTTATGGAAGATTAATTACAGAGCATCAGGAGTACTTGTATAAGATGGCATACTTGTATGTGCGAAATGAAGAGACCGCTCTGGATGTGGTCGGCTCTACGATTCTGAGCGCATACCAGAGTATACGCGCTTTGAAAGAACCGGAGTATTTTAAAACATGGATTACCAGAATTTTAATTCGTGCGGCGCAAAGCGAACAAAAGAAGATCGTTTTTTACGGCGACTTAGATCATGTGAAGGCGCCGGAGCGTTACACGGGAGTATCCCTGGAGGAAAAATGCGATCTCAATTCGGCAATCGAGCAATTGTCTGAAAAATATCGTACCGTAATCTATCTGAAGTATTTCAGCGAGTTTACAATAAAGGAAATAGCCTTTGTCATGAATGCCCCGGAAGGTTCTGTAAAGGCGTATCTCAGCAGGGCAAGAGAAGAATTGAGGCAAATATTGAAGGAGGATTATATATATGCAAATTAATTTTGACGATATCAGCGTTCCAACAGAAAAATTAGATCAGGTGGTCAGGCAGAATATGTATGATATAAAAAGACAGTATAAGAAGAGAAAGCAGTGGAATTATCTGGTGAAAGGGACAGTAGCGGCCGCAGTCGTATTGTCTGCGGCGGGAGTATTTGTCTCGAATCCGGCGCTTGCGGCAAAACTTCCGTTAATCGGACATATCTTTGAAAGGGTACAGAATGAACAACTGTATCCCGGGAATTACGATGAAGTTGCAGAACTGGTTCAGGAAGGGAATGTAAGCGAGAATCAGGGAATTACAATGACATTGTCAGAGATCTACAGTGATTCAAGAGCAATGTATGTTTCTGCGATGATAGAATCAGAGGAGCCGTTTCCGGAAGGAGTAAAAGATTCCAATATGCTTAACGGAGACGATATCGGGTACCATATGTATCTTGAGGTAGAACAGGAATTAGACTTTATGACGCCGCCGGCATCGTATGAGGAGATGGAGTGGCCGGGGAAAGAGTTTGAGTGGACGGCTCTTGATCTGAAAGGTGAATATGTAGATGAGCATACTTATATAGGGGCGATGCGCATAAGCTTTGACGTGTATCCCATCGCAGGCTTCGAAGTACCTGACACGTTTCACTGGAAATTGAGAGTAAGCAAAGTGACTAATCTATGTGAGGCAAAGGAGCAGCATTTTTCTAAAGAAGGGACATGGGAATTTGAGACAGATGTATCCGTGATCCAGAGTAAGCAGGATGTGTATGAGGTTAATAAAAGCGCGCCGAATGGCGAAGTCATCAAGAAAGTGACAAAGACTCCTTATGAAACAGTCATAGAATATGGTTATGATGAAAATAAAGTGGAAGCAGGATACGAGAGGTATGATTCTGTTCAAAGTACAATTCTGGATGCGGACGGCAGACGTATCGAGGATAAAGTAGGAAGTTTTTCGACAACAAAGTATAATCTGTCCAAGATTACGATATATTATTGGGCGTCGCCGACAGAAGAGGCACATATGGAAGTGCAGGAAAAGGTATATGATGAGGCGGAGCAGGATCACCTTGAGGATTATCTGGAAGAGATTGCGATTCGTAAGATAGAAATAGATCTGGAGTAGAGATGAATGGGGCTGTCGGTTAATACCGTCAGCCCTCTTTCGTATTTCTATTTATCCGATCAAAACGGTTTTTCCCTCAAATGCAAAGCCATACTTTCGAATTCGATTCGGCGCGATACCTTTGTCTTCCAATGCCGCAGAGTATTTTTTATACTCGATTTGTTCTAATGCCGCCTGCACTGTATCAGCGAGAGTGGCTTCATCACCGGGATCGTGGACTTTGAATTCCAGGATGATGGCGTTGTCCGTGTCGTGTAACGGTTCCAGCATCACATCATACCGTCCGAAACCACTTTCTCTGTTTGAAGTGATAGAATAGCGGCCGGCAAGGTCTACCATTAACCCTAGAACGAATCCATGGTAAAAGCGTTCCGGTTCTGTTGTGGCGGAAGGTTGTTTTCCTGTATCAAAATAGCTGAAGGTAGCAAAGGCAATCCGGTTCATATATGCATTCATCGCTTTCCTGTCGTCTGACAGGAGAGCTTTGATGAAATCATTGTATGCCGGAGTAAATCTTGCAAACCAGCCGTTAATCATTTTCTGAAACATAATTCGTACTTCTTTATTCGTCAGTGCAAGCTCATAATCCTCTGTTCCATTCTCTTCATCTATGTGGTAACGAATAAGTCTCATATATCCGCAGGAAAGTAGGAGACTCCAAACAGCATTTTTATCATAATCTAATTGATTGAATATAAGTTGTTCATCAATCTGTGTGTGAAGAGTTTTGCCGGACAGCAGGTCTTCCATGACGATCTTAATGTCTGGGTTTCCTTCGCGTATCAGTTTCCCGACGAGACTGTTGCTGCTGGTATTCGCCCAGTATGCGGAGAATTTCCCGGATTTTAGATAATTTATAATCGACCAGGGATTATAAATGTCGCTCTTCTGTCCGAAGGTAAATCCATCGTACCAGTCTCTTACTTTATCTTTCCTGCCTTCCAGACCGTATTCATCTAAAGCGCACCAAACTTCTTGCTGGGTAAATCCAAAACAATCAGCATACAGATCAGATGTAGTTGTGACGACCTCCAGATTATTAAGATCAGAGAAAATGGATTCCTTACTGATCCTTGTGATGCCGGTCATAATAGCTCTTGCCATGTAAGGGTTCGTCTTAAATGTGGCGTTGAACAGATTTCTTATGAAAGATACCAGTTCATCCCAAAAACCGTTGATATAAGCCTCCTGCATAGGAGTATCATACTCGTCCAAAAGAATGATTACTTTCTTGCCATAATAGCGCATCAGATAGTTGGATAATGTTTTTAAAGAACCGGATACCAGATAATCTTCCATATCAACAGCTATTTTCTGAAAATATTCTTTTTCGTTGTCATTTAACAGGCTGCCTTCTAATAAAAAATTGTTTTTATTATATAGTTCTGTGATAATCTGACAGATTTGCAGTCTTGTATTAGTAAAACAAGTTCCCTTTACATCGGCAAAACTTAAGAAAATCACAGGATATATTCCCTGTAGTTTTTGGTATTCTTCCTCTGCCCAGATAGAAAGATGTTGGAACAGGTCGCTTCTTCCAGCATATTTGATCGAGAAGAAATATTCCAGCATGCTCATATTCAGAGTCTTACCGAAACGTCTGGGCCGGGCAATCAAAGTGACGATGTCCTTATTTTCCCACCACTCTTTGATAAAATGTGTCTTATCTATATAGAAGTTATCATTCGTAATTAAATCGCCAAAATCCTGATAGCCGATTCCTACGGTTCTTGCCATAACATTACCTCCTAACGAGCATGTTTATATTGCTTGTATTTTATCATTATTTGGTAGGGAATACAACGAGATATCCTTTGGCATCAATCGGTCCTTTCAGGGCTGTTTATTGGCATGAATATGAAAGGAGTCTGATGCCGGTGTAAAAAATAACATAAAAAAGAAAAATAGAAACGTATATTTTGTAAAATGTTGGGAAAACAAGAAAAATTCAAGAAAAAATCTCAAAATTAACAGATAATAAGCGAAGTTAAATAACCTATATATACAATTTTATTCCAAAAAAGTGTAGGTTTTCGGAATGAAAATTCTTACTGAGATCTTAGTCATTCTATAATACTATCGGCAAAAAGTCAATAAACTTAACCCCAATTTTTTGTGATATTTGACGAAAAATTTTCCAGTCAGGCCCATTCCGAAAACCTACACTTTTTCGGAATGGGTTCAAAAGCCGGGAAATCGTCGTTTTTCAGGCTTTTATGTCATTCATATAAGAGGATAGAAGATGCCGCCAGATAAGATATGCAAGACCGTCCATCAGTACAATAAAGAGACAGTATCCGAGGAAGATATGCAGAAGCTTCTGGATATTGCGGAAGACTTCAGGAAGGTCAAGAATTATGTGTATGTCAGGTTTGGCGGGGTAGGAAGCCTTTCGAAGATCTATCCGGGTTATACCGTGCAGAACGAGATGACGGCAAGCGGATACAGGGAGACGCTTGGAATGCCGGCGGTTTATTTCTATCTGGCGGTCTTTGACGCACTGGGGGATATCAAGAGTCAGTGGACGCGTACGAAGTCAAAGATTGTGAGGCTGGTTAATAAGAACAAGGGATTTACGGAAGAGGAAAAACACTACCTTCGATTTTTATTAAAGATCAACAATGCGTTTGAAGCTGTGCTGAATCATAAGCCGGTTGAACTGGCGGCAAAACTAAGCCGGCAGTATCAGGAACTGGCCGGTCAGGTAGATACAGATCGGATGCACAGTTACTTGTGCCGGCAGGTACGGAAATACCATGTGAAACTGCACACGGATACGGCGGACGTATTCTCTATAGCAGAACGGGCGTACCGTTATGCGGATCATGGGATTTACATTTCCATTAAGGAGAAGCGGAAGCGAGTTTATGTACCGCTGACGGATAATAATCAGTATAAGTGTCAGCTTCGGATTAAACTGTATCCGCAGGAAAACCGTATCGAGATCAAGGTTCCTGTCAATGTCACCGTGCGGAGCCATAGGGATTATCAGAATCAGGTGGGCGCTGCAGTCGGTTTCTATACGATGCTGACGACGAACGAGGGGCATCGCTATGGAGAAGAATTGGGCAGGTATCAGTTGGAGTATTCGGAATGGATACGAAAACAGACAGGCAGCTATAACCGGAATCGAAGCAGTAATCCGGGTCGTAAGAAGTATCATGCGAAAAAGCAGCGGCTGGAGGAGCAGCTTCATAGTTATATCAACCAGGAACTGAATCATTTTTTTAAGGAAGAGAAACCCCGAACGGTCTATATTGTGAAACTTCCCAAACCGCAGGCAGGAGGGGCGAATAAGATGATCAATCATTCCCTTGCCCAGTGGCAGAGAGGATATATCAGGAAACGGTTAGAGCAGAAATGTAAGGAACAATCTGTCGAGATCGTAGAAGTGCTGGGGAAAAATATCAGTAATGAGTGCAGCAAATGCGGAGCGATGGGAAAGAAGACAGACGGGATGTTTATCTGCCCTGTGTGCGGCTATCAGGAAGAAGAGAAGACCAATGCCGCACGCAATGTAAAGAAACGAGGGCAGGGGGACGGAGTTATCTATTAGTGATATGGTCATAAGAACAGCCATTTAGATAAATTCCGGTGGTGAGCCGGGGTTTCACCGTAAGGAGTCACAAGGGAATCATGGAAATTTCCGAAGGACTTTTAAGGACTAAGAGGTGCGTTCATGATAAGGCGGGCGTGAGCGTCTGCTATATAAAAAGATTTTACGGCATTAGAAGGCGGGGAATCGAAGGTTATTCGAGGGACTGCGTATTGGGTATGCCAGGACCCGGTGAACATGGTTTGTCATGAATCTATGATTGGCGGCAAAACATGACGTAGCGGGGAGCGAAGCGGGAGTGTCCGCATCATCCTTGTAGAAGGATGACCAATATGCCTTATTTAAATTTTTATGAAAGAGTTAGGAAATGGAGTGTGTAAGGGCAGCGTGAATTGAATGTATGAGGGTTAAATTTTAATAAAGTATATGTATTATATTTTAATTAGAAAAGGTGATGGAAGCGATATCAAATGCAATAACATGTTTGATATTATGGACAATTGTAATATTTCAGTTCGATAAAGTTTGTATTTGGAGTCTTGTAATAAGCTTTACGCAGAACTGGAATTTGCAATATTAAGGTATATTTATTCGTACATGTTTTGTAAGAATGAATATTAGAAAATTTTCAGGAGGAGATATTTAATGAGTGATCAGGAGCAGAAAAAAAAGAGAAAAGGAGGTCTGGTGTTTGGTATAGCTATGGTTGTAATTGTAGCGTTAGCCGGGATTATTGTCTATCTTCTACTGTCACGAAATACGGAGCTTGAGGATGAGAGGCGCAATGTTGTCATTACTCCTGAGAATGTGGAGAGTGTGTTGGAAGAGTTAGATGAAGCACAGGAGTCAGGGTATTATACGGTTACAATGAATCCTACATGGCATTTTAAAACAGGAAAGGAAGTTTCCTATGATGCGGTTGTGGAAAATGTAGCGAAAAATACGAATGATGTCTATTTTGACATTGTACTGGAAGAAGATGAGGAGAAAGTATTATATAAATCTCCTGTAATTCCCCGGGGAGGAAGACTGGAAGAAATCATATTAGACGATACTCTGGATGCCGGTACATATAACTGTGTTGTAATCTATCATTTGATTGATGAGGATCAAAATACACTCAGCACTTTGCGGGTTGCCCTGGAAATTATAGTTGAGGGCTAACGGTAGGAAATCAAATATATTTAAAATAGGAGGAATTAACGCAATGAAAAATTTTAAGAAGTATACGGCAATTGCAGTAGCAGCAACTATGACAATCGGAAGCGCAATGACAGTATTTGCGGGAGATGTGACACCGGGTGTTTCTGAAGGAGAAGGTTCTTATGAAGGCGGAGAGATGAAATATCCTACGCTTACTGTAACACTTCCAACGATTCCGGCAGGAACTTATGATTATATTGCAGATCCGAACGGATTGATTGCGGCGACAAGCGGCGAAAAATATGCGGATTCTACGTTTACTGGCGACACCGGAGTATTCTTCTTGACGAGTACGGCGGACGACGGATCAAAGACCTATACAGAAAACAGCAAGGCGCAGGAATTGACAAATGAAAATGCACAGGATATTGATGTGACGGTAAAATTGGAGCAGATGGCAGCGGGAGACAGCAGTATCAAGTATGCAGATAGCGCAGATTTTGAAGATACAGATAAAGAAAACAAATTATATCTGGCAATTACAGACGGTGCGGCAACAGATCCTACAGTAGCAACGCTTACCAGCACAGGCGCAGCCACGATCAAAACGACGATTGCGGGCGTACCAGAGAATTATGAGCCAGGGTATACAGAGGGTTCAGGATATGCGTATACTAAAAAGACCACTGATTTGGCGGATTGGAATGATTGTTCTTTTAAGATGACAGGAGCTTTGAATAAGAACGCAACATGGGGAGATGACATGGAATTCCCGTCAATTAAGGTTACCTGGAGCTATGCGGAGCATAGTGATTCTTATTTGTCAACGTCGGAAATTTCATCAGCAAGTAATAGTGTTACAGTTACTCTTCCGAGCGGCGTAACCGTTTCAAAAATTGAATTATTTAAATCAGGTGCAACGACACCAGTTGCGATGTCAGCAGGCAGTCATTATACAAAGTCGGGCGACACATATACCTTTACAGCAAGTATGGTTTCCAACTGGAAGAACGGAAGCTTAAAATTTACTTTCTCTGATAATAATGTTGAGACAATAGCGATACAATAAAGATAAGATTTTGAGGATAATATGCGGGTTTGTAAAGAACCCGCATATTTATACAAACCAGACAATTATAATGGAGATGTAATGTCAGAAATAAACAAAATAAGAAATTGTATAAATATTGTAAAGAAAGAAAACTGTTGCGGGTGCGGCGCGTGTATAAATATTTGTGAACAAAAGTGTATTTCTATGAATCTTGATGATGAAGGATTTGTGTATCCTCAAATAGATCATTCTTTATGTAATAATTGCGGACTGTGTTTAGAGAAATGTCCGATGATTCATGCTATCTCAAATGTGAATGACTGTAATTTGTATTGTTATGCGGCTTATAATAAAGATGAAATAAAGAATCTAGAAAGTTCTGCGGGAGGGATCTTTGAATTATTTTGTGAAGTTATAGGTGATATGCGGGGTATTGTCTATGGCGTATCATTAGATAACGGGTTTCAAGTAAGACATCATCGCGCCTCAAATCTGGAAGAAGCAAAAAAATTTCGTAAGACTAAATATCTGCAGTCGGATACAGGTGATAACTTTTCTTTGGCACAAAAGGATCTTGAAGAAGGAAAGACTGTATTATTTTCTGGAACACCATGTCAGATAGAAGGTTTATATAGCTTTTTAGGGAAGGATTATCCCAATTTGTATACGATTGATGTGTTTTGTCATGGGGTGCCGTCAAAGAGTGTTTTTTTAAAATATTTAGATGCTTTGGAAGAAAAATATAACAGTAAAGCTATCTCCATTTGCTGGAAGGATAAAAGAGATGGATGGAGGCCGAATAAAATATCTGTTAAATTTGAAAATGAAAAGGAAGTAATAACAAATGCTTTTTGTAACTCCATGCATATTGGATTTTTAGAAAAACTTTATTTACGTCCATCCTGTTACAAATGTAAATACGCGGCAATTCCTAGAATTGCAGATATAAGCTTGGGAAATTTTGCCGAGTATGATGGGAAATTATATGAACAAAATCAGAATAAAGGATTAACTATGATAGTTGTATCTAATAAAAAAGGAACGGTTCTTTTTAATAAAATCAAGAAAAAAATTTTCCTTGAAAAAGTAGCGATAGACTGGTGTATGAAAAAGGCCATGCGTTTCAGTGATGCAACATTTTGTAGTAAAAATAGAGAAAATTTCATGAGGGATCTCAAGAATGGAGCAGATTTTTTTGCTTTGATAAAGAAATATATGGCAAAGGAATGTGATCTGTTGAGCCTGGAAGAATTTATTACAGTGAATGAAGGAAATAAATTCAATGTTTTTAGTCTAGTCCAAAACACGGAGAGCAGAGGAAATATAATATGGGAAATGGTTTCGGACTAAATTCGGCGGAAAGGAAGAAATTAAAAAAGAATGTACGTGAAAGACTATGAGTTTATTCATAATATAAATATACTGTTTGAAAGACCTATTATCATTTATGGGGCCGGAGCTTTTGGAGAAAAGATGGCAGAATTGTTAAAAGAGCTTTCAGTGAATTTTACTTGTTTTTGCGATAGAATTGGAGAAAAAAATAAAGAAAATATGAATCATCCGATTATTACCCTGGATGAATTGAAAGAAAAGACAGATAAGGAAGATTATCTGGTCATTGTAGGGAGCCGTGAGTATTGTCAGGACATTATAGATAGTTTGCAGATAAAAAAAGTAAAAGCATATGTATGCACATGGTATGGAATTAGTCTGGGCATAGAGTTAAATATTGAAAATATAAGGATACCAGAAAGTTATAGAAATGATTTTATTCAAAGAAAAGAAATATATCTCAAAAGTTATGAACTGTATAATCATATGAGATATGTAATGGATATAAGCAAATCTCCCAATGCTATTTTAATTTATCAGCCAGCAAAAGTGGGTTCGTCCACAATATATTCCTCATTAGTAAAAAATAAAGTAGAATCGGTACAGATTCATTTTATTGCATATAATAGATGGATAAATGAAAATCCAAAGGTACAAAATAATGAAATGTCTTATTTTAGAAATAGTATTAGAGACAGAAAAAGAAAAGTAAAGATTATTACTATGGTAAGGGAACCGATTGGTAGGGCGCTGTCTCAATTTGTACATGGGTTTAATGGTGAATTCTCAGATAGATGCAATGATTCTTATATTGAAAGAGCAGCCCTAAACTGGATTGATGTTGCATTGACAATGGATTATGAATTTGTCTGGTTTGACAAAGAATTGAAGACAGTAACCGGAATTGATATTTTTCAATATCCGTTTGATAGAGAGCGCGGTTATACATGGATTAGAGAAGATAATATAGAAATTCTTGTGCTGAAAATGGAAAGAATAGATGCCAATGAGGATATAATAGGAGAATTCGTAGGTAAGCCGGATTTTAAACTTGTACATGCTGGTTTGGGAGAAGAAAAGTGTTATAGATATATTTACAAAGAATTGAAAAAACAAATCAAAATTCCTGTTGAATGGTTAGAACAACAATATCATGATAATGCAAAAGTTGACTTCTTTTATACAAATGAAGAGAAGAAAGAATTTTGGGATAAATGGGAAAACATAAATATATAAATTACAATGAAAAGAGAGATTTTGTTGATGAATGCATATGCAGGATATTATCTTGACGAAAAAAAATTAAAAAGTTCTTCTTCAGGAGGCGTCGCAAGCGCAATAGCTGAAGCAATAATAGATAGAGGAGGAATTGTGTACGGAGCCGTCTATTCAGAAGACTTTCATTCTGTATTATATGGATATGCCGAGAAAAAAAATGAATTGTGGAAATTCAAAGGAAGTAAGTATGTTTATGTAAACAAGTATGTTATGAAAGATGGGGATAAGATATTGGTATACAAAGACGTGATATCAGAAATAAAAAAAGAAAGAATTGTATTATTTACAGGATTAGGGTGTGATATCGCATATCTTGAAAAACTTGTAAGGAAGGAAGCGGTAGATGCGCGTAAACTGTTCACGATAGAATTGATGTGCGACGGCGTTACAGATGAGATTGTTCAAAGAGAATTTGTGTTGGATATTGAAAAAAAGTATAGGACAAAAGTGATTGATTTTAATATTCGGTATAAAGAAGAGGGATGGGTTCCGGCGTATATTTATGCAAGATTTGAAAATGGAAAAGAATATAAGCAGTTGCTTAGTAGTTCAGAGTATGGATTTGCGTCTTTAAATTATAAGAAAAAAGCATGTTATGAGTGTCAGTTTAAAGGAGAAAATCATCAGGGGGATATAATAGCAGCGGATTTTTGGGGATGCAGAGCTGGCATGAAGGAATATAATCAAAATGGTGTTTCGCTGATTTTGATACAATCTGATAAAGGTAATATTTTATTAAATTATTTGGATCGAGAGCAATTCTATTTAAGAAAAACGGATGCGCAATATGCTCTTTTCTGTAATCCAAGGTATTTTACTGCCCATGATAGATATGAAAAATGGGATTTGTTTGACAGTATAATCAGGAAAAAAGGATTACATAAAGCAGTAAAAGTATGTGCGGAACTTTCTGTACCTGATAGATTTACAGGTGTTGAATCTAATGAGCTTGTTTTATGGGGAACAGGAAGATGTTTTAATCAATATGTCGCTATGATTAAGGAAATGTGTTCTATAAGCCTTGTTGTTGACAGCGATGAAAAAAAGTGGGGAAAAGAACTGGAATGTGGATTCATATGTCAATCGCCCAATATACTAAAAGGAAAAGAAGATATTTTTGTTTTAATTATGATTGAAAATGTAAGTTCTGCGTTTCAGGTTGCAAATAAGTTATTGGATATGAAAATAGGAAAATTTGATCATATAAGTAATTGGCTTTTTTATGCAGATATGTTTGAGAAAGTATGAAAATAACATATTTATGAAAGACTTGAATAGCTGGCTGAAAACAGGAGTCTTTAGGAGGATTTTATGCATTATTTAATAGAAGAAATCATGGAGGATTGTAAGGATATAGCAGTTCAAGCTGGAAAAGCGATTATGGATGTATATAATCAGGTCGGAGAGATACAGGTAAATTATAAGCAGGATAATTCGCCGTTAACTGAGGCAGATCGATTATCTAATAAGATAATTGTTGATGCTCTGAAAAGAAAATATAAAAAATATGCTATTTTGTGTGAAGAAGAGGCAGATGATTCTTCGCGTCTTTATAATGATTATTGCTTTATCATTGATCCCCTTGATGGAACGAAAGAGTTTATTAAGCGTAACGGACAATTTACAGTAAATATAGGTCTTTCATATAAACATGATGTAATATTAGGTGTTATTTACGCACCGTATGTAGATGAATTATATTATGCGAGAAAAGGAAAAGGAGCGTATTTGCAGAAATCAAATGCGAAAACTCAGAGGATTCACGCGTCGGATATAACGAGTAGCGACGAGCTGAGGATAGTCATGAGTAATTCGCATAATTGTTTGGAAATGGAAAGTCTGTTAAAAAAGCATTGTTTTAAAGAGAAGATTAGTATTGGAAGTTCATTAAAGGGCTGCTTGATTGCCAGGGGTGATGCGGAACTATATTACCGTTATAATCCTACAATGGAATGGGATACTGCTGCGATGCAGTGTATTGTGGAAGAAGCCGGCGCTGTATTCAGGCAAATGGATGGAAGTGAGATGAAATATAACCGTAGGAACTGTCGAAACGATAAAGGTTTTTATATTGTAAATCGGATAGAAAATATTATAAATTAACCACAGAAGAATAGGTACTGCTATATATGAAAATCAGTTCAGGGAGGGAATAAGAGTTGTCGATGAGTAAACATCTGGATATGTTAGAAGCAGAAGCAATCTATATTATGCGAGAAGTTGCAGCAGAGTGTGAAAAACCCGTTATGCTATATTCTATAGGTAAAGACAGCTCTGTAATGCTGCATCTTGCGATAAAAGCATTTTATCCGGAAAAACCCCCTTTTCCTTTTCTGCATATAGATACAACATGGAAATTTCATGAGATGATCGAGTTTCGCGATCGTATAGCAAGGGAGAAAGAAATCGAAATGTTGGTATATACGAATGAGGAAGGAGTAAGGCAAGGAATTAATCCATTTGATTTTGGTTCGGCTTACACGGATATTATGAAGACACAGGCATTAAAACAGGCTCTTGAGAAATATGGTTTTACAGCGGCATTCGGAGGAGGAAGGCGTGATGAAGAAAAATCAAGAGCAAAAGAACGGATTTTTTCTTTCCGCAATGAAGCGCAGGCATGGGATCCCAAAAATCAAAAACCAGAGATGTGGAATTTGTATAATACACAAATACATAGAGGAGAAAGCATAAGAGTTTTTCCGCTGTCCAATTGGACAGAGAAGGATATCTGGCAGTATATTGCCAAGGAAAAAATAGAGATTGTTCCACTTTATTTTGCAAAAGTACGTCCGGTTGTGTATCGAGAAGGTAATATTATTATGGTCGATGATGAACGTCTGCATCTATTCCCGAATGAGAAGATTGAATATAAAAGTGTGCGGTTTCGAACGCTGGGATGCTATCCGTTAACTGGCGGTGTGGAATCTAAGGCAGATACTCTTGATGCAATTGTTGAAGAGACATTGGGGGCGGTTACTTCAGAGCGTACGAGTCGTGTAATAGATCATGAGGCGGCGGGAAGTATGGAAAGACGCAAAAGAGAGGGGTATTTCTAGACGATGAAAGGATTGCTGAAATTTATAACATGCGGAAGCGTGGACGACGGAAAATCTACTCTTATAGGTCATATGCTGTATGACGCCAAGCTTCTTTTTGCAGATCAGGAACGTGCGTTAGAGTTAGATAGTAAAGTGGGAAACAGGGACGGAAAATTAGATTATTCTTTGCTTCTAGACGGATTGATGGCAGAACGTGAGCAAGGAATTACAATTGACGTAGCATACCGATATTTTACAACTGAATGTCGGAGTTTTATTGTGGCAGATACGCCGGGGCATGAAGAGTACACAAGAAATATGGCGGTAGGTGCTTCTTATGCTGATTTGGCGGTTATTTTGGTTGATGCGACTCAAGGGATATTGGTACAGACCAGGAGACATGTGAAAATCTGCGCTCTAATGGGAATACGGTATTTTTGTTTTGCGGTTAATAAAATGGATTTGATACGCTATTGCGAAGTAGAGTTCAGAAAGATTGAAAAGGAAATAAAAAAGCTTGCTATAGATTTGGAACTTTCTTACATTACTGTAATCCCGGTGTCGGCTACAGAAGGAGACAATGTTACCCAGGAGTCGAAATATATGCCGTGGTATCAGGGACAGACATTGTTAGGATATCTGGAAAATATTGATATTGATGAAGGTGTGATGGAAGAGGGATTTGTTATGCCTGTTCAAAGGGTATGTAGGCCCAATCATACTTTTCGAGGATTTCAAGGACAGATTACGTCTGGACAGATTTCGATAGGAGAACAGATTACTGTATTACCAAGCGGTGAGAAAGCGGAAATACAAGAGATTTTTCTGGCGGACAGAAAAACGCGGATTGCAAAGAAAGGAAATCCGGTAACGGTTCAATTAAGCAGAGAAGTCGACGTATCCAGAGGATGTGTATTTGTACGGGGGACACGGTTGAAGGTTAGCACAATGTTTACAGCTTCCATATTGTGGATGGATGATACGGAGTTGGTACAAGGTAGAAATTTTCTGATCAAATTGGGTACAAAAATGCTTCCGGCAACTGTTATGAAAATCAAATATAAGATGGACATATATTCTGGTGAACACTTAGCGGTTTCTAGAGTATACAAAAATGAGATTGCGGTTTGCGATATTGTAACGTCGGAGAATTTAGTTTATGACACATTTAAAAACCACAAGGAGACCGGTTGTTTTATTTTGATAGACAGGGTAAGAAATACAACATCAGCGTGCGGCATAATAGATCATTCGCTGCGAAGGGCAGAGAACATTGCATGGCAGAAGTTGGATATTACACGAAAAATAAGAGCAGAAAAGATGAATCAGAAACCGATTACACTGTGGTTTACCGGTTTGTCAGGTGCAGGAAAATCTACATTGGCAAATGAAATAGAAAAGGCTTTAAATGTATCTGGACGTTATACGATGTTACTTGACGGTGATAATGTGAGAATGGGTTTAAATAGCAATTTAGGTTTTGAAGAACAGGATCGTATTGAAAATATCCGAAGAATTGCAGAAGTGTCAAAGCTTATGAATGACGCGGGATTGATTGTACTTACGCCTATTATCTCACCGTTTGAGAATGACAGGAAGAGGGCGCGAAAGATTATAGGAGATAATAATTTTATAGAGATATATGTCAGTACTCCCCTTGAGGAATGCGAGGCCCGAGATGTAAAAGGTCTTTATAAGAAAGCGCGAAATGGAGAAATTCCCAATTTTACTGGCGTTTCGAGTCCGTATGAGGCGCCGGAGTATGCAGAGATTACAGTAGATACTAGTACGCTGACACTTGAAGAATCTGTAAAATACGTCTTCGAGAGAATTCAGGAGATATCTAAACTAAAAGAACAGCAAGAGGTGTAATAAATGAAGGCTGCGACGATTTTTAGAACAGAATCGACAAAGTATTGTGCAACAATTTTATTAATTGCCTTGTTAGGTTTCTTGTTTTGCACAGGGTGCAGTAAAGAACAAGAGAAAGGATTGGAAATAAATGTAGCATACTTTCCTAATATTACGCATAGTCAGGCTCTGGTGATGAAGAATCAGAAAGCATTGGAGCGAGAAATAGGTGAGAATAATAGCGTTAATTGGACATCTTTTAATGCGGGACCGGATGAAGTAACAGCGCTGTTTTCCGGAGATATTGATATTGGATATATTGGACCGATTCCTGCCGTCAGTGCGAATGTAAAATCAAAAGGCGACGTAGTAGTTATATCGGGGGGAGCTGATGGAGGTATGATGCTTTTAGCGGCACAAGAAAGCGGGATAGAAAATGTATCTGACCTTTCAGGGAAGAATGTTGCAGTTCCGCAGATCGGTAACACGCAGCATCTCGTACTACTTAATTTATTAGCAGAGAATAATTTGGCATCTGTAGATAAAGGGGGAGATGTAACGGTTACGGCGACTGCTAACGCTTATATTTTGCAATTGATGCAGAGCGGCAAGATTGATGCGGCATGTGTTCCGGAGCCTTGGGCAGAAACATTGATTAATGAATGTGGTGCAAAAGTGATATGTGATGAGAATGAGATTTGGAGTAGAGGCTCTTATCCGGTTGCTGTAGTAGTGGCGCGTAAAGAATTTATGGAAGAAAACCCGGAAATTGTAAAAAAATTTCTTGCAGTGCATCGGGAGACAACGGAATATTTGAACGAAAACGCGAAAGAGGCAATGGATATCATTAACGAGGAAATAGAACTTGTGACAGACAAGTCTATTGATATTGATATTTTGAAAGAATCACTTAAACATATTGAGTTTAATTCAGATATCAATGCAGACGCAATAGATGCATTTGCCAAAATATGCGTGCAAGAGGAATTTACTTCCCAGATTCCTTATGAGAATTTTCTGCAGATAAAATAGACAGATTTAAAATGTAAGGCGGTAGTCAGGATGCTGGAGTTGAAAGGTGTATCGAAAAAATATCAAGAGCATGAGGGAGAAGTATTGACCTCGGTGTCGCTTGAGATAGAAGATGGAGAATTTTTTGGAATTGTCGGACCGTCCGGATGCGGAAAGACAACGCTTCTTAATTTGATTGCAGGGTTTGAAGAACCGTCACAAGGAACGATCATTATGGACGGCAAACCAATATCCGGCCCCGGAAATGATCGGATTATGATGTTTCAGGATTCAGCGTTGTTTCCATGGTTGAATGTGATAGAGAATGTAAAATTTGGACTAAGTATAATTGGTTGCTCAAAAGAGGAACAAGAAGAACGGGCGCGCCAGTATCTAAAACTTGTGAAGTTAAATAAGTTTGCTAATTACCGTGTCCATGAAATTTCTGGAGGAATGAAACAACGAGCGGCATTAGCAAGAGCATTAGCAATGGATTGCCGTGTGCTTTTGATGGACGAGCCTTTTTCCGCTCTCGATAAACAAACAACTAATATCTTGAGAGAAGAGTTGGAAGAAATCTGTTCTGCGACTAAGAGAACCATGATTCTTGTAACGCATAGCGTAGAGGAGGCGGTATTTCTGTCTGACCGTGTGGCAGTAATTGGAGCAGGGAAAAGAGGATTGAAAAAAATATATTCTATAGATATTCCTAGACCAAGGCGAATTGAGTCAGAGGGGTTTTTAAAAATTAGACGAAAGATACTTGACGAAGTACGGATAGAGGTTGAACAGAGTGAAAAGGAAGAATTTGATTAGAAAAATGTTTTTTAAGGAGAAATTGTCTGTCGGTTTATTCTATGTAGTTTTACTTTTGTTTTGGCAGCTATTGTACTGGATAGGGACGTCACAGTTTAGATGGTGGAAAAGTTATGCATTTCCTAGTCCGTTGGGAGTGGTTGAATCGTGTGTGAATTTAATTGAAAACGGGACTTTGTTTCAGGCGTTTTTATACAGTGCTATAAGAGGAGTAATTGGATTTGGTATTGCGATTATAATCGGGCTTGCAGTAGGGATCCTTCTTTCGTTGAGTGAAAAAATTCATGGATGTCTTCATCCGCTGCTTTTAGGATTACAGACGCTTCCAAGTATCTGTTGGGTTCCTTTTGCGATTTTGTGGTTTGGATTAGATGAGAGTGCGGTTCTATTTGTTGTTGTAATGGGCTCGGCATTCAGTATTGCATTGTCTGTGAGAAATGGAATTCGAAATGTTAATCCATTGTGGATAAAAGCAGCGAAGACAATGGGAGCAGACAGAAAACAATTATATATAAAGGTGATGCTTCCGGCTTCCATGCCGGCGTTTGTAGAAGGACTGCGTCAGGGGTGGTCGTTTGCCTGGCGGGCGTTGATGTCAGGAGAAGTTATGAGCGCTACTGTAGGTCTTGGACATACACTTATGATGGGACGAGATCTTGCAGATATTAACCAGGTAATGCTTGTAATGCTTGTAATTATACTGATAGGAATTATAATTGACAGGTTTGTATTTTGGAGGATAGAGGAAAGAATATTGAGAAAAAGAGGACTGAAATAAAAATATAAAGTTGGAGCAGGTATATGGAAAAGTATTCAGAGATATCTCTTGATGAGAAACAAGCATTGCAGAAGAAAGAAGGAAATGGACATAAAAAAAGTATTGGAATTTTAACATTTCATTATGTAGATAATTATGGAGCTGTATTGCAGGCATGGGCGCTGCGGGAAGTGATTAACAGATTCCCGGATTGTATTGCTGACATTATAAATTATGTTCCGCCAGGGTATGTTATATATCCATATGAATCAACGGAGATTGGTGTAAATAAAATGATAAAGAAACGTAAGAGATACGAAGAGTTTTTGCGTACGTATTGCGGCGTTGATTCACCTATAGTTCATAAGGTAATAGGAAATAAATATGATTTTTATTGTGTAGGAAGTGATCAGGTTTGGAATTTTGATTTTCGAGAAAATCAAAATCAGGAGTATTTATTTCCGAATCTTGACGATAAGGCAATACGTTTTTCCTATGCGGCTAGTATAAAAGGAAAAAGTATAAAAGAAAAAGATATATTTTATCAACATCTTTCCAGGTTTAAAATGATTTCTTTACGGGAACATAGCTTTTTGAGTGAGATGCAGAACTATTGTAAACAGAAAATAGTTCAGGTATTAGATCCGACCTTATTGTTAACGGCGGAAGATTACAATCCCCTGGTCTGTTTAGATAAACTTATTGAGGATAAATTCATATTCTTTTTTATTTATCCGATTGGAGATGCCATAAGAGAATACGTACCATTTGTAAATACATTGGCAAGAAAATATCATTTAAAAATACTTCATACATGTTTTGACGCACCTGATTATATGTTTGTAAATAACGCGGGATGCGTTATGTATGAAGGTATTAATGAATTTCTGTGGTACATGAAACACGCAGAAATAGTAGTTACAACGTCTTATCATGGAATGATTTTCTCGCTTGTGTTTCAAAGACCGTTTTATCTGTTTATTCGAGAAGCAGGAAAAGAGCGTTTGTTAGAATTGACAGAGCTTCTGGGGTTACAAGATAGAGTTGTAACAAATTATATTCCAGCAAATAGATTGTCGGATGATATAAACTATAAATCCGTAAACAAAATTTTAAATAGAGAAAGAAAGAGATCCAATATGTTTTTGAAAAGCGTAATGGATTTGAATAGTGATTATGAATAATGATAAAGCGATATTTCCTGAGGTGTGGAGCCCCAAATGTACATATATTACAAAAGATGAAAAATATAAATACTATTATCCTATAGTTATAAAATGTTTTGATAATGTTATACAGAATAAAAAGACAAGTGCATTTTTTAAAGGCATTGGGGTGAAAAGCATTGTTCTCTATGCTGTTAATGAGCTGTCAAAATATTTATGCTTTGATATAGAAAATGAATCAGATATCTGCGTCAACTATATTTGTGATAAAAATGCTGATAAATTCCCGGGAACTATTTATGGAAAGCGTATATTTGATATTTCTTATTTTTGTAATGACTATAAGAATTCTAATGTGGAAAAGATTGTTATTTGCAATCTTTTATATGAAAATGAAATTGTTCAAGATTTGATAGAACGAGGGGTTCTGTTAGAAGACATTATTTTATTTCCAAATGTAATATACAATTTAGAGTAATGGAAAATCCGAAGGTCTGTTAAGCGGTTATAAATATAAGGGAGGATGTTTTAGAATGAAAATTCTTTTATATGGCGTAGGCGGTCAATTTCGTCAATACTTTTATGATGAAGAGTTTTTAAAAAATGTCATACAGGATATAAAGATTGAAATTGTGGGTGTTTGTGATGGAAATAAGCAATTGTGGGGAAATGAAGTGTTTATTGGAAAGAAAAAATTTCTAATACAAGACATTTCTACAGTGGATAAAAAAGGATGGGATAATATAGTTGTTACGTCCAAAGAATATTACGAGGTGATTAAAAAGGAATTAATAAATGGAGGATGTGAAAAAGATTCAATTTTAAGAATAGATGAATTTGTGCGCAAAGCGTTATTTGATGGAGATTATAAATATAAATTATCGCTTGTATTGATGATTCGTAATGAAGGTGAATATATTCAGGAATGGATAGAATATCATCGCTTAGTGGGGGTTGAGCATTTCTATATTTATGATAATCAAAGCACAGACCATCTTAAGGAAATATTGTCTGGTTATATAACGAAAGGTATAGTTACCTATTTGTTTTGGAAAGGTGGACAAGCAGAGGCTTATAATCATGCATTGTCGCATTATAAATTAGAAAGTAAATATATGGGATTTAACGATACTGATGAATTTATTATACCTTTGGCCGGAAATAATATTTTCGATGTCATCGAAGATTTGTTTCGATATGATCAGGAAAGATTTTTACCAAAGCTTTATCCGAAAGAGAGCGTTCCGGGTGGAATAGGAATAGGATGGAGAATATATGGAACTTCCGATCATAAGACTAAACCGGAAGGACTCGTAATTGAAAATTATAAATATCGTGCTAATGAACCAATTCAAGAGGCTTGTTTTTTAAAAACAATTGCGAATCCTAGAACTGTAGTGGTCTGCGATATTCATTGTATGCATTATCTTAAAGGATATGAATGCATCAGTGAAAATGGATCCAGCTTACCTTCTGGAATTTTTTTTGACGGTCATTTTGAAAAGATACGGATTAACCATTATTGGAGCAGGTCTGAAGAGGAGCTGTATCAAAAAATATGCAGAGGATCAGGGTGTGGTCCATATCATAGAGATATCAAAGAAGAAGAAAAAATGACAGAAAATCTTTATGAGCGATTTAAAGAGCGTTTAATGAGAGTAAGAAAATATTTTAATGCTGAATATGACTATATTATGGAAAAGTATATAGAAGATGTTAAAACGGCGATCAGTCAACATAAGTAAGAAATAATATTGGAGGAGAATGAAGGGAATAATTTACAAAAATGAAAATTATTATTTTTGGATGCGGAAACATTTATCGTGAACAAAAGAAAGCGATTCCAGAGGATATTGAAATTTTATGTATTATTGATAATAATAAAAATCTTCATGGAGAAAAAATTAATGGTATAAAGGTTCTTAGTCCTCAATGTGCGGAAGAGTTTAGTTATGATTATATTGTGCTGATGAGCAATTATGCATTTGTAATGAAAGAGCAATTGTTACAGATGGGGTATGATAGAAAAAAAATAATGCATTATCTGGATTTTTTTGGCTTGTTTCAGCATAAAATCAAAAAGTATGAGAGCACTTCGGATATCACGGAGAGTGGTCATAAAACTTTATTAATAGTGTCAATAGCTCTTTCTTTTTCAGGAGTACCGATTGCTGTGTTGACAACTGCAAAAGCGGCTTTACAGTTAGGATATTCTGTTACAATTGTAGCTTCGGATGGAGATGATAGGTACATAAGAGAAGCAGTAGATTCGGGAATTAATGTAATAATTTTTGAAGGATTAAACAATGCATCGTTGGAAAGTGTTTTGTGGATGATGCATTATGATATTATTATGATTAACGCACTTCCAATGATTCGATTGGCAATAAAGGTGGCAAAGAAAAGAAAAGTAATTGTCTGGATTCATGAAAGTCCTGATGAATATAAAATGATAAATTTTTGGACAGACGAAATTAATGAAGGAATCCAAAGTGAAATGATGAAAATATATGCGCCGAGTAAACGGGCGAAAAATCATTTTCTTCAGTGGTATTCGACTAAAAAGGAAGTTTCAATATTTCCGTTGGGAATAGAAGACTGGGAAAAAAAGTCGACGTGTCTAAAAGAAGGACTTATATATGGATTAATAGGAGGCTTTGCAAAAATAAAAGGTCAGGATATTTTGTTAAATGTTATTGAAAAATTTCCAAGAAAGATTTTAACAGAAGTATTTTTCCTTTTAATTGGAAAAAGAAGTGTAGATGAATATGGAAAGGAAATTTCAAATCGAGCGTCGAGCATAAATAATTGTATTTTGTTAGGAGAGCGTACCCAGGAAGAGATATATAAACTGTATTCAGTTTTAGATGTTTTGGTTGTTGCGTCCCGGGCGGAAACCGTTTCGATGGCGGCGATAGAAGCAATGATGATGGGAAAAGTGTGTATTGTTTCAGATCAGACGGGTATCGCAGAATATATCAAATCAGGGAAGAACGGTTTTATATTCCAAAGTGAAAACGAAGACGAACTTAGAAAGATAATGCTCTGGTGTTATCAACATCAGGATAAGTTAGAGCAAATTGGAAAAAATGCAAGAGAAACATACGAACGAAAGTTTTCAACTGAGATATTCAAGAATAATTTGCAAGAGATATTACAGGGGTTATAAATTAATATTATTAATTATTTCAAGAGGATATTTAAGATGAAAAAAGTAGTAATGTTTGGAGCAGGGGAGGTCTCTATTGTCATTCAGAGTATTTAGGGCAAAAAGTTCGAGATGTCAAAGAGCTTTCGTGGGATAATATGGAGCTTGCGGATGTAACAAAATCTACAGAGTATCCGAAATCTACAGTATTTTCATTACAATAGTAAATATTATAGCTGAGAAAAGGTGAAGGGTAAAATTAAATGCCGGAAAGGATCGACACACATAGAAGGATAGGGATTTTTGTATTATACGATGAAAATGGAATAGTGGATAATTATGTAGAAGTATTATTGAAGGATATGCTGACAGTTCTTCAGGAACTGATAATTGTAGTAAATGGTTCTATTTCAGATGTTGGTTATCAAAAGCTAAGAAAAATTACACATAAAATGTATATACGGAGAAATATAGGATATGACGGCGGCGCTTATAAAGATGTTTTTGTAGAATTTTTATCAGAAGAAGAGTTGAAAAAGTGGGATGAGGTTGTCTTGTTTAACGATACATTTTATGGACCATTTTTTCCTTGGAAAGAAACCTTTGAAAAAATGGAAAAAGAAATGGTAGATTATTGGGGATTGAGCAGATTTCCAGAGGGTAATTACTTTCCAAATGGTAAGGGAATACCAGAACATATCCAGGCTTATTTTCTGGTATGCAGAAAGCCGTTGTTCTTATCGAATGCATGGAGAGAGTTTTGGATTACGCTTGAATATCCTAAGACTTACCAGGAAGCAATCGAGAATTTCGAGATACGTTTTACTCAGTACTTTTCGGGGAAAGGTTACCGGAATATGGCATTTATGGATCAGGGGAAAGTAAATATAACAAATAGCGAGAATCCTACCATGTGGTGTTTTGAAACTTTAATCTGCAACCATTGCTTTCCAATTATAAAAAGAAAAGTATTCTGCCTGATTCATCTGGACGTAGCAAAGAAAACCATAGACTATATAAGAGACAATACAGGCTACAATATTAATCTCATAACTGGACATTTAGAGAGGTTATACCGAGAGAATAGAATTCAGCCGCTTACACCATTTGAACCGGAAGAGTTATATCTATTTTACAAAAAACACAAAAGAATATTTATCTATGGACATGGAATCTATGGAAAGGGTATTGCCCGGTATTTTGAATACAAAAATTGGAAGTATGATGGATTTATTGTTACTGAAAATAAAGAGAATAACGTAAATCTGTTAGTCTATCATAGGATGCGCTTTAATTTGAATGACGGCATTATTCTTGCGTTAGGTGAATCGGCATTCCAGGAGGTATATTCAGTTGTTAAAAAGGATTTGGATGAGAAGCAATTGTATTATCCAAGGGTTTTCAGTTCATGATTATGAATTTTAAAGAGTGAATGAAAAGATGAGAAGAATAGGTATTTTTTGTTTGTTTTCTCCTTCGGGAGAAATAGATCCCCTGATGGTTCATACTATAAAATCAATGCAGGAGATCGTCGAATATTTCATTATTGTAGTGAACGGTAGTCTTAACAGCATAGATAAACTAAGGAATTATGCGGACGAAGTTGTGATAAGGAAAAATATTGGATTTGATATAGGAGCATATAAAGACATAATTTTATCTCCCAGGTATAACAGCAAGATAAAAGGATCTGATGAACTGGTTTTATGCAACAGTAGCTTTTACGGTCCGTTTATATCCTTTCAGGAAATCTTTGAAAAAATGGAGAAGAGTGATTCTGATTTTTGGGGTATCTCCAGTTCAGAAAAAAATCTTTCACAGCATATTCAATCTTATTTCTATGTGTTTCGCCGCAATATTCTTAAAGGAGAGGAATTGTTTCGTTATTTGAAAGAAAAAGTTGATCCGGAGAGATTAGATTATTTTGACGCCTGCAGTATCTTTGAAAATGGTTTATTCCAGACACTTAAGAAAGCCGGATACCAGTTTGACGCCTATAAGAGAAGTATCGACTGCGACACATACCTGAATCCTTATGGAAGTGTGAAACTGGACAGGCTCCCGGTACTAAAAAGAAAGATATTTTCTAAAGAGTTTTATCAGAAAAAAAAGGTTGTTAATGCGCTTTCTTATGTAAAGGAGACGTATAGATTTGATATAGAGCCGATTTTAGACCATGCTTATCGAGCATATGGGATAGCGTTGACAAGTGAAATGATAGAAACAGTAAAAACAGATTTTGGAGAGCCTCCGAAAACGGATTTGCTTTGTGATCCGGAAGCTGTCAGGAGGGAAGAAATCGAAAAGTTTATTGCGGAGCATCAGAATGTATATATCTACGGAAATGGCGTAATGGCAAAGATCGTATACAGCAGTTTCTTTTTTTATGAAAGAAATCCCGAATTAAAAGGATTTGTGGTATCGGATCATCAGAGGATCTCAAAAGAAAGTTTTAAGGGTTACCCAATATATCGATTTTCTGAGGTAAAGGATCAGTCTGATATCGCCTTTTTAGTGGCGCTGAACAAGCGTAATACCAAGGAGGTCTTCCCGCAATTATCCCAAATAAAAAATGTAATGTTTCTGTGGAGGTGTTAGATGTCAGATTTGGTTTCTATTGTTATGCCGGTTTCGGGCAAACTGTATTTCAAAGAATCTCTTGATAGTATCTGCAATCAGACTTACCGAAATCTGGAGATTATCATCATAGATTCTTCCGATGATCAAAATGAAATAAAGGAAATACTTCTGGCGGTTCAAGATGAAAGAATCCGTTATTTTTATCAGGAAAAAAGCGGTGTTGCAAATGCACTGAATTTTGGTATTGTTAAAGCTGAGGGACAATATATTGCACGGATGGATGCGGACGACGTGGCATTTCCGGAGAGGATAATGCGGCAGGTAGAGTACATGGAAGATAACCCGGAGATAGATGTAGCGGCATCGTCTTATATACTTATTAATGAAAGGGGAAATGGTTTAAAAAAAGAAGTTAAATCATTTACATACGAAGAGGTAAAATTTGAGTTACTTTTTGACAATCCGATCTGTCATCCGACGATAATGTTCAGAAGGTCGGTATTTGATGAGGGATGGTCATACCGTCAAGTTTTTGCGGAAGATTACGATATGTGGACAAGGTTGGCGGTTTGTAAACGATTATCCGTTATGCCGGATATACTTCTAAAATATAGAGTACATGCGGATAATCTAAGTAATGTCAATGTACTAAAAGTGAATGATTCGGATATCAATAGCGCGTCAATTTACATTAAGACATTATTCGGAATCCATATACGTGATGACAAGAAATGGTTATTGGCAAGGACTTATCACTTGTCGCAGATAACGGCCGATGATATTGGAGATTGCGGGGGATTTCTAATCGCTCAATACGAATTTCTCCATAGAATGAAAGAAGCAGCAGAACAGCTAGAGGACTGCCAGAAGAATATGTTGATAAAAATCATTTTACGGAGATGGAGAAATATTATCGATATGTCTAATATCGTCGATCCGCCAAAGGAATTATATGAGTTCCCGTCAGGGGAGATAGAGAGCGATAACTATAAGAGCAGACTAAAGAGAGTAATCGAAGAGAATGACAGATGGATCAGTAGGAGACAGGCAGAAAAAGTAAAGTTCTTTTTATATGGGTTTGGAGAAAGGGGACATAGGACTTTAGGACGGTATCAGGAATTACATAAAAGCGTGTTAAGCAGTTGGGAGCTACTTGGAATTGTTGATAAAGAAAAAAAGTCTTATTCTGTAGGGGGGCATATATGTCAGACCTATGATAAAGAGGAACTAATCCGACAGGAATATGATTGTATTCTGGTATCGGCATATGAATATTATGAAGAAATCCGGTCAGAATTGCTGACGTTAAGGATACCGATAAAAAAAATATTAAGAGATAATATCATATTCTTTTTTCAGACGGAGGTCTTATGAACAATCTAAAATTATCAATCATAGTGCCGGTATATAATATGGAAAAATATATCAGGCAGTGTGTCGAAAGTATAATGCGGCAGAAGACGAAAGACATGGAAGTGATCTTAATCAACGACGGTTCCACGGACTTTTCCGGTGAGTTATGTGATAAATATGCGGACAATTGTGCAGATAAATATGCGGACCAGCACGGACAAATCAGGGTAATCCATCAGGAAAATAAAGGCTTGCTGGAATCCAGGAAGAGGGGCGTAGAGGCAGCTGAAGCGGAATATGTAACCTTCGTAGACAGTGACGACTGGATTGAAGAAGGGCTGTTTAAGAAATTTATTCAGGCTGCGGAGACTATGGAAGATATTGATCTGGTTGTCTCCGGTCTGACGTGTGATAAGGGAAGGTTTAGTTTCCGAAAGTGCGGGAGCCTATTACCAGGGACATATCACGTGACAGAAGATCATATTCCTGAAAGGATGCTGTACGACTGGACGGCGGGCGAGATGGGGATCGCAGGAAATGCCTGCGGGAAATTATTCCGCCGAGACCTGTTAGCGGCCGTCATAAGAGGCGTCGGTCAAGGTATTGTCCATGGGGAAGATTATGCGTGGTTTTTCAGCTATGTACCACTGGTGAGAAAGATGGTGGTTACAGACTGCTTCCTTTATCATTACAGGATACATGAGAAATCGATGTCTACGAGTTTTGATATGGAGTCGTTTACGCAATTACTGGCGCTAAAGAATTACTTGGATAAACAAGTTAAGGAACGGCGTATCGGAGATAAGAACCAGGCAGGCGTTAATCAGCTCGTCTGGGGCGGGCTGATGCATGCTTTAAGGGAAGTGTACGGCCTTTCGGTAGGATATATTTTCCCCTACGAGTTAGTTAAGGCGGGAAGTAGGGTGGTAATTTACGGAGCGGGAGTTGTAGGCAGATGTTACTATAACTGCCTGAAAAGCGGATCCTATGCAGAGGTTGCCGCGTTGGCAGATAAAAGCTGGTCCTGCATGACAGATACGGCATACGAGGTCTGTCCGCCGGAGCATATCCTGGAGATTCCCTATGATGCTGTAATTATTGCGGTAGAACCGGAGGAATTATATAGAAATATAAAAGATGAATTAAGAGAATTAGGCGTAGAAGAGGGGAAGATTATCTGGGAAAAACCAAGAATCATCCGTACTTAGATATTAATTATACCTTAGATATTTAATATTAACATATTGGTCAGAATGGCAAAGGTATGAGAATAAATGTTTGACAATTGGCCGGATATAGAAAGATATAGAAAGATATAGAAAAAGGAGACAGAGCAAGATGATAATTACCAAAACTCCGTTTCGCATCAGTTTCTGCGGCGGCGGCAGCGATATGGCGGATTTTTACAGGGAGCACGGCGGCTGTGTATTAAGTACGACGATCAACCGCTACATGTATCTTACCATCCATCCATATTTTGACGAGAGCAGGACGGCTCTTAAATATTCCCAGAACGAGATCGTAGAAGATATCAATGATATCCGACATTCGATTTTCCACTGTGTACTGAACGAACAGCATATCAGCGGGGTGGAGATAGGCAGCACAGCAGATATACCAAGCGGGACAGGGCTTGGTTCTTCCAGTTCCTTCACGGTGGGACTGCTCCATACGCTGGCCTGTTACAAGGGGAAGTATATATCCAAAGGGAAGCTGGCAGAGGAAGCCTGTAAGGTAGAGATTGAGAAATTAGGAGCGCCGATCGGGAAGCAGGATCAGTATGCGGCTGCTTTCGGGGGCTTGAATTTTATTACGTTCTATAAAGATGATACGGTATCTGTTGAACCGATTATTACCAGAGGGACAACCATAAAACAGTTACAGGAGAACCTTGTGATGTTCTATACCGGGATCACACACGATGCGAATAAGATCCTGTCAGAGCAGAAGCGGAATCTTACGCAGGCTGATAAAACGGGGAATTTAATCCGTATGTGCGAATTAGCCGGAGCTATGAAGCAGTCTTTAGAAGAGAATCAGACAGATGATATCGGAGCCATCCTGGATGAAGGGTGGAGGAAAAAACGGGAACTGGCCGGGAGTATCTCCAGTTCTAAGATTGACGAGCTGTATGACTGCGCAAGAAGGAACGGGGCGTCCGGAGGGAAGCTTCTGGGAGCCGGAGGCGGAGGTTTCTTATTATTCTATTGTCCGAAAGAGAAACAGGCGCTTCTTCGGGAGAAACTGCACCTGAGGCCGTTTCCGTTCCAGTTTGAGCATGACGGCAGTTCAGTGGTTTATATCGGCGACAAATATTGGGAGGATGCAAGATGAGAGCGTTAGTGGTCGGCGGAGCTGGATTTATAGGGAGTCATTTGTGCGACGCCTTACTTAAGGAAGGAAACCATGTGGTCTGTATAGACAATTTTTCCCTGGGGACAAAGAAGAATATCGAGCATTTAGAAAAGAACAGCAGGTTTAAAGTCTATGAGACGGATGCCACCGAATTATCCGGGCTTTGCAGGGTATTCGCGGAGGAGAGACCGGATTATGTATTCCATCTTGCGGCGAATTCGGATATTCAGGCAAGCGGTTCCAAACCAGAGGTAGAGTATAAAAACACATATACGACAACCTTTCAGATTCTTTCATGTATGAGAGAACATGGTGTAAAAAAGCTGTTTTTTGCTTCAACCTCCGCAGTTTACGGGGATAAAAGAGACGTGCTTTTAGATGAGGATACGGCGGGACTGGCGCCGATTTCCTATTATGGCGCGGCGAAACTGGGAAGCGAAGCGTTGATCAGTGCGTTTTCTTATATGAATGATATGGAAGCTCTGATATTCCGTTTCCCGAACGTAATCGGGCCGAGGCTTACTCACGGAGTTGTTTTTGATTTTATCAATAAATTAAGGAAAGACCCGAAACATCTGGAAATCTTAGGAGATGGGCGGCAGACAAAGCCTTATATCTATGTTGCCGATTTAGTCGACGCCATTATGAGATTCAAGGATACCCGGCAGCCGGGGGTTACTTTGTATAACGTGGGCGCAGAGGGAGAGACCGGTGTAACGCGTATCGCGGATATCGTCTGTGAAGAGATGGGATTAGACCATGTAAGGTACAGCTATACAGGAGGAGAAGGCGGATGGAAAGGCGACGTGCCGAGGTTCCGGTACTGCACAGACAAGATTCATGCGGCGGGATGGAGCGCGAAGCTCACCTCAGACGAAGCGGTGCAAAGGACGGTTCGAAATAACATATGAGAACAATGAGGACAGATGGTTCACACCAGATGAAAAACCGGCAGGAAATGAAGAATTATACAGCGGTTATACAGGCAGGCGGCAAAGGTACGCGGATGCGGGAATTGACTAAGGATCAGATTCCCAAACCGATGCTCATGCTGAACGACAAACCTATGATTCAATGGCAAATTGAAAATATAGCGCGGTATGGAATCAGAGAATTTGTAATCATCATAGGGTATCTTGGGGAAAAGATTACGGAATACTTCGGCGATGGGACAAGTCTTGGCGTTAATATTTCCTATATTCAGGAAAAGGAACCGCTGGGTTCGGCAGGAGCGCTTTATTACCTAAAAGATAAAGCGAAGACAGATAGCGGAAAAATAAACAATTTTCTGCTGGTTTTTGGGGACGTCATGATTGAGATAGATTGGAACCGTATGATTGATTATCACGAAAAGCATAAGGGAACAGTAAGCGTATTGGTACATCCCAATGCGCATCCTTTTGATTCGGATTTACTGATTGTTGATGAAAAGGGGCGGGTGACGGGAATAGACCCTAAGAATCAGGTGAGAGATTACTGGTATGACAACTGCGTGAACGCAGGAGTGTATATCTTATCTGGAAGAATTATGGAAATGTTCAGTAGCCCCCGGAAAATGGATCTGGAAAAGGATATATTGTCCGGGCTGATCGAACAGAAGGAAGTGTATGGATATCATACGTCAGAATATGTGAAAGACGCGGGGACTCCGGATCGGTTTAAGAAAGCTGCTATGGAACAGGCAGCCGGGATTTGGGAAAAGAAATGTCTCGATAAAAAACAGAGATGCATATTTCTGGACAGAGACGGTACGGTCAACCGTTTTAAAGGACTAATCAGTGATGAAAAGGATTTTGAACTGGAAGATAATGCGGCGAAAGCGATCAGAAGGATAAACGAATCCGGTTTCCTTGCGGTTGTCGTAACGAACCAGCCTGTTGTGGCCCGCGGAATGTGCGGAATAGAAGATGTGGAACGGATTCACAGGAAGATGCAGACATTATTGGGTAATGAGGGAGCATATTTGGACGACATTGCATTCTGTCCGCATCATCCGGAGCGGGGCTACCCGGAGGAAAATCCGGCATATAAGGTTGCATGTAATTGTAGGAAACCGGCGGTCGGAATGATCCAAGATATGGCAAAAAGATATCATATTGACCTTTCCGAGTCGTACATGGTGGGGGACAGCACCGTGGATATACAGACGGGGATCAATGCAGGACTTAAGACGATTCTGGTTAGAACAGGACAAGCAGGAAAGGACGGGAAATATAAAGCAGAGCCGGACTGTGTGGTGGACGGTCTTGAAGAGGCGGTAGATTATATTTTAAGTGCAGAAGATCTGAGATAAAGGATATATGGGAAATTCCGGCATTGCTCCTGAATTATTGTTCGGAGTATCAGTTTTATCTGAGGCACTATTCATTTTCCTGGTACGATACGGTTCTATACGCCGTAGCCGAGGGTTAGTATTTCATTGCTTACTATTTGCGGCGGCAGGCTTCCTGACACGGATGATAGAAAAGTATTGGAATAGAGAGCTGTTATTAGAGTGGCAGAAAAAAGAGAAAGGTGATTAATTTGGAAGACTATAGAGGTAAGATAGAGCGTTACATTTCCATGGAGAAAGAGGTTCTGGACCTGCTTTCTCCGGATGAGATCAATGAGGTTATGAATATCCTGGAAGATGCGCGTATCAACGGCAGGCGGATCTTTATCTGCGGAAACGGAGGGAGCGCGTCGACTGCTTCGCACCTGGAATGTGATTTTAATAAGGGGATCAGCTATGACCAGAAGGTCAAGTATGATATAGAATGTTTAAGCGACAATGTGCCGATGATGATGGCGATCGCAAATGACATAGGGTATGACGAGATCTTTGTCGTCCCTCTGAAAAACAAGCTGAAAAAGGGAGATGTAGTGATAGGGATTTCCGGAAGCGGTAATTCCGAGAATCTTTTAAGGGCATTCCGATACGCGAATGAGTCAGGGGCGGAGACAATCGCATTTACCGGATACAGCGGAGGTAAGCTGAAAGAACTTGCGAAACACAACATCCATGTAAAAGTGGACAATATGCAGATTGTAGAGGATGTGCATCTGATCCTGAACCATATGATGATGTTCATCCTTTCCGGGATGAAAGGGTGCTGACAGATGAAGATACTTATTTTTGGCGCCGGGGATTATTATGAAAGATATAAGAAGTGGCTGGCACAGGAAGAAATCCTGGCGCTCATGGATAACTCGCCGCAGAAGCAGGGAACAGAAGTGGACGGAATCAAGGTCATGTCCCCTAAGGAGGCGGTAGAGCTTCCTTATGAAAAAATAGTGATCCTGAGCTTTTATGTAAAAGAGATGAAGAGGCAGCTTATAGGATTAAAAGTAGAGGAGAAAGATATCCTGCATTTTTATGACTTGCATGATTTTCTGAAAGGGAGAAAACCGGTTTATCCGGCGGATATTTCAGAAAGGGCGCGGCAGATATGCGGCGATCCTGATAAAAAGAAAGAGACCATCCTGCTCTTATCCACAGATATGCTGCGTGTCGGAGGTCCGGCAAAGGTGTTATTCAGCGCAGGAAAGATGTTAATGAAGAATGGTTACCCTGTGGTGTTTGCGTCTATGCTGGACGGTGAATTGAGGCATGAAATAGAAGACGCAGGGATACCGGTGATCGTCGACGCAAACCTGCAGGTAGATACCATGGAAGAGATAAGCTGGATACAGGGATTCGGGCTGTTGATATGCAATACGATTAATTTCTATGTATTTTTGTCAAAGAGGGACTGTAATGTGCCTGTGGTGTGGTGGCTTCATGATTCGGCCTTTTTCTATGGCGGTGTAAATGCAGACAGGCTTCGAAGTATTCCGCAGGATCGTCTTAAAATCGTATCAGTAGGCAGCGTTCCGGGAAAGGCGATGCACGAATTGGCGCCGCAGTTTGAGATCGAGGAACTTCTTTACGGGACAAAGGACAAAGAATCTGCAGAACGAAGAGATTTACATCTGAAAGTTTGCTTTGCAGTGATCGGATATGTTGAGAAAAGAAAAGGGCAGGACATTCTGATCAGGGCGATCCGACAGCTTCCGGAACATATAAGAGAGGGGTTGCAGGTTTATATCATTGGAAAGGATACGTCTGCGATGGCTTCGGATATCAGGCAGGAGATCGAGCATATGCCGGAAGTTATAATGACGGGAGCGTTGGATACGGAAGAGTTTGATAAAATCTTTGACAGAATGGACGTCCTGGTATGCCCGTCGAGGGAAGACCCTATGCCGGCGGCAGTTACAGAGGCCATGAGAAGCGGGATTCCCGCCGTAATATCTGATGCAGTCGGGACGGCAGGTTATATTCGTGACGGCGCGGAGGGGTGGCTGTTCCGGAATGAAGATGCCGGTGAGTTGGCTGAGAAGATAAAATGGTGTGTGGAACATAAAGATCAGATTGAACAAACAGGCAGGAATGCGAGAATCGTGTATGAAAAATATTTCTCGATGGAAGCCTTTGAACATCGCCTTATGAACCTTATTAAAAATCAAATATAATGGAAATAAGAATAAAAGCAGTAGGCGAGTAGGAGGGAGCGAACCTATGTCATTAGAAAAAGATCATCTGTTTCAAGAATATTACGGTGAGAAGATTGTCTTATATGGATTAGGGACGGAGACACAAAAGGCGCTCCTTTCGTTTGAAGGTCAGTTTGAGGTTATAGGTCTGCTGGATAGTTTTCAGGAAAGCGGAGAGCTTTTCGGGAAAAAGATTATGTCTCTGCCGCGGGCGATAGACGAGGGTGTGAAGCTGATCGTTGTGGTTGCCCGCCCTGGGTCCTGTAAGGCGATTGCAAAGAAGATCGGCGATATCTGCCGGGAGTGTGAGATTGCGCTTATGGATATCAGAGGAAAAAATCTTCTGGAAAGAAAATGTGTTACTTATGATTTTACAGGTATTAACGGAGGGACGAAGGAGGAGCTGTACCGGAAGATCGCCCGGGCGGACGTGGTAAGCTTCGACCTATTTGATACGCTGGTTATGCGGGAAGTATTGTCTTCTGAGGATATCTCCGAGTTGACAGACGCGGCGCTACGAGAAAAGGGCGTTGATATCCCTGGTTTTACGGCGCTGCGTCTGGGAGCAGAAAAGCGGCTGTCGAAATACACGGCTCCTACATTGGAGGAATTATATGCCG
>CAJUFA010000018.1 GCA_910585725.1 uncultured Dorea sp. | reverse complement strand
AATCAGGCGCATCTAATCTGCATGGAGCTGGTGCATCTAATTTGCAGGACAACACTATATTGATTTGATAGTATGCTGATACGGCATTTTTAGAATGGACAAGGTGGTAGATTAGGGTTGTCTGCTGCCTTATTGATTGGATTTTGGGGGTGTCGGCACTCTTAAATAAACCCACTATCATAAATATAGGAGATGAATTTACTATAGAAGAAAAAATAAATCAGACGGAAATCTTGCAGTATGCATTAGAAAATAATATAATTGATTTATCATACGTGCAAGAAAAAATAGAGATGGCTAAGAGAAAGGAATTATTAGAGAAACATCCATATAAGATATGGGAAGGAAAAGATGGATATTGGCACTCATATTTATTTGATGAGACAAAAGCTAAAAATAGAAGGCCTATAAAGAAAAAGAGGCTTGAAGATTTAGAAGATGTTATTATTGATTATTACAATAGACAGCAAAAAGAAAATAAGGATACATATAAGGATAATTTAGATTTAACCTTGAAAGATATATATCCTGAATGGTTAAAATATAAAGGCTTACATACCAAAGCATCTTCTTATATTAAGCGATTGACTACAGATTGGAAAAAGTATTATGTAGGTACTACAATAATTGATATTCCGATAAATACATTTACAAAATCATCATTAGATATGTGGGCGCATAGTATGGTTAAAGACTTTGATTTAACTAAAAAGCAATATATGAATATGTCTCATATTATGCGGGACAGCTTGAATTATGCAGAATCAGTTGGATATATTGAAGAAAATCTATTTCTGAAGATTCATGTAAATCCAAAACTTTTTCGCAAGGTCAAAAAGAAAGATCCTAGAACGCAGGTATATACAGAAGAAGAGCAGAAGTTGATTCTTGAAGAAGCCTGGGCAGATTTTCAGTCAAATTTAGATGATACAACTCCTTTGGCGGTTATGTTAGCATTTTTTATCGGGACAAGACCTGGAGAGACTGTTGCAATAAAGGAAAATGATATTAATGGTAACTTTCTTGATATACAGCGGATGGAATCAGGAGTTTTTGAAACAAAAGATGGTATTGAATATAGTCGTGTTGCGGTAGAAGTGGTTGAGTATACGAAATCGGAAGCTGGAGAAAGACGTATAATAATTCCGACACATGGCATGAAAGTGGTAGAGATTGTTAAAGAGGTAAACCGACGTAACCATACAAGCGGAGGCTATCTTTTCAATAAGGAAGGTAAACCGATTAAAGAGACGGCGGTATCATGGAGGTTGGAAAAATATTGCAAGCATTTAGGAATTTTACATAAAAGTCCGCACAAGATCAGAAAGACATATATTTCAACCTTGATTGATGACGGGATTAATATCGACACAATCCGAAGACTAGCAGGCCATGAAGATGAAAGGACTACTTATGGAAGTTATTGTTATGACCGTCATTCAAGTAAACAAATTGAAGCACAGTTAGAAAATGCACTTTGTATGAAAGAAGTAAGTATATTTGATAACGGGGAAAATTATACTGTGCAGAGAGCGTAATCACCATAAATGACTAAAATCGTAATCACCGTAATCACTTTGGCAATGAAGTAATTAAAGGGAAAAATAAAAAGAACCCTTGAAAATCAAGGATTCTTACAAGCATAATAAAATGCGGAGAAAGGGACTTGAACCCTCACAGGATGAACTCCCACTAGAACCTGAATCTAGCGCGTCTGCCATTCCGCCATCTCCGCTAACAAAAAATATTCTACCATAGAATAGGGATTTTGGCAAATACTTTTTGCTATTTTTATATTTTTTTTATATTTTAACATTTTATTTGTGAACTTCGATTCCGTTTACTTCCAGATGGTCGTCGATTGCGATGACCAGGCATCGGCGGCCGTCGATCTCTCTTGTTTCTACCAGGTCAGAGCGTTCCGGGTTCACCTTTACGATAACATCCGGTGTTTCGATCCGGAAAGTCTTGGTGTCTGTAATGTTAGAGGCAAGTAAAGTAGTCTTCTCACCGACAGTTTGTTCGAACTCTTCATCGAAGGATTCGAGCTTTTCTTCTGCCACGCCGCTTTGGGTGAGTAGTTTTCTAAAGTCAGGTTTCGCCAGTTCTAACGGTTCAGGAGCTTCTTTGGCTTCTTCCAGCATTTCGTTCAGATTATCATGAATATTGCGGATTACTTCATAATCACATTCTTCACCGAGGGTTCCGCTGATCAGAGACTGGAAGGTAGTTCTTTGGTCGCCGGCAGTCAGAGGAATTGTACTTCCAAGGACGTGTTCAATCAGCTGCGGCTGGATATCTTCCGGCTTCTTAGTATAATAAAGTATATTATGAATATCGCTTGCCCGATCCTCAAATGCAGGGAATAAGAATCCTTTTACAGGTCCTTCTACAATCCAGTCACGGATGCGGTCTTCGATATTGTTAGTATCGGCGTTATAGGTAAGACCGGCTTTGGTAAGGTTCACCGGACATATACTGCATAGAATATGTTCGTATACCGTGTCGGAAGCGTCGAACATCTCCATGCCGTCTGAAGATTTTCCAGGTACGTCATATACTGCATGGATTAATATAATATAATAATTCTCAGCATATATGTAATTTTCTATAATTTTATCATAGAATTCTTCGACCAGCATGTCATCTTCTAATTTGCTGTTCCGCAGTTTCAAAAGAAATTCCTGGGTTCCTCCGTGCTGTTCTTGTTCGAGAGGAAATTCCATATTGATCAGATTCTTTCCGAGTGTACCGGAAAGAGTGTGTTTAAATATATCAAAGTACTTAAAGGCTTCCTCCTCAGGAAGAGATAGGAACGCTTTTTTTAATTCGGTTTTCTTCTCTTTCTCATGGTCTACATAACAACCGCAGATGCGTGTTATCACACAATTCTCCGGAGTAAACTGTTTTCGAATCTCTAAAATTTCTTTTTTATTCATAATCATACTCCCTTGTTTGCTCTACTAATATGATGACTGTAAATGTGTCGGCATGTCGATACCACATTTCTTTTGATTATTCAAATTAAGTAATCGTACCAATATTATCATACTTAGAATAGATTTACAAGTTTGGAGAATTTTAGAAACAAAAAGAAAACAGCTAACGGAAAAAAGGCCCAGAAGCAGGCTTCAGGGGTCTTTTTTGAAAAATAATCTAAAGGTTGAATCAGGAACACAATTTTCGGGGAGGAGATACTTTTTAGGTATCATTTGTGTTCCATAAACAATATACCATGAAAAAATGCTTTTTTGTATAGGTTTGGAGGACATGATTTTCCAAAAAAAATGTGCGTGGGACACAAAAAGGTGTTATACTGTTTTTGTAAAAGGCAGTAAGCGAAGAAACAGGTGATAGAGATGGCAGTCGAACTGGAATATCTGTATGCGAAAATTGCGCCGGAATACCATATTAAAATACATACAGAGGGTTGTTTTGATAAGATGATTGTCTGGACACATGTTGTAGAAGAGATTGAATTTATCTCTTCTTTGCATGGGGAGGAACTGGTCTTTTGTTCCGGTGTCAGCTGCACATCGACGGCGTGGCTGAAAAGATATATTATGGAGTTAAATGAATATCGTGCAGGAGGAATGGTTATGTCTTTTCGAGAAGGAGAGACATTTCCGCAGGAGATTGTGGAGTATTGCAATGAGATCAGATTTCCTATCTTCTCTGCTTCATGGACAACACCGTATATTGATGTTATGCATCTGTTTGCCGAGATCCTTCTGCAGAATGAACAGCGGGAGACGAACTTGATCGCGGCGCTTAAAAACGCCATATATTATCCGGAGAATGAAGGCTCCTATCTGAGTCATTTTGAGAGAAATGGTTTTTATCGGGATATGGAATACGCGGTGATAATACTTAGCTGCCATACATATGATGACGAGACGGGAAATGATAAGCTGCGAAACATTGAACGGTCTATGCATTTTATTTTTGGAAATGTGATTATGTACGAGGAGAAAGGAAGGCTTACGATTCTGGCGGCAAATTGTCCGTTGGCATTAATCCAGAATGAATTTGGACGGATATGCGGGAAAGATTCGAATGTGTATGTTGGTATAGGAACGAGGGTGGCCGGAATTAAGGAGATATATCTGTCATATGAGAAGGCATATACGGCATATCAATTGACGAAGACGGCTATACGGACGAATCTTTTGTGCTATGATGAGCTGGGGATTTATAAGATACTGGCTGATGTGAAAGAGGAAACGGTCTATCCGGCGTTTGTACAGGAGACGGTAGGCGCGCTGATGGAGTATGATAAGAAGAATCATTCAGAATATATGAAGGTTCTGGAGGAATATTTTGAAAATGACTGTAGTATCATGTATACGGCGCAGGCGTTATATTGCCATAAGAATACACTTTCTTATAAATTGGATAAGATAAAGAAAATTCTGGGATATGATATCTTGAAGAACGAGAATCGTGTGAAAATTATGGTGGCGATCTATATATTGCGGTTAGGAAATGAATATTTTGATTAAGGTATGTATCCATATATGCGTCAAATCGCGTCTTTATAAAGTATAAAAAGGTAAAAAAGGAGGAAGACGGAATGAATGAAAATCGTGTAAAGAGGAACAAGTTATTAGGAGAAAAGATTGTGAAGGGGCTGGAGTCCCGCAATATGGAAGGGTATTATGCGGATACGAAGGAGGATGCGCTGGCAAAGGCTCTGGAATGGATTCCTCAGGGCAGCAGCGTGTCCTGGGGCGGATCAATGTCGGTAAACGAGATTGGATTAAAACAGGCGATTTGTGAGGGGAATTTTAAATCATATAATCGGGAAACAGCCGGGACGCCCGATAAAAAACGGGAGATTGAGTTGATTGCTTATGATTGTGATTATTTTCTGACCAGCGCTAACGCAATTACAGAAGATGGGGTGATCGTGAATATCGACGGAATTGGGAACAGAGTGTCTGCGATTGCAAATGGTCCAAGAAATGTGGTGATGATTGTAGGCACGAATAAAGTTGTTAAAGATGTGGAGAACGCTGTGTCCAGGGCAAGGAATGAAGCCGCTCCGATCAATGCGCAGAGATTTGGACTGGATACGCCATGCGCTAAGACGGGAACATGCTTTGACTGTAAGTCTCCAGATACCATATGCTGTCAATTTTTGATTACTAGATTCTCGAAGATTGCGAAGAGGATAAAAGTGATTCTGGTGAATGAAGATCTGGGATTTTAGATTTATGACATAACAGTTCGTAGTCTGGATGTCTGCGAACTGTTATGTGTCCGGGTTACTAATGCAGTATTTTTTGCTATATTTTTTCTGTTTTTTCTATTTTTATATCTTGACAAATCATGAATATCTGATATAATAAACAAGTGCTCAGAGTTAGGCGCAGTAGCCAAGTGGTAAGGCGTGGGTCTGCAACACCCTGATTCACCGGTTCAAATCCGGTCTGCGCCTCTAAAAAACCGACGTATTTGCGTCGGTTTTTTTGCATTATATATGAATCCGGAATACCCAATGTGTGTTGAATATTTGCCGAATAATACCGCAGATCTCTCCGGGCGCATAGGGCCAGATGCAGTAAGGAGAGTTGGCAGTTCCATTTCTGTGCCTTTTACGTGTCATTCTGGAATTAATCTTGGAACAAACGGTGTGAAATGCCATTTGTCGAGCAGCTTTTTGTTTTATTGTATGCCGTATTGCATGGCAAAAGCAGGTATGAAAAATGTCTGCCATGTGGTACAATAAATATAAATATCTTATGGTTGTGGATGGGGGAACCGGGAAGGAAGAGAGGACGGCATTATGCGGAAAAGGGTATCGTTGGATTGGATTTTTGACAATATGTGCCGTTCGTCCCGGGACATTTCCTACGAACAGCAGTACCAGCGCATCTTGGCTCTCATATCTGAAAGCAGGATTGTGCCGTTAAAAGCGTCTGGTACTAACGGAAAGCATCCGGCGCTCTACCGTGAATATTGGCTGATAGTTCCGGAGAGAGATTACCGAATATATGAAGAGGAATTGAAGTACCGTCTTCATCCTTCCATTTCTATTGATTATTATCTGTCACATCTTAAGAATTATGAGCAGGAACGGGCATGGGTCCTAATGCTGAGTGAGTACCTGGAGAGAAACAAGGAGAGACTGGATGAGCAGGAATCAGTGAATGAACGGAGTTTTGAGATCTGGCATCGGGAGAAATTCCTAAGCCGCGAACAGGGCAGGCGTATTCTGAAGCATTGCGGACTGGACTGGGAGTTTCTGAATATCTACCGGACGACAGAGCCGCTTGCTTACTATTCCCATACAAGACATGTACCACAGAATATGGTGATTCTGGAGAATAAGGATACTTTTTACAGTATGAGACGACATTTGCTTAAGGGAAATGACAGGATTCTTGGAATGAAGGTCGGGACTCTGGTTTATGGAGCAGGGAAAGGAATTTTGAGGTCTTTTCTTGATTTTGATCTGTGCGTGGAACCTTATATGAGAAATCAGGAGAACAGAATCTATTATTTTGGCGATCTTGACTATGAAGGGATTGGAATCTATGAGAAATTGACGAATTTGATTTCAGGGGAATGGAAGATCCTTCCTTTTACAGAGGCTTATGAGGCGATGCTTCGGAAATCATGTCTGATGGAAGAACTCCCGGGTATGAAGGAGCAGCAGAACCGTAATATCAGTGAAATGTTTTTTTCTTATTTTTCCGACGTTAAGACGGAGGAGATGAAAAGAGTTCTGGAATCTGGAAAATACATTCCGCAGGAAATTCTGAATATTGCGGATTTTGAAAGTGTTTAGTGTGGATTACACGATTATACTGGCGCGCTGTATTGTTCTTGCTTCGTCAAATGAAGCAGAATGAATGATGCAGTACACTGGAAAAGCAGCGGCACGGATATATGGCGATGTTTTGTTTCAGATAGCTATGTTAAATTTAGGAAGGGATATCATGCAATACGAATTTTTACAACATTTCCCCCGGAGGATGAAGAATGTGGGACTTTATGCGCTTCTTATCCAGAACAGCGCTCAGAAAGCGATATGGAAGCAGCATGGATTTCTTAAGCTGGACGAGCAGTTGAATGTAATCTTTGCGGTCATGCTCTACATCATGGAACAGTCCTTGAAGGAAGAACACTGTACGGTGGATGATATAGGGGCTTTTCTTGATACGGTCAATGCACAGTTTTTCAAAAAGGATATGACATATGATCATTGCAGGCAGTTAGGAGACTATATTATCAATGTCGTCCTGTCAAATGACGGAAGGGTTATGCATTTTGATGGATTTGACTTTGAGCAGAGCGAGTACCAGTCTCTGCATATCAGTTATGTTGCAAACCGTATAATTTATATAGATCAGGAATTCAAGCGTACGTCCTATTATTTGACGGACGACGGATATAATCTGCTGCTTGCCACTCTTGAGATTGAAAATAATATGAAACTTACGATTCATGAGATGATATTCCAAATGCATCTTGAGAAGCAAAAGTTTGACAAGGCCGCGGATGAGATCAAGAATGTTTTCAACCTGATGAGAATCCAGCTTCAGAAGATACAGGAGGCGATGGGGAAGATCCGGCGCAACGCGCTGAATTATTCTGTGAAGGATTACGAGGAAATTCTGGTGGAGAATCTGGATACCATCAGCGATACGAAGCAAAAGTTCCGGAGCTATCGGGAGATGGTGAAGAGCAGGGCGCAGGCGTTGGAAGAAGAGAACATTAACGTCAGGCGGCTCTCAGAGAAGGAAGAAGAGAGCCTGAATCATCTCAGGGTGATAGAGAGTTATCTGAATCGAACGATCGACGAACATCAGAAGATACTGAACAGTCATTTTGATCTGAAAGCGCTGTATACGAAGGAACTGGAAACGCTGACTCAGATGTCGCTGATTCGGCGTTTTCCGCTTCGTATGGAATTATATGACAAGATTCTGGAGAATCCGGAGGCGCTTTGGAATCTGGATTATTTTCTGCGGCCTCTGTTTGGCCGGGAGCCGGATAAGGTCTATAATCTGAATAAAGCGTTTCAACTGCAGCGGCCTGTGCGGAGACGAGAAGAGACGGATATAGAGGAGGAGCTGGATTTTGACGAGGAAGAATGGCTGAAGGAGCAGGAGCGAATCAGGCAGGAGAAATTAAAACGTTATGAGAGGAGCCTGTATTGCCTGCTGCAGTTTGCGTCAGGAAAAGGTGAGATATCGCTTAGAGAGATTGAAGTGCGGACGAAGGAGAATGCAGACGAGAGGGAGCGTCTGATTCCGAATGTGGGGATATTCAAGGAGATTATGGTGGAGATGATCAGGAACCGCGAGATTGATCTGACGGCGCTTCAGAAGGAGCGGAGTGAATACATTCAGGACAGATCGGGGGAATTCCAGTTGAACGAGATGCTTCTGCATCTGACGGAAGAATATCCGGAGTTTCATTCTGTCCGGAAGATAGAGACATATCGGACGGAGGATGGAGACACGGTGGTGTTTGACGGGGTTTTGGATGAAAATCATATAAGAAAGAATATACGCTGTTCAAACGTTCTGATCAGAGTGCGGAGAGGATAGTATCTATTGTCCGGATATTTTGACAGGGATAATATGTATAATATGTGTAATATAGGTAATGCGTGTAATACGAGTAATATGTGTAATACGAGCAATACGGAATGAATGGTATCTGTTGATCAGATAGTCTGAGAAGAATGATACAGGAGGAATAGAAATATGGCGTATGAATTAGAGGCGGTAAAGACCAGTCAGGAGATATTTTATTACCTTCTGGAACACCATGAGCTTCGGGAAGAGGAGGAAGCGTTGTTATATAAGGCTTACACAGAGCAGGAAGAGATTCAGAATCTGGTCAAATCCCAGGGTGAGATTGCAAAGAGCAGGATCGAACGGTATGATAATGTGATCTATCTGATTCCGGAAGAGGAGAATAATTTTCTTGGATTCTCTAAAGCGCAGCTTAAAGCGGCGCTCTGTAAATCAGGGGGAACAGACAGGGATTATTATCTCTCTCAGTTTGTAGTACTGACGCTGCTGGTGGAATTCTTTGACGGCCAGGGAAGCAGCAGTAAGACGAGGGAGTATATACGGGTAGGAGAGCTTCAGAATTGTATATCCGGGCGTCTGAGAGAAGGGGCGCAGAGTATGGACGAAGACGAGGAGGAGAAGTCGGGGATTGCATTCTCGGATATGTTGGAGGCGTTCGAGGCATTGCGTTCGGATGAAAGAGGGTCCCGGGCGAAGACGACGAAGGAAGGATTCCTGCATCATATCTTGATGTTTCTTCAAAAGCAGGGATTAATAGAGTATGTGGAACAGGATGAGATGATTAAGACGACGAAGAAATTAGATAATTTCATGGACTGGAATCTGCTGAACCAGAATAATTATCAGAGAGTACTGTGTGTGCTGGGGGTGACGGAGGATGAGTAAGATACGGGCGGTCAGGCTGATCAATGTGAATTATAACAATAATGCTATCCGAATCAGCGACGAGTGCTTTCATCTGAATGGAGAGAGCACCTTATTGTCTTTGAGGAACGGAGGCGGGAAATCTGTATTGGTGCAGATGATGACGGCGCCTTTCGTACATAAGAGATACCGAGATGCCAAGGATCGTCCCTTTGAGAGTTATTTTACAACGAATAAACCTTCGTTTATCCTGGTAGAGTGGGCTCTGGAACAGGGCGCGGGTTATGTACTTACAGGTATGATGGTGCGAAGAAGCCAGGATGCAGGGGATGAGAATGGAGAAAGTCTTGATATGGTCAATATAATTAGCGAGTATCAAGCGCCCTGTATTCAGGACATCGTCCATCTGCCGGTGATAGAGAAGGGAAAAAAGGAGATTGTACTTAAGAATTTTACTGCCTGCAGACAGTTATTCGAGTCTTATAAGAAAGACCGTTCCATGAAGTTTTATTATTATGATATGACAAATTCTGCACAGTCCAGGCAGTATTTTGATAAGCTTGCGGAGTATCAGATTCATTATAAAGAATGGGAGACTATCATTAAGAAGGTGAATCTGAAGGAATCGGGATTGTCAGATCTTTTTGCAGATTGTAAGGACGAGAAGGGGCTGGTGGAGAAATGGTTTCTGGATGCGGTGGAAAGTAAGCTTGACAAAGAGCAGAACCGTATGAGAGAGTTCCGGGCTATCATGGGAAAATATGTGGGACAGTATAAGGAGAATCAGACGAAGATTAGACGGCGGAACATTATACAGGCTTTTAAGGAAGAGGCGTCCGGTATACAGGAAATGGCGCAGAGATATCAGGATGTGACTGAGGAAGAGCAGGCGCAGAAGAATCTGGTGGCACATTTTATCCTGGAACTGAACCGTCTGCATGAGGAGACGGAAGAAAGGCAGCGGGAAGTTAAGGATGAGATCGAGTCTGTACGGCGCGGTATCGCAAGAGTCGAGTATGAAAAACTATCTGGTGAGATCCATCAATTGGAGGAAGAGAAGCGCTTTCATCTAAGTAACAGAGAGATGATTGAGATTGAGAAAGAGGATCTTTTACAGGAAACGGAGAGAATAGGAAGGGAGCTTCATCTCATGATATGCGCGAAGCAGCAGAAGACAGCGGATCAGGAGTGGGAGGAGCTTGTTCGTATCCGTCAGAAGCTGTTGGTTTCCAGAAAGAAGGAGGAGGATTTAGAGCCGGAGAGAAATCATCTCGGATACAGGCTCAGACGTTATTATGAAAGAATGATCGTCGGGAATGAGGCGGAACAAGCGGATAATGATAAGGCATGCCACGATATCACGGAGCGGTTGAGGACAGAAGAGGAGAAATTAAAGGAATTAGCCGTGAGTATGATACAGTGCGCCTCCCGGCAGGGCGGTCTAAGAAGCGCGGCGGCATCTTATGATAAACAGGAGGAAGCTTACAACCGTCGGTATGGGGAAGAGCTTCTTCGTAATATCCTGGGTGTATATGAACCGGGAGCGCTTGAGATCCGAAAGGAATCTTATGATAAGGAATTAAAAGGGGAGATCCAGACGCGTCTTAGCTTGAGGAAGCAGCAGATGAAGAATCAGGAGAGAGTAATGAGTCTGGAGCGTCATCTGGAAGGTATGAAGTCGGAACAGATACGCAAGAGACTGGAATCTGAGCGTCAGGAGGAGATCGGTGAAGGATATAGGCGGGAGCTTGAGGCCCGCAGGTCAGTGCTTCAGTATCTGGATCTTGAAGAGACGGCGTTGTTTGATGCGGATAAGATTTTACGCGTATCTGAGAGGAAGCTTCAGGAGATTGCGGGTCTTCGGAGGAGTCTTGAGAAGGAGGAGGACAAACTTCAGAAAGAATACCAGGGTCTGACTCAGGGAAAGGTGCTGGAATTGCCGGAAGAGCTGGAACATGAATTTGCGAATATGGGAATCCATGTAGTATATGGGATGGAGTGGCTATCAAAGAACGGATATTCTGAAGAGAAGAACCGCAGGCTGGTGCGCCGTCATCCCTTCCTGCCGTATGCGCTGATCTTATCAGAGGCGGAGATTCAAAGGTTATCACAGGGAACAGGAGGGATCTGTACATCATTTCCGATACCCATCGTATTAAGAGAGATGTTGGAGGGAGATGAAGGGAATCATGACGACAGAGTGATACGTCTTAAAGGGATCAGTTTCTATGTGCTTTTTAATGATAATCTGCTGAATGAAGAGAAACTTCAGGCGCTGGTGGAAGAGAAAGAGCGCGAGATACGCAGGAAGAAAGAAGCCATCGCAATTCGGGAGAAAGAGTATGCGGAATATTTTGAACGGCAGGAGATGATCAGGAATCAGACGGTCAGTAAGGAGAAGTGGGAGACGAATCTTCGGAGGATCGAGTCACTTAAGGAAGAAGCAGGGGAACTGCTCCGGAAGATACGAAGCGGGGCTGAAGAACTGGCCGGGATCCGGGACGAAGCAGAACAGTTAGAGCGAAAGATACGCGAGACGGAGAAGGAAACGGCTCGCCAGCAGAGACGGATGGAAGACTTTGAAAGGCTGCGGGGAGAATATGAATCCTATGAGCAGAATCTCCGGGAGTTAGAAAGGTGCAGGAAAGAAGAAGACAAGCTGGCACAGAAGCAGAAACTGGCGCAAAATCAGCGAGACAAGCTTAGGGACGAGCAGAAGACGAAGGAGATTAAGAGGGCCGATCTGCTGCGGGCAGCGGAGGAACTGAAAGAGAATGTTCGGAGATACCATCAATATGAAGAAGCGGGAGCCGCCGTTCAATGCGCCGGGCAGGAAGAGGATATCAGGGAGATGGAAGCCAGATATGCGGCGATTACTGCCAGCATGTCTCTGGAGATTCAAGAGTTGGAGGAACAGGAGCAGCGAATAGCCGGACGCCATCAGGGGATGCTGGATGAACTTTTGCACCTGCAGAGAAAATACGGGTTTTCAGGAAAAGAATGGCTTAAGATAACCTACAACCGGGAAGAGGAAGCACACCAGGAGATTATGCTTGAAAACAGACGCCGGAAGATAGAGGTAAAGCAGCGTCTCTGGAATGACGAGGATAAGAAGATCGCCGTAGTGTCCCAGCGGAAGAAGGAACGGATGGAGCGGATGCTCGAGGAGTGTAAAGAAGAAGAACCTCTGCCGAAAGAAGAGATACGGGATCAGGATTTTGACGCTAGGAGGAATCATTTTCTCTATCAGGAGAAGGAGGCGCAGAAACAGGCGGACCGCCTGACGGAGCGTCTTAGAAGCTATGATGAGAATCTGACGGCCCTTGCGGAATACAGCGATTTCCCGTTAGGGGAAGAAGTTGAGTGGGAACAGGATTTTGCAGAGATAGACAGCCGCGGCCTGCGCAATTTTAAAGGGGTTCTGATCCGGGATTATAACCAGAGCCTGCGGAAATGCCAGGAGGCCAGGGAGCGTCTTGTCAGGATACTTAACCGGGCCGTGCGTATGGAGCAGTTCCAGGAAGAATTCTACAGGAAACCACTGGAGACGATGCTTGAATTGGCAGACGACGCATCGGCTGTCTTACGGCAGTTATCTACTATACTGCAGTCATATGACAACCTGATGGAGAAGCTTAAGATAGATATTGCGCTGGTAGAGAAAGAAAAGAGCAAGATTGTAGAGTTGTTGGAGGATTATGTTAAGGAGGTACATCTGAATCTGGCTAAGATAGACCACAACTCTACGATTACGATCCGGGAGCGTCCGGTGAAGATGCTGAAGATTAAGCTGCCGGAATGGGAAGAGAATGAGAAGCTGTATCAGATCCGTCTTCAGGATATGGTGGATGAAATTACGCAGAAAGGAATCATTTTGTTTGAACAGAATGAAAATGCGCAGGAATATTTTGGTACAAGGATTACTACCAGAAACCTGTATGACACTGTAGTCGGCGTCGGCAATGTGCAGATCCGTCTGTATAAGATTGAAGAACAGAGAGAATACCCGATCACATGGGCGGAGGTGGCGAGAAATTCCGGCGGAGAGGGATTCCTGTCTGCTTTCGTGGTTCTTTCAAGTCTTCTGTATTATATGCGCAGAGATGATACAGATCTGTTCGCGGACCGGAATGAGGGGAAAGTGCTGCTCATGGACAATCCGTTTGCGCAGACGAATGCGGCGCATCTCTTAAAACCGCTTATGGATATGGCGAGGAAGACGAACACACAACTGATCTGCCTGACGGGGCTCGGCGGAGAATCTATCTATAACCGGTTTGACAATATCTATGTCCTGAACCTGATCGCGGCTAGTCTGCGCAGCGGGATGCAGTATCTGAAAGCCGACCACATGAGGGGTAGTGAGCCGGAGACTATGATCGTGTCGCAGATAGAAGTGATGGAGCAGCAGGAGCTGGTATTCTAGGGCGTGACGGCGATCCTACATCATATCCCCGTTCGCTGGATTGTCCAGGAGTTTTCCGAACCTGTCAAAGCGGGAGCCGTGGCAGGGACAGTCCCAGGAGTGCTCTGCTTTATTCCAATGCAGGGCGCATCCCATATGGGGACAGCGTTTGGAGGATATGGTGAGCAGATTGGTAATGGATTCAAAACCGTTGATGAATAATTGAGGTTTCAGCATATTCCTGGAAGGGCGGAAGACAGGAGCATACGGATTCTCTTTTTCAAGGATCATATCCGTCAGGATTGACGCAGACACCATGGAGGACGTCATGCCCCATTTGTTGAATCCTGTCGCTACATAGCATTCCGGCATATGCCGGGAATATGGGCCGATGTAGGGAATGCCGTCCAGAGTCATACAATCCTGCGCAGCCCAGCTATATTTCTCTTCCATGTTAGGATAGTAGAGTCTGGCACAGTTCCGCAGGTCTTCCCAGTTCTTCCCCGGTTTTCCTGTGCGGTGGCTTCCGCCGCCGATAAAGAGATAATTCCTATAATTGCGGAAGGACAACCCGTCCGGTGCTTCGTCGATGTACATACCGTCGATCCGCGGGGGATTTTCGAGTGCGATCACATAGGAACGGTTCTGGTACATCTTCAAGGGGTACAGACCATGCTTGTTATCCAGGGGGAAATGTGTTGCGACGATCATTTTCTGGAATGTAATCTTTCCGCTTTCCGTCACGGCCGTGTTTTCTGCCAGTTCTTTTACAAATGTGTCTTCATAGATATTCAATCCTGGCGCGATCTTGTTTATGAATTTCAATGGATGAAACTGTGCCTGTTCCGCGAAACCGATTGCCCCTGCAGTCTGAAAGGGAAGCGTAGCGGCGTCTGTCATATGGGTGTGAAATCCGATCCGGGACAGCGCTTCTGCTTCTTCTTCCAGTTTCGTCCGGTCGTTTTTTGAATAGACATAAGCCGTCTTCTTCTCAAAATCACAGTCTATCCACCTGCAGAGACGGGTATATCTGCGCACCGCATTCTGATTTGCATCGAGGTACATCCTGGTTTTCTCGCTTCCGAGGCTTTTGAGCAACCTATGGTAGATCAGACCATGCTGAGAGGTGATCTTTGCAGTTGTATTTTTCGTGATGCCCCTGCAGATACTTCCCTTTTCCACGAGCATATAATCGACATGTTCTTTCTGTAAGAAGTATGCGCATAAGATTCCTGCCATCCCTCCGCCGATGATCAGCACATCTGTCCTGGCGTCTCTTTTCAATTTTCTGAAATGCGGAAGTTTCACATGTTCATTCCAGATCGAATCCATAGTTACCACTCTTCGTTCCTCCGTCTGATAAATGTATCAATTCTTATTTTGCACATACGAAGAAGAATTATGCAGATATTTTGCTGCTTTTTAGGGGGCTGACACGGATAAAATGGAAAAACGCCATCCAGGCTTTTCAGCATTGGACGGCGTTTTACCGTGGTGATATTATACGTTAATTTATTAATATGTTTATATTTTTACGAAATCGGCGGCTCCGTGTTTACAAAGCGGGCATACGATATCGTCAGGCAGCTCGTCGCCTTCATAGATATATCCGCATACGACGCATACATAGCCTTTCTTGCCGTCTGTATCCGGCTTCGGTTTTACGTTGTTCTGATAATAGTTATAAGTCATAGTCTCTACGTTGGAGATCACGCGGGCCTCGGTAACGGTACAGATGAACATTCCATGTGTATCCAGATCTACATACTGTTCTACTTTAAGAGACATGAAGGAGTTGATGTATCTTGGAAGGAATACCAGTCCGTTGTCGGAGCGCAACGGCGAACACCCTGCGAACTTATCCACGGTACGTCCGCTCTGGAAACCGAAATTCTCAAATACTTTGAATGGAGCGTCCGTAGACAGGCAGTTGATGTTCATAATGCCGGTCTGCTTGATTATGTGGTGTGAATAATTGTCCTTGTTAATGGTAACCGCGATACGGTTCGGGGTATTCGTAACCTGCGTAACGGTATTGACGATCAGACCGTTGTCCTTCTTGCCGTCGTTGGAAGTTACTACATAGAGTCCGTAACCGATCTTAAACAGTGCGGTCAGGTCGTTCTTATCTGCCGTTTCGTCATGCTGCGCCAGATAATTCTGACAGAATTCCTCGGCCAGAGATTCAAGTTGTTCGCTGCTCTCTTCATTTAATGAAGAATGAATATGGACGGTAGTATCCGCGAAGGTCAGATTCTTACAGCCTTCCAGCATCTTCTTCATCGTCTTGGCGGCAAGCGGCGACCAGGAACCATTCTCGATCAGTCCGACGAAACGGTTCTGAAAATTGCGCTCAGTCAGGTGTTCGATGAATTCACGCATGAATGGGAAGATATCGGCATTGTAGGTCGTCGTGGCAAGGATCAACTTGCCGTAGCGGAACGCGTCTGCTACTGCCTGTGACATGTCGCAGCGGGCAAGATCATGGATGATAACCGCCGGGCAGCCTTTCATACGGAGCTTGTCCGCCAGAGCTTCCACAGCCTTCCTGGTATTGCCGTATATAGAGGTATAGGCAATCACGATGCCGGTGGTCTCTACATTGTAAGAAGACCATGTATTATAGAGTCCCAGGTAATATCCGAGATTTTCCTTAAGTACAGGACCGTGCAGCGGGCAGATCGTCTGAATGTCCAGTGTAGAAGCTTTCTTAAGCAGCCGCTGAACCTGCGCGCCGTATTTGCCTACGATTCCGATATAGTAGCGGCGTGCTTCGTCCGTCCATTCCTCTGTTACGTCCAGGGCGCCGAATTTGCCGAAACCGTCGGCGGAGAATAATACTTTGTCACAACTGTCATAAGTAACGATGACTTCCGGCCAGTGTACCATCGGAGCGGTAACGAAGGTCAGTTCATGCTTTCCGAGGGAGAGGGTATCGCCTTCGCCGACCACGATCTGTCTGTCCTCAAAATCTGTGCCGAAGAACTGCTTCATCATCGTAAATGCTTTGGCGGAAGATACGATCTTAGTATCTTTATATACATTCATGAAATTCGCGATATTGGCGGAATGGTCGGGTTCCATATGCTGTACGATCAGATAATCCGGCTTATGAGAACCTGCCGCAGCTTCGATATTATCCAGCCACTCGTGGGTAAAATGAGCGTCCACCGTATCCATCACGGCGACCTTCTCATCCAGGATCACATAGGAATTATAGGACATACCGTTTTTGACTACATACTGACCTTCGAATAGGTCTACGGCATGGTCGTTCACACCAACGTATTTGATATCGTTTGAAATATCCATTAGTAATCACTCCTGTTCTTTTTGTTATTTGGATGTGCATTGCCGCGCTTTTCATATAACTTAGCGCGGGTTACACTAGATTATAGCACATTGCAGGGGAAAAATACACGGACTTAGTGAAAAAAATATCGATATATCGACGAATATCTTTTTATGTGATATGATATTATGAAGCAAGTCAAAACGGAAAGGGGTATTTTCGATGGAAGATACGTCTGAAAATAGAGAAGACAGAAAAAACGAAAAATCGATCCGGCATCTTAGTATCGGTCTGCTGGCGCATGTAGACGCGGGGAAGACAACTTTATCAGAGAGTATCCTGTATCTTGGCGGCAAGATAAGGAAGCTGGGGCGTGTAGACCATAAGAATGCGTACCTGGATACTAATGAGCTGGAACGAAGCCGGGGAATTACAATTTTCTCAAAACAGGCTCTTTTTGATCTTGGGAAAAAAAAGGTGACGCTTCTTGATACGCCGGGACATGTGGATTTCTCAACAGAGATGGAACGTACGCTTCAGGTATTGGATTATGCTGTGTTGGTAATCAACGGGACAGACGGAGTGCAGGGGCATACACGTACCCTGTGGAGTCTGCTTAAGAGGTATCGGATTCCGGTCTTTTTGTTTGTTAATAAGATGGATCAAGAGGGAACGGACAGAGAAAGGCTTTTGAATGAATTGAAGAAGAGTCTGGACGAAGCGTGCATTGCTTTTGATGAAGATGAGAAGATGCTTCTTGAAGAGTTGGCTACGTGTAATGAGAATGCATTGGAGGAGTATCTGGAAAGCGGGAATTTGAAAGATGAGACGATTACCGGGCTGATTGCCTGCGGTAAGGCGTATCCTTGTTATTTTGGTTCCGCATTGAAGTTATGGGGAGTGCAGGAATTTCTGGAGGGCATAGAGAGATATGCGATAGCAGGGAGATTGTTAGAAACGAAATGTGAGGGGGACTTTGGCGCCCGGGTATATAAGATATCCAGAGACGCCCAGGGGAACCGCCTGACTCATATGAGAGTTCTTAGCGGTACATTGAAGGTGAAAGACAGCCTGTCATCTTCTCCGGCAGAGGCAGAAGCATGGGAAGAGAAGGTCAATCAGATCCGTATCTATTCCGGAGAGAAATATGAGATGGTTTCAGAGGCGGAAGCAGGCTGCGTCTGCGCCGTGACGGGGCTTAGCCGCACTTATCCGGGGGAAGGGCTTGGGAATGTGAAAGAGTCTCAGGCTCCGATTCTGGAGCCGGTGCTTAGCTATCGCATCCGACTGCCGGAAGGCTGTGATGTTCACAGTATGGTCAGGAATCTTCGGCAATTGGAGGAAGAAGACCCCATGCTTCGGATCGTGTGGAATGAGGAACTCGGGGAGATCTATGCGCAATTGATGGGCGCGGTGCAGACAGAGATCCTAAAGAGTCTGATCCAGGAGCGTTTTCATACGGAGGTGTCTTTTGACACGGGAAATATTGTTTACAAGGAGACGATAAGAGATACGGTAGAAGGCGTCGGGCATTTCGAGCCGCTGCGCCATTATGCGGAGGTGCATCTGTTGTTAGAGCCGGGAAGGCCCGGCAGCGGGCTTGTGCTGGAGACGGACTGCAGTGAGGACGAGCTGGATCGGAACTGGCAGCGTCTGATTCTCACTCATCTGGCAGAGAAGGAGCACAGAGGCGTGCTGACCGGATCGGTGATTACGGATTTGAAGATTACACTGATAGCCGGACAGGCTCATCCGAAGCACACAGAGGGAGGAGATTTCCGTCAGGCTACATATCGTGCGGTCAGACAGGGATTGATGCAGGCTGAGAGTATCCTGTTGGAGCCTTATTATGGGTATCGGCTGGAGGTTCCGTTAGAGATGGTGGGACGGGCTATGAATGATATCCAGAAGATGTCGGGGGAGTGCAGGGAGCCGGAGCTGACAGGAGAGACGGCTGTACTGACAGGAAAGGCTCCGGCGGCGGCTATGCGGGATTATCAGATGGAAGTGAACAGTTATACGAGAGGACAAGGGAAACTTACATGTAATTTCCGGGGATATGAACCATGCCACAATGCAGAAGAGATCATAGAAGAGAAAAACTATGATCCGGAAAGAGATCTGGAGAATCCGACAGGATCGGTGTTCTGCGCCCATGGGGCGGGCTTTGTCGTACCGTGGGCGCAGGTGACAGAGTATATGCATATTGAGAGTCGGAAGAAACGGAACAGGAATTCTGACGAAGAGCCGGGAACGACGGAGGAGAGGCAGAAGAACGGCGAGAGGGCTGCAGAAGAAACAAGGCGTTCGGGAGAGGGTATAGCAGGAACGGCTGCGGCAGGAAGAGTCTCGGCGTTCGGTCAGGGCAGAGCTCATTGGGATAGTTTCAGTGAGGAAGAAGAGAAAGAGTTAGAGGAGATATTTATCCGCACTTATGGAAAAGTAGAAAGGAAAGTACCTCTCTGTTCCGCGGCGGTTGCCGGCACACAACGGCAGAAGCCCGTCAAGGCGGCAGAATCGGTTCAGGAGTATCTCCTGGTGGACGGTTACAATGTAATATTTGCATGGGAAGACTTGAAGGAACTGGCAAAAGTGAATATTGAGGCGGCAAGGAATAAACTGATGGATATCCTGTCCAATTATCAGGGATTTCGAAAGTGTATCGTGATCCTGGTATTTGATGCGTACAAGGTCGACGGGTATGCTTTGGAGATCCAGAAGTATCATAATATCCATGTCGTGTACACAAAGCAGGCGGAGACGGCGGATCAGTATATAGAGAAGGTGGTTCATCAGATCGGTAAGAAATATCATGTGACGGTGGTGACTTCGGACAGGGTGGAGCAGATTGTTACGCTGGGACAGGGCGGTACTCTGATCTCGTCAAGGGAATTTCGGAAAGAGGTGGATCTTGTAAAGCGGCAGATTCGAGAGGAATATGAGAAAAGACGGGATTCCGGAAAGAACTATCTCTTTGACCACATGGATGAAGAACTGGCGGAGGAAATGGAAGATGTCAGGCTTGGGCGAAAGGATACATTATAAAATAAGTCCGACTTGAAGCGAAGAAAAATTAAAAAGAGAATCCGGCATGCATAGGCTGGGTGGCTCTCGTATTGAACCGGCATAAGTAAGATATAGTTCTGTGTACCAATAGAATATGTCTAAGGCGATGTGAAACGGAGTGAAGACCCAATCCCCGCAAAGCGGGGGCTTGGGTCTTCAGAATGTTGCCCTTCAATCAATTTTTAATCGGCTATCCTACTTATCAGTAATCTCTCCATGTAACTGCTGCAGAGATTTTACGTCTCCCTGTTTGTGTTCGTTTACATATCGGATTCCCTTTGCGGTTACTCTTGCGGCGGCAATCGTCGTGATATACGGAATTCTTGCCTTAATAGCGGCTTTCCGCAGATAGCTGTCGTCGTGGAGACTCTCTTTGCCCACCGGAGAATTCACTATCAAGTCGATCTGTCCGTTTGTGATCATATCCAGAATATTCGGGCGTCCTTCGTATAATTTCTTTACCTTTTCTGCTTCGATTCCTGCTTCACGGATCGTATCACAGGTAGTTCCGGTGGCAAGAATCCGAAAACCGTCTTCTGCAAAGATCTTCGCGACTTCGGCGACTTCAGCTTTGTCTTTGCGGTTTACGGAGATCAGTACCGTACCCTTAAGCGGCAGTTTGGATTGGGTGGCTTCCTGGGCTTTGTAGAAAGCTTCTCCGTAGGAATAGGAGAGACCAAGTACCTCTCCGGTGGAACGCATCTCTGGTCCGAGTACCGGATCAACCTCCTGGAACATATTGAACGGGAAGACGGCTTCTTTTACACCATAATACGGAATGTTCTTCTCGGTTAATTCGGCTACAGGAGACGGCCGTCCGGTCAGTTCAGAGGTTATGATGTCCGTCGCCAGAGGTACCATACGGATGTTGCATACCTTGGATACTAACGGTACCGTACGGGAGGCCCGGGGATTAGCTTCCAGAACATACACCTTTCCGTTTTCGATGGCGTACTGCATGTTCATCAGACCTTTGACATGCATTTCTTCTGCAATTTTTTTCGTATATTCTTTGATGATCCGTACGTTTTCCGCGGAAATGTGTACGGAAGGAATGATACATGCGGAATCGCCGGAATGTACACCGGCAAGTTCTATATGCTCCATAACGGCCGGAACAAATGCATGATTTCCGTCGCTGATAGCATCGGCTTCACATTCCAGGGCATGGTTTAAGAATCGGTCGATGAGTATCGGACGGTCCGGCGTCACGCCCACAGCAGCTTTCATATAGCCTTCCATACTTTTATCGTCGTATACGACTTCCATGCCGCGTCCGCCGAGGACGTAAGAAGGACGTACCATGACCGGGTAACCGATCTCTTTGGCAATGGCGAGGGCTTCGTCTACTGTAGTTGCCATGCCGGATTCCGGCATAGGGATTTCAAGCTTGTCCATCATAGCGCGGAACAGGTCGCGGTCTTCCGCCAGATCGATGACAGAAGGAGAAGTTCCGAGGATCTTCACGCCGTTTTTCTCAAGTTCCGAAGCAAGATTCAGAGGAGTCTGCCCGCCGAATTGAGCGATAACTCCTGCCGGTTGTTCTTTTTTATAGATACTTAAGACGTCTTCCAGTGTCAGAGGCTCAAAATACAGCTTGTCGGATGTATCATAGTCGGTGGAAACAGTTTCCGGATTACAGTTTACAATAATAGTCTCAAAGCCCAGCTTCTTAAGCGCCAGTGATGCATGGACGCAGCAGTAGTCAAATTCGATTCCCTGACCGATTCTGTTGGGACCGCCGCCGAGAATCATGATCTTCGGACGGTCGGTACGGATCGGATTCTTATCTTCTGCGTTATAGGTGGAGTAGAAGTAAGCGTTGTCCGGAGTACCGCTGACATGGACTCCTTCCCATGCTTCTTCTACCCCCAGGCTGATGCGGTGATTCCGGATATCCTCTTCCGGGATCTCCAGGATCTGACTTAAGTATTTGTCGGAGAATCCGTCCTTCTTTGCAGTGATCAGTATCTCGTCAGGAGGAAGACTTCCTTTTGATGTGATCAGGGTTTCCTCTTCTTCGACTAATTCCTTCATTTGTTGAATGAAATAAGTTTTTATCTTTGTTATATCGAAGATCTCATCTACGGATGCACCTTTGCGAAGCGCCTCGTACATGATGAAATGGCGATCGCTGGAGGGGGTGATCAGCATATGAAGAAGTTCTTCTTTGCTTTTCTTATCATAGCCTTTGGCGTGACCAAGCCCGTAGCGTCCGGTCTCAAGGCTTCGGATTGCTTTCTGGAAAGCTTCTTTGTAAGTCTTGCCGATGCTCATAACTTCCCCTACGGCGCGCATCTGTGTGCCAAGTTTATCTTCTGCTCCTTTGAATTTCTCGAATGCCCAGCGGGCAAATTTGATTACGACATAGTCTCCGTCCGGGACATATTTATCCAGAGTGCCATATTTGCCGCAGGGAATGTCTTTAAGGGTCAATCCGCAGGCGAGCATCGCCGATACCAGTGCAATAGGAAAACCGGTTGCTTTGGAGGCTAATGCGGAAGAACGTGAGGTTCTCGGATTAATCTCAATGACTACGATTCTGCCGGTCGAAGGATCATGGGCGAACTGTACGTTGGTTCCGCCGATGACTTCCACAGATTCGACGATCTTATATGCCTGGCGCTGCAGTTCTTTCTGGCATTCTTCCGAGATGGTGAGCATCGGGGCGGAGCAGAAGGAATCGCCGGTATGTACCCCCAGCGGGTCGATATTTTCGATAAAGCAGACCGTGATCATATTGTTGTCGGCATCGCGGACAACTTCCAGTTCCAGTTCTTCCCAGCCAAGGATGGATTCTTCAACCAGAACCTGTCCGACCAGGCTGGCCTGCAAACCTCTGGCGCATACGGTTTTCAATTCTTCTTTATTATATACAAGTCCGCCGCCGGCGCCGCCCATGGTATATGCGGGGCGAAGGACAACCGGATATCCGAGTTTGTCTGCGATCGCGAGAGCCTCTTCTATGCTGTAGGCGACTTCGCTTCTTGCCATTTCGATACCCAGGGCATTCATGGATTTCTTAAATTCAATACGGTCTTCGCCGCGTTCGATGGCATCGACCTGTACGCCGATGACCTTCACATTATATTTATCAAGGATTCCTTCTTTTGCAAGTTCCGCACAAAGATTCAGCCCGGATTGTCCGCCCAGATTCGGCAGGAGTGCGTCGGGTCGTTCTTTTGCGATGATTTGTTCCAGCCGGTCAATATTCAATGGCTCGATGTATGTAACGTCTGCCATCTCCGGATCGGTCATGATCGTAGCCGGATTAGAATTCACCAGTACGATCTCATATCCAAGATTGCGCAGCGCTTTGCAGGCCTGTGTTCCGGAATAGTCGAATTCGCAGGCCTGTCCGATGATGATCGGGCCGGAACCAATAATGAGTACTTTGTGAATGTCTGTTCTTTTTGACATGTGTATCCTCCTAAAATGTTTGACATACAATAAACTCCACTTAATATTATAAAGGTGAAATGCAGAAAAGAGAAACATAAATTAAAAAAAGACAGAATTTTATGTAAAATGAACAAAGATCAGGGGGAAAAAGCGGAATTTCTGCTGCTTCTGTCCTGATTCACCAGAGACAGCGAGACCCCCACAAACCAATGGAATGTGGGGGTCTCGTCGTTGTTATAGTTATCTAAAAGGAATGAGAGTAAAGTTCTGCATTGCTGAATGGTATCAGCCAACACTTCACTTTATTGAGGGGGAGATAGTGAATATCGTTTATTCAACTATCTGGCTAACAGTATAAAAGAAACATATGTCCAAAGTATGTTTATTCCATAAAAGAAAAAGAAAAATTCTTAAGAAGGACTTAAGAACTTAGGAAGAAAACCTAAACCGAAGTCGAAGATATATTTCTTAAGTGTGCTGTGAGTATATCTAAAAATTCGCCGGAAGGGGGACGTGTACATAACGGCCTTAGGGCAATCTCCTGTAGGAGCTGCTTGTTCCCTCTTTCCCAACACACTTTTACAACTGTGCGTATGTCCCTTTCAACACTATAACAGCTAGCGTTGTAATGTTTGGCAATCTGAGGATATAGTAATTTGCTTATAGAGAGCAGGTAATCTTCGTCCTTTAAACATAATTGAATACCGTAATTTAAGTAGCGGTATCCGCGGTAAGTGGAGCCAATACCAAGAGAACGTATTAGATATTCTATCTTCTCTTCTTGCATCATAAGTATCCTCATAAGCCTCGTATTGAGAAACAGATTGCATGCTACATCTCCAATTATAACCGAAATATGAGTATGGCAATAAAAAGTGGCACATTTAGTTAATTTACGACATATATAGACATTCTTCGACATAATATGTTTCTATTAAGAGCTGCACTTGTACAAATCAGGCGGCGCTTGATTCTAATTTTTAACCGGATAGTCTGCTGGTATTTCATAATATCTTAAGAATTTCTATAAATTGCTCTTAAAAATTCCCTGTTATTCTTGTATAGTATAAGGGAGGTGATGACAATGTCTAAAATATTAGTTTGTGATGATGATAAAGAGATTGTAGAGGCGATAGATATCTATCTGTCTCAGGAGGGTTATCAGGTATTAAAAGCATATGATGGAGAGGAAGCGTTAAAGATACTGAAATCGCAGAAGGTAGATCTGTTGGTGATTGATGTGATGATGCCGAGGTTGGATGGAATCCGCGCTACGCTTAAGATAAGGGAAGAGAATAATATGCCGATTATTATCCTGTCTGCCAAATCAGAGGATGCAGATAAGATTCTTGGACTCAATGTAGGCGCGGACGATTATGTGACGAAACCATTTAATCCATTGGAACTGGTTGCAAGGGTGAAGTCCCAGTTACGTCGATATACGCAGCTTGGAAGTACGGCGGATTACTTAAACCAGGCGGTATATGAAGTGGGCGGGTTGGCAGTTAATGATGACAGGAAAGAAGTAACCGTCGATGGAGAACCGGTGAAACTGACTCCGATTGAATACAATATATTGCTGCTATTAATGAAAAACCAGGGAAAAGTATTTTCCATTGATCAAATCTATGAAAATATCTGGAACGAAGATGCGATTGGCGTGGATAATACGGTGGCGGTACATATCAGGCATATTCGAGAGAAGATAGAGATCAATCCCAAAGAACCGCGGTATCTGAAAGTGGTCTGGGGGGTCGGATATAAGATAGAGAAGTGCTAGAAGGGAGTTTATATGAAGTATCGATGGTATAAGTCTGCCTTTACGAAGGGAGTGCTGATTATATCGGCGCATGTGCTGGCGTTGACGATAGCGCTTGGTTTTCTTTGGATTATGTCCTATCCAATGTTGAGGACTGAGGCATTGGCGGGCAGAGCGGCGAAAAAATATGAAGATTCAGTTAGTTTTAAAAACAATCTACGAAGTATAAGATATGATGTGATCGAAGGTATCAGGGTAAAGAAGATGCTGGAAATGGACGGAGCTTATGATTCAGAGCGGATCGTGGATATTAAGGAGTTCTTTGAGGACGGCACAATAAGCGGTGAGAACACCAGTGGATTGGCTTATACGCTGGATGAATTGAATAGATGGGGGGAGAGCTGGCAATCCGATAGAAATGATATGTACGGGACGGGAGGAAGCCTGGAAGATAATATTATAGTTTGTAAAAATGCTGATAATACTTATCATTATTACTATTACAGTGAGTTTAAAAAGCTGATTGATAATGGAGAGCTTCGATTTGTAATTGCAGGCGATGAGTCGGGGATTTCAGAAAGTGATATCCTCTCAGGACTGCAGGAAGGTGATTTTTATAATTCTTCTGAGACTACTTTCAAGGGCCTTCAGAATGAGGAAGGGAAAGTTGTTTATCTTGACTGCTGGAGCTATGATGGTTATTGGTTCGAGGAATTGTATTCTCCGATTGGTGCAAGAAGCATCATGGAGGTGGCGAATGACAGTCCGTCGTGGAACGGCAGACTGAGCGACGCGTATGGAAGGCTTCGCGATGTGATCAGTATTCTTCGAAATGATTTGGCACAATATGAGAATATCGGCAAGATGTACCAGGAGGGAGATACAAATGTTGCGTATCTGTATGTTGATACAAAGAGTGGTGTGGTATATTCTAATCGTAAGGCTTTTCAGGATGGTAAGAAGATAGAGAGGAGCCTGAAGAGTCTTCAGAATATGGGGAAATATGTAATCGTAAGGCCAAAGCTTGAAGATTTCGAGACAAATATGAATGATATCGACGCGATTAGTTGGCGTGATTCGGCAGAATACGCGGGCGGAGAGGATGACAGCTTCATATTTGCGATGGGTATAGATACAGGGTATCCAATTAGAGATAGTTTCTATTCGGAGGCTCAATTGTTTGAAAAATATGGATCCAGTGTTCGGACAGTGATGGTGGCCGAGGGACTGTTAATAATAGTGTTCTTCGTAATCCTGATTTGGCTGACATTTGTTGCAGGGAGAAATGGCGAAGATGATAAATTGCATTTAAATACATTTGACAGATGGAAGACAGAAGCAGCGGCGATAGTTGTACTGGTGGTCTGGATGCTTCCGATGGCTGTCATATGGGGAGGTTATCTCAGTGTCCATACCACATCGGGTCAAGACATGGCGTTTGATGTGGCACACAGTTATTCAGGTGATATTGAGCTGAGAACATTTATATGGATGGGTATTACGGCGGTATATACTTGCGGGATGTTTCTGATTGGCTATTTGAGTTTGATTAGAAGAATGAAGGCAAAATCTTTGTGGGGAAACAGTCTGGCAAAGAGCCTGATAGTTTTTATAAATCAGATTTTTCGAAATTTACATTCAGTTTGGCGGACAATACTGATATTTGGTGTATTTGTAGTCATTCATTGGATGGGAATCATAGATCATCTGGATCTGGTTCTGTCATTTTTACTGTTGGCGGTGGAGATTGGCTTGTTCATTTATCTGGTGAAGCAGGCAGTCGGGAGACATGAGATTGACAAAGGAGTCGATAAGATTGCCGGAGGCGAGGTGGATTATAAGATTCCGACGGACAGAATGGGTGAAGAACAGAGGAGTATTGCGGAAAAGATCAATTCAATCGGGCAGGGACTTGACATGGCTCTTGACGAGAGTATCAAGAGCGAACGGCTTAAGACGGATCTGATTACGAATGTCTCTCACGATATTAAGACACCGCTTACTTCTATTATTAATTATGTAAATCTTTTGAAACAGGAGGAGTTTGAGGATCCGAAGATTCAACGGTATCTGGAAGTGTTAGATGAGAAGTCCCAACGGCTTAAGACGCTTACGGAAGATGTGGTGGAAGCTTCTAAGATAAGTTCCGGAAATATTACTTTAGAATTCATGAATATCAATTTGGTGGAGATAATTCAGCAGACCAGCGGTGAGTTTGAAGAGAAGTTCAAGGCGCGTAGACTGACAGAGGTTATGTCGTTTCCGGAACGAGAGGTGATCATTAGTGCAGATGGCAGACGGCTTTGGAGGGTACTGGCTAATATCTATAATAATACGGCGAAATATGCGATGGAAGGAACCAGAGTGTACGCAGATCTCTATACTACAGAGACGACGGCAGTATTTAGTTTGAAGAATATATCGGAACAACCGTTGAATATATCGGCGGATGAACTGACGGAACGATTTATTCGGGGAGATATCTCAAGGAGTACAGAAGGAAGCGGATTGGGATTGTCTATTGCCAAGACACTGACAGAGATGCAGGGCGGTAAGTTTGAACTGTATCTGGACGGAGATCTGTTCCGGGTTACAATTACATTTACGATAGAGGAGATATAAAGTGTTTAAACAGCGCCCTCAGCATACAGGAAGAGATTTCTTGTTTGCTGGGGGCGTAAAATGTTGGGAAAATGATAAAAAAATAATGTTGAGGACAAGGGAGGAATATGATATATTTGAGGGAAAACCAGAACAATATTATAGGATCAGCAGAGAGATATTCTACTGCTGTCAGTCTGGGAAAACGATAAAGGGGTGTATAAGAAAGTGGGGGAAAGAATATGAAGAGGATTGTTTCATATCTTTTGGCGGCAGTATTGGTTTTCACGTCGGGCATGAATATCTATGCGGCAGATTTGGATCCTGCGAATCAGGTGCAAGATGCGGATCAGGTGCAAGATGCGGATCAGGTGCAAGATGCTGATCCGACGGGTGATTCGGCGGCGGATCAGATTCAGACGAAAATACCAGACGCCGATGATCAGCAGGATACGGAAAAACAGCCGGTCGAGGAAGAGCGGGAAGTTATAGGAAATCCCTCGACGGACGATCAGCTTTTGGACGGCGAGGCGTTAACAGAGGGGGAGGAAATCAACCTTACCGATGAAAGCCGCGGATCAGAAAAAGCTGATATGAATGAAGGGCAGATAGACGTGTATATCGCTCAGACGTTTGTGTGGGATAAGCCGGTGGTATTTGATCTTACATTGAGCGGACAGGGATATGCAACTAAGAATAAAAAGATTACATTGCCCTCAGAAGGAATAAGGGAAGTCCAGGATGGCGTTACCTTCGATAATCTGGCAGAAGGTATCTATGAACTGCAGGTAACGGCGCCCGGATTTGCAAGCTACAGACAGCAGATCCAGGTCGAAGGCTGGGCATATAAGGTGAACCTTGCAACCGGATTCCTTGGCGGATACGATTACGGTACGGAGGGGAAGCATCCAGGGGCGCTTCTGATCGGAGATGTGAACGGCGACAAAGCCGTTACGGAAGAAGACGAGGTCAGACTTATTGATTTGATCGATGCAGAAGAGAAGGTTACACAGGAGAATGAACGGGCAGATTTCAACAGAGACGGTAAATTTGACCTTACGGACTTGGATTATTTTGCCCATGGATATAAAGAAAGCCAGACGTTGTCTTTGGTAGAGCAGCATGTGCCGGCGTCGGTGATTACTCAGAAGTCTGGTGATGAGACGATTGTAGAAGGTTCCCTCGGCGATTTATTCAGAGGTGAGGGATCAGTTATTTTGACACGAAAGGATGGAACAGAAATCTCTGCGAATACTCCGGTGACAATGGAATTTGAGATCTCACAGAATGATCGCTTTCCGACAGGCGGCATCATTATCGATGCGAAGGAGGATAATCCTATCGATACGGCTGTGGTTGAAATTACCTATACGGAAAAAACGATTGGCGAGGATGGGAAACCAGCAGAGACTGATCACACGTATAAAGCGTCTGTTTTGCCGGAGGGAATTGAGGCTTTGCTTACACAGGAGCAGGTGACTGTAAAATCGGACGGTTTTGGCAAGATTATAATTGACTTGGGCGGTCAGGTTGCGGTGAAGAAAGTCACGATCAAGATCACTGGCATGAAGAAGAATAATAAACTTGCAGAGATTGCCAAAGTGGAATTTGTAGGAGATATGGCGAACCGGATTCCGGAGCCTCAGCGCAGTGTTCCGGAGGGACTTGCGGCGCAGGTGGGAAATAAGACGTTTGCCCTGACCTGGAATCCATGTGTGAATATTACAGGTTATGAAGTCCAGATTGAAAATGAGGACGGGGAACAGGAAGTAATTGCTACGAAGGGGAATTACCTGGGCGTCAGCTCCTTCGGGCAGGGAAAACTTGTCAACGGCAAGGAATATAAAGTGCGTGTACGGTCGGTGAACGGTGCATGGAGAAGCGGATACAGCGAGTCGATTGTGGTGATCCCAAAGGCAGATAAGGCGCCGAGCGCCCCGGATAATGTGAGGGCAGAGGGAAGATACCGCGCGATAGACGTATCCTGGAAGAAGATGGAGGATACGGATTTTTATCACGTGTATTATAGAGAAGAAGGGACGAAGGAGTATACGAAGACGGAAGGAATATCTTCTAGCAGTTATACGATATCGGAGCTTAAGGACCGGACGAGTTACGAGATCTATGTGACAGGCGTGAACGATCTGGGAGAAAGTAAGCCGTCGCTGATATCTAAGGCGGAAACTACGGATCAGAATCCGGCGAAGATGCCAAAGTATAAGTTAATCAATGTGGCGGAAGCAGGGCAGGTGAGCGGGCATATTATCAGTGCAGTGTCCGCGCAGGGAAATATGGTTGACAGCCCGCTTGACACAGAGGCCGGTACGATATGGGGAACGGTGGATAATAATCCGTCTTCTCATTATGCATTTGCAACATGGGACTGCGGCGGATATAATAGTCTTAAGTCTGGTCTGATCTATGAGTTTGACCAGGCGTATGAGCTTGATCGGATCGCATTGCAGGAAGTGACGCCGCAGAGGCCTCAGTATGGTTATGTACAGGTGAGATATTGGGATGAAAACGGCGATGCTCATATGCTGCCGGCTCAAATGTCGATTCAAAGGAAGGTAGATTCGGAGAATAGACCTTACTATTTGATTAAGCTTCCGGAACCGATCAAAGCTAAGAAACTTCAGTTTGGGCTTGCCCGCTCCGTTGCGTCAGGTTCAATCTCGGTATCGGAGGTGTATTTCTATCATTATGATTCGATAGAGAGAGGCATTATGGCGCTCTACGAGGATGATCTTCATACTGTGCTTAGAAGCGATGTGAATCAGGCGTCTGTGGACGCGTTAAGGAAGCGGATCAATACTCCGGACCCGATAAGCGGAGAATATCATCCGGATAAGGAATACCTTGAACGTGAACTTAAGACCGCGGAAGATATCCTGAATTCCAGGAAACTTACAGAGTCTGTAAGTATTTATAATACAATTATGACCGGGGATGTGGGACGCGGTTTCGGCGGTTTAAATGCGTGGCAGCCTTTGGGGGTTACGGCGGCAGCGGGAGAGGAGATCACAGTCTATGTCGGACATAACACGAAGAAGACCGGTGAGACTACTAATCTGCAGCTGGTCAGCACGCAATATCATTCGGAATCCAAATATATGTTTACGGTAGTCGGGGTACTTAAGGTTGGAAGAAATGATATCACGGTTCCGAAACTGTGGTCGACCGCTGAGGAGTCGGGAGGCGCGTTGTATGTCCAATATACGGGCAGCGAGGTCAACGACCGTTATGCGGTGCGTGTAAACGGAGGAGTGGAGGTTCCAAGGTTAGATCTGTATCAGGTTGAAGACGGGGCTGAGCGGCTTGCCAGGGCACAGGAATATATCATGAAGCTGGATGCGTATGTGGGTGATATCCAGGCAAAGCATAACGAGGTACATCTGAATTCTTCGAACAAAGCGGTGCAGTACGAGTATAAAGCAGAGAACTGTATCCTTGGCGCGTCCGATATTATGCTGAATACCATGATGCTTTCACTTCCGGCACAGCAGATTCTGGCGGGGAGCGGAAGCGGAAGTGCGGAGGCCAGAGCACAGAAGCTTGTGACCTCCATGGACGCCATGGAAAGTATGATGGGATTATTCTATCAGCATAAGGGTTTGAATAACAACGCGTCTGATGTGAAAGATCGTATCCCTGCGAACCATTTGAATATCCGTTATCAGAGGATGTTTGACGGAGCGTTCATGTACGCGTCGGGCAATCACATCGGTATCGAGTGGGGTTCGGCTTTGGGAATGCTTGAAGGTGTTCCGGTACAGTCCGACGCATCAGGAAGATATGAGAGCGGCAAGTATTTTGGATGGGGGATTGCCCACGAGATCGGGCACTGCATCAATCAGGGAACTTATGCCGTCGCGGAGATCACAAACAATTATTATGCGGTGCTTGCACAGGCGATGGATCGGAATGATTCCGTGCGTTTCCAGTATGATAATGTATTTAAGAAAGTAACATCCGGCACGAAAGGTCCGGCTTCAAACGTATTTACACAGCTTGGTATGTATTGGCAGCTGCATCTGGCTTATGACAATGGATTCAACTACAAGACATATCCGGATTATACAGAGCAGATTAACAGCCTGTTTTTTGCGAGAGTAGATACCTATGCGAGGACTCCGGCGAAGGCTCCGGCGCCGGGAGGCGTAGCTCTTGCGTTGTCAGGAGATCGGGAACAGGATATTATGCGTCTGGCCTGCGGAGCGGCGGAAAAGAACATTCTTGATTTCTTCGGCCGATGGGGAATGACTCCAAATGAGGATACAAAAAACTATGCGAACCAATTTTCAGAGGAAACGAGGGCAATCTATTATGTAGATGATGATTCCCGTGTATATCGGTTAGGAGGAGGAACCAGTTCGCTTGGAACAGAAGGAGCGGTGGATGCGGTTGGCGACGATACGAAAGCTGTGATCAATGCTGACGCCGCAAATCAGGTAGATATCACTTTAAGTTCCAAGAATATCAACGCAGAGGATGTTCAGGGATATGAGATCGTACGTTGTACGACTTCCAACGGAGATGTGGAGAAAGAAGTTGTAGGATTTTCCGTCGGAGATAAGTTTACGGATACAATTACGACAATGAATAATCGAGTTGTAACTTATGAGATTACGGTGATTGACAAGTATCTGAATCGTTCTGCAGTGAAGACGCTGCCGCCGCTTAAGATCAAGCATCAAGGTGAAGTAGACAAGACACACTGGACGGTCAGCACCGACGATATGACTCCTACTAACGTGGCGGAAGCAGGAAAAGGAGATGATGACGATCCATGCGGTCCGGTGGAAGAGGCGGCGATTATGAAAGCGGTTGACAATAAGAGCGATACCAAATATACCGGTACTGCAGGCGTTAATGCTGAGATCTTGATAGAATTCAACCAACCGCTTACAGTTGCCGGATTCGAGTATACGGTGAACGGCGGCGATCCGATTAAAGACTATAGTATATCTGTAAAAAATGATACGGACGGCACGTGGAAAGAAGCGGCGAAGGGTTCTTTTGAGACGCCAGATAACAGAACAGTATATTTTGCGAAGGAAGGTACTCAGAATATAGCGCTGTACAGGACTACGGCGATGAAGCTTTCTATCAGGAATCAGAGTGGATGTGAAGTTGCCATATCTGAGCTGGATGTACTCGGTGTAACTGGAGACGATGTGGAATTCAGAAGTACCGAAGAAGGGGCTACGGCGATCGGAAGACTGAGTGAGGCATTCCAGTACGGACCGGAGGATACGGATGTGATTCCGGCAGGTTCCATTGTATTCGCCGGAAGCTACAAAGGCAATTCGGCTTATAATGTGGTGCTGCTTTATGATCAAGACGGTAATATCGTGGGCGGTAAAGGCCCGGATGATTCTTTGAATGCAGAGCAGGTTGTATTTTCAACTGTGTCAGAGACTGGGCCGATCGAAGATACTTACAGGGGGACATGGTTCTACTGGCTCAAACCGGAACAGGCGGATCTTGCAAGTCTTAAGCAGGTGCGGGCGGAGTTGTATCGTGTGGACGACGCCAAGACTTTGGAAGGTCAGAGGTTGGTCAGCGATACGGTATTTGTACCGATGCCGGAAACGCTTCCGGATATACAGCTAAGCGGCGAAGGACAATAGTGATAAGGGGAATAGAACATGAAGAAATATATATTAAGTATGAGTATAATTATGGCAGTGTTTGCTTTTATCGCAGCGCCGCCGCTTAAGGCGTCTGCTGCAAAATCGGCGGTTAATGTGACCGAGAATGAGGAGGGGAAGGCTTCTGTGAAGTTGATCCTTCCGAATGCAAATCAGGAAAGGATCACTACGGTTTCGGTCAGCCTTGCCATAGAATTGGAAGATGTGACGGCGAATGCAGATGAAATTCAGCCGGGTGTTGATTTTACAGAATGGATTAAAGCAAATACAAAGGTACAAACATATCGTTTCAATCAGGGCGAGATCCTGAATATCTATATTGCAGGGACGGAGCCTTTGTTTGCGGCAGGTGAAAGCGGAGCCGGAGATGTTCTTGATATAGGAACGGTATATATGAAACGAGCGGACGGAACTCCGGTATCCTTTGGGATTAATATTGAGAAAAGTGAGCTTAGGGTGGTTCGAGGAAGAAATACAGTTCTGATCACAGAGCAGGATCTGAACGGAGCCGGCAGTAATCCGGAAGAGCCGGAGCCAGATCCGGTTCCGGATCCCAAACCAATTCCGGAGCCGGAACCGGGTCCGGGTCAGCCGTCGGGCGGCAGTTCGAGCGGAACGGAGGAGATAGACGCTATCAGGGCTAAGCTTCAGGAGCTTGTAGAGCGGGCAGAGATGATTCCGGCAGAGAATCGGACAGAGGATCTGCAAAGAGCCATTGATGAGGCGAAGAGGGTTCTGAGCGATCCCAATGCGTCGTTGGAAGAATTAAAGACGGCGCTTATCAACCTGGAGAATGCGCTGGCGCTCTTTGAGAGCAGCCGGGATTCGGAAAATAATATTTCTGATACAGGGAAAGATGTGAATACTCAGAACCGGAAGCAGAATGGAACCATAATAAAGAGTGTCAAGACCGGAGATACGGATCGGGCATTTCTGTATATTGCAGTGATGGTGTTGTGTATGGCCGTGCTGGTACGGCGTATAGGAATTCACCGTTGATTTAAATCAAACCCCGTTTGGTAAGATTGATCTTACCGAGCGGGGGCTTTTTCGTATAGAGTGAATATTTACGGCGTGGACGTGCATACTATTTAATACAATATTGCGTTGCCGAAAGGAGCTTATATATGAAGGAATTAAAGCTGGATCTGTTGCCGGGGAATCTGTACGCTGCTAAAAAAAAGGCGGAACAGCAGAAGGATAAAGGAAAAAGAAACTGTGAACAGACTAATATTGTGAAGCTTACGGATATATCAGTCAAGACAGAGAATCAGGAGTAACAGAAATATATGAAGACATTTGATGAATTATATCGGGAGCTTTTGAAGAAGAATATAAATGGAGACGAGTCTTTTTCGGAAGAATACAACCCATATCATCTGGACTGTCTGCTTCATCCAGGGAGACACGCGGCGGTTCTGCAGGTGGAAGAGTGTGAGCAATGTGCTTATGACAGAGCCTGTCAGAATAGTTGTGTCTTTGATGCGATCGAATGGACGGATGACGGGAAGCTTGAGATCAACCCGGAGCTTTGTGTTGGATGTGAAGCATGTATAGAAGCCTGCCAGAGCGGACGCCTGGTTGCCGGCAAGGATGTGCTTCCAGCTATGAAAGCAGTAAGGGAGGCGAGGGGACCGGTCTATATGATGGTGGCGCCGGCATTTCTTGGGCAATTCAGCGAGGCGGTGACGCCCGGGAAGCTGCGTACTGCGTTTAAGGCGCTGGGATTTACCGGTATGGTGGAGGTGGCATTATTTGCCGATATTCTGACGCTTAAGGAGGCGTTGGAATTTGAGGAGCATGTGCATAGCCAGGAAGACTACCAGTTAACCAGCTGCTGTTGTCCGGTTTGGATTGCCATGATCCGAAAGATATACAGCGAATTGATGCCTCATGTTCCGGGGGCCGTCTCACCTATGATCGCATGCGGTCGTATGATCAAAAGGATTCATCCGGATGCGCTTACCGTATTCGCGGGTCCCTGCCTTGCAAAAAAGCAGGAAGCGAGAGAAGCGGATATTGCGGATGCTGTGGATTATGTGCTGACGTTTCAGGAGATCAAGGATATCTTTGAGGCGGCGGATATTCGTCCTGAAGATCTAAAGGATGCTGAAAAGGAGCATGCGTCTAAAGCAGGCAGACTCTATGCAAGGACCGGAGGAGTAAGCCAGGCTGTTTCAGAGATGGTGGAACAGCTGCGGCCCGAACGAAGTATTCATGTTCGTTCGGAGCAGGCGGACGGTCCAAAGGCGTGTATGGAGATGATCACGAGGATTAAAGAAGGGAGAACAGACGCCAATTTCTTTGAGGGGATGGGCTGTGTCGGCGGCTGTGTCGGCGGCCCTAAGGCGATTCTTAGTGCGGATGAAGGAAGAGAAAACGTAGACGCTTACGGGGATTGTGCAAAATATCGTACGCCGCTTGAAAATCCTTATGTACGAAGGGTGCTGGAAGAGCTGGGGCTTAATACAGTTGAAGAATTGCTGAGGGACGATCTGCTTACACGGAACTTCATATAAGAATATTAAGAAATTCATAGTAAGAACTGCATAGTAGGAAAGTAAATTAGAGTGGTCAGATAGAGCAAGTCTGTGTTATGATGGAGAAAGCAGATACAAAACGAAAGGATATCATAGACTATGAGATATTATCTGGCTCCGTTAGAAGGTATCACTACACGGATCTATCGAAGGGCATATCATGATTGTTTTTTGCCTATGGATAAATATTTTACACCTTTTTTATCTCCGCACACCAAGAAAGGGTTTAACAAAAAGGAGTTAGCGGAGATCCTGCCGGAGAATAACGAGGGAATGGAGCTGGTTCCTCAGATACTTACGAATCGGGCGGAGGATTTTCTTGAGACGGCAGAGAAACTTATATATTATGGATATGAGGAGATCAATTTGAATCTGGGCTGTCCGTCTAAGACAGTGGTTTCTAAGGGAAGGGGGTCAGGGTTCCTGGCGAATCCGGAAGGGCTTGACCGTTTTCTGGACAAGATTTATTCGAAAGCGAAAGTAAGGATATCAATCAAGACCAGAATTGGAAAAGAAGATCCGGGAGAATTTTCGAGACTTTTAAAGATCTATAATCAGTATCCTGTTAAGGAGTTGATTATTCACCCCAGGGTCCAGACGGATTTTTATAAAAATAAACCGAATCTTCATGTATTTGAAGAGGCTGTCAGGGAAAGCCGGATTCCCCTGTGTTATAACGGGGATATTTGCTCAAAAGAGGATGCGCAGGCGATAGAGGAGAGGTTTCCTTCGGTAGAGGCTTGTATGATCGGAAGAGGGATTATCGGGAAGCCGGAACTTCTCGGCGATATCAGGGGACAAGAACCGGCGGACAGAGAGCGGCTTCGTAAGTTCCATGACAAGGTATATGAAGAGTACAGAGGGGTTAACATGGGAGATAAAAATGTATTGTTTAAGATGAAGGAGATCTGGTGCTATTGGGGGACGTCCTTTCCGGGATGTGAGAAATTGCTGAAGCAGATCAGGAAAGCGGAGAGGCTGGACAGATATGAAGATGCCGTGCAGAGCTGCTTCGAGACTATATAGGATAATTATAAAGTTATAATAGCGCGACAGACGCTGAAAATATCTGTGGAAGATTATAGATATATAGAAAAAGTGGTATTTAGTATGCTAACAGATACCACTTTTTTGTATGAAAAGTAACGAAAAATTTGAGCTGAGGAGAAAAAAGCGAAAAACCCCTTGACAAGGGAAAACATTCGTAATACACTGATTTAGCGTGCATTGGAGAGAGATGTGCGTAAGGCAATAGATATGCCTGACAGATTGGCAACAGAATGCAACTTATTATAATCGTAGGAGGTGAAAGAGAATGCCAACATTTAACCAGTTAGTAAAGAAAGGCCGTCAGACATCCGTAAAGAAGTCTACAGCTCCGGCGCTTCAGAAAGGGTACAATTCTCTGAGAAAGAGAAGTACGGATGCGTCTGCTCCTCAGAAGAGAGGCGTATGTACCGCAGTTAAGACTGCTACACCTAAGAAGCCTAACTCAGCGCTTAGAAAGATCGCCAGAGTACGTCTTTCCAACGGGATTGAGGTGACAAGCTATATTCCGGGTGAAGGACATAACCTTCAGGAGCATAGTGTCGTTCTGATCCGTGGAGGAAGAGTAAAGGACCTTCCAGGTACAAGATACCATATCGTCAGAGGAACGCTTGATACGGCAGGTGTTGCAAAGAGAAGGCAGGCACGTTCAAAATACGGCGCCAAGAGACCAAAAGACGCTAAGAAGTAAACCTGAACACTTAGCGAGGTTTTACACGAGCTTAGTGTTCAGGTTGTTCTTCCGAAATGAAAGGAGGAAGAACTACGATTTGACTTCGAGGAGTACACGAGCTTAGTGTTCAGGTTGTTCTTCCGAAATGAAAGGAGGAAGAACTACAATGCAGCTTCGAGGTTTTACACGAGCTTAGTGTTCAGGTTGTTCTTCCGAAATGAAAAGAGGAAGAATTTTGTTTAAAAATAAGTAGTCACAAACAGAACTATGATTAAGTAAGTTGCAAGTTATATACAATTGCACTACACATTATCATTAGAAAGACACATGTGAGTACCGATGAATTAATCAGTGCAGTCGGAAGACATGCACAATTATGTTTAAGGAGGGAAGGACCGTGCCACGTAAAGGACATACTCAGAAAAGAGACGTTTTAGCAGATCCGTTGTACAATAATAAAGTGGTTACCAAGCTGATCAACAATATTATGTTGGACGGCAAGAAAGGTGTCGCACAGAAGATTGTATACGGAGCATTTGAAAGAGTTGCAGCAAAATCCGATAAGCCCGCAGTCGATGTGTTCGAGGAGGCTATGAATAACATTATGCCAGTACTTGAAGTAAAGGCGAGACGTATCGGCGGCGCGACATATCAGGTGCCGATTGAAGTAAGGGCAGAGAGAAGACAGGCTCTTGCGCTTCGCTGGCTCACCATGTTCTCACGTAAGAGAGGCGAGAAGACGATGGAAGAGAGACTGGCGAATGAGATTCTTGATGCGGCCAACAATACAGGCGCATCCGTGAAGAGAAAAGAAGACATGCACAAGATGGCTGAAGCAAATAAAGCATTTGCTCACTATAGATTCTAGGAGGCAGCAAAATAATGGCTGGAAGAGAATACCCATTAGAGAGAACCAGGAACATCGGTATTATGGCGCATATTGATGCCGGTAAGACTACGCTGACAGAACGTATTCTTTACTATACCGGTGTGAATTATAAGATTGGTGATACTCATGAAGGTACTGCAACCATGGACTGGATGGAACAGGAGCAGGAAAGAGGTATCACGATCACTTCCGCAGCTACGACATGCCACTGGACGCTGGAGGAGAACTGCAAGCCGAAACCGGGTGCATTAGAGCATCGTATCAATATTATTGATACTCCGGGACACGTTGACTTTACCGTCGAGGTTGAACGTTCGCTTCGCGTGCTTGATGGAGCTGTGGGCGTATTCTGTGCAAAAGGTGGTGTTGAGCCTCAGTCAGAAAATGTTTGGCGTCAGGCTGACACGTATAATGTGCCGAGAATGGCATTTATCAATAAGATGGATATTCTGGGCGCAGATTTTTATAATGCCGTAGAGCAGATTAAGACAAGATTAGGCAAGAATGCTATCTGTCTGCAGTTGCCTATTGGTAAGGAAGATGAATTCAAGGGAATCATCGATCTGATGGAAATGAAAGCTTATATCTATAATGATGATAAAGGCGACGATGTTTCAATCACCGACGTTCCGGAAGATATGCAGGATGATGCAGAACTCTACCGTTCCGAGCTGGTAGAGAAGGTCTGTGATCTGGATGACGACCTGATGATGGAATATCTGGAAGGAAATGAGCCTTCCGTAGAAGACATGAAGAGAGTCCTTAGAAAGGCGACATGCGAGTGTACCGCGGTTCCGGTATGTTGCGGATCCGCTTACAGGAATAAGGGCGTACAGAAGCTGTTAGACGCAGTGCTTGAGTATATGCCTGCTCCGACAGACATTCCGCCGATCCAGGGAACAGATATGGACGGTAATGAGATCGTAAGACATTCTTCTGATGAAGAGCCGTTCTCAGCTCTTGCATTTAAGATCATGACAGATCCGTTCGTAGGTAAGCTTGCGTATTTCAGAGTTTACTCCGGTACGATGAATTCCGGTTCTTACGTGCTGAATGCGACGAAGGGCAAGAAAGAACGTGTCGGACGTATTCTTCAGATGCACGCAAATAAGAGAGAGGAACTGAGCAAGGTATATTCCGGAGATATCGCGGCGGCGATCGGATTCAAGTTTACGACGACAGGTGATACTATCTGTGACGATCAGCATCCGGTAATCTTAGAGTCTATGGAGTTCCCGGAGCCGGTTATCGAGCTTGCGATCGAGCCTAAGACGAAGGCTTCTCAGGGTAAACTTGGAGAGTCTCTCGCAAAGCTTGCGGAAGAAGATCCTACTTTCCGTGCACACACTGATCAGGAGACCGGTCAGACTATCATCGCCGGAATGGGAGAACTTCATCTGGAGATTATTGTTGACAGGCTCCTGCGTGAGTTCAAGGTAGAGGCTAACGTAGGCGCGCCTCAGGTTGCATATAAAGAAGCGTTTACCAAAGCAGTTGATGTTGACAGTAAGTATGCGAAGCAGTCCGGCGGACGCGGACAGTACGGACACTGTAAGGTTAAGTTCGAGCCGATGGATATCAACGGTGAAGAGACCTTTAAGTTTGAATCTACAGTAGTCGGCGGCGCGATTCCGAAGGAATATATTCCGAAAGTCGGAGAAGGTATTGAAGATGCAATGCAGTCAGGTATCCTTGGAGGATTCCCGGTTGTAGGTGTCAAGGCAAACGTATATGACGGATCTTACCATGAAGTCGATTCAAGTGAAATGGCATTCCATATCGCCGGATCTCTGGCATTTAAGGATGCAATGAAGAAGGCAGCTCCGGTACTTCTTGAGCCTATTATGAAGGTAGAAGTAACAATGCCGGAAGAGTATATGGGAGACGTAATCGGCGATATCAACTCACGCCGCGGAAGGATCGAAGGTATGGATGATCTTGGCGGAGGTAAGATCGTACGCGGATATGTTCCGTTGTCCGAGATGTTCGGATACTCTACGGATCTTCGTTCAAGGACACAGGGGCGTGGAAATTACTCCATGTTCTTCGAAAAGTACGAGCCGGTACCAAAATCCGTACAGGAAAAAGTATTGTCTAGTAAAAATGATTAATTTAAATTGTAAAAAGGCTTGAAAAACTACATGATTTGAAATATAATCAATGTTAGCTGAGCAAACGTAAATATATAACATGCCGTTTACGGCACAGTAATAAGGAGGATTATTCAAAATGGCTAAAGCTAAATTTGAAAGAAACAAACCACATTGTAATATTGGTACAATCGGTCACGTTGACCACGGTAAGACAACTCTGACGGCTGCTATCACAAAGGTTCTGTCCAAGAGAGTAGCAGGAAACGCAGAAGTAGCATTTGACAATATCGATAAGGCTCCGGAAGAGAGAGAGCGTGGTATCACAATTTCTACAGCTCACGTTGAGTATGAGACAGATAAGCGTCACTATGCGCACGTTGACTGCCCAGGACATGCTGACTACGTTAAGAACATGATCACAGGTGCGGCTCAGATGGACGGCGCTATCCTCGTAGTTGCTGCTACTGATGGTGTTATGGCTCAGACAAAAGAGCATATCCTGCTTTCACGTCAGGTAGGTGTTCCTTATATTGTAGTATTCCTTAACAAGTGTGATATGGTTGACGACGATGAGCTGATCGAACTGGTTGAGATGGAAGTTACAGAGCAGTTAGAGGAATATGAGTTCACAGACTGCCCGATCATCAAAGGTTCCGCTCTGAAAGCTCTTGAAGAGCCAGAAGGAGAGTGGGGAGATAAGATCATGGAGCTTATGGCTACAGTTGATGATTATATTCCGGATCCACAGCGTGCGACAGATCAGCCGTTCCTGATGCCTGTAGAGGACGTATTTTCTATCACAGGCCGTGGAACAGTTGCTACTGGTAGAGTAGAGCGTGGTGTTCTTCATGTATCTGATGAAGTAGAGATCATCGGTATCCATGAGGAGACAAGAAAGACTGTTGTAACAGGTGTTGAGATGTTCCGTAAGCTGCTTGACGAGGCTCAGGCTGGTGATAATATCGGCGCTCTTCTTCGTGGTGTTCAGAGAACAGAGATCGAAAGAGGTCAGGTTCTGATTAAACCAGGTACAGTTAAGTGCCATCACAAGTTTACAGCTCAGGTTTACGTTTTGACAAAAGATGAAGGTGGACGTCATACTCCGTTCTTCAACAACTACAGACCGCAGTTCTATTTCAGAACAACAGACGTTACAGGTGTCTGCAACCTTCCAGAGGGTGTAGAGATGTGTATGCCTGGCGATAACGTAGAGATGTCAGTTGAGCTGATCCATCCTGTAGCTATGGAGCAGGGTCTTACATTCGCTATCCGTGAGGGTGGACGTACAGTAGGGTCAGGCCGTGTTGCTACAATCATCGAGTAATTAGGATATTACATGAATTTGTAGGGCTTTCCGGAAAATCGGGAAGCCCTTTTTTGAAATTTTGTAACAGTGAAAAAGAAAATATAACTTTGAAAGATAATTTAAAGTTGGTGGGAATAAGAATATGTTACAATATCTTATGGTTATATATTAAGGAGATTTGAATTAATAGGGAGGCAGGGAGTATGAATATTGAAGACTATAAGACATATATATCGGCAGAAACTATGATGGGGCCAAATAGTATCAGGATATTGGCGGAGCTGTTTGACAAATACCCTTTACGGCTTCTTCCTGATGATACGATCCTCGACTTGGGATGTGGAACGGGACTGACAAGTCTTGTACTCGCTAAGGAGACGGGAGCAAGAGTTTTTGCAAATGATCTATGGGTAAGTGCAGAAGAAAATGGGAAACGGTTTTCCAAATGGGGTGTTGGAGAGAAGATAACGCCTGTTTGTGAAGACGCAAACAATCTTCATTTTAAAAATAAGCAATTTCGTGCTTTGATTAGCGTTGATTCTTATCATTATTTTGCAGGAAGTAAGGGGTTTTTTCAGGAAAAAATTTTGCCTTTTATGAATGATAATGGAGTTGCTTTGATTGGAATTCCAGGTCTAAAGGAAGAATACGCAGGCTGTGCAAAAGAACTTCTTTCCGATTGGATTGGAGAGGAGAGCCATATGTTCAAAAGTCCAGAATGCTGGAAAGAAATTATCGGCGGCAGCGATAGAATCGAATTGGTGAAAACATGGGAAATGAGCTGCTTTAGCGAAGCATGGGACGATTGGCTTGCAACAAATAATGAATTTGCTCTCGGTGATAAGCGGTATTTTGAAGCGATTATTAAACCATATACTTGTTTTGTGGGTATATATATCAAACTGAAAAGCTCCTGTTAAAGAAGATTGGTTATGGGATTGGTTAGGGCGCCGCAATATCATAAAAACAGCTGATAGGGCGGCGCCTTAACTTTAGATATAATCAAAGAAAGCTTTCTTTTCAAATTTTTAACAGTTACTCTAACACTATTATAATATCTCGTCTTTTTTCTCAAGAATAGCTTCGCATGCCGCACACGCCGCACAGTCGCAATATTTTGCTCCGGAAGCCTTGATTTCTTCTGCATGAGAGCGAACGTTCTTTGCCGTCTCTTCACCGAATACTTGAGCGCCGGCTTCTGATCCGGCGAAAGCGATCAAACCGTCGATCGGCATAATGTCTTCTTCAATTTCTGCGATCAGATTCTTTGAAGCCTCCGATTCCTTATCAGTACCAATGGCATCCAGCCAATTCTTTGCAGCATCCTTTGCTTCTTTGCAGCAAGTAGATGCGTTCATTAATTCATTTACTTTTCCAACTACATAGTCTTTTACATCTGCATTCATAATAAGATCTCCTTTCATTTGTATGAAGAATTTAATCGTATTGCTTCAGGTTTTCATGAATTCGGCTGAGCATTGCTTCGCATTGGCGTATCTCTTCTTTTGAAAAACCCGCATAGAAGATATCGGTCATACGGGCAGATACCTCCATATAATCCGGCTGCAGCAACTTTGCCTGTTCTGTTAGTGTAATCAAAGTTTTTCTGCGGTCGCCTTTATCTGAAATACGGCTCACCAGCTTTGTTGATTCCATACGGTCGATCATGCTGGTAAGCGTCGTTGCTGCAAGTCCGGTTTTGTCGGACAGCTCTCGCAGTGAGATATGCTCGGTCTGCCAAAGAACATAGAGAATCCGTCCCTGTGCGCCGTTAAATGCGTCAATATTTTTTTCTGACAGAATTCGTTCAAAGATACGGTCGCTGATACGCTTAATTTGTGAAACAATATTGCCGCCTTGAATATCCATGAGTACATTCCTCCTTTATAGGATTATACTATATAGTAATATATTTGTAAAGAGAATTGTGATTGTTTTTTTAATATGAAATTGTTATACTTATCGTATATCAATGAAACTTAATTATGGTTAAATTCGGAGCGGCTGATTGTAGTTATCTGCGTACAGTTCCTAGGGAGATTATGGTATGATGGAGATGTCAATGATTATTGAGATGGTGGGATATCTGGGATCTATACTGGTGGTAGTGTCCATGCTGATGTCGTCGGTGATAAAACTGAGGGTGATTAATACGATTGGAAGCGGGGTTTTTGCCGCATATGCGCTGATTATTCACTCTTACCCTACGGCTTTGATGAATTTTTGTCTGGTTGCCATCAATGTATACAATCTGGTAAAACTTAGTAAAAAGGATCAGAACTATGACATGATAGACGCAAAGAACGATGACCGTCTGTTAAATTACCTGCTGGATTACTACCGCAGAGATATAGAGAAATATTTTCCGGGGTTTACGGAGCATTCGTCTTTGTCAAATAAGGCATATATTGTCTTTTGCGGCGGAAATCCTGCGGGAGTGTTGTTGGGAAAGGAAAAGTGTCCGGGTGTGATAGATGTGACGCTGGATTATTCTGTACCCGTATACCGTGATTGTTCCGTCGGGGCGTATCTGTATTCGAAGCTGCCGGCGAAGGGAATACATACCCTTGTGTATTCAGGAAAAAGTTCTGAATCACACAGGGCTTATTTGACCAAGATGGAATTTTCCGAAGAGGGCGGTGTCTTTATCAAAAAATTAGATTAGGGGGGAATCAGGATGGACAAGATAAATAACGGACTTAAGAGCAGAGAGTTATATGAATTGATCAGTCTGCAGCCGGAGATTATTGAGAAGCTGGAAGTAATCGGCGGTCGGGAGGATTTGACTCAGGCGGAGAGATACCTGGACGGGATGATGGATATGGATACGGCGCAGCAGTCATATCGAGATCTGAAAGCATTTTTTGAGGAAGATACAGACCAACTGAAGATGCTGTATTGTCAGTTGGAATGCGCCCGAAGACTGTTTCGGCGATATGAGGAAAAAGGGATTCCAAAGAACATATATGTAGATACGATGAGATGTTTTACCAGATTCATCGAAGAGTGCCGAGAGAAGCATGGGCGAATGTTTTTTGACAGGGGATGGTGGACTTACAGGCAGGTCAGCATGAATATCTTCCGGATCGGAGCGCTTGAATATCAGTTTAAGGAGTATGAAGGCGATAAGGTAATCGGACTTCATATTCCGTCGGACGCAGATCTGTCGGGGGAGTCTGTGGATGCATCTTTCAGGCAGGCTGAGCTGTTCTTCGGAACTTATTACAAAGAATATAGGTACGGCAAATACACATGCAATTCCTGGCTGATGGCGCCGACGCTTGGATCTTTACTGTCAGAGGAATCGAATATACTGGCTTTTCAGAACCGATTCGATATCATAAGGGAAGACAGGGAAGATAAGGAGTATATAGAATGGCTTTTTCAGGTTCCTGCAGATACGGAATATATAGATCTGCCCCAAAGAACCAGCCTGCAGAGAGAAGTCCGGGAGCTGCTTCTTAAGGGCGGAACGGTGGGTTCAGCCTTTGGTATTATGGACTATAAACCATGAATCATACCGTAGGTTATACTTTGATATAGTTATACAGAATCTATGAATGTATATCCTTGGTGCAATACCTGTAGAATCCGATCCCGATCCCCAGCGCGGTAAATATCAGGCCGACGGACAGGTACTCTGTTTTCAGGCATTTGTCGGCGATAATATCCGCGCCTTCCGTATATCCGAAGGGAGTAATGTATTTTAAGAACTTCGCGTCTTCGGTCAGGTTGGCGACGATGTTCAGAAAATAAAAGAGCGCGGCTATGCCGAGTCCGATTCCCAGACCGCTCTGGCTTATGAAAGCGGAGATTCCAAAGCATATGGCGGCAGTCTCCGCCTGGAGTATGAAATAGGCAAGGAACAGGAGGAGAAGCGGGCGTATTTCAGGTTCTTCTCCGATAATGCGGATGGAGATGAACGTAACGGCGATAACGATGATATTCAGAATGATAATCTGCAGCAGGACGGAAAAGAGCTTCTGTGCCACGGTTTTTCTGCGGCTTATTGGGTGGGTGAGCAGAAATTCCGCCGTCTGTTCCTTCTCTTCTTTTGCTAAGACGGAGATACCAAGAAGAGCCGAGAAGAATGCGCCCCCGAGTCCGAGGACATTGCCGCACTCGACGCCGAAGAATCCCATAAATTCTCCAAAATTCAGTCTGTCCATGCCAAAGGCGGCGGAGAAGCTTCCCATCTCGGCGAACATGGAGCCTACGTCGCCCATCTGTGTCTTCATCTCCGGGTAGATCAGGATACAGGCTGCCAGCATAAACGCGATTACAGACGTCCATATGAGCAGAGTGGTCTGTCCCTGCTTTAATTCGTGTTTCATCAGAGTCATATCAATTTCTCCTTTATGGTTAAAGCGCTGGTTATTTCGTATCAATGTAATAATGCATGAAGATCTCTTCCAGATCAGGTTCGGTGATGGAGACGTCCGTCAGCGGAAGCCCGGCCAGAGTATGCAGAAGAATATCCAGTTTTCCTCCGTACAGAAAACTCAAGGAATCCCCGTCTGCCTGCACATCCTTTATGTGCGGAAGCTCAGGAAGCGAGGAGACGCCTCTTAACCGGACTCGTTTGGTATCGTTATGTCCGAGATTTTCCGTAGTGTCAGAGGTCAGCAGGCGGCCTTCTCTGATGACCGCCGCGTGACGGCAGTACCTCTGGATTTCCGAGAGAATGTGGGAAGATACGAATATGGTGGCGCCTTTGGCGTTTCGTTCCTCCAGTATGGCATAAAATTCCCGCTGCATCAGGGGATCTAAGCCGCTTGTCGGTTCATCCAGGATGCAAAGCTCAGGATTATGCTGCAGGGCGCAGATAATAGATACTTTCTTTCGGTTGCCAAGGGACAGTTCCCGGATCTTCTTGTTCGTATCCAGTTCAAGACGTTCGCATAAGTATCCGGCTTCTTTGGAACAATCCCTGTGCCGGAGATCTGCAGAGAATTTAATCACATCTTTTACCCGCATATTACGGTAAAAGGACGCCTCCGACGGCATATAGCCGACGTGGGAGAGGATGTCTTTCTGCTGTCTTTCGATGTTCATTCCCAGAACCATGGCGTTTCCCCTTGTAGGGGAGATCATTCCGAGAAGGGTTCGGATGGTAGTGCTCTTTCCGGCGCCGTTTGGTCCGATAAAGCCGAAGAAATCCCCCTGTTTTACCGTCAGGTTCATATCTTCGATCCCCTTAGAATTACCGTAATATTTTGTAAGAGACGTGGTTTTTATCGCATCCATATAATTCGTGTATCCTTTCTCTGGAGAGTGTTTGAAAGCGGGCAAAGCAGATGCCCGGCAGGCGGCTGACAGTGTGCTGGCCGGATGGAGTATCAGGAGTCTTTCCGCAGATATACATTTTTCCAGAATGCCAGCATCTCTGAGAAATCCTTTTCCATTGTTTCGGCGTCCAGGGCGGCGCCGCTTTGCGATAGCTCCCATACATAGCCGACGGACATCAGGTAGATCTGGCGGTGCATCATCTTAAGGTCAAGGCCGGGGATAAAATCCTCCGGGTTAAGGCCCGCAAGGGCATCTGTCGCTTTCCGGTTGAAATGTTCCTGGTAACTCGTCTGAATATCATTACAGACTGCGGCGTCCTTTTCATAAAATGCTTTTAGGGCGAACGCGGTCATATCCGGATAGAGGCACATGAGCCGAGACTTTGCGCGCATCCCGCGCTCCATCATCTCGAACAGATCCGCAGACTCATAACAGTGGTAACGGGTGAGATATTCGACGGTAAGATCAGCGGCCGTATTCCATAAGAAAAGATACAGGTCTTTCTTATTGTGAAAATAATGAAACAAGAGGGATTTGCTGATCCCGGCTTCGTCTGCAATCTCCTGCATCGGACTTTTCTTGTAAGAATTCCGGGAAAATATGCGGAATCCGGCATTGATGATCCGCTGCTGCTTTTCATTCGGAAGAGAATAAAATTTCTCGTTCATGTGTAATACCTCGCTGACTGATGCGGTCAATGGGTTATATGTATTATTATAGACTATTGACCGTTTTTGAGAAGCCCTATTTAGGAAATTGTTTATATTGAATCGCTGTATAGATTCGTACCGCGATATTATTTGATTCACGGCATAGATATTCCAGTATGTTCATGTCGTTTTCATAAAATTGGCTCACGATCTTCAGGATCAGCTCTTTTATCATATCCTCTATGTCCGCAATGGATTTCCCACCGAATACATTTGATAATTGAATATGCTCTTCATATAGAAATCCGGCGTCATGGAAGGGTTTTTTAATTGCGATATGACCGATCATATTTGTCAACGCAATGCTGCATATGTTTTCTATCATTTCCTGATATTCAGAGTCATATATTTCTAAGACCGATATGATATAGTCGCGGTCAAGCGCTCCCAGGAATAATTGTTCTGTACGAATGGCGCGGATATATTCGTAAATGGCGTCCGCTCCGTTCAGAGAGCTTAAGTCAATAAGCAGCGGATAGTCCAGAGTCAGGATTGTATCCTGGGGGCAAAATCTAATGTCGTACCATTTCAGGAATTGCGGGATACCCTTCTGCACCGTATCATACAGGCATTTAACACCAAAGTCTTCAAATTGCAGGGAGATCTTATTAAAAATTTTCCGGATATTCTCCACCTTTTCATATAAAAGTTTTACGCCAATATTATATTGCTCTGTTACAGGGATATCCTTATGTACAAGATTTGTTGTATTCATATAAGAAGTATTATACTCGTTCAGACAAAATAAAACGGCCTCCATAAGTGATTGTGCCTTTTCGTAAGTGATAGATGTGCTTTCGTAACCGGCGTATTTCTGCGCCAGTTCGGAGACGATAGGGAGAAGTTCTTCCATTTGATAATCCATAACAGCTACCTCCAGCAGAGTTCTCTTAATGTTTCCAAGTACAGTTTCTCATCCCATCTTTGGACAATATCGAGCTTATCAAATTCGCCGTAACCCCGAGTCTTTTTATATCCCCTGTAACCGGCTCTGATCGCCTGTGCAAAGATATCAAGGCAGGTTCCTTCGAGATAGTCCAGATCTCCATAGCACACGGTTTCAAACTGCTCTCTCATAAAATGAATCAATTCCTCGTCTGTAATCTCGTCCTGCATCTCATTCTTGTAGAGATAGAATATTTCCTGTAACCGGATCAGGGTATCGAGATAGTTATCGCCTGATATAAAAGAAGAATCGCAAAAAGCATAGATGATCTGCGGCAGGATACTTTGTCCGAATTCGACTCTTTGTTCAGTTCTGAGTGTATGATTCTTTTCCGCAAGCAGAATTTCCGTATCCTTTTCTGATAATGTCAGTCCATATTTTTCGGTATACTGATTTATTTCCTGTATTTGTTGAAGCCATGTTTGTCTGTTCAATAGTTCCAGCCAGTTTTGTCCGTCCATACACATACCTCCATAATGAAAAATATTCTGCTGATTCTGATCTCCTCTGCCGTTTTCCAGAGCATTTTTCATACATGCTCTGATGCAAATAAGAGAGTGTGATATGTAGTATACTCTTGAGCGAAGGTCGATACAAGTCTTGATTTCCGGCGATTTTTGTATTATAATATTAATATAAGGAAGAGGCAGAAAACCTCTTCCTTATATTTTTTATGTATGAAATTTATTGATTTTTATGCCTGAGCCGTGCAAAACAGATCATGAAAAAGATGATTCCGTACACTGTTGTGATCGGTGTTGCAAGACCAACCAGAAGAAGGGAGGACTGAGGAAGCCTGGACATTAAGACAGATACGGGTATCCTGATGCAGACGGCGGATGAGATGCCCTGTACCATCACCGGGATACTCCTCCCGTATCCGTTAAAATATCCGATGCTGCTGAACAGTATGCAGGTCAGAATACATTCCGCCGAAAATCCTTTCAGATAGTCCGCGCTCTGCAGGATAACCCGGGAATCGTCGGTGAATAACGAAGACATCCATGCTCCTCCGAAGAATCCGGCGAGGAAGATAACGACGCCGACCGTACAGCCCGTTTTTATTGCCGTAAAGAATCCTGCCTTTGCCCGGTCTTTCTTTCCGGCGCCGATATTCTGTGCTACGAATGCGGATACACTCTGCATAATGGAGGAGGGAACAAGCATGATAAAGGAAACTATCTTCTGGGCCACTCCATATCCCGCCGACTGCATCAATCCCATGTCGTTAATGATAGAATTGATCGCCAGGAATGAGATCTGTACTATCGCTTCCTGCAATGCGATAGGTACGCCTACATTCAAGATATATTTCAGCTCCTGGGAATAGATCCTGCATTGTTCTCTGGAGAATAAAACCGGCAGATTCTGTCTGCGCAGCACGAACAGCGACAAAACTACCGATACAAGCTGTGCCGTGATCGTAGCAAGGGCGGCGCCTGCCACATCCATATGCAGTATTCCGACACAGAGCAGGTCGCCTATTATGTTGACGACACAGGCAATCCCTACGAATATAAACGGAAGCTTCGCGTTTCCAACGCCCCTTAGTACGCCGCTGATTACATTATAGGCGGTAATGACAACAATTCCGGCGGAACAGATACGGATATACAGAATTGTCTTATCTACAGATTCTGACGGGACCTTTAAAAGGCTTACAATGTTCCCTGCAAATATCTCTAATAATATCGTCAGTATAATACCGAGCGCTGCGAATAAAATGATCGTGGTTCCGACTGCATCCCCGGCGGCTCTCGGTTTCTTTTCGCCGATATGCTGTCCGATCACGACGGTAGAACCCATGGCAAGGCTCGTAATAGCGAAGGTTACCATCTGCATGAACGCGCTTCCGGTTCCCACTGCCGATATGCTCGCAGCGTCGCCGAATTGACCTACTACAAGGAGATCCACCGCGCCGTATGCTGCCTGCAGGATCAACGCGCCGAGTACCGGCATCGCGAAGCGAAGCAGAGAGCCAAATACCGGTCCTTCCAGAAATGAAAATTCTTGTTTAGTTACTTCTGCCATTCTTTCATTCACCTCTTTACCTGTATATGTATATAACGTTTTTTTAATATTGTCAAGTAGAGTAGTGCCTTACAGTTTTGTAAGGAACTACTCTGTGTCGGCAAGGATGAAAGAATACGGCGCGATGCGGGCGACCGGAATGAGTGTGCGGCAGTTAGACCGGATGATATCGGGCGATGCGACGACTTATCTCCGTGTGTCTGGCTGTCATAGGGCCGGCGAAGCAGATTAAGAAGATGACGGTGGCAGATACCATAAGCAGGGATTAACACCGGTGCTTAGCAATGCTCCATAATAGCCGTTACAGCGTGTCTGGTATCGGTCAGCGGGAACAGTTCATATCCTATAAACCCGGAGTATCCGCATTCTTCCAGATGACGGAGAACTTTCTTATAGTTAATTTCACCGGTGCCTGGTTCATGGCGTCCCGGGGCATCCGCCGCGTGGATATGACCGAACTGGTCTATGTAGCTGCTGATCGTATCACAGATACATCCCTCATTAATCTGCATGTGATAAATGTCATATAATAATTTTAGCCGTGGAGAATGAATCAGACGGCAGATTTCTGCGCCGGTCTGTGTGTATTTTAGAAAATTTCCAACATGATCAGTGGTAATATTCAAGGCTTCCAGATTCACATTGATCTCTTCTTGTTCTGCTAATCTAGCGCAGGCAAGCAGCGTATCATACATGGAGCAGAGTTTTACAGTATCGGAAAGGTTATCGTAGGAATTGACTACGATACCTCCTTCGCCCAGCGCATTGGAATGAATGGTTACACTTTGGGCGTTGATAGCCTTTGCTGCGTCAATTGATTTTTTCAACTCTTCTAAGTAATTTTCTTTGTGGGCAGGATCGACCAGAGAATAATCGGCGTCGCCATTGAAGCCGCTGATGATAATCTCAGCGTTTTCCGCGGCTTTCTTCGTCTCTTTCAGGTCGCGGTTCCTCCAATCCCAGAATTCTACGGCGGCAAAGCCGTCGTCCTTTGCCGCCTGAAATCTGTCTTTCCATTCAAGTTCAGTATAAAGTGTGTCGATACAGGCACATTTTCTTAAGCTCATCTTATTCCACCTCCGTAATTTTAACCGGTCTGCCCTCTTTTGCTGATTTTGCAGCAGCAGCGGTGCAACAATCTTACACGGCAGAGCCGAACGCTTCCGCGTCTCTAAATGATATATTTACAACATAAGTGTGCGTTTACAACATTATTTTATCCTATAAAATCAGTGCAGTCAATAAAAAATGGATTTTTTGTTACTTTTGCACGGACAAAACGATGCAGTTGCACAGAAAAATATCTTATGATAAACTATACTCAAAGAAGTATGTGTTACAACGCAGAAGTGCGACAGAAAAATATGACAGAAGAATATAATAGAAAGAGGAGGGTTCTATGAGTAAGCGTCCAACAATACAGGCTGTGGCGGATAAAGCAGGCGTATCCCGCGGTACGGTAGACAGGGTATTGAATAACCGGGCAAACGTCAGTGCGGAAGTATTTGAAAGGGTGACGAAAGCATTGGATGAAACAGGTTATCTGTCACTGAAGGAGCTGCATCTTCAGAATCTGCAGAAGAGATCGGCGGCGCCGGATACGAAGCTTGGCGTTCTCCTGCCAAATTGGACAGGACACTTCAAGTCAGAGATTATGCGGGGAATTGAAGCCGCACGTAAAGATCTGGAAGATCTGAAGACAGAAATCTTTGTTGGGGAATGCCAGACAGATGTCCCGCGGGAGGCGGTGGAATTGTTGGATCATCTGTTAGATCAGGGAATTCAGGGGGTTGCGCTGTGCGTACCGGATGTTCCGACTATTACGGAACGTATTCGTCGTCTGAATGAACAGAAGATTCCGATTGTGACTTTTAATTCTGATCTTACAGAATGTAAGAAACTGTGTTTTGTCGGTCAGGATTACAGGCAGAGCGGAAGAATCGCGGCGGAAATCACAGGCAAATGTATTCCCGGAGACGGACGGGTACTGGCAGTGATCGGGAATCATGAATTTGAAGGACACCGCGCCCGTATGAATGGATTTATAGAACGATTCAGTGAAATGGGTTTTTCAGATTCTCAGATCGAAGTCATCGAATCTTATAATGATTATCAGATTACGTACCGTAAAGTCCTGGAATATCTGAACGCTCATCCGGCGCTTCATGCCATATATATGGCGAACCGCAGTGTATCCGGGTGTACGGAGGCTGTGAAGACAGCGGGAAGAAAGGGCGAAGTGCGTATCATCTGCCACGATCTGGCCCAGAGTACGAAGCTTCTTTTGAAGGATGGAAGTATTGATTTTACGATTACACAGAATATCTATCGGCAGGGCTACCTTCCGCTTATGTTCCTCAGGGAATATCTGCAGAAGAATAAATTGCCCGAAGCAACAGATAATCAACCGGAATTATCGATTATCTGTTCGCAGAATCTATGACAAGAAAAATATTGATGATTTTACAATAGCGGATAATCTGGCGGTTCGATCTGTAAAGGACCTTATTGAAAATTGAAAGGAAGTGGTGTGATGCGGCAGGACGTGTTTGACTATATAAAGAAAAAATATAAGACGGAGCCTGAGTATCCATGGAAAAAGTATGACGATAACGCGGTCTTTCGTCATAATGACAATAACAAATGGTTTGCTCTGGCGATGTGCGTGCAGCGTTGCAGGCTGGGGCTTATCGGTGAAGATTATGTAGATGTGGTGAATTTGAAGATGGACGATATGTTTTTTCGGGATATGCTCATTCAAGAAGACGGCATTATGCCGGCCTATCATATGAATAAACAGCATTGGATCTCGGTAATGTTGGATGGAACGGTGCCGGATTCTAAAGTTTTTGATCTGATTGATATGAGCTTTATCGCTACCGCTTCAGCAAAGAAGAAGAATAAGATTCGCCCGCCTAAAGAATGGATTATTCCTGCAAATCCCAAATTTTATGATATAGAACATGCCTTTGACGACGTGAAAGAAATTGACTGGAAACAGGGAAGAGGAATTAAGACAGGAGATACGGTTTATATATATGTGGGGGCGCCGGTATCGGCAATTATGTTTAAATGTAAGGTGACAGAAACAGACGTTCCGTACCATTATGATGATGAGAATCTGTCGATTACGGCGGTGATGAGGATAAGACTGCTGAAACGATACCAGCCGGAAATCTTCACCTTCGACGTGCTTAAGGAGGAATATGGAATTTTTGCAGTCAGAGGACCAAGAGGGATACCCAATAGTCTCAGTTCAGCATTAGAATTGAACAGTAAGAGAAATAATATGAAATCAGGGTCATAGTCTTGAATTCAAGGGGTATTAATAATATAATAGAGATGCTTGATTAATATTTATATTAGGAGGAAAGTTACTATGCTTAACTGGAACAACTTAGATACCCTTGCTTCTTATCAAGAACTCTCAAAAGCAGGATGTGTAAAGCTTGCAGAAGTAATGTCCGGAGAGAACGGCGCAGAGCGTGTCAGGAATTATAGTATTCCGATGGCTGCAGGTCTTACGTTCAACTATGCTGCAAAGCAGGTGGATGACGAGGTGCTGGCGGCGCTTGGCAAATTGGCGGATGAGGCGCAGCTTTTGGACAAATTCAAAGCGCTTTACAACGGAGAAGTGATTAATACCGGTGAGAAACGTCTTGTTCTTCATCATATGACCCGCGGACAGTTAGGAGACGCTGTTACGGCAGACGGAGTAGATAAGCGTGCGTTCTATGCGGAACAGCAGGAGAAGATTGCAGACTTCGCCAACAAGGTTCATGCAGGAGAGATTGTGAACGGGGCGGGAGAGAAGTTTACGACAGTTGTCCAGATCGGTATCGGCGGCAGTGATTTGGGTCCCCGCGCCATGTATCTTGCTCTTGAGAACTGGGCAAAGAAGAATGACCTGTTCAAGATGGAAGCGAAGTTCATCAGTAACGTAGATCCGGATGATGCGGCGGCGGTTCTTGGTTCTATCGATGTTGCGCACTCCATCTTTGTTCTCGTATCGAAGTCAGGAACGACGCTGGAAACTCTGACGAACGAGTCTTTTGTTAAGGACGCTCTGGCAAATGCCGGATTAGATGCTTCTAAGCATATGATCGCCGTTACAAGCGAGACTTCACCGTTGGCTAAGAGCGATGATTATCTGGCTGCGTTTTTCATGGATGATTATATCGGCGGAAGATATTCCTCAACTTCAGCAGTTGGAGGCGCCGTATTATCATTGGCGTTTGGGCCGGAGGTGTTCGCGCAGTTTCTGGAAGGCGCGGCAGAGGAAGATAAGCTGTCCAAGGAAGAGGACGTGCTTAAGAACCCGGCGATGCTGGACGCGCTGATCGGAGTCTATGAGCGTAATATCCTTGGATATCCCGCTACGGCAGTCCTTCCGTATTCACAGGCATTGAGCCGTTTTCCGGCGCATCTGCAGCAGCTTGATATGGAATCTAACGGCAAATCAGTGAATCGTTTTGGAGAGCCGGTGGATTATGTGACCGGTCCGGTTATCTTTGGGGAACCAGGAACAAACGGACAGCATTCCTTCTATCAGCTGCTTCATCAGGGAACGGATATTATCCCGCTTCAGTTTGTCGGATTTAAGAACAGCCAGATCGGTACGGACGTGTTGATTCAGGACAGTACCAGTCAGCAGAAGCTTTGTGCAAATGTCGCTGCTCAGATCGTTGCATTTGCATGTGGTAAAGCAGACGAGAACCGTAATAAGAATTTTGAGGGCGGACGTCCTTCCAGTATTATCATAGGCGAAGCGCTGGATCCTAAGGCGCTTGGAGCTCTTCTGTCACACTTCGAGAATAAGGTTATGTTCCAGGGATTTGTATGGAATGTGAACAGCTTTGATCAGGAGGGTGTTCAGCTTGGGAAAGTATTGGCCAAAAGAGTGCTTGCACATGAGACGGACGGTGCGTTGAAAGTATACAGCGATTTGCTGAATATATAATTATGTGTAATAAGAAGCTTCCGGATCGCGTCTGCGATTCGGAAGAGTTTAATTGTTTCGGGATGTTGTCATTTGAAAAGAATTTGGATGGAAAGAAGCCGGCAGAGATTATCGTAGAGTGGTATCGTGAACATAAGCGCGATCTTCCGTGGCGCAGGAATTCGGATGCTTATCGTGTGTGGGTGTCGGAGATTATGCTTCAGCAGACCAGGGTGGAGACAGTGAAACCTTACTACGAGCGTTTCTTAAAAGAATTTCCTACGGTAAAGGAGTTGGCGCAGGCGCAGGAGGATAAGCTCTTAAAGCTGTGGGAGGGTCTTGGTTATTATAATCGCGTGCGTAATATGCAGAAAGCGGCGCGGCAGATTATGATAGACTATCAGGGAGAGTTTCCGGATACCTACGAGGAAATTCGTTCCTTAAAAGGGATCGGCAATTATACGGCGGGCGCGATCAGCGCCTTTGCTTATGGAATTCCCAAGGCCGCTGTGGACGGAAATGTCTTAAGGGTCGTATCCAGGATTACAGGAAGCCGTGGAGACATCATGAAGCAGAGCGTGCGCAGAAAGATAGAGGAAGAACTTGAAAAGATTATCCCGAGGGATGAGGCCAGTGATTTTAACCAGGGACTCATCGAGCTTGGAGCCATTGTGTGTCTGCCGAACGGAGAACCGAAATGCAGGGAGTGTCCGGCAGCGTCTTTCTGTGAAGCGAGAAAACAGGGAATCATAACGGAGATACCTGTGAAGAGCAAGGGAAAGGCTAGGAAGATAGAAGACAGGACGGTGTTTGTTTTTAAAGACGGAAAGAAGCTGGCGATTCGTAAGAGGCCGGGGAGAGGCTTACTTGCAGGGCTGTATGAATTTCCAAATGAGAAGGGACACATGGAGATCGACGAGGCGTCGGTTTACAGTAAGAAGATCGGGCTTATGCCGGTCCGAATCAAAGAGCTTGGTCATGCGAAGCATGTTTTCAGTCATATCGAATGGCACATGAGAGGATACGAAGTGATTGTCGACGAATTGGAGCAGGCCAATGAACGGGGATACCTGTTCATATTGCCCGAGGAGATAGAACAAGAATATCCGATTCCGTCTGCGTTTGAATATTTTACGCGTTATGCCGGGATAGTAAAGTAAAAAGTCTGCTGCAAAATGACTGCATTTTGCAACAGACTGATTTTTTTGCTTTTCATCGTATTTTGACGAGAACGCAGGACAGCCTCCTTAGCCGTTATGGTTAATTATAAACGCTCATTATTTTCTTTCATGCATTTGTACTCTGCCACGGACCGGTCAAAGCCTTCGATATGTGTATAGAACCATTTGATTACATGCTCATGTACCTTTTCTACGAAAGCGGCGGAAGGTCCTTCTTCCTCGGCCAGCATCTCTTCCAGTTCCTTTATGGTGTTCTTGAAAGCCTCGTGCTGCGCTTTGTGTTTCTCATATCCGGGATATTCGATTTCTTTCTGAAGCGCTTCTTCTGCGGAGAAATGGAAATCCGTATATTCTGCCAGATAATCCATCATCTTGATCGCAGCAGTCTTTTCATTTGACTGGTCGCAGCTGTCCAACAGTTTGTTGATCCTGTCAATCAATTCCTTATGATGGGAATCGATCATCTCATTGCCGGTTACAAGGTTTTCACTAAATTCTGCATACATAATTAGTATCCTCCTCTTTGTGGTATAAATAATAATATATATTCAGCCATGTCGGCGCTTTTAAACCGGAGACCGGTCAAGGGCGCCGCATGGTCAATATGATACATTAGATCGGTTGATGGGAAAGCTTCGCCGCTTTCTTTTCCTGCGTCGCATATACGAAGGGGTATATGATGCAGGACAACGCTAACGCGGCGATCACATCCGTAACGGAGTGCTGTTTCAAAAATACGGTAGACAGGATGATCAGTACGGCAAGCAGATAAGAGACGTACTGGATATTCCTGTGCTTTTTCAGGGCGTCGCTGTGTCCGATGGCGATACAGACGCCTATCGAATTGAACACATGGATACTCGGCAGGACATTTGTCGGAGTATCCGTTGAGTAGACATATCGCACCAGATCGACGAAGATATTCTCCCTTGCAAATTCCACAGGCCGCAGATTCAGTCCGTTGGGAAATATCGTACATAAGATCAGGAAAAATGTCATCCCTGTAATCAGGAATGCAGTCAGACGGTAAAAACCACTCTTATCTGTAAAGAAAAAATATCCGGCCGCCACCGCAACAAAAAGGAACCATAGAAGATATGGTACGATGAAATACTCTACAAAAGGAATATAATCATCAATCGGCGAATGGATAATAAAATAATGGACGTTGGTCCGTCTTTCCAGATACACGAACCACGGCATATAGATCAATGCATATAATAATACCCACGCATGCCGGTATTTTTTGATGAATTCTTTTGATTTTTCCACAATTACCATAAATATTACCTCATTATTCCCGTGAGCAACGAACCAAGCGGGCACACCCTTACTATCTTATTCACGCCTCCACACAAATTATAACACGAAAAAACATGAAAAAAAAGAATCAACAACAATGTTCACTGTTTGTTAATAAATTTCATTTTGTTTTTCGAAGATCTGCATGTCAAAATATTGTTTTCCTTTATATAGCATGTCCGGAGTGTTGAGAGTCCATACGGCGACGGGGATATGAAATATATGTTTTAATATCCAGACATTGACAATCGGCAGGTCGTTCAGGTTATAAGAAATGAAATCAGGCCGTCCTAAAAAATTCGCCAGAAGATGTTTTACCATAAAGCGCAGCAGCCAGGCTTCTTTCAAAGGGTCCCGGGTAAGATTTGAGGATAGCTGGCCTCTTAAGATATGGGGGGCGTTGAGGCGGAACCAACGGATTCCGAGGGTGTTAAAGGACTGGATCAGGCAGGGACCGGAATATTGCCGCAGCCTTTGATAAGCTTTTTCGCAGATTTGCAGGGAAGAATCCGGAATCTTTAATTCGATCAGCAGCGGAACCCGGCCTTCCACCAGAGACAGTACTTCTTCGAAAGACGGTATCGTCTCGGAGGTGCCGCCGAGGCGGCAGGACTTGAGCTCCTTGTAGGTCAGATGTTCTATGACGTCGGGGCGTCCGCACATTCGTTCTAAAGTGTCGTCGTGAAAGACGACAAGATGTCCGTCCTTTGTCAGATGCAGATCAATCTCAATGCCGTAGCCTCTGTTCAGGGCGGCCCGGAATGCGGCCATGGAATTTTCCGGGATACCTTTTTCCAGGCAATGATATCCACGGTGGGCGAACATCGTATGCCGATAGCGGAGCATATCCCGTTTCCGGGAGAGACGCGGCAAAAGTGCGAAAAGGTACAGGACGAAAAATGTAAAAAACAAAGCAAATAATATGGTAAAAATAAATCGCAGCATATTATGACCTCGGTAATTTGTAAATAGTTTAATTTGTCTGATACATTGTAGTTAATACGGTTCGCCAATCACACGAAGCTTCTCCGGTTCAAGGGAGATGCTGATCTTTGTCCGGCGTAAGACAGGCTCTCCGTCGGTATGGACGGGAAGGGATACGCTGCTTGTAATGTCGATCTTTCGACAGCGGTAAATATGTATGCCGCGAAAACGGGTATGCCAGCCCTTATAAGCAGTAGGAAGCAAGGTGAGAATCTTAAGTTTCGGCAAGTCGGCGGCGACGATGACGTCAAGGCAGTCGTCTCCAAAACCGGCATTCGGACAGAATTTGAATCCGCCGCCTTCGTACATCAGATTCATGGCGGCCGTAAAATACGTCTTGTCAAAGGTCAGCCTTCGTACATCGTCCAGCAGAATAGTCGTCTTTGAAGGCGTCAGAGTAAGGAGCTGCCTCAGGGCGATTCCGACATAGGTCAGTTTTCCGAGACGGAGCCGGTTCAGCGCAGGTTTGATCCGGGAGACGGCGGCCTCATGGCAGACTCCGGCATCGAAGCCGATTCCGGCGCTTACGGCAAAACGCCGTCTCGTATCATCATATGCGAGTATGCCTATATTGATATAGCAGTAATGCGAAGGATTCATGATATTGTCAAGAGCCTGTTTTGTGTCCGTGGGAAGACCAAGTCCCCGGGCAAAGTCATTGCTTGAACCGATGGGGATGTATCCCAGCGTGACGTTTTCAAGCTGCACGATGCCGTCCACTACTTCGTTGATCGTTCCGTCTCCCCCCAGTACGACGAGAGTATGGGGCCTGAGATCCGAGGTGAGGTCCCGGACAATATTGGTGGCATGCCGCTGGTACTTGGTGAAAAACACCTGATATTTGGCGCCGCGTTCTTTCAGATCGGCCTTAACCAGGAGCCAGAGCTTTTGTCCTAAACCAGAGCGGGCGTTGGGATTGACGATAAAAGTATACATAAGACGTCTCCTTAAATGTCCGTTTATAGATGAAACCTATAAACGGAAAGAGTATATTAAGATTAATGATTGGATTTATTGGAAGGGCTGCGTTATAATACGATCACAAGATATTATTGTAAATGGTTTCACTACCATATTCCCTTCTAGAAAATCCTTTGAGTCCGCTTGCTCGAAGGATTTTTACTTTTGTAATGCTTCAGAACAGCCCATCCAGATATATTTCCAGCGAGCGTTTCATATTGCCTTCAAAATCCGTCTCGCCGTTCTTCAGGCACCATTCGAATACATTTCCGATAACGATCATACGAATATCCGTTGTAATATCGTCAAGTTCAACCGACGGAGATACAACTCCGGCATGGATCGCTTTCCGAAGATATTCGGAGACAGTGACGATAGGATAAGGACGGTCGGACCAGATAAGAGGATTCAGAGACTGATTCTTGGGGGTATAATAATTCGCCATGAATTCTATGCCAAGGTTCTGGCAGTAATGTACATAATTCAGATACACATAGATAATCGCCTGCTTCGCCTCTTCCGGGTTTGCGGGAGTCTCCAGAAGATCAGGGTTGATACTGGGCTGTTCCTCAATGTAATAGGAGAGGAGATCATCCTTGGTTTTAAAGTGATGATAAAAGCTTCCGTTGGAGACGCCGGCTTCCTCGCAGATATTCTTAATAGAGAGCTGCTCATACCCTTTCTTCTGCAGGATGTGCTTCGCCGCGCGGAAGATCTTTCCTTTCGTTTCCTGGGATTTTAACTGCTGCTTGGTCAATTCCTGTATTTCATGGTTCATATTGTAAACTCCTTGTTGGCGATATACTGATTATAGCAGAAATATTATAGCATAGCAGGGGGTGATTTTCAAGAAACAGAGTAAACTCTGTATTGAGTATTCCATTGCACAATTTCCAAAATTTGATATAATAAGAGACGCGGTCATTTACATATTTTACAGGGCATGAATTGTCGGTTCTGTACCATTATGCCGTTAAAATATGCGGCCGTATGAAGCCTAACTTAGAAAGGGATAATTTATGGATGTTAATCAGAAGATCACGGAAGAATTGGGTGTGCAGAAGTGGCAGGTGGAAGCGGCGGTCAAGCTGATCGACGAGGGCAACACCATTCCATTTATCGCACGATATAGAAAAGAGGCGACGGGTACTCTTGACGATGAGCAGCTTCGTAAACTGCATGAGAGACTGACCTATCTTCGTAATCTGGAAGAGAAGAAGGAACAGGTATTATCCAGTATCGAAGAGCAGGGTAAGCTTACAGAGGAATTAAAAAAGCAGATACTTGCAGCAGAGACGCTGGTAGTAGTGGAAGATTTGTATCGTCCCTACCGACCGAAGAGAAGAACCAGGGCGACGATTGCGAAAGAAAAGGGACTGGAGCCTCTTGCTTCGCTTATCACGCTGCAGAAGATGAAGCAGCCGTTGGAAGAAGCGGCTGCGGAGTACATAGATCCGGAGAAAGAGGTTCATACTATAGAAGAAGCGATTGCGGGAGCGAAGGATATTATCGCGGAGAGTATCTCCGACGAGGCGGATTACCGTATCTGGATCCGGAAGATTACAGCGCAGAAAGGGCGCGTCGTTTCTGCGGCGAAGGATGAGAAAGCGGAATCTGTATATGAGATGTATTATGATTTTGAAGAGCCGGTGAATCGTCTTGCAGGGCATCGGATCCTTGCGCTGAACCGGGGGGAGAAGGAGAAGTTTTTGACGGTCAAGATCGAGGCGCCGGAGGAAGATATTATCCGTTATCTGGAGAAGAAGACCATACATGGAGATAATCCATATACAACGCCGGTTTTAAAGGAAGTGGCGGAGGACAGTTACAAGCGTCTGATCGCGCCTGCGATTGAGCGGGAGATCCGCAACGACCTGACGGAGAAGGCGGAGGACGGTGCGATCGAGGTGTTCAAGAAGAATCTGGAACAACTTCTGATGCAGCCGCCGATTGTGGGACAGACAGTACTTGGCTGGGATCCTGCTTTCCGTACAGGATGTAAACTGGCGGTGGTAGATCCTACCGGAAAAGTGATCGGGACAACGGTTATCTATCCGACGGCGCCGACTACACCGCAGAAGATCAAGGCGTCGAAAGATCTGTTAAAGAAGATCATTCCCAAATATAATATCACGCTGATCTCGGTTGGAAACGGTACCGCGTCCCGTGAATCAGAGATGTTTATCGTGGAGCTGCTGAAAGAGATTCCACAGAAAGTACAGTATGTGATTGTTAATGAGGCGGGAGCTTCCGTATATTCGGCGAGCAAACTGGCGACTGAAGAATTTCCGAAGTTCGACGTCGGGCAGAGGAGCGCCACGTCTATTGCAAGGAGGCTTCAGGACCCGCTAGCGGAGTTGGTAAAGATAGATCCTAAGTCCATCGGGGTCGGTCAGTATCAGCATGACATGAATCAGAAGAAATTAAGCGAAGCATTGTCCGGCGTGGTAGAAGACTGTGTGAACAGGGTGGGAGTGGACCTGAACACGGCGTCGGCGCCGCTTCTTGCGTATATCTCAGGTATCTCGGCTGCGGTTGCGAAGAATATCGTGGCTTATCGGGAGGAAAACGGCAAATTCTCGAATCGGAAACAGCTTCTGAAGGTTGCGAAGCTCGGGCCGAAAGCTTTCGAGCAGTGCGCCGGTTTCATGCGGATTCAAGGGGGAGATAATCCGCTGGACGGGACGAGCGTGCATCCGGAGACATATGAAGCGGCGGAGAAGCTTTTGGAGAAGCAGGGCTTTTCAATGGGGGATATCAGCGGCGGAAAATTAGTAGGTCTGTCGCTTACGATCCGGGATTATAAGAAGTTGGCGGAAGAGCTGGAAATCGGGGAGATTACCTTAAGGGATATCGTGAAAGAGCTGGAGAAGCCGGCCAGAGACCCCAGAGACGAGATGCCGAAGCCAATATTAAGGACTGATGTGCTGGAGATGAAAGATCTGACAGAAGGAATGATCTTAAAAGGCACAGTGAGAAACGTTATTGATTTCGGCGCGTTCGTGGATATCGGAGTACATCAGGACGGGCTGGTACATATATCTGAGATCACGGATAAGAAATTTATCAAGCATCCGTTGGAGGTTGTGAGCGTAGGAGATATTGTGGATGTCAAGGTGCTGAGCGTGGATATGAAGAAGAAACGTATCCAGCTTACTATGAAGGGAATATCATAGGAAAAATTATTAGGTTATATTGAGAGGTTATATTGGTATGAAAACAGGTTGGAGAAAGAGCCTTGAGACGGTGATATGCGTCCTGCTGGGGAACGTGATTTTGTCGGTGGCGGTGGCGGCGTTCGTCGTGCCTCATGGAATCATCATGGGCGGAGCGACAGGTGTCGCCCTTACGATTAATCATTATTTGAACGGGAATCTGTCGGTGGTTATCTTTATTGTAAATATTATGCTGTTTCTTTTAGGGACATTCACACTGGGAAAGAAGTTTGCGCTGACGACGTTGATCAGCACGATCGTATACCCGATCTTTCTGTCAATCGTACAGGCGATCCCGGGAATTACCAGGCTTACGGATAATATTATGCTTGCGTCTTTGTATGGAGGCGCGCTGTTGGGACTGGGAATCGGTCTGGTTGTGAGAGTGGGGTCATCCACAGGCGGAACAGATATCCTTGCGTTGGTACTCAATAAATGGTTTCATTTTCCGTTGGCAGTGTTTATGTATATTGTGGATTTTCTGGTGCTTTTGTGTCAGGTTCTTTTCTCGACTTCAGAACAGATCCTGTACGGTATCCTGGTGCTGGTGGTGACCACGATGATGGTAAACCGTGTGGTGCTGATGGGACAGTCCCAGATTCAGCTCTTTATTATAACGGATAAGTACGAAGAAGTAAAAGCGAAGGTATTAAAAGAGATCGACGCCGGAGTGACGATGGTTCATATTGAGACCGGGTACGGAGCGAAGCAGCAGAAGGGTGTGTTGTGTGTTATACCGAACCGGAAGCTCTATTCCGTCAATCAGGCGGTTCAGACGGTGGATCCCAAGGCGTTTATTACGATCACCCAGATTAATGAGGTGCGGGGACGAGGATTCTCGATTGAGAGAGGACAGTGATCAACCGCTAGGACTTAATATTCGTTTATTGGAACCGTTTGGTTATGTTGACGGGTGCTACTGCGTTACGGATGAGAAAGTGCAAAACGCGGCGAATACATTTATTCAAAGTATCAAAGAGGATGGAACATTAAAAAAGATCTCTGAGAAATGGTTTGGAGCAGATGTTTCGGCAGAACGGCAATAAGGAAAACAAAAATAAGAAAACTAATAAAAATGTAATGCGGCGCATACTTTGAATCTACAGAGTGTGCGCTTTGACCGAATGTTTTAATAAGTCAGAATATTCTGATAATAATTATATAAGGAGAAATAAATAAAAAATAAAAATAAAATATAAAAAATATCAAAAAATATATTGACAAATTAAAATAAGTGTGATATCTTATATTTAACAAATAACAAAACTGAATTACAAGATAGACGCGAGCTATAAGTAAATCGGATGTTATTTTTAGATCGACACAAGTGTTGAAGAGAGATTCCTGAGAGAAAGCGCTGAATATCAGGAATCAAAGAATTTAAGAAAAGGAGGTACGGACCGCCAAAAGCTTAGATGTAATTTTAGAATACCAAGATCGGACGGTGAATTGGTAAAACATCAAGGAGTCTGAACCGAGAAAGAAAGAGGTAAAAAAGAATGATTGAAGTATCAGAGTAAAGGCGGATATCAATGAAGAAGATTGGTATCCGTCTTTACATTTCAGCAAGTCAGCAAAAGGGAAAATATTATCTTGACATCTCTTTTTTTTGTGATAAAATATGTTTTGTATCGAACAATTTTATATCAAACAGTTTTTAACACACTAAAGGGAGGATGGTATGGTAAAGCGGGAAGAACGGATTGGCTTTGAGATTCGCAAATTAGATCATATGCTGGAGAGAAATATACAGGCGCATGTGAGGGCGGCGGGGATCGACGAGGTTACCCTCATGCATGGCTGGATTATCCGTTATCTGTACATGAACAGAGAAAGAGACGTCTTTCAGAGGGATATAGAGCAATATTTTTCTATAGGGAGGTCAACCGTCACGAACATCATCCAATTGATGGAGAAGAAAGGGTTTATCCTGCGGGAATCGGTGGAGCATGACGCCCGGCTTAAGAAGGTGGTTCTGACGGAGAAAGGAATCCAGAACCATGAGATGATCGAAAACTTGATTGAAAAGTTGGATGCCGGCCTGATAGAGGGAATTACGGATGAAGAATTAGCGGTGTTCTATTCTGTAATTGAGAAATTAGGGAGGAATCTTACGAAGGAAGACATAGGAAAGGGCGTTTTAAAAGAACAAACGTGCGACAGGAAGGAGGAGTTCGATGATCCGGACTTTATTGCGTGAAGTAAAGGAATATAGGAAAGCCTCGATTGCGACGCCGTTATTCATGATACTGGAAGTTTTGATGGAGATGATGATTCCGTATCTAATGGCTTCGATCATAGACGACGGCGTTAATGCGGGAGATATGGAGCATATCTGCAAAATAGGAGGAATCATGGTAGCTGCCGCCGCAATCGGCCTGTTGGCAGGGCTTGCGGGCGGGCGGTACGGAGCGAAAGCTTCTGCAGGGCTTGCGAAGAACTTAAGAGAGACGATGTTTAATCATATACAGACATTTTCATTTGCGAATATAGATAAATACAGTACTGCAGGTTTAGTGACGAGACTTACGACAGATGTGACCAATGTACAGAATGCTTACCAGATGACTCTCAGGATGTTCACCAGGGCGCCGGCGAGCCTTCTGTGCGCCATGGTTATGGCGTTTCGCATCAATTCGCGGCTGTCCGGTATCTATCTGGCGGCGGTATTGATTCTGGGGGTCTTGCTGATGCTGATCATGAGTCATGCGACACGGTATTTCCAGCAGGCGTTCCCGAAGTATGACGATATGAACGCGTCGGTTCAGGAGAATGTCTCGGCTATCCGCGTGGTGAAGGCGTATGTCAGGGAAGAGCAGGAGACGTTGAAGTTCAGGAAGGCTAGCGAGAATATCTATCGAATCTTTATGAAAGCAGAGTGTAATCTGGTATATAATGCGCCGCTTATGCAGCTTACGGTCTACTCCTGTATCCTGCTGATCAGTTGGATCGGCGCGAAGATGATAGTGGTCTCTGCACTTACGACAGGGGAATTGATGAGCCTGCTTGCTTATTGCATGAACATTTTGATGAGCCTTATGATGCTGTCCATGGTCTTCGTTATGATCTCCATGAGTATGGCGAGTATCCGGCGTATCTCAGAAGTGCTCAAAGAGACCAGCGACATCAAGAATCCGGAGGAACCGGTATGCGAGGTGCCGGATGGGAGTATTGAATTTCGGCATGTTGACTTTGCTTATCGTAAGGACAGTGAAAGTCCGGTACTAAAGGATGTGGATCTTAAGATCCTCTCGGGCGAGGTAATTGGTATTATTGGCGGAACCGGAAGCGCTAAGACCAGTCTTGTGAATTTGATAAGCCGTCTGTATGACGTTACGGGCGGCGAGGTGCTCGTCGGCGGAAGAAATGTAAAGGAATATGATATGGAGGTTCTGCGAAACCAGGTTTCCGTGGTGCTCCAGAATAATGTCCTGTTCTCCGGATCTATCTTGGATAATTTGCGGTGGGGCGATCAGGAGGCGTCGGAAGAGGAGTGTATGGAAGCCTGCCGTCAGGCGTGTGCGGATGAGTTTATAAAGAGGCTGCCGAAGGGCTATCAGACACATATCGAACAGGGAGGAAGCAATGTGTCAGGCGGGCAGAGACAGAGACTTTGTATCGCGAGGGCGCTTCTTAAGAAACCGAAGATTCTGATCTTAGACGACAGTACCAGCGCGGTAGATACGGCTACCGACGCCAGAATCCGTAAAGCATTCCGGGAAGAGATTCCGGATACGACGAAGCTTATCATTGCTCAGCGTATCTCGAGCGTTCAGGATGCGGACAGGATCGTCGTGATGGAGGACGGACGTGTGGACGGATTTGGAACCCACGAGGAACTGTTGAGGGATAATGCCATTTACCGCGAGGTCTATGAATCACAGACCAGCGGCGGCGGAGATTTTGATGAAAAGGCGGGTGAATAGATATGCCGGGACCAATGAACAGGGGGCCGAGGGGGATGAAATCTCAGGTCAAGAATCCTATGAAGATATTTAGGCGGCTGATGGCCTATGTATTCCGGACTTATAAGTTCCATTACATGATCGTGGTTGCGTTGATCTTTGTCAGCGTACTTGCAAATGTCCAGGGGACGATGTTTATGAAGAATCTGATAGACGACTATATCACGCCGTTTCTTATGACGGATACGCCGAATTTCGCGCCGCTTATGCATGCGATTATGCGGGTGGCTGCATTTTACGTAGTCGGAATCATTTCTACATATGCATATAATCGGATTATGATAAATGTGACCCAGGGGACGCTTCGGTCGCTTCGGGATGATTTGTTTGAACATATGGAGAGGCTGCCGATCAAATATTTTGACACACATGCGCATGGGGATATTATGTCGGTTTACACTAACGATATTGATACCCTGCGCCAGATGATCAGCCAGAGTATCCCACAGGTAGTTAACAGCGCGATCACGGTTGTCAGTGTGTTCGTCAGTATGATGATTTTAAGCGTTCCTTTGACAGCGGTGACGCTTGTTATGGTAGCGATAATGATTGCAGGTTCTAAGGCGGCTGCTGGAAGAAGCGGAAAATACTTTATGGAGCAGCAGGCAAATCTTGGAGCGGTGAACGGATATATCGAGGAAATGATGAACGGGCAGAAAGTAGTCAAGGTATTCTGTCATGAAGAAGAAAACAAGAAAGAGTTTAAGAAGCTGAACGACCGCTTGTTCGTCAGCGCGGATCGGGCGAATACATTTGCGAATTTCCTGGGACCTATCAATGCGCAGCTTGGCAACATTAGTTATGTGGTTTGTGCAATCGTGGGCGGTATACTTGCGCTGAATCATGTGGGTGGTTTTACCCTTGGCGGTCTCGCAAGTTTCCTGACATTTAACAAGAGCTTCAGTATGCCTATCAATCAGGTGAGCCAACAGTTGAATGCGGTCGTTATGGCGATGGCGGGAGCACAGCGTGTCTTTGCTATGCTGGATGAAAAGGAGGAGCAGGATAAAGGTTACGTGACGCTGGTCAATGCTGCAGAAGAGGATGGGATACTTAAGGAAAGCGAGGAGAGGACCGGACGATGGGCGTGGAAGCATACACACCAGGCAGACGGAAGCGTCGATTACATAGAGGTCAGGGGCGACGTTGTGTTCAATGGGGTTGATTTTGGATATAACGATGATAAGATCGTACTTCATGATGTGAAGCTTTTTGCAGAGCCTGGACAGAAGATCGCGTTCGTCGGTTCTACCGGCGCAGGTAAGACTACGATCACGAACCTGATCAATCGCTTCTATGATATCCAGGACGGTAAGATTCGGTATGACGGTATCAACATTAATAAGATCAAAAAGGATGATCTTCGGCGTTCTCTTGGAATCGTACTTCAGGATACACATCTCTTTACCGGAACTGTGAAGGAGAATATACGATTCGGGAAACTGGACGCGACGGACGATGAAGTGATCGCGGCGGCAAAGCTTGCCAATGCAGACGGATTCATCCGGAGGCTGCCTGAGGGGTATGATACTATGCTCACCGGGGACGGAGCGAACTTAAGTCAGGGGCAGAGACAGCTTCTTGCGATCGCCCGGGCGGCTGTCGCAGATCCGCCGGTGCTGATTCTGGATGAGGCTACCAGTTCTATCGATACCAGAACTGAACGGATCGTACAGGATGGAATGGATAAGCTGATGAACGGAAGGACAACGTTCGTGATTGCTCACAGGCTGTCGACCGTTAGGAATTCTGATTGTATTATGGTACTGGAACAGGGACGTATCATAGAACGAGGGACGCATGAACAGCTGCTTGAAGAGAAAGGAAGGTATTACCAGCTGTACACAGGGAATGCAATAAGCGCGTAAGATAATTTGGATTGTAAACAGTTGCAAAATTCTCGATATTTTCTTATAATAAAAGAAAATATCGTATGGAACCGTGCGTGGGTTATGTGTTCAGACAATCCGACAGATTGTCCTGAAACCGGGGCGTGCAGATTACGGGAATAAGTTTTAGACAGTCTGCCGGAATGAGAGAGCAGGTTTCGGAAGGAGGAGAATCGTGCAAAGGACGGATGAGAAATATCAGGCGTATGTCCAAATTCTAAAAGAGGAGCTGGTTCCGGCTATGGGATGTACGGAACCGATTGCTCTTGCTTATGCGGCGGCAAAGGCAAGGGAAGTATTAGGGTGTATCCCTGATAAAGTGAGTATCGGGGCGAGCGGAAGCATTATCAAGAATGTGAAGAGCGTGATCGTTCCCAACACGAACCATCTGAAGGGGATTCCGGCTGCAGCGGCTGCAGGAATCATCGCCGGGAAAGCCGAGAAGGAGCTGGAAGTGATTGCGGAGGTGTCCGAAGAGCAGACGAAGCAGATGGTAGATTTCCTGGAGGAGGTTCCGGTCAGTGTGGAGCATATCGATAATGGGATTACGTTTGATATCATTGTGGTTGTGTTCAAAGGGGATTCTCATGTGAAGGTGCGGATTGCAAATTATCATACGAATATCGTGCTGATTAAGAAAAACGGAGAGAAGCTTCTGGAAGTTCCTGTGGAGGGAGAGAGCGAAGAAGGATTGACGGACCGGAGCCTTCTGGATATGGAGAGTATCTGGGATTTTGCCAATACGGTGGATATTGCAGATATAAAGGAAGTAATAGACCGGCAGATTGAGTATAATACTGCGATTGCAGAGGAAGGTTTGCGCGGGGATTACGGGGCGAATATAGGGAGCGTGATTCTGGATACTTACGGCTCGGATGTGCGGACGCCCGTATGAACGGCTGTGAGCTGCCGGTGATTATCAATGCGGGGAGCGGGAACCAGGGGATGACTTGTTCTTTGCCGGTGCTGGAATATGCGAAGGAGAAGGAAGCCGGGCAGGAGAAGACTTACCGTGCGCTGGCGCTGTCTAACTTGGTGGCGATCCATCAGAAGACGGGGATCGGAAGACTCTCTGCATACTGCGGCGCCGTCAGCGCAGGGGCTGCTGCAGGCGCGGGAATTGCTTACCTCTGCGGCGGCGGATATGAGGAGGCGGTACATACGGTGGTCAATGCACTGGCGATCGTATCAGGTATGGTGTGCGACGGGGCGAAGGCATCCTGCGCGGCTAAGATTGCGGCGTCTGTGGACGCGGGTATCCTGGGGTATAATATGTACTTAAGGGGACAGGAATTCCGTGCCGGAGACGGTATCGTAACGAAAGGTGTGGAGGCAACGATTATGAATATCGGGCGCCTCGGGAAAGAAGGAATGCGGGAGACTAATGAAGAGATCATTAAGATGATGATCGGGGAGTAAGCGCCTGTTTCGGCGGCGTTTGAATGAAAACACTAATCCCCCAGCTATGCTGGGGAGAATAGAGTAAGCCGTAGC
>CAJUFA010000017.1 GCA_910585725.1 uncultured Dorea sp. | reverse complement strand
CTTTTTCATGAAATAACATAACCATGAGAAACCGCGGAAATACGTTGTTTCAACTGCTTTTGCGATTCTAAGAATTAGTAAAATAGTCCTGTCATCCGCATTGAAAGAGTGCCTTTTTCGGCACTTTTTTTGTTATATAGGAAGGGAGAGGAGGTTCTAGGATTTTTCTTTTCTTTTGTGTGAAAAAGTGATATAATTATCAACGTACATTGTGTTTTGGTTGATCATGAGGATAAGGCGATGGGTGAAAAAAAGAAGGAAAAAGAGAAAATAAAATTAAGAGGACAGATGAAGCTTTATATTCAATGGCCATCCATTGTAGCGATACTGTTAGTGGCGATGAATATATGGGTTTATGTTATAGACAAGAGGGCGGGGATACTGATGTGTATCTTTGTTGTAGTCTATATTATTATGGCCGGTTGCCTGTATCTGCGCAGTAAGTCTGTGATATTAAAAGATCTGATTGAATTTGCGGCGCAGTACGGCGTCGTTCAGAATACGCTGCTGAAAGAGCTGACGGTACCGTATGCTATCCTTCTGAATGACGGGAAGGCGATCTGGATGAACGACCTGTTTAAAGAGATCCTGGGCGGAAAACCCAGACGGGATGTGCCGATCAGCAAGTATATTCCGGAACTGAATCAAAGTATTTTTCCAAAAGAAATAGAAGATACGGTCGAGATGGATGTGTACTACGGGAATAAGGAATATAAGGCTGAGCTTCGCCAGGTTTCTGTAGAAGGTTTTAACGATACGGGACTGCTGCTTCAAATTCCTGCCGAGAAGGAGTATTTTATAGCGGTACATCTCCAGGATGTGACTGAGTTAAATCAGTATATTAAGGCGAATGAAGAGCAGCGGTTGATTGCGGGCCTTATCTATATAGATAATTACGATGAAGTGATCAACAGTGTGGAGGAAGTCCGCCAATCATTGTTCCTTGCGTTGGTCGACCGGAAGATCAATCAGTATATTGCGAAGGTTGACGGTATTATCAAGAAGATGGAGACGGATAAGTATTTTGTAGTTCTCCAGAAGCAATATTTTAAACAGTTGGAAGCCGATAAATTTTCCTTATTGGAGGACGTCAAGTCTGTTAATATCGGAAACGGTATTCCGGCTACTTTAAGTATCGGACTTGGACTTAGCAGCGATTCCTATTCCCAAAGTTATAATTATGCCCGGGTGGCGATCGACCTTGCGCTTGCGCGCGGCGGTGACCAGGCGGTAATCAAAGTCGGACCGGCTATTACCTACTATGGCGGTAAGAGAGAGCAGACGGCGAAGAATACCCGAGTAAAGGCCAGAGTAAAGGCGGAGGCATTCCGTGAGTTCATTACGCTGAAGGATGAGATATTTGTCATGGGACATAAGCTGACGGACGCGGATGCGTTTGGTGCGGCGATCGGAATCTGCCGGGCGGTGGCTTCGATGGAAAAGAAGGCTTATATTGTAATCAATGAGGTGTCGGCGTCGCTCCGTCCAATGTATGAATGCTTTGTCCGTGATTCCAGTTATTCGGACGGCTTGTTTCTTACGTCGCAGCAGGCGATAGAGATGGCGAATGAGAATTCGATGGTGGTGGTAGTAGATACGAACCGTCCGCAGATGACGGAATGCCAGGAATTGCTGTCGAAGACGAAAACGATCGTGGTGCTGGATCATCATCGTCAGAGCAGCGATAATATTGAGAATGCATTGCTGTCATATATTGAACCATATGCTTCTTCGGCATGCGAGATGGTAGCGGAAGTGCTTCAGTATATTGTTGACGATATTAAGATACCCAGAATCGAAGCAAGCAGTATGTATGCGGGTATTATGATAGATACGAATAATTTCGTGAATCATACCGGCGTGCGGACATTTGAAGCAGCGGCGTTTCTGCGAAGATGCGGAGCCGATATTACGATGATCCGTAAACTTTTCCGCGACGATATCGGAGCTTACCGCGCCAAAGCAGAGATTATCAGCAGCGCGGAAGTGTATTATGATAAATTTGCGATTGCGAGAGGTACGGATCTGAAGATTGAAAGTCCGACGATCGTGGGGGCCCAGGCGGCGAACGAATTGTTGGATATCAGCAATATCAAGGCTTCCTTTGTATTGACAGAGTATAATGGCAGGATCTATGTAAGCGCCAGATCCATAGATGAAGTAAATGTACAGATCATCATGGAACGTCTCGGCGGCGGCGGACACTTGAATGCTTCAGGCGCTCAATTTGACCATACAGACATGGAAAAAGCAATCGCAAGCCTTAAACAGGTGATTGACGAGATGATAGAAGGAGGAGACATTTAAAGATGAAAGTAATATTGACAGAAGATGTGAAATCCCTTGGTAAGAAGGGAGAGATTGTAGAAGTAAGCGACGGGTACGCGAGGAATTTTATCTTAAAGAAGAAGAAAGGTTTGGAGGCGAACAGTAAGAATCTTAACGATTTGAAGCTTAAGAAGGCCAATGAAGATAAAATCGCTCAGGAACAGTATGAGGCGGCGCGGGAGCTTGGAAAGACGATAGAGGCAGGGGCGGTCAGGATGTCTATTAAGACGGGAGAAGGCGGAAAAGCTTTTGGATCCATTGCGTCGAAGGAGATCGCGGCAGAGGTAAAGAAGCAGATGGAGCTGGAGGTAGACAAGAAGAAGATTCAGCTGAAAGATACCATCAAGACGATAGGAACACATGAGGTTCCCGTCAAGCTGCATCCGAAGGTTACCGCGACATTGAAGGTAATTGTGACAGAAGAGTCTTAGGAGGAATCACGGAATGGAGGAGGCGGTCATCAAGAGGGTGATGCCCCATAGCATAGAGGCAGAACGGTCGGTTGTCGGGGCGATGCTGATGGATCGGGATGCGATCATGACATCGTCAGAGATTATCTGTGGAAATGATTTTTATCAGAGCGTCTATGGAGTAGTCTTTGATACTATGGTAGAATTGTTCAATGAGGGAAAACCGGTAGATCTGGTTACGCTTCAGGACCGACTGAAGGAGAAAGCGGTTCCGGAAGAGGTCGCGAGTCTTGAATTTGCCCGAGACCTGGTTACGTCTGCATTGACGTCGGCGAATGTAAAATACCATGCGCAGATTGTGGCAGATAAAGCGGTGCTTCGTAAACTGATTCGCCTGAATGAAGAGATTGCGAATACTTGTTATGCCGGAAACGAACCGTTGGAAGAGGTATTAGAGAAGACGGAGAAGTCTGTATTCGAGCTTCTTGAGAAACGGAGTACGGGAGAATTCGTGCCTATCAAGCAAGTGGTTTTGAATGCGTTGGAACGAATCGAGAAGGCGTCCAAGAGTAAGGGCACAGTGACGGGAATTCCGACAGGATTCATTGATCTGGATTATAAGCTTTCGGGGCTGCAGCCTTCAGATTTGATACTGATTGCTGCCAGGCCTTCTATGGGAAAGACGGCGTTTGTTCTGAATATCGCCCAGTATATCGCATTTAAAAAGGAAAAGAGTGTTGCCGTTTTCAGCCTTGAGATGTCGAAGGAGCAGCTTGTGAATCGTTTGTTTTCTTTGGAATCGCAGGTAGATGCCCAGGCGATTCGAACGGGAAATATGAAAGATTCCGACTGGGAGAGATTAATAGAAGGGGCTGGTATCATAGGAAAGTCTCGGCTGATTATAGACGATACTCCTGGAATCTCCATATCGGAACTTCGTTCCAAATGTCGGAAGTATAAGTTGGAACAAGGGATAGATGTTATTATTATTGATTATCTTCAGCTGATGACAGGAAGTGTAGGAAAAAGCCAAGAGTCCAGACAGCAGGAGATATCGGAGATATCACGTTCTCTGAAGGGATTGGCGCGGGAGCTGAACGTACCGGTGGTTGCTCTGTCGCAGCTGAGCCGTGCGGTGGAAGGGCGTCCGGATAAAAGGCCGATGCTTTCAGACTTGCGTGAGTCCGGAGCTATTGAGCAGGACGCGGATGTTGTCATGTTCATTTACCGAGACGAATACTATAATAAAGATTCTGAATTTAAGAAACAGGCAGAGATCATAATTGCAAAACAAAGAAACGGTCCTGTAGGGACCGTTAATTTGGCCTGGTTGGGTGAATACACAAAGTTCGCCAACTTAAGCAGGCAGGAATAATTTTTTTAATTTTTCAACCGGACCGGCTTCTGCCGCGCTTTTCCGAAAGGATTGCTGCTGGCGGATGAGCTGGTCCAGTTTTTTGAATTCTTCTTCTTGCCGCCGCTCTTTGGCATCCAGAAGGAAGGACATCTCTTTGCTGAACATAGAGAGCAGGACGGCGTTGTTATTCTCTAACATCCGTTTCATATGTAATTGATCGCGGGTTCTCCGGATATCAGGAATCAATGCTTTTAATTCGGCGAAAGGTACGCCCTGTTCGTACAGTTCTTTAATGCAGTTGAAGAGCCTGACGTCATCTTTTGTTTCTTGCTTTAATTGATCTAATGCGTTGCTGCTCATGTTTTGATACCCCCTTATTAAGATTGATATCTCCTGGTTTCCCAGGGATAGTAGTTTACCACTGCATTGTTTTTTTAGAAATGCAATAGTGACCTGGTGTACCGGCATGCATGTCCTCAAACTAACCTGAATTTCCATCTGCCGCGTTATTTGGCTGAAAATGAATGAGACGCGATACTGGTTTGATAATGAACGTGTCAGTACACTAAGTTTGTCCCGGTATAGATACTGGGGTTGTCTGTATCGTAACACAAGAATTCTGCGAAACAAGTAAAAAGCTGTCAGTAAATAATAATAAAAAAGCAATGTTCGTCTTTTTAACAAACGAACATTGCCTTTTTATATGAATCAAAATCATATTAGCCCTGGGAGATTGCTCCTGTAGGACACTGAGCAGCGCAAGCGCCACAATCAACACAAGCGTCGGCATCAATCTCAAAATGATCTGCACCCTGAGAAATAGCTCCAACCGGACATTCAGCTTCGCAAGCGCCGCAGCTTACACATTCATCACTGATTACGTGTGCCATAGTATGTACCCTCCTTTTTAGAATAATAGACAGAAATTTTGTCTACACATATCATAATACAAAAGAAGAAAATATACAAGGGCGATATGATAAAAAGCAAGGGGAATCACAGGAAGTTAGTCCCTATTTTCTTTTTTTGTTCCCGAACCATCGTCTGCGATAAGGTTAAAAGTCTCCTGAATAATCAGTTAAGAGTATGTGGAGAAATATGATAACCTTAAGCGAGGTTCTGAATGATTATAAAAAATTAAGAATTTTTTTAACACTTTTATGGGGATATGGTGTATAGTGATGTTTGTTAAATTAATTGCTATTACCGTAGGGAGTGAAGTCAGATGAAAAAGAGATATCGTATTGCACTCGTCATGCTGTGTATGATAATGTGTATATGCGGGTGTTCGTCAGGTACGGATACGAACCGGGAGGAGAAAACGGCAGAGACAGATAAAAGGAATGAAGAGGCGGAAGTAAATTCAAAAGAAAAGAAAGAGAAGGCATATCAGAAGAAGCTGGATATGATAGAACCGTCTGCATACGACAATGTAATGGGGCTTAACCTTAAGAAGGGATCATCGATTTCCGTAATAGGAAAGGCAGAAAATGTTCCTTATTGGGATGAGGTAAAAAAGGGAGCGGAACAGGCCGTAAAAGATATTAATGAGAATCTGGGATATGAGGGCAAGGCTCAGGTTAAGATGACGTACAGCGCGCCTGCTACGCCGGATGACGTGGATGAGCAGGTGAATATCCTGGATGAAGAATTGGCGCGGTATCCAGAAGCGGTGGCGATTGCAATCGCAGATGTGAAATCATGTGAAGTTCAGTTTGATCTTGCTGCAGAGAGCGATATTCCGGTTGTAGCTTTTGATTCGGGAAATGATTATCAGGGATTGATGGCGAGCGTATCGACGGATAACCGGGCGTCGGCACAGGAGGCGGCGCAGAAGCTGGCCGGATTGATGGATGAAAAAGGAGAAGTGATTCTTTTTATCCAGGACTCAAAGTCTCAGTCGGCGAACGACAGAGAAAATGCGTTTAAAGAAGAAATTGAGAATAATTATCCGGAGATCTCGGTTGTAGAGACTTATCATATGGATCAGCTGTCTGTTATGCAGGAGATGATAGCGGCAGAGCGAAATGGCAGACCATGGAAAGAAGGGGAAGACCAGGAAACGAAGCCGGAAGAAGCAGAACCGGCATTGCCGGATCAAGAACAGTCTGGAACGAGCGAGACGGAAGAGACAGGACAGGCCGGATCAGGAGAGTCAGAACAAGAACAGGCGGGAGACGGTGAGAACCAATCGCCGGAGCAGGGACAATCCGGAGAGGAAGATCAGGAAGAGGTTACGGCAGATATGATTTCCGAAGAAGAGGTGTTGGATTATATTTTGGAGAAACATCCTGACGCTGCGGGAATCTATGCGACGAGCGGAGACGCGGTGCAGCTTGCACTGGATACGCTTGAAAGGAACAAGAAGAAAGCGCATGTTGTCGGTTATGATGGAAATTCAAATGAATTAGAAGCATTAAAGGAAGGCAAGATAGACGCCCTGGTTCTGCAGAATCCCTTTGGGATGGGATATGCTGCCGTCATAGCCTCCGCGAGGGCGGCGCTCTCTATGGGAAATGAAGCCGTCGTTGATACAGGGTACACATGGCTTACAAAGAAGAATCTGGAAGATGAAAATATTCAAAAATTGTTGTACGACTAATGGAAAATAGTTCGCTATATAAGAAAAAAGCTGCCGCAAAATTGTTTCATTTTGCGGCAGTCTTATATTAATCATCAGTGTCGTCGTTTTTTTCGAGAGGTGTTTCGGGCAGATATAGATGGACAAGCTCGATGCGGTTCTTATCCAGCCGGTCAACAACCATGTGAATACCGTCCTCCGTATTAATGGAATCGCCGGCTTCCGGCAGCCGGTCAAGACGTTCGATAATAAATCCGCCGAGAGAGTCGTATTCGTCCGAATTCAGGCCAAGGCCCAGACGGCTGTTAAGTTCGTCCAGATTGATAGAACCTTCAACGATATATTCCCGTTCATCGATCTCCTGTATAAAATCTTCCTCATTTTCATCATATTCATCATGTATTTCACCGACAATCTCTTCCAGGATATCTTCCAGGGTGATTAATCCGGCTGTCTCGCCGTACTCGTCCAGAACAATGGCTATATTAAACGAAGCCTGGCGCATCTCTACAAGAAGTTCGGAGATACTCTTATATTCGTAGGTAAAATAAGCTTCCCGCAGGAAGTCCCGGATATGAAATTCCTTCGTGCTGTCATATAACAGCAAGTCTTTCATATTAATAGTACCAACCACATTGTCTGTAGTATCCTCGAATATAGGCAGGCGGGTATATTTGTCTTCCCGGAAAATGGCAAGCAGTTCATCATAGGTGCTGTTGACGTCTGCGAATGTCACATGGACACGCGGAACCATGACATCCTTGGCTCTGGCGTCGCCTAAGTCGAACACGTTATTTATCATTTCCCTTTCGCCGGATTCAATAACTCCGTCTTCGTGGCTTACATCGACAATGGTGCGGAGTTCATTTTCCGTCATGGCAGTGTTCTTTGCGTTAGGATCTACCCGCAGGAGGAACAGTATACCGATAGAAAGACCGTTGACCACAAAGATCACAGGCGTCATCAACTTCATGAATAAACTGATCACCGGCGCATAAATCAGGGCCATCTTTTCAGCGTGTATGGTAGCCATTGTCTTGGGCGTGATCTCTCCGAATAAAAGGATCAGAAGAGTCAGGATACCGCTTGCGATCGCGACCATGGAACCGCCGAAGCTATAGGCAAGGGAGGTGGTCAGTGATGCGGCGGACAGATTGACGATATTGTTGCCGATCAGTATGGCGCTTAACATCTTTCCGGAATCGTCCGTGATGGCAAGAACCGTTTCGGCCCGCCGATTCCCGTCCTCCGCCAGAGTGCGGATCCGTATCTTGTTAACAGTAGTTAATGCTGTCTCTGCAGATGAGAAAAATGCGGATAACAACAGTAGAATAAAAAGTATAATGAGTTGTGTGGCGTCACTCGAGTCCAATTGATAAGTTCACTCCTTCTTAAATGAAATTCTTAAATAAAATAATAATATTTATTTTCCTGAAATTAATATACCGCATTCGCAGGCATTTTGCAAGAGTACATTGAATTTCCGGGATATGGGTGTTACAATTTATTTACAATATCATATTAAAAAAGGCAGGTATATTATGGAGACAGGAATATATAATAGATTATTGGAGATTGTATGCGAAGATCAGGTGAAATTGAATGAACCGATGAAAGACCATACGACTTTCAGGATAGGGGGACCGGCTGATTTCTTTGTGACGCCTAAGGCGGCGGATGAAGTGAAAGCGCTTGTCGGCATGTGTAAGACTGAAGGGATAGACTGCCATATCATAGGGAACGGAAGTAATCTTCTGATAGCTGACCGCGGGGTCAGAGGCGTAGTGATTCAGATCGGCAGGGCGATGAACAGAATAGAAAGATCAGGCGAGATGATCACGGCGCAGGCGGGCGCACTGCTTTCATCTGTTGCGGCGCGGGCGCTGGAGGAAGGACTGACCGGATTCGAATTTGCGGCAGGGATACCTGGGTCGCTGGGCGGCGCATGTGTGATGAATGCAGGAGCTTACGGCGGCGAGATGAAGGACGTGCTGGAAGAAGTTTCTGTGTTGACGCCGGCGGGAGAGTCCCTTGTCCTTACGGCAGAGGAATTGGAACTTGGGTATAGAACCAGCGTCATCGCAAGAAAGGAATATATTGCCCTGGAGGCGGTAATTCGCCTGAAGAAGGGTGCGAGGGACGAGATCAAAGCGAAGATGGATGATCTGAAAGACAGGCGTGTGAGTAAACAGCCGCTGGAATACCCCAGCGCCGGAAGTACCTTCAAGAGACCGGAAGGGTATTTTGCGGGAAAATTGATTCAGGATGCGGGGCTTCGCGGGTTTACGGTGGGCGAAGCACAGGTGTCAGAGAAACATTGCGGTTTTGTCATTAACAAGGGAGGAGCAACGGCAGCTGACGTCGTGGAGTTAATGCGTCGGGTGGCCGATAAGGTGGAAGAACAATTTGGAGTGAGGCTTGAGCCGGAAGTAAAGAGACTGGGAGAATTCTAAGATGAGATGTGTGATTGTGACAGGGATGTCAGGAGCAGGAAAGAGTACGGCGCTTAAGATGCTGGAGGATGTTGGGTATTTTTGTGTGGACAATCTGCCGGTGCCTTTGATCCCGAAGATGGCGGATCTGCTGCGCGTCCCGGGAAGTGAACTTAATAAGGCGGCTCTGGGGGTGGACATACGGAGCGGGGAGAGTCTGGCGGAGATGGCGGAGGTGCTTAGGGAGCTGGATGTGGCCGGGATGAAGTACGAGATACTGTTCCTGGAATCCTCGGATAACGTCCTGATCAAGAGATACAAGGAAACGCGGCGTTTTCATCCCCTGGCAGGGAATGACGGACGTGTTGATCAGGGGATCAGGAAAGAACGGGAACGTATTGAATTTCTCAGAGAGAAGGCCGATTATCTGGTGGATACAAGCCATATGCTTACGAGGGAGTTAAAGGCTCAGCTTAACAAAATATTCGTACGGAATAAAGAATATAAGAATTTATACATATCGGTGATCTCTTTTGGATTCAAGTATGGGATCCCTGCGGATGCGGATCTGGTATTTGACGTGCGTTTCCTGCCCAATCCATATTATATAGAAGAGCTGCGGCCCCAGAGCGGTAACGACCAGGAAGTCAGGGATTATGTTATGGGAAACAAGAAAGCAGAAGAATTCCTGCATAAGATGACGGATCTGGTGGAATTTCTTATCCCGAATTATGTGCAGGAGGGGAAGACGCAGCTTGTGATAGCCATCGGGTGTACCGGGGGAAAACATCGTTCGGTCACGCTGGCGAACGAATTATTTGAAGCCCTTAACCGGAACGAGAACTATGGAATCCGAATAGAACACAGAGATATTGGAAAAGATGCGATCACAAAAGCAAGATAGGAGTATATAGATGTCATTTTCGGGCATGATAAAGGAGGAATTATCGGCGCATTGCGCTAAAGCAAGGCATTGCCGGCTTGCGGAACTGGAGGCGCTTCTCCGTATGTCGGGGACCTTCGGAGAAGACAGAAGGGGCGTTGCCAGCGTGAGGTTTCATACGGAAAATTTTACAGTTGCAAGAAAATGCTTTACATTATTGCAAAAAACATTTAATATAGAGACATGTATCGCAATTCGTAGGAATATGTCAAAGGGGAGCTGCGGCTACAATATTTACGCCAAAGGAGAAGATCTGCTGGCAGTAAAGAACGCGCTGGTACAGGCGGTCTGCTGTAAGAGGGCATATATTCGGGGGGCGTTTATCGCGGCCGGTTCCATAAGTAATCCGAGCAAATCTTATCATTTTGAAATTGTCTGTAATAGGTTGGAAGAAGCAGAATATCTTAGAAGTATGATGAATGTATTTGATTTGGATGCTAAGATCATTGAGAGAAAAAAGACCTACGTGGTATATCTGAAGGAAGGAGCCCAGATCGTAGATGTTTTGAATGTCATGGAAGCCCATGTGGCGCTTCTGGAATTTGAAAATATCAGGATTATGAAGGAGATGCGTAATTCTGTGAACCGCAAGGTGAACTGCGAGACGGCGAACATTAACAAGACAGTGTCTGCGGCTGTCAGGCAGATGGAAGACATTAAGTATATACGCGATACGGTTGGTTTTGACAGGTTGCCTGAGGGATTGAAAGACGTCGCCCTTACGCGTCTTGCATATCCGGATGCATCTTTAAAAGAGTTGGGAGGACTCCTGGAGACGCCAGTGGGGAAATCCGGAGTGAATCACCGTCTCAGAAAGTTGAGTGAGATAGCAGTTAAGTTAAGGGAATAGCAAGGAGGAACAATTTTTTATGACAAAGAAACCTGTTACTATTCAAAACAATATGGATATGGAAGATCGTCCTATTGCACACCTGGTTCAGGAAGCAAGCCAGTACGCAAGCCAGGTATTTATTGAGATTGATAACAAGAAGATCAATGCGAAGAGTATCATGGGGATGATGAGCCTGAGGTTACAAAAGGGTGAGAGTATCACGGTTGTGGCGGAAGGGCATGATGAGAATGAGGCAGTGGCGGGAATCGAAGATTTCCTGGTTGCTAATTCTTAATGGTACATGATCGGGAGTATCCATTCCTGCGGATACCATCTTGAGCGGAAAGGCTGCAAGATGCAGGTTTTCGGTATGGGTGTGATTGAGAGGAGCCCGAATGAGTATACATAACAGGTAACTGACAGAGGGCATGAGAATGCCCTCTGTCGTGTTATATCAGACATGCGAAAGGGGAAGTGAGCATATGAAGAGAATGTTGTTTGTGTATAATCCGCGAGCAGGAAAGGGGCTTTTGAAGCCTCAGTTATCGGATATTATTGATATATTTGTGAAAGCGGGTTACGAGGTGGTGGTATATCCTACGCAGTCATACAGGGATGCCTACAAGAAGATACGTGAATTTGACACGAACAGATACGACTTGATTGTCTGCAGCGGGGGAGACGGTACGATTGATGAAGTAGTGACGGGGATGATGCAGAGGAGAACCAGAATACCGCTGGGATATATTCCTACAGGGACTACGAATGATTTTGCCAACAGTCTTCACATCCCCAAGGGAATCTTGAAAGCGGCCGACAATGCGGTGAACGGGATAGTATTTCCCTGTGACGTGGGAAAATTTAACGACGACGTCTTTGTATACGTCGCGGCGTTTGGTATATTTACGGACGTATCCTATGAGACTAAACAGGAAGTGAAGAATATCCTGGGGCATCTGGCGTATGTTCTGGAAGGAACGAAGAGACTCTTTAATGTGCCGTCTTACAGGATCAAAGTAACTTATGACGGGGAAGAGGTGGAAGATGAATTTATTTTTGGCATGGTGACCAATTCCCGTTCCGTAGGGGGATTCCGCAACATGATCGGAAAAAATGTTGTGTTCGACGACGGCTTGTTCGAGGTGACGTTGATCAAGAAGCCGAAGAATCCCATTGCGCTGCAGGAGATTATCGCCGCGCTGTTGATTGAGCAGGTTGACACTAAGCATATGTATACCTTCAAGACAGGGCATATCACATTCGAGTCTCTGGAAGAGATTCCGTGGACGCTGGACGGGGAATTCGGCGGCGAGCATGATGAGGTTGTGATAGATAACCTGAAACAGCAGTTGGAGATCATGGTTCCAAGGGAGCTTGTGGCGGCGCTTGGGGAATCGCCGGAAGACACGGTGGAAAAGCCGGAGAAGCTTACCGATATGATCAAAGGTGTTCTGGATAAGAATATGTCGGATAAGAAGTAAAAAATTGTTGACATCCCTGGAAAAGGATGTTATAGTATCAAAAGACTGCCGAAGACAGCAGGTGCGAAAGCGTAAGTATACCAACGCCTGCCGAGGAAAGTTAGATTCGATGATTTAGAATTTACGACGCCTCTTTGTTTTTGACAATGGGGCGTTTTCTATAATATGCGATATCCGAAAGACAGCGGGTATTGTAAGAGCGCTTTTCTTTGAGACGCAGTCGAATATAATGTATTTCCTGAATTTTATATATGAAACGGCGGAAATACACCAAATATATAAGGAGGTGCACCATTCGTGGCAAAAGTTGAATTAAAACAGCCAATTGTACAGGCTATTGCAGAAGATGTCAAGGGTGCGGCAAGCGTCGTATTAGTTGACTACCGCGGACTTACTGTTGCTCAGGATACAGAACTTCGTAAACAGTTAAGAGAAGCCGGTATCGTCTACAAGGTTTGTAAGAACACAATGATGAAGAGAGCTTTTGAAGGAACAGAGTTTGCAGGACTTGACGAACATCTGGAAGGTCCGAGCGCGCTGGCTATTTCAAAAGACGATGCGACGGCTCCGGCAAGAATCCTCAGTAAATTTGCAAAGGACGCTAAGGCTCTTGAGTTAAAAGCAGGCGTGGTGGAAGGCGCGGTATATGACAGCGCTGCGTTGTCAGAGCTGGCTAAGATTCCGTCAAGAGAAGAACTGCTCTCCAAGTTGCTTGGAAGCCTGCAGTCACCGATTACCAATCTTGCCCGTGTTCTTAATCAGATCGCAGAGCAGGGCGGTGCAGAAGCCTGTGCGGCAGCGGCGGATTCAGCAGAGGAAGATTTGACGGCTGAAGCTCCGGCGGCAGAGTAAGATATCCGGCCGGTCGGCGATAAAGTTCAAAGGAACTTTAGTATCTTTAGGATACAAAACAAATCATATTAATATAATGGAGGAAAATATAATGGCAAAGTTAACAACAGCTGAATTTATTGATGCAATCAAAGAGTTATCAGTATTAGAGTTAAACGAATTAGTAAAAGCATGCGAAGAAGAATTTGGTGTATCTGCAGCGGCAGGCGTAGTTGTTGCGGCAGCAGGCGGAGAGGCAGCGGCTGAGGAAGAGAAGGATGAATTCGATGTAGAATTAGTATCCGCAGGATCTTCTAAGGTTAAGGTTATCAAGGTTGTTCGTGAGATTACAGGACTTGGACTGAAAGAGGCTAAGGCAGTAGTTGACGAGGCGCCGAAGGTAGTTAAGGAAGGCGTATCCAAGGCAGAGGCTGAGGAGATCAAGGCTAAGCTTGAGGCAGAGGGCGCAGAGGTTAACCTTAAATAAGAAGATTGTATTAGGAGCGTAAAACCCCGACTGTTGTCGGGGTTTTTTGTCATAATTACGATTTATGTGTCGTCGTATAAAATTTCTATAAATTTTTTATTGACAAGCCTTGATAAATTGTGGTATAGTAAACAATGCACTATTGTGGAAAGTTCTGCCAAAATATCGCATGGAAACAGTGGGGATAGCGCTGTTTTCAATGTATTTGCAGTAAAGAACCGCCATTGTCAGATAATGACAGACGGTTTGGGGAAATATTTCTGCATGGCTGAATGGTTATCCAAAAAATAAATGAGGAGTGAAACGTCGATATGGAGAAAAACAGAATTCGTCCCATTAAAAGCGGAAAAAGTTCACGCATGAGTTATTCCAGACAAAAAGAAGTTCTTCAGATGCCTAATTTGATCGAAGTCCAGAAGGACTCCTATCAGTGGTTTCTGGACGAGGGCTTGAATGAAGTATTTGATGATATTTCCCCGATCACTGACTACAGCGGTCACTTAAGCCTGGAGTTTGTCGATTTTACCTTATGCGAGAAAGACGTGAAATACACGATTGAAGAGTGTAAAGAACGGGATGCTACTTACGCGGCGCCGCTTAAGGTGAGAGTAAGGCTTCATAATAAAGAAACAGATGAGATCAACGAGCATGAGATATTTATGGGGGATTTGCCGTTGATGACCAGTACCGGTACGTTTGTAATTAACGGGGCAGAGCGTGTTATCGTTAGTCAGCTGGTGCGCTCACCAGGCATTTATTACGCGATTGCGCATGATAAGTTAGGCAAGAAACTGTATTCCTCCACCGTGATTCCAAATCGCGGCGCGTGGTTAGAATACGAAACAGACTCCAACGACGTTTTTTATGTACGTGTAGATAGAACAAGAAAGGTGCCGATCACAGTGCTGATACGTGCGCTGGGAATAGGGACGAATCCAGAGATTGTTGAATTGTTTGGGGAGGAACCGAAGATAGTCGCAAGTTTTGAGAAGGATGCGGCCACGAACTATCAGGAAGGGCTTCTGGAATTATATAAGAAGATACGGCCGGGAGAGCCGCTTGCGGTAGACAGTGCGGAGAGCCTGATTACCAGTATGTTCTTCGATCCGAGACGCTATGATCTTGCGAAGGTCGGAAGATATAAATTTAATAAGAAACTTTCCCTCAGGAACCGTATTGTCGGCCAGGTTTTGGCTGAGAGTGTTGCAAGTCCCATTACGGGGGAAGTGATTGCTGAAGAGGGGACGAAGGTGACTCGTGAGCTGGCGGATCAGATCCAGAATGCGGCAGTTCCGTTCGTTTGGATTAAGCGGGAGGATGAGGAGCGTAATATCAAGGTTATTTCCAATATGATGGTAGATATCGCGGCCGTTGTAGATGTTGATCCGAGGGAAGTCGGAGTGACGGAGCAGGTATATTATCCGGTGCTTGCAGGGATTCTGGAAGAGACGGCGGGGGATATCGACGAATTGAAAGACGCTATCAGGCGGGATATCCATGATCTCATACCGAAGCATATTACGAAAGAAGATATTATAGCTTCTATTAATTATAATATTCATCTGGAATATGGATTGGGGAACGACGATGATATCGATCATCTGGGTAACCGTCGTATCCGGTCCGTAGGCGAGCTGTTGCAGAACCAGTACAGGATTGGTTTGTCAAGGCTTGAGAGGGTCGTACGGGAGAGAATGACAACCCAGGATCTGGAAGGAATCTCTCCTCAGTCATTAATTAATATTAAGCCTGTGACTGCGGCTGTTAAAGAGTTCTTTGGTTCTTCGCAGCTTTCACAGTTTATGGATCAGAATAATCCGCTTGGCGAGCTGACTCATAAGAGACGTCTGTCTGCCCTGGGACCGGGCGGTCTGTCAAGAGACCGCGCAGGATTCGAAGTCCGGGACGTACATTATTCCCATTATGGAAGAATGTGCCCGATTGAGACTCCTGAAGGTCCGAACATCGGTCTGATCAACTCCCTTGCGACTTACGCAAGGATTAATCAGTATGGCTTTATCGAGGCGCCGTACCGTAAGATCAATCACGATGATCCTGCGAATCCGGTAGTTACGGATGAGGTCGTATATATGACGGCTGACGAGGAAGATAACTATCATGTGGCGCAGGCGAACGAGGCTCTCGACGCAGAGGGGCATTTTATCCGCAGGAATGTATCGGGACGTTACAGAGAAGAGACGCAGGAGTATGAGAGACGTATGTTCGATTACATGGATGTGTCTCCGAAGATGGTATTTTCCGTGGCGACGGCGCTGATTCCTTTCCTGGAAAATGACGACGCGAACCGGGCGCTGATGGGTTCTAACATGCAGCGTCAGGCGGTGCCGCTCCTTATGACGGAGTCGCCTGTGGTAGGCACCGGTATGGAAGAAAAGTCTGCGGTTGACTCCGGCGTATGTGTGATTGCAGAGCAGGGCGGCGTGGTGGAACGGTCTGCTTCTACGGAGATTACGATTCGTCAGGACGACGGGAAACTGAAGCGTTATAAACTGACTAAGTTTATCAGAAGTAATCAGAGTAACTGCTATAACCAGAGACCTATCGTATTCAAGGGCGATAAAGTGGAGGCCGGCGACGTAATTGCAGACGGTCCGTCTACATCCAACGGAGAGATGGCTCTTGGGAAGAATCCGTTGATCGGTTTCATGACCTGGGAAGGTTACAATTATGAAGACGCCGTATTGTTAAGCGAGAGACTGGTTCAGGAAGATGTATATACATCTGTTCATATAGAAGAATACGAGGCGGAAGCACGTGATACCAAGCTGGGACCGGAAGAGGTTACCCGCGATATTCCAGGCGTCGGCGACGATGCCCTTAAGAATCTGGACGAGAGAGGAATTATACGTATCGGAGCGGAAGTGAGGGCAGGAGATATCCTGGTGGGCAAAGTGACTCCGAAGGGAGAGACGGAGCTGACGGCAGAAGAGCGTCTGCTGCGGGCGATTTTCGGCGAGAAGGCGCGCGAGGTAAGAGATACTTCTCTCAAAGTGCCCCATGGCGAATACGGTATCGTTGTGGATGCGAAAGTATTTACGAGAGATAACGGAGACGAACTTTCACCGGGAGTCAATCAGGCGGTGCGCATCTATATCGCGCAGAAGAGAAAGATCTCCGTAGGAGATAAGATGGCGGGACGCCATGGTAATAAGGGTGTTGTTTCCCGTGTACTGCCGGTGGAGGATATGCCGTTCCTGCCGAACGGACGGCCGTTGGATATCGTATTGAACCCGTTGGGCGTGCCGTCGCGTATGAATATCGGTCAGGTATTGGAGATCCATCTGTCCCTGGCGGCCAAAGCCCTTGGATTTAATATCGCTACGCCGGTATTCGACGGCGCGGACGAGAATGATATCATGGATACGCTTGATCTTGCAAACGATTATGTGAATCTTGAGTGGGATGAATTTGAGGCAAAATATAAAGAAGAACTTATGCCGGAAGTGATGCAGTATCTGTATGATAACCGGGACCACCGGAAGGTCTGGAAGGGAGTGCCGATTTCCAGAGACGGAAAAGTACGTTTAAGAGACGGACGTACCGGAGAATATTTTGACAGTCCGGTAACGATCGGCCATATGCATTACCTGAAGTTGCATCATCTGGTGGACGATAAGATTCATGCCCGTTCAACAGGTCCTTATTCTCTGGTTACGCAGCAGCCGTTAGGCGGTAAGGCCCAGTTCGGCGGACAGCGTTTTGGAGAGATGGAAGTATGGGCGCTGGAGGCATATGGCGCGTCATATACGCTTCAGGAGATCCTTACCGTGAAATCAGACGATGTAGTCGGTCGTGTGAAGACGTACGAAGCGATTATCAAGGGGGAGAATATCCCGGAACCTGCGATTCCGGAGTCCTTCAAGGTGTTGTTAAAGGAACTGCAGTCCCTTGGACTGGATATGCGGGTGCTGCGGGATGACAATACGGAGGTTGAGATCATGGAGACGGCGGATATGGGAGAGACAGATTTCCGCTCTTTGATCGAGGGAGACAGGAAGTATCGTCAGGAAGATAACCTTGGGGAGCATGGATATACCGAACAGGAATTCCAGGGAGAAGAACTTATTGATGTGGAGGAAGAACCGGAACCGGATGACGATGAGTTCGACGATATGGATCTGGATGATATGGAATATGAGCCGGATGATGATTTTGGATATGATGATTTGTCAGATGATGAATAGGAAGGGGTGCCTGTATGCCGGAAAACAATAAGGAACAAGCTTACCAGCCAATGACTTTTGATGCGATCAAAATTGGGTTGGCATCGCCTGAAAAGATTCTGGAGTGGTCCAGGGGAGAAGTTACGAAGCCGGAGACGATCAATTACCGGACGTTAAAGCCGGAGAAAGACGGTTTGTTCTGTGAGAGGATATTCGGACCAAGCAAGGATTGGGAGTGTCATTGCGGTAAATATAAGAAGATCCGTTATAAAGGTGTTGTGTGCGACCGTTGCGGAGTTGAAGTTACGAAGTCAAGCGTGCGCCGCGAGCGTATGGGACATATTGCTCTTGCCGCGCCCGTATCGCACATCTGGTATTTTAAAGGAATTCCCAGCCGTATGGGACTGATCCTGGATCTGTCGCCGAGAACGTTGGAGAAGGTGCTGTATTTTGCGTCTTATATCGTACTCGACAGAGGGGAGACGGACTTACAGTATAAGCAGGTACTGTCCGAGCAGGAATATCAGGAAGCAAGAGAGAGATGGGGAAGCGCGTTCCGTGTAGGAATGGGAGCGGAATCCATCCAGGAATTGCTGCAGTCTATTGATCTTGAGAAGGATTATCATGAGCTGCAGGAAGGTCTTAAGGGAGCTACCGGACAGAAGCGTGCAAGGATCGTGAAGCGTCTGGAGGTTGTGGAGGCTTTCCGTGAGTCGGGAAACAAGCCGGAGTGGATGATCATGACGGCGATTCCGGTGATCCCGCCGGATCTCAGGCCGATGGTACAGTTAGACGGCGGACGTTTCGCGACGTCAGACCTGAACGATTTATATCGACGGATTATCAATAGAAATAATCGTCTGAAACGTCTGCTTGAACTGGGCGCTCCAGACATTATCGTCAGAAATGAGAAGAGAATGCTGCAGGAGGCGGTAGACGCTCTGATCGATAACGGCCGTCGGGGCCGTCCGGTGACAGGACCCGGAAACAGAGCGCTTAAGTCTCTTTCCGATATGCTGAAAGGTAAGTCGGGACGTTTCCGTCAGAACCTGCTTGGTAAACGTGTGGATTATTCCGGACGTTCTGTTATCGTCGTAGGACCGGAACTTAAGATCTATCAGTGCGGTCTGCCGAAAGAGATGGCGATCGAGCTTTTCAAGCCTTTCGTTATGAAAGAACTGGTGCAGAACGGAACAGCCCACAACATTAAGAATGCGAAGAAGATGGTGGAGAGGGTACAGCCGGAGGTCTGGGATGTGCTGGAGGATGTTATCAAGGAACATCCGGTTATGCTGAACCGGGCTCCTACGCTTCACAGACTGGGTATTCAGGCATTCGAGCCTATCCTGGTAGAAGGAAAAGCGATCAAGCTGCATCCGTTGGTATGTACTGCGTATAACGCCGACTTTGACGGAGATCAGATGGCGGTGCATTTGCCGTTGTCCGTGGAAGCGCAGGCGGAGTGCCGTTTCTTACTGCTGTCGCCGAATAACCTGCTGAAGCCTTCTGACGGAGGACCGGTTGCGGTTCCGTCTCAGGACATGGTGCTTGGTATTTATTATCTGACTCAGGAAAGACCTGGGGCTAAGGGAGAGGGCAAGTTCTTTAAGAATGTAAACGAGGCGATTCTCGCCTATGAGAACGGCGCTATCACGCTTCATTCACGTATTAAAGTAAGGGTGAAAAAGACTCTGGCGGACGATACGGTGAAGGAAGGAATCATAGAGTCTACACTGGGAAGGTTCTTGTTTAACGAGATTATCCCGCAGGATCTGGGATTTGTAGACCGAGAGGCAGAAAACGGTGAATTGCTGCTTGAGATAGATTTCCATGTAGGAAAGAAGCAGTTAAAACAGATTCTCGAGAAGGTCATCAATACTCATGGTTCTACTGCTACGGCAGAGGTGCTGGACGCGGTAAAATCAATCGGATATAAATATTCCACCAGAGCGGCTATGACCGTATCGATTTCAGATATGACCGTGCCGCCGCAGAAACCGGAGATGATCAAACAGGCTCAGGATACGGTGGATAAGATCACGAAGAACTTTAAGCGTGGTCTGATTACGGAAGAAGAGCGTTATAAAGAAGTTGTGGAAACATGGAAAGCGACGGATGACGCGCTGACAGAAGCGCTGCTGTCCGGACTTGATAAGTATAATAATATCTTTATGATGGCGGATTCCGGAGCCCGCGGTTCTGACAAGCAGATCAAGCAGCTTGCGGGTATGCGCGGTCTGATGGCGGATACGACGGGACGTACCATCGAGCTGCCTATTAAGTCGAATTTCCGTGAGGGTCTGGACGTATTGGAGTATTTCATGTCCGCCCATGGAGCGCGTAAGGGTCTGTCTGATACGGCGCTTCGTACCGCCGATTCGGGATACCTGACCAGACGTCTGGTGGACGTATCACAGGAGCTGATTATCCACGAAGTGGATTGTATGGAGAAAGGCGAAGAGATCCCGGGAATGTCTGTAAAAGCATTTACAGACGGCAATGAGGAGATCGAGAGCCTGAAGGAGCGTATCACAGGACGCTATCTGTGTGAGAATATTGTAGATAAGGACGGAAACATCCTGGTTAAGGCAAACCATATGGTTACGCCGAAACGCGCGGAGCTCATCATGAAGAAGGGCGTAGACGAGAACGGCGAGACATTGAAGATGATTAAGATTCGTACGATCCTTACCTGTAAGTCTCACAGCGGAGTCTGTGCAAAATGCTACGGCGCCAACATGGCGACGGGAGAGCCGGTGCAGGTGGGCGAGGCAGTAGGAATTATCGCCGCACAGTCTATCGGAGAGCCTGGTACACAGCTTACGATGCGTACCTTCCACACCGGCGGTGTTGCCGGCGACGATATCACACAGGGTCTTCCCCGTGTCGAGGAGCTTTTTGAGGCAAGAAAGCCGAAAGGTCTTGCGATCATCACGGAATTTGCCGGAATAGCGAATATTAATGATACCAAGAAGAAGCGGGAGATCATCGTGACGAACGATTCCACCGGAGAATCCAAAGCATATCTGATCCCTTATGGTTCCAGAATTAAGGTTAAGGACGGAGCGGTGTTAGAAGCCGGCGACGAGCTGACGGAAGGTAGTGTGAATCCGCACGATATCCTGAGAATTAAGGGACTGCGCGCCGTACAGGATTATATGATCCAGGAAGTACAGCGAGTATACCGCCTGCAGGGTGTTGATATTAATGATAAGCATATCGAGGTCATCGTACGTCAGATGCTTAAGAAGGTCCGCATAGAAGAGGCGGGAGACACCGAATTCCTGCCGGGAACCAATGTGGACAGACTTGAATTTGAAGACACGAATGCAAGATTGGAAAAAGAAGGCTTAGAGCCTGCCACCGGAGAGCAGATTATGCTTGGTATCACGAAAGCGTCCCTGGCGACAAATTCTTTCTTGTCGGCGGCATCCTTCCAGGAGACGACGAAGGTTCTGACAGAGGCTGCGATCAAAGGAAAGGTCGATCCGCTGATCGGTCTGAAAGAGAATGTCCTGATCGGTAAACATATACCGGCAGGTACAGGTATGAGAAAATACCGCGATATCCGTCTGGATTCCGAGTTGGAGATGGACGACGAGCTGCTTGTAGACGAAGAGGAGAGTTGGGAAAACGAGTCCCAGATAAGTCAGGAGCCGGCGGCGGAAGAGGCTGCAGAGGATATGCTTTTGGCTGACGCTATGAGTGAAGCGACGGAGGAAAATTTACCGGAAAGCACGGAGTTTGAAGAGGATGAGTCTGAGGAAACGGCAGACAGCGTGGAAGAAGATGTGCTGGAGCTGATAGAATAATTGGACTGTAAAGAGGAATTGCTGTAAAGCAGTTCCTCTTTTTCTTTAAGGAGTAGAGGGACAACAGTCCTGAAGATGTTTTTCTATAACTCTTTTCGCGGCGCCGATAGCGGCGGCTTCGTTATGATATTTACCAATTGAGATATAAGAAGTATCCAGATCGAAATTGTTGTACGCGAGGGTTTTTGCTTTGAGCTCGTCCAGATAGTCAACGAGATATCCGCTTATATCGCCGCCTATAACAATATTACAATCGAATTCCATCCTGATATTTGTCAGGATAACCGCTAACATTTCTAAAAAAACATTCCAATTTTCAACGGTTTTTTCATCTTGACGTTTTAATTGTTCAAAAAAACTAATCAGAGAATCGCTTTGGCTGCTGGAGAGAAGGGCGTCGATAGAACAATATGCGGCGGCGCATCCTCTTTTCCCACATTCACATTGACGGCCTCCCAGGGATATGATGGAATGGCCGAAACCACCTGCTTTATAGTAGTCTCCGCGGAAGAAACTTCCGTTTGTGTATATGGCGCCGCCGACGGTATAGCCAAGATAAAGATATACCAGATCCTTGGTAGCGCTGTTGATCTCCGAACGGGCGGCGGCAGTGTCGGCGCGTTCAAAATATACAGGATCGGTAATGTTGGAAGAAAAATTACGAAGATCCAGATTGGATACGTGTAATGCGTGGGATCTAAGAAGTATGTTAAGATCCAGATTCACTGCACCGGGAGTTGCAATGCCTATACCTGTAAGCTTACAGTCGGATAGAGTCTTGGATTCCCGGCACTTATCGATGAATGAATATATTAAGGTGCCAAGATTCGTATAATAGTCCCGATTATTGAAGTAATGCATCGGATATTGTTCGTAACCAAGCAGATCTCCGTTGAAATCAACCATGGCGCAGCGTATCTTGTTTTTTGTAATCTCAGCTCCTACAGAGCAATAAGATAGAGGTTTAATCGCCAGCATCTTTGCCCGTCGTCCGCCTGTCGAATTAAATTCTCCTACTTCACATAAGCGATTCTCTTCAAGTAATTCCGTAACATTTTGCAGCACTGTGGGCATACTGTATCCTAGCGATGCAGATAGTTCCTGACGCGAGGAGTTCTCATGATTCATGATATAAGATAAGATCCGGAATTTGGTTTGGTATTTGACGTCTTCATTTTTTGTCTTCATGATTCGGTTCTCCTATATGAAAAATATTCTTTTATTATATCTTTTGTAAAAGTATATTAAAATGTTTCCTTCAAAATGTCAATCTAAAAATATTATTTTTGACGAAATAAACAAAATTTTCATATAAATTCAATATTATATAAAAAGATAGATAAAACTATTGACAAAAGTATAAATAAAAGATATTATAAAATAAATAAAAAACATAAAAAGGAGGAAGAAAGGATGAAGAAACGTACGGCTATATTATTGACGACCGGCATGGTAGGGATATTGTTGGCGGGATGTGGAGATTCAAAGACGGGGGACGCAAAAGGAAGCGGATCAGAGAAAAGTGATAAGGTATATGAGATTAAACTTACTTCTAATGACGCGACTACGACAGTCTGGATGGAAAATATGCAAAAAGCAAGCGACGCGATAAGAGAACAGACAGACGGAGGCGTAGATATTCAGATCTACGGCAATGGTGAAATGTTAGTGGGGGACGCAGGTCTGGAGGCTGTTATGAGCGACGCAGCGGTATTTTATTTCGCAGACCCGAATAATTATGGGGACTATGTACCGGAATGGAATACGATTTGCGCGCCATATCTATGGGATAATTATAAGACGGTAGAAGCTTTCACTCAGACGGATTCTATGAAAAAGATCAATGAAAAGGCTCAGGACGCGAACGTACATGCGGTAGGAGACTCCTTTTTCGTAGTTGGAACCAGAGGAGTTATGGCAAATAAACCGGTCGCCGCATTGGAGGATATGAAAAAGCTGACGCTGCGGGTGCCGAATTCTACTATTTACACGAAGACCTTCGAGGCGCTGGGATGTAATTATCAGGCGATGGATATGTCCGCGACCTATAATGCATTGGAAACAGGTATGATCGACGGATGTGAGAATACATCTGGAAACTTTGTAAATAATAAAATTGCAGATTCTATTTCTACGCCTTATTATTCACTTACCAATCATATGGTCTGCGTTGTAGCATTATGCTGCGGGCAGGGGTATTGGGATACGCTTCCCACAGAGTATCAGGAAATTATAACAAAAGAATTTGGAAAATGTATTGCGGAAAGTAATGAGACGGTAGGAAATAACGAAGAAGAAAACCGTGAAAAACTGGAGGATTCAGGAGTCGAGATCGTTGAAATTGAAGATTTATCAGCTTTTCAGGAAGCGGTTCTTCCGTATTGCGAGACGCTGGAAGGATGGGATGAGATCTCCTCGGAGGTTAATAACCTAAAGGAATAGCGACGTATCTGAGGAGGAATTTGGATGAAAGAGCCTGTAGTAGTAATAGACAAAATAATTAATGCAATAGGCGCGGCGATGCTTTTTTTCATGATTGGGTTATCTGCGTTTAATATCGCCTGCAACTGGTTAACGGGTAAGCGGTTTGGACAGGTGGAAGAGTTGGTTTTGTGCTGTTTTGTCTGGCTGGTTTATATTGGGATGGGTTCCTTGTATCGTACGAAGGAGCATATCAGTGTAAGTTTTCTTGTCCAGATGATGCCGGAAAAGATGCAGAAAGCGATATCGGTGGTAGATGATATCGTCATGTTTGCGGGCTCCTGTGTAATAGCATATTATGCATGGGAGCTGACGGTAAGGAGCGTTGAAAAGTATACGGCGACTTTGAAGCTCCAATACTGCTATATTGATATAGCGGTAGTATTAGGATTTCTTTATATCATTATAGATTTAGCGTGCAAATTTGCTAAATGTATAAGGAGAAACATGCATAAGACAGGGGGTGCTTTATGATATATCTTCCGTTTATTGTTTCATTTGTCTTGATGTTTATGAATGTTCCGGTAGCCGTCTCCTTAATTATTGGAAGTTTTATATATTTTGGATTTTTGACAGATACGATGGGTCTTACAAATGTTATCCAGAATCTGATTTCTTCTAATATGTCTACCGGTTTGTTGGCGCTGCCGTTTTTCGTCATGATCGGCGTCGTTATGAATTATGCGGGAATTACCAAGAGACTGCTGCATTTTTGCGATACCCTGGTCGGACATAAGACGGGAGGACTTGCGCATGTAAACGTGCTGTTGAGTACGTTGAATGGAGGGATATGCGGGTCTGGAGCGGCCGACGCCGCGGTACAATGTAAAATACTTGTACCGGAAATGGAAAAAAGGGGATATCCTAAAGATTTTTCGGCCGCGGTTACGGCCGCGAGCGGATTGATTGCGCCGATTATCCCTCCGGGAAATCTGATGATTTTATATGGAGTTATGGCAAGCTGTTCGGTGAGCAGAATGTTCGTAGCGGGATACGTGCCGGGAATACTCATGTGCGTATTGGAAATGACGATCGTCTCGGTTATCTCCCACAAACGGGGTTATGCTCCGTCAAGAGAGAAAAGAGCGTCAATAAAAGAAATATTCCTGGCTTTGTTACAAAGTATATGGGCGATCCTGATAGCGGTCGTGTTGGTAATAGGAGTGAGATTTGGGATTTTTACGATTACGGAGGGAGCGGTCGTAGTTATTCTGATGAGTATGTTTGTCGGCCTGTTTGTATACAAGGAGTTAAAGTGGAAGGATTTTCCGGGGATGTTTGTCGAATCCTTCCGGCAGACGTCGTCGATTATGATGATGATTATTGGAGCGATCTGTTTCGGTACGTATCTTAGCTGGGCGAGAATTCCACAGTCGATAGCGCAGGCGTTGATGTCTGTTTCTACTAATCCGGCAGTGTTTATGATTATATCAATGCTTCTGGTGTTGTTCTTCGGCATGCTTTTAGACGGGACGGCGCTGCTGATGATTATGACTCCGCTGCTTTGGCCGGTAGCCCAGATGTATGGGATTAATGTGTATGCATTCGGTATCTTGATGATACTTAATGCGTCGGTAGGGTCGCTGACGCCGCCTGTCGGAGGGCTGATGTATGTCTGCTGCAATATGACGGGAGTCAGTATACCGGCGTTTGTTAAACAGGCGCTGCCGTTTATCGTGGGACTGTTGATTTTGTTGATAATTCTTATGTTATGTCCACAGATTATAACATGGCTTCCTGATTTGGTTTATGCATAGAGAGAGGGAGAAAATATGGATAAAAAGACATTGAACGTTGTATGGTTTTGTACAGACCAGCAGAGATATGATACGATTTCCTGCATGGGAAATCAACATTTACGTACGCCTAATATAGACCGTCTGGCGGAGGAAGGAACGATGTTTACAAGGGCATATACGCAGTGCCCGATCTGTACTCCGAGCAGGGCAAGTTTTCTTACCGGACGATATCCGACCTGTACCAGAGCGTTCTATAATGGGAACGATAGTTTTTCAAAAGACGAGGTTTTGATTACGAAGTTGCTGGCAGATCAGGGATATACTTGCGGATTGACGGGGAAACTTCACTTAACGGCCGCGGAAGGAAGAATGGAAAAGAGATGCGAGGATGGTTATTCGTTGATGCAGTGGAGCCATCATCCTCATGATGATTGGCCCGAGGGAGTGAATAAGTATCAGGCATGGCTGAAAGAACAGGGAATAGACTGGAAGGAGGTTTACGGGGGCAGATATACAAGTATGTCCAAATGGCCGCCGACAGAGAATCCGGGATTTCATGGAAAGGAAGTCGGCGTATGTCCTGAGATTCATCAGACGACCTGGTGTGTGTCAGAAGCGATAGAATTTATTGAAAAGAATAAAGAGAAAGAAAAAGGCTGGCTGATCAGTATTAATCCATTTGATCCGCATCCTCCGTTAGATCCGCCTCAGGAGTATAAAGACCGCCTGAATATAGACGATATGCCGCTGCCTCTGTGGAAAGAGGGAGAATTGGATAACAAACCGGATATTCAGAAGCATGACTACATAGCAGGGGGACAGAACGGAGGTACGGACAGTATTATAGGTATGTCGGATGAGGATAAGCGTGAAAAGTTCCGGGATTATTACGCGGAAATTGAATTGATTGACGATCAGCTTGGACGGCTGCTGGATTATCTGGATGAGAACGGACTTAGAGAAAATACCGTCGTGGTATTTATGAGCGATCATGGCGAGATGAGCGGAGACCATGGATTATATTGGAAAGGCGCATATTTCTACGAAGCCTTGACGCACGTGCCGTTAATTTTCTCGTGCCCCGGATACATTAAGGAGGGGCTTGTGAGCAATGCATTGGTGGAATTAGTGGATATTGCTCCAACGTTATGCGAATTATTAGGATATGAAGTTCCGTATTATATGCAGGGAAAGAGTTTGAAGAAACTTTTGTGCGGGGAGTGTAGACCAGATTATCATAAAGACGCTGTGTACAGTGAATTCTATAGTTGTCTTGTCGGCTGTCACGACGATATCTTTGCAACAATGTACTTTGATGGAAGGTTCAAGATCATAAACTATCATGGAAAAAATTATGGTGAGTTATATGATTTGGAAAAAGATCCTGATGAGTATGACAATCTCTGGCAGCGAAAAGAATACCAAGACTTAAAAAACGCTTTAATTATCAAGAATTTTGATCAGGCGATTCTGAATACCCGTGATTTTTCGATGCATCGCATTTATACATACTAGTGTAGTGTATCATTCACATTTCGCCAAAATAACTTGCCTGAATTTCCATCTGATGCGTTGGCTTCAATCGACGATGCCACCGCATCGCCTCATTCAGCCGCCTTGCAGACTGAAAATTCATTCTGCGTTATTTGGCTGAAAGCGAATGATACACTACACTAGTGCGCTGTACTAACCGCATTATATTTTTCTGAAAGGAATCGAGCAGGAGATGTTCATCAAGGATCTCCTGCTCGATTTGGTTGACGGCTTCTTTACAAAGTTTTTTGGATCTGCTTTGCGATATCCAGCATCCGGGGTAAACACGCGTCAAAGAACATCTGATAAGAGCGGCAAAAATATTGACGGTAGTTGTCTGCATCCAGACGTGTTCTGCGGCAGCCGCCCCGGCATAGATACTGATATTGGCACTGGCCGCATTCTTTGCTGTGGTTTATGGATGATTCGATGAATTTGATCTGGTTTCGGACATTGTCTATTTCTTCGATTGAATCTGTGAGGAGATTTCCTAATTTATATGAATCGAGAACATAGAAATCACAAGGATATACAGAGCCGTCTGCTTCTACGACATACTGCGCGCCGCAGATACCTCTCATATCGCAGGATTCCGGAGGCTGTCCAAGGAGAATGGCGATGTAGTTTTCGAACTGCCGGATAAAAGGCTGCTGTCCCAGACGCAAGTCCTCGTACCACAGCTCGAACAGGTCGATCAGGAATTGCCCGTAAGTCTCCGGGGTTAAAGAGTAATCTTGTTCGCCGGGGACAGTATCTAACGGGTCCAGGCAGGCGATAAATTGAAGGTATGAAAGATGATTCTTTTTATAGAATTTGTAATTTCTTTTGATCATTGGTGCGGTTGCACGATTGACTACAGACAATATGTTGAATGAAACGTCTGATCTTTGTAACAGCTCAATGTTACGCATTACATTGGAAAAGCTTCCCTCTCCGGACAGGTTTTTGCGGTAGAGGTCGTGAGTCTTTGGCCCGCCGTCTAAAGAAACGCCGACTAGAAAATCATGTTTTTTAAAAAAGGCGGCCCATTCTTCGTCAAGTTGATAACCGTTTGTTTGGAGTGTGTTATGGATCGCGACATGATTGATATTGTATTCTTGCTGGAATTCGATGGATTTTTCAAAGAAAGCAAGTCCGCTTAAGGTGGGTTCTCCGCCCTGATAAGCGAAAGTGCAGTCTCGTTCCGCGTATGCAAGCGCTTTTTGTATGACGGCTCTAAGGGTATCCTCTGTCATGAAGCCGTAAGAGGAATGCTCGCGTTTTGACATAGCGTCGTAATAAAAGCAATACTTGCACCGCAGATTGCAGTTGCCGGAGGATGGTTTAATTAATAAGTTGATTGGCGGCATAGAGAATCTCCTTTATATTCAGATTGATTTTCTTCTATTATAACACAAGATGATGGATTCTTATTGATTATTTTAATAAAAAGGAGGAGACGGCAGTGTTTATTTTATGTATATTGGTTTGTTTTTTGGCGTCGACAGTGGGCGCTGTCTGCGGTATAGGGGGAGGCATTATCATAAAGCCGGTTCTGGAGGCGTTTCAGATTATGGAGATCCCGGCGCTTCAATTTTTATCAGGCTGCGCGGTATGGTCAATGTCCGCGTATTCTGTCATAAAAAGCAGAGTAAGCAATGAGACCCAGGCGGAGCCCGGAAGCAGAACAATGCTTGCTCTTGGCGCGGCGATGGGAGGCGCAGCCGGGAGAAAACTGTTTGCAATTGCTTTGCAGACGTCTGAAAACAGCGGACAGGTGGGCAGGATTCAGGCGGGAGGTCTTTTGGCGGTTACAGTGGGAACGCTACTCTACGCCTTTTGTAAAGAAAAAGTCAGGACGTTTCATATTGTGAATTCCGGAGCTTGTGTTCTGATCGGCGGTATTCTCGGAATGCTGTCCGCCTTTTTGGGAATAGGCGGGGGGCCGGTTAATCTGGTAGTTTTATTCTTTTTCTTTTCTATGAGCACCAAGGCCGCAGTGGAAAGTTCCCTATATATTATCTTCTTTTCTCAGAGTATCAGCTTATTCCTGACTGTTCTCGCAGGAGTTGGAAGCGTCGATTTTTTGACGTTAATCTTGATGTGCAGCGGAGGGATTGCAGGAGGAATATGCGGCCGTTCTTTGAATAAAAAAATGTCGGACGAGACCGTTGATAGATTGTTTATCGCGTTGATGGTTATTCTTATAGGAGTCTGCGTTTATAATCTTAGAGATTGAGTCGGTTTTTAACAAAAGTGATTGTCAATTGAAGTAATGAGAAAATTTCTCAATAACGATATTGACAATCATTTTTAATTGGAATAAAATACAATATGTAAATGATAATCAATCTCATTCAAGAGAGGCAAGAGATGGAACAGGAAGATAAAGTTAAAGCCGTAATCCGGCAGTTGAAAGACAATGGTTACAGAATTACTGCGCAGAGGAGGATGCTGCTGGAAATCATATTGGAGAATCAATATTCTTCCTGTAAGGAAATCTACTTTGCGGCGAAAGAAAGAGACCGCAAGGTGGGGATGGCGACCGTGTATCGGATGGTACAGATATTGGAAGATATGGAGCTGGTACACAAAGAGATGGCCGTACGTTTGTAAAAGGAGGGATCAGGATGCCGCTGACGATGTTGAATTTCGGCGAAGCCGCTGCGATTAAGCGGATTGGAGGAAAGGAAGAATCAAAAAGGTTCCTTAAGAACCTGGGATTTACCGAGGGAGAGAAAGTAAAGATAATATCGAGTAATAACGGAAACGTCATCGTTCAGGTGAAGGATTCCAGAATTGCGGTAAGCAGAGGGATTGCCAATAAGATCATGGTATAGGAGGATGAAATGATATGCAGACTTTAAAGGATATCAAATGCGGTTCGGGAGCGGTAGTGGTAAGATTACACGGCGAGGGGGCGACGAAGCGGAGGATTATGGATATGGGAATCACAAAAGGAACGTCCGTCTATGTGAGGAAGGTCGCGCCGCTGGGAGATCCGGTAGAGGTGACGGTCAGAGGATATGAGCTTTCACTGAGAAAAGCAGACGCGCAGATGATAGAAGTACAATAAGGCGAATATGCATGCCTGCGACGAAATACAGCCCGGCGCAGGAGAGTATAGAGTATAGAAAAGAAGATCAGGAGGAGTAAGACATGGGAGTGAAAATCGCGCTTGCCGGCAACCCGAACTGTGGGAAAACGACATTGTTTAACGCGCTTACCGGCTCTAATCAGTTCGTGGGAAACTGGCCGGGAGTTACGGTTGAAAAGAAGGAAGGGAAATTAAAGGGTCAAAAAGAGGTTATGATTATGGATTTGCCTGGAATCTACTCTTTATCGCCTTATACCCTGGAGGAAGTGGTGGCCAGGAATTATCTGATTACGGAACGTCCGGACGCAATCTTAAATATCGTGGACGGGACGAATCTTGAGAGAAATCTTTACCTGAGCACGCAGCTTTTGGAGTTAGGGATACCTGTGGTCATGGCGGTTAATATGATGGACGTCGTCAGGAAATCCGGCGACGAACTGCATTTGCAGCGGTTGGCCGAGAAGCTGGGATGCGAGATCGCGCCAATATCCGCGCTGAAGGGAGACGGTATCTGGGATGCGGCGAAGAAGGCCGTAAAAGCCGCGCAGGAAAAGAAAGCGGCGATTCCGGTTCGTGAATTTTCACCGAAGGTGGAAGGTATCATGCAGGAGATTGAAGCAAGGCTTACAGACGTGCCGGAAGAACAGAAGCGCTTCTATGCCGTCAAGTTATTTGAAGGAGACGATAAGATCCGTGAAATGTTAGATCAGGCGCCGGACGTATCGGAGATAACTGCCAGGGCAGAGAAGGATATGGAAGACGACGCGGAGAGTATTATCACAAACGAGCGTTATCAGTACATAACGTCCGTGATAGACGGCTGCCTGAACAAGGCGGGAAAGGGGAAGTTGACAGTCTCTGATAAGATTGATAGAATCGTTACAAATCGTTGGCTTGCGCTGCCGATTTTTGCGGCGGTTATGTGGGCGGTATACTACATATCTGTCACGACGGTCGGAACGATCGCGACGGACTGGACCAATGACGTCCTGTTCGGCGAGATTATCCCGCCGGCGATTGAGAAAGTTCTTGTGAGCGTCAGCTGCGCGGACTGGCTTCAGGGTCTGATATTAGACGGTATCGTAGCGGGCGTGGGCGCCGTGTTGGGGTTCGTGCCGCAGATGCTGGTATTGTTTATCTTTCTTGCGTTTTTGGAGGCGTGCGGTTACATGGCGAGGATTGCGTTTATCATGGATCGTATCTTCCGTAAATTTGGATTGTCGGGAAAATCCTTTATTCCGATGCTGATTGGTACAGGATGCGGAGTGCCGGGGATCATGGCTTCCCGAACGATTGAGAATGACCGGGATCGTAAGATGACGATCATGACGACGACCTTCATCCCCTGCGGCGCGAAACTGCCGATTATCGCCCTGATTGCGGGAGCGCTCTTTGACGGGGCGTCCTGGGTTGCGCCGAGCGCATATTTCGTGGGGATTGCGGCCATTATCTGTTCGGGTATAATCCTGAAGAAAACGAAGTTATTCGCAGGAGATCCGGCTCCGTTCGTTATGGAACTCCCCGCGTATCATTTGCCGACTGTAGGAAATGTCTTAAGAAGTATGTGGGAGAGAGGCTGGTCCTTTATCAAGAAAGCCGGAACGGTGATTCTTCTGTCTACAATCTTTATCTGGTTTACCTCAAGCTTTGGCATCGTAGACGGACAGTTCGGTATGGTGGACAGTTTAAGCGACGGTTTCCTGGCCAATATCGGGCGGGCGTTCGCATGGCTATTTATCCCGCTTGGATGGGGCGACTGGCAGGCGGCGGTCGCGGCGATCACAGGCCTTGTAGCGAAGGAAAATGTCGTTGGAACCTTTGGTATTCTTTATGGATTTGGAGAAGTAGCGGAAGACGGGACGGAGATCTGGGGCACGCTGGCGGCAAGTATGACGGCGTTCTCAGCGTATTCATTCCTTGTATTTAATCTCTTGTGCGCGCCCTGCTTTGCGGCGATCGGCGCGATTAAGCGAGAGATGAACAACGCGAAATGGACCTGGTTTGCCATCGGGTATCAGTGTATATTTGCCTATGCGGTGTCTCTTTGCGTCTATCAGTTTGGGATGCTGTTCACAGGAAAGGCATTGGGAATCGGAACGGCTGCGGCATTTCTGGTTTTGATTGGATTTTTGTATCTGTTGTTCCGTCCTTATAAGGAGAGTTCATCGCTGCATGTAAATATATCTGGTGTAAGAACCGGAGCAATGAGAATGTAGTTATTCAGGGAGGTGATAATATGGCGTTGGCGGCAAGCAGCATCCTGTCGACGGCAGTGATAGGGTTTATGGTATTGAGTGCGGCGGCATTGGCTGCAAGAAGTATTTGGAGAAAGAAGAAAAATGGCGGAGGCTGCGGCTGCGGCTGCGAGAATTGCCCCGGTTCGTGTCATAATAAAAGGTAATTGGCTATATAGACAGTCTATAATATTTTATTCTTTGGCGCGGTTACATTGACAAGAATTTAACCAGGGTGTATAATACAAATTAAGACAGACAAGAAAGACTTACATAGGAAAATGTCTTTCTTGTCTGTTTTATTATTCATATTTTCTGATTTTAGAATGTATCTGAAGAGATTTGCCGCGGGATGTCAGGTATACTCTAAGGACAGAAGAATGAGCGGTACGGTATCGTACCAGGAAACTCCATTGTTTTGAGAAGGATATCTGCAGAAAATAAGCGGCGTGTCCCTGGCTGTCGGCCTGTTGATGCGAGGTATCCGGGAAAGAAAAAGAGGTGAGCTATATGAACAGCATCAATATTGTTATTTTGTTGACAATTCTGGCGTATATGTGCCTTCTGATTGGCGTCGGTGTGTATAATGCGAAGAAGAACAACAACAGTGAAGATTTTTATCTGGGCGGCAGAAGGATGGGAGCATTGGTAGTAGCTATGAGCGCGGAGGCAAGCGATATGTCAAGCTGGCTGCTGATGGGACTTCCGGGAGTGGCATACCTGACAGGTTTGGCGGACGCGTTCTGGACTGCGGCAGGTCTGGCGATCGGTACTTATCTGAACTGGCTTTTTACTTCGAGGAGATTAAGGCGTTATTCCGAGAAGATCGGCGCTATCACTGTGCCGACGTTCTTTGCAAAACGGTTTCATGACGAGAGGAATATTATATCGGCGATTTCAGCCGTTATTATAGTAATCTTTTTTGTCGTATATGTAGCGTCCGGATTCTCGGCATGCGGTAAATTGTTCAATTCCTTGTTTGGGCTGAACTATATGACAGGGATGATTTTATTCGCTGTGATTATCGTAGTCTATACGATCGCGGGCGGTTTCACGACGGTAGCGACCAACGATTTGATCCAGAGTATCGTAATGTCAATTGCTCTTGTTTCTATCGTGTCCTTTGGCGTGACTACCGCAGGCGGTATGGATGCGGTTGTGGATAATGCAAAATCGCTGTCCGGTTACCTTTCTGTCTCGGCCATTCATGATGCGGTGACAAAGACGGCGGTTCCATATTCTCCGCTTACGGCTGTCGGGCTGCTGGCATGGGGAATCGGTTATTTCGGTATGCCGCATATCCTGGTAAGATTCATGTCTATCGAAGATGAGAATAAACTGACGCTATCCAGACGAGTTGCGTCTATATGGGTAACGTTTGCCATGGCAGTTGCGATATTTATCGGAATTGTTGGCCTGGCGGTTGCGAATTCAGGGGCGATTGAGGTTCCGGAAGGTCAGAATGAACGAATTATTATTATACTTACCAACCTGCTCAGCCAGCACGGGGTTCTGACGGCGATTCTGGGCGGAGTGATCCTTGCGGGAATCCTTGCGGCTACGATGTCTACAGCGGACAGCCAGATGTTGGTAGCAGCGTCCGGTGTATCCGAGAATATCGTACAGGATTTCTTCGGAAAGAAACTTTCCGAGAAGCAGAGCCTTATGATCGCGCGGGGTACAATTCTGGCGATTGCGGTGATCGCAGTATTTATAGCGAGAGATCCTAACTCCAGTATCTTTGAGATCGTATCCTTCGCATGGGCAGGTATGGGCGCGGCGTTCGCGGGCGTTGTGATCTGCGCGCTGTTCTGGAAACGGACTACGCTACAGGGCGCGCTGGCAGGTATGATCTCCGGCGGAGTGATGGTATTTGTATGGAAGTTCGGTATCAGTAAATTAGGCGGTATTTTCAATATCTATGAGCTGCTTCCGGCATTTCTGGTATCTCTGGCGATGATCATTATCGTAAGTCTGGCGACAAAAGCGCCTGATCAGTCGGTAATTGATGAATTTGAGAGTGTAAATGTGAAGTAATGTGAAGTAATTGCTATTTATGTTGAAATTAAAAGTGGAAAACATTATAATAGAAGAAAATAAAATCGGTAGTCAGGGCTGCCGGTTTTATTTTACGAAAAATTTAGCCAGTGCACCGAAAATGTGTTTTTAACTGCGCAGGGTAAAAAGTTTTTTTAATCGTACAGGTAAACGATAAAAGAAGGAAGGTTTCGGTTGATAATGGATCAGGGAAAAGTATTTAGAGTGTTGGAAGCTATGGAAGAGCAGGGGATACCGCAGATGATCGTGGCGGATCCTGCGGCGATCTTCTATCTGACAGGGAAATGGATCTTTCCGGGGGAGAGGCTGCTGGCGCTGTATCTGAATGTGAATGGTGTCCATAAGATGGTGATTAATAAGCTGTTTCCGCAGGAAGATGATCTGGGTGTGAATATCGTCTGGTATGATGATGTGGAGGACGGCGTAGAAATTCTGAGCCGCTTTGTGGAGAAGGATAAGACTATGGGAATTGATAAGACATGGCCGTCCAGATTCCTGCTCCGTCTTCAGGAGTTAGGAGGCGGAAGTCGGTTTGTGAACGCATCTCATATCGTGGACGGTATCCGAATGGTGAAGGATGAGAAGGAACAGGAGTTGATGCGGGAGTCCTCAAGGCTTAACGATATGGCGATGGAGAGATTGATTCCATGGGCGGCGAAGGGATTGACGGAGAAGGAGCTGAATGAGAAGGTTCGTGAGATCTATAAGGAGCTTGGCTGCGACGACGTGTCTTTCGATCCGATTACGGCGTATGCGAAGGGAGCGGCGGATCCCCATCACATGACGGATGATTCAAAAGGCAGGCGGGGAGACTGCGTAGTACTTGACATCGGAGCATTCAAGGACAATTACGCGTCCGACATGACCCGGACGGTATTCATCGGGGAAGTGTCCGACCGTGCAAGAGAGATCTATGATATCGTCGTGGAGGCGAACAGGCGCGGCATCGAGGCGGCGAAGCCAGGGAACAGGATGTGCGACGTTGATCTTGCGGCAAGGAATTATATTGAAGAAAAAGGGTATGGGCAGTATTTTACACACAGGACGGGACATTCCATCGGACTTGAGGACCATGAGTTCGGCGACGTCTCTTCTGTAAACGAAGCTGTGATACGACCGGGTCAATGTTTTTCGGTGGAACCAGGAATCTATCTTCCGGAAGAAGGAATCGGAGTTCGTATCGAAGATCTGGTTCTTGTGACAGAAGACGGATGCGAAGTGCTGAATCATTTTACAAAGGATCTTATCGTGGTACCGGAAGAATAAAAATAGTGTAGAGAAGGAGCAATTAGTGATGAACAGGGAACAGGCGCATGATATCTTGATGAAATATATGAAAGGGGAGAATTATATCACCCACTCTTACGCGGTTGAGGCGATTATGAAGGGGCTTGCCAAGCGGCTGGCGCCGGATGACGTGGAATATTGGGGGATCGTAGGGCTGCTTCATGATCTGGATGAAGAGCAGTGCGACTGGCAGCATGACATGAGCGTACATGGGCCGACGTCTGCAGAGATACTGAAGAAAGAAGGAATCGAGGACAAGGTCTTGTTCGACGCGATATGCGCGCATAATCCGAAGAGCGGGGTGAAGGCTAAGACGACTCTGCAGTACGCTATACTGGCGGCGGATCCTATGAGCGGCTTCGTGAAAGCAGTTGCACAGATCTATCCGGATAAGAAGATTGCCAGCGTAAAGCACAAGTCTGTGATGAAGCGGTTTAACGAGCTGCGTTTTGCGGCGGGGGCGAACAGAGACTATATGGAGTCCATCGAGTTTACCGGACTCAGCCTGGATGATCTGATTGATGTCGCGCTGGAAGAGATGGGAGCCATCTCGGACGTATTGGGATTGTAGTATTGGAATTATAATAGACGGATGGAAGAATTAAGAGAGATATTACGGGGTAATCTAAATATAGAATTCCGGTCGGCCGTGCTCAGCAATCCCCGAAAAAAGGACGGGGCAGTGAAGGTGAGGGTGCGTCCTCTGCTTCAGAAGGAAAAGCTTATATTTCAGTTAGAGGAGTTTCGGAATAATCAGGCGTTTCACAAGAATGCGGACCCGCGGGAGGCAGAGGGACTGCTGCTTGCGTACATGGAGAATATGCGGCAGATGCAGATGGAGACGGCGCGTGCTTCATATACCATACTTGTAAGCAAAAAGGGAAAGATATCGGTAAAGCAAAGGGAACAGGCGCAGTGCGTCAAAGAAAAGGAAATAGACAGGAGCCATAACCGCAGGAAGAAGTATGTGCTGGAAGAGGGAATACCGGTTCCGTTTCTTCTGGATCTGGGAGTTATGACAAAAGAGGGTAAGATCGTGAATTCCAGGTTTGATAAGTTCCGGCAGATTAACCGGTTCCTGGAATTCATAGAAGACATTCTGCCGGAGCTTGATAAAGACAGAGAGCTTACGATATTAGATTTCGGATGCGGGAAGTCTTATCTGACATTTGCCATATACTATTATCTACATGAATTAAAGCAGTATGATATCCGGATCATCGGACTGGACCTTAAGAAGGACGTTATACGTCGGTGTAATGAATTAAGTAAAAAATACGGATATGAGAAATTAACCTTTCAGGAAGGAAATATTGCAGATTACAGCGAATCCGGGACTGGTCCGGTTGATATGGTTGTGACGCTGCATGCCTGTGATACGGCGACGGACTATGCGCTGGCAAAGGCGGTCGGATGGGGCGCGAAAGTGATCCTGTCGGTACCTTGCTGCCAGCATGAGCTGAACGGACAGATGGAGAACGATATCCTTAAGCCTGTTCTGGGGTACGGACTGATTAAAGAGCGCATGGCCGCGCTTGTGACGGACGCCCTGCGGGCGCAGTATCTGGAGCGTGAAGGATATGACGCGCAGATCCTGGAATTCATAAGCTTGGAACATACACCAAAGAATATATTGATTCGTGCAGTTAAGGCAGGTGAAAAGGGGGGAAACGGAGAGGCGGTCCGCAGGTGTGAAGAATTCCTGCATGTATCGCCGACTCTGGGCCGGCTGTTGGAACGTAAAGGGGAACAATAGATGGATTGGAAGAAGAAGCTGTCAGATGCGGGAATCCTGATTCTGGTATTTATTGCAGCGGTGATCGGATTCAGTTTTTATACGAATAAAGGGAATGCGAATATGACCGCTGATATGGGGGCGGCGACTTATCCGCAGATATCATTTTCTTATAATGGATATACGTTGAATACTCTGAATGGATACGCAAGAGCGATGGATGTGCCGGTTATGAGAGATGTTGTTACGCCTGTGCTTGAGCAGCAGGTTACCGGTGTGATACAGTCTTATGACAATCGGATTAGCAGTGTAGAGTATATTGTATATTCTCTTGACGGACAGCAGAAATTAAAGAATGGCATTCTGAATCTTCTGGGAGACGATTTTACACTGAAATTTGATGATATTGGGTTGACGGAAGAGAGGGTTTTGGAGCTTATATTATATACGGAGAAGGAAGAGGAGATCTATTTCTATACAAGGATTGCGGATGCGACGAATGCGGGTATCCTGGAGTGTCTGGATTATGTCAGGGCTTTTCACGAGAACGCCATGGGGAAAGTAGAAGGGACCGGAGTGGGACTGGCGCTTGAGCCAAGTGAGCGTGCGGATAATACGAGTTTCCAGCATGTTACGATTCAGTCTGACTATGATCATGTATCATGGGGAGAATTGGAACCGATGGTAGAGAAAGGAGAGCGCTGGAATATCAAGGAGATCCAGAATAATTCTGTTTCGGTTCAGCTCGAATATCGTGTAAGGTGTAAGGGAGAAGAGAATGAATCGGACGTCTATCTGACGCAGGAATTCTTCCGTGTAAGCCATCCGGAGGGAGCAGAGAGGACATATTTGCTTGATTATGACAGGACGATGGAGCAGATCTTTGACGCAACGAAGCAGGCGATCGATGAAAGGGGCATAATCTTAGGGATTACGCCGAAGGATATTCAGTATCTGGTGGACAAAGACGGACTGGCAGTGTCGTTCGTGGTTGCAAATGAATTATGGAATTATAATAAGAAGACGGATGAGGCTTCGCTGGTATTTAGTTTCGCCGATATCGAGAATACGGACGTACGTAATATGGGCTCTGATTACAGGATCAAACTGCTTGAAATGGATGAAAAAGGAAATACAGTATTTACGGTATGCGGTTATATGAGCCGCGGCGTGCATGAAGGAGAAGTAGGCGTCGCTGTCTATTATTACGATATTGGGAAGAACTCTGTGGAAGAGAAGGTGTTTATCTCTACAAGGCAGTCGTACGGAATCGCGGTTCATGAACTGAGTAATATGCTTTATTATAATGTGGATCAGAGTATGCTGTATGTGATGCTGGACGGCGCTTTGTATGAGTGTGATATAAAAATCGGCAGGGATCGTACGATTGTGGAAGGGCTTAAGAATTCACAGTATGTGATATCCGTCGACGGCAGCCAGGTGGCTTGGCAGGAAGGGAAGGAACTGAACGAGGCCTCCGAGGTAGTGGTAAAGGATCTTGAAAGCGGAGATGAGCGGCGCGTGGTATGTGAAGAAGACGAATGTATCCGTCCTTTGGGATTTGTAAAGAATGATTTTGTATATGGGGTCGCCAAGACGGCGGATACAGGAAAGACTATATCCGGCGAGGTTACGGTACCGATCTATAAAGTTGAGATAAGTAACCGTAAGAACGAAGTGGTCAAGACCTATCAGATGGATGGAATCTATGTGCTGGATGCGATTTTTGAGGAAAATATGATTACGTTGATTCGTGCGACGAAGGACGGAGAAACATATGCATCGACAGCGCCGGATTATATTACGAATAATGAGGAAAAAGAGAAAAGCAACATTTATGTGGAGACGTATGCGACGGATCTAAAGGAGACGCAGGTGAGGATCGTATTTGACGACGGGATATCGGATAAGGAGCCGAAAATCTTGAAGCCGAAGCAGATTCTGCTTGATAGGCAGGAAAATGTAAGCTTTGATGATGTCGGCCATGAAGATAAATATTATGCATATGGTTATGGTGAATTACAGGGAATCTATGATAAAGCTGCGGAAGCTATCCAGACGGCAGACGAGTATAACGGCGTCGTAGTAGATTCGAACCAGGCGTATATCTGGGCGAAGGGGATTAACCGGAAGCAGCATCAAGTCGTTGGAAAGGATGAATTGATTCAGACGGCGTTGGATCGGCTTAAGCAGCATGAAGCGCCTGCGGATATTATGATGGATCTGAATGACGGAAGAACCCTCGATCTGACAGGATGCAGGGCGGAACAGCTGATTTCGCTTCTGGATCAGAATATACCGGTTATTGGGATGCTGGATACACAGAATGCGGTTATACTGGTGGGATATGTTGACTATAGCCTGATCTATATCCAGGCAGAAACGGGAGAACGACTTATCACGTCCACCAGACAGATGGACGAGATGACGTCAGGGAGCGGGAATACGTATGTAGGCTAATGCTCCGGTCGGTTAGAAATCAATATTAAAAGGAAAAAGAGACGGCAGCAATTGTAATATTGCGCCGCCTCTTTTTTCGTATTTAGATTCCGCAGAAAGTGAAGCTGAATTCCATCTTCTTACTTACGTCCAGCAGGTATTCCGGGTGCGTGCAGGCGCCCCAGCTATCGTCCCCGCCGATTCCCATCTGTCCTTTGGAAGCCCTGATTACGGTATAGTGTACCTCGGGCAATTCGTAAGGATGCATGGCATTCTCTAATTCGTGGGGTGTATAAGGAAGTGCGGAGAATGTCATAGGTCCGTTCTCCGGCGTCATCTCGAAGCGCATTCCGTGTCCTTTTAGATCAGTGACTTCCGCGTAACGAACTTCCTCTTTGCCGCCGCATTCCTGGGGAACAAGGTAAGCAGCCATATTGTCGGCAACCAGATTCTCATATATACCGAGTTTTGCTCCTTTTTTGCGGTCCGCATAGGTCTCGGCAGGACCGAGCCCGTACCATTTGACATGGTCATAATCGGCGTTCAGCTTAAAGATCATGCCAAATTCGGGCATATTCCCCAGCTCTTTTACAGGATCATAAGATAAAGTAGTCTTCACACGTCCGTCGCCGAATACTTCATAGGTTACCTTGCAGTCTGCCGGTTGGGCGGTCTGCAGATAGTAGGTGAACATAACGGAGATACTGTGTTCAGATTTCGTTACGGTCGGTTTACATATGGCAGGCGGATTCGTTCCGGGTATTTTGTGGGTCAGGTACATGCTGGCGATCTTCCACTGTGCATATCTGCCGGGCATGTTGCATCCATAGTCGTTGTCCACAGGGGCGCGCCAGAAGTTCGGCTTTGGGATCGCCTCGATCATCTCTTTCCCGGCATATCTGTAAGATACGAGACCGCCGTTTAATGTGGAGAACATGACCTCAAAGTGCCTGCCTCTAACCCCGACGTTCTGGCTGCTGTGGATCACGGTAAAGTCTTTGGTACATACGGTTTGGGGCGCGGCAATCTGATATACATACTGTCCGAAAGCGATTTCATGTCCGCGGGACGCCCAGATCGTATCTTCCTTCAGGTGGAAAGAGACTGTAATCGTATATTCTCCTGCGCGGGTCTCCGCAGGAAGCGGAAGCTCATAGACTTCGCTGACAAGGGGGGCTACATGAGTCTCAAGAACCGCGTTGCGGATGATCCGGCCGTCCCGTGCAGCCGTAACGCGGCAGTCAAAGGTCTCCGTGTTCACGAAGAGGTTCTTATTAATAATCCGGACTTTGTCTCGGCTTACCTCCGCGGAAATATTCTGGTAGTTGTATTTTACTTCCTGCATCTTCGGGGAGACTTCCCGGTTTCCGTATACGATTCCGTTTCCGCTGAAATTATAATCAGTCGGACGCTCGCCGAAGTCTCCGCCGTAGGCAAAGAACTCTTTACCATAGCGGTTTTTCTTGACGATGGACTGGTCGATATAATCCCAGATGAACCCGCCCTGATAGAGAGGTTCTGTGTCGGTGAGATCCGTGTATTTGTGCATCGCGCCGCAGGAATTGCCCATGGCATGGGTATATTCACAGCAGATGAAGGGCTTGTCGCGGTTTTCCGTCAAAAAAGCCTTGATTCCTTCGACGGAAGTGTACATCTGGCTCTCCATATCGCTGGTATCGTTATACCGGCGGTCATGGAAGATGCCTTCATAATGTACCAGGCGGGTAGGATCAAGTTTTCGGAAGAGCCTGGACATCTCGTAGATATCTCTGCCGCCGTAGGATTCATTTCCGCAGGACCAGATCAGGATCGCCGGGTGGTTCTTGTCTCTCTGATAAATGGAGTTCACCCGGTCAAGCATCATATCCAGCCACTCCGGCCGGTCGTTCGGCACGACGTTCGACGTATCGCCGGTCTCTTGTACGCCGTCCCAGGATCCATGGGATTCTAGATTATTCTCATCGATGAGGTAGAAGCCGTATTCGTCGCACAGCCTGTAGATCAGGGAATCGTCGGGGTAATGGCAGGTACGGATGGCGTTGATATTATTCTGTTTCATCGTCTCAAGATCTTTGCGGAGTTCGGTTTCACTTACCCGCCTGCCGTTCACAGAACTGAATTCATGACGGTTTACGCCTTTAAATACAATCCTTTGCCCATTCAGGGTCATGATATGGTCTTTCAGCTCGAAGCGCCGGAAACCGACCTTTTCAGGAATGATTTCCATAAGAGCGCCTTTAGCATCGAAGATCTCTATCGTAAGATCGTAGAGAGTCGGTGTTTCTGCGCTCCAGAGAGACGGATGTTCTATATTCCGGTGATAAGAAGTCTCTGCGCTCAGCTCTTTTTCATCCTCAAATACCTTCCGTCCATCCAGAGAGAGACGGAAGACTGCTCGTCCTTCTATAGTATCCGTATTTGCCGTCATCAGGAGACGGACGTCAAGGGACGCATTTTGAAGAGACGCGTCTGGTACGGCTTGTATCAGCAGGTCGCGGACATGCAGATCCGGAACGGTATAGAGATACACATCCCGGTAGATACCGGAGAAGCGATAGAAATCCTGATCCTCACACCAGCTTGAAGAAGTCCACTTGAATACCTGTACTGCAAGCTTGTTCTCTCCGTCCACAGTATGGCCGGTCAGCTCGAATTCCGACGGGGTAAAGGAATCTTCGCTGTATCCGATGAAATGCCCGTTAAGCCACACGGCCAGTCCGCTTTCCGCTCCCTGAAAAGAGATGAAGAGGCGTCTTCCCCACATTTTCTCCGGTATTGTGAAGTATTTTACATAGCTGGCTACCGGATTGAAATAAGACGGAATCTCTCCCGGAAGGATCTCGTCGCGCCCTTCCCATGGATATTGTGTGTTGGCATACTGCGGAGCGTCGTATCCTTCCATCTGGATGTGGGCAGGAACGCGGATGTCCTCCCAGGAGCCGCAGGTGTATTCTGGTTTCTCGAATCCCGGGATCGTCTGATCATAATTCCTGGCATAGTGGAATTTCCACAGACCATTCAGGCTCGTCCGAAAATCCGGATATCCGGCTTCCATATCGTCGGCGGAGGCATAATATCTGTGGTCAGAATGCGCGTCCAGCCTCCCGTCGCTAAAATATTGCGGATCTTTTAATTTCTCATAATCGAATGTGTGCATGGCAAATGTTTCCCCTTCCTAAAAAATAGTTACTTTCGTCATAAGTGCGAAAAGTGATATGATATGTTTATTATAATATAGACAGGTTAGGGATAGTGTGGTATGTTAGGCTAAATAATATAACATTTTGAAACAAAAAGAATACATCAGGAAGAGGTGAGCGCGTATGCCGATACATTTTAGAGATACTCCGGTAAAGGAACCGTTTACGTTTGAATCAATAGGGGACCGTTGGGAGCAGGATTCGGTGATGCGCCCCGGGGGATATCCGGTCTATCACTACATGCAGACGGAAAAGGGGAGAGGGAGCGTCTATGTGCAGAATAAGAAATATGTGCTGGAGGAGGAGGAGGGAATTCTGATCGCGCCTTTCATACGCCATTCCTATGCCAGAGATACGGCAGAATGGGTTACTGCGTTCGCAACATTTACAGGGACGATCGACGGCAGTATCGCGAAGATGACCGGTAACAGACAGGTGATATTTATCGAGAAGGAACAGGGACGGCAGATCGGGGAGATGATCCATGAGATTATGGAGCAGTGGGAACAGCTCTCGGCGGATCCGTGCGCGCTGTCGGTGAGGTGCTATTGCCTGCTGATGAACCTTGCCAACAGTATCTATGCACAGAATTCAGCTAAGAATCCTCTTTACCTGCGTTATGTGGAGCCGGTGATAAGGGAGATTGAAACACATTATGACAGGGAGCTGACGGTACAGGAACTTAGTCGTAAAGTCTATATCACGCCCCAGTATCTGACGCGTCTGTTCCGGCGGTTCCTGGGATATTCGGTATATGAGTATCTGACGGTCTACAGGATCAACAGGGCGAGGGAGATACTGGTCTTGAATCCCCAGACGGAGATACGGCAGGTGGCCGGGCAGATAGGGTTTGCCGATACAAGCCATTTTATCTCTATGTTTAAGAAGATGACGGGGCTTACGCCTCTCGAATTCCGGAAGATGAATTAAATAAACTGCCTTTTAAATCAAGTTTGGGTATGTTATAATAAGGGTCATGTTAGGGTAAAAAAGGAGTAAAAGAATATGAATTTGATTACAATCAGGGAATTATACAAGAACAAAGAGAAGTATCTGGATCAGAAGATTACAGTTGGAGGCTGGGTGCGCAGTATCCGGGATTCCAAGACTTTCGGCTTTATTGTCGTGAACGACGGCACGTTCTTTGAGCCGCTGCAGATCGTTTATCACGATAAGATGGAGAATTTCGCAGAGATTTCCAAATTGAATGTGGGCGCCGCGGTTATGGCGACCGGAACGCTGGTGGCAACGCCCCAGGCAAAGCAGCCTTTTGAGATACAGGCGGACGCCGTGGAGGTAGAAGGGGCGTCTGCACCGGATTATCCGCTGCAGAAGAAGCGGCACGGTTTCGAGTATCTGAGGACGATCTCTCATCTCCGTCCAAGGACGAATACTTTCCAGGCAGTATTCCGGGTACGGTCTCTGACTGCGTATGCGCTTCATAAATTCTTCCAGGAGAGAGACTTCGTCTATGTGCATACGCCTCTGATCACGGGAAGCGACTGTGAAGGAGCCGGCGAGATGTTTCGGGTGACGACACTGGATATGGAAGATCTGCCGAAGACAGACGGCGGACAGGTGGATTATACACAGGATTTCTTCGGAAAAGAGACGAGCCTTACGGTAAGCGGTCAGTTGAATGCGGAGGCTTATGCGCAGGCGTTCCGTAATGTCTATACATTCGGGCCTACGTTCCGTGCGGAGAATTCTAATACGACCAGGCATGCGGCAGAGTTCTGGATGATCGAACCGGAGATTGCGTTTGCAGATCTGGACGACGATATGATGCTGGCGGAATCGATGCTGAAATACGTGATCAATTACGTGCTGGAAGAGGCGCCGGAGGAGATGAATTTCTTCAATTCATTTGTAGATAAGGGGCTTCTGGATCGGCTTCACAACGTAGTTTCCTCTGATTTTGCAAGGGTGACGTATACGGAGGCCATCGAGATACTGGAGAAGAATAATGATAATTTTGAATATAAGGTTTCCTGGGGAGCGGATCTGCAGACCGAGCATGAACGCTATCTGACGGAGGAAGTGTACAAGAGGCCGGTATTTGTAACGGATTATCCGAAGGAGATCAAGGCTTTCTATATGAAGCAGAATGAAGACGGGAAGACCGTGGCGGCGGTGGACTGTCTGGTTCCCGGGATTGGTGAGATCATCGGCGGAAGCCAGAGGGAAGATGATTATGATAAGCTGCTGGCGAGAATGAAAGAGTTGGGACTTAAGACGGAAGACTATAAATTTTATCTGGATCTTCGTAAGTACGGTTCCACCAGACATGCGGGATTCGGACTCGGGTTTGAGAGATGCATCATGTATCTGACCGGGATGAGCAATATCCGGGACGTAGTTCCGTTCCCGAGAACCGTCAATAACTGTGAATTATAGTTCTAAGATGAAGCTTTGCAGCAGGCGGTTACCTGTGGTTTTGCGGAATGGTATAATTTAAAGAGGACATTTTGTATAAGAGGTTTGTATGAATATTTTAGTTGTTGATGATGAGAGGGAGATCGCAGACGTGATAGAGCTATATCTCCATAATGACCAGTATAACGTATTCAAGTTTTATACGGGCGAGGATGCGCTTGCCTGTATCGGAAGCAAGAAGATTGATCTGGCGATTCTGGATATTATGCTCCCGGATATCGACGGATTCCAGCTTCTTAAGATGATCCGGGAGAAGTATACGTTCCCGGTTATCATGCTGACGGCGAAGACGGAATATATGGACAAGATCACAGGGCTTACGCTGGGGGCGGACGATTATATTCCGAAGCCCTTTAACCCTTTGGAACTGGTGGCCCGGGTGAAAGCCCAGATCCGGAGATACACCCAGTATAATGACGGCGGGAAAGAAGAGGGGGATATCATAGACTTCGGCGGTCTTCTGCTGAACAGGACGTCTCATGAGTGCGTCTATAACGAGGTGCCCCTGACGCTGACTCCCATCGAATTCGATATACTCTGGCTCTTGTGCGAGAACCGGGGGAAGGTCATCAGCTCAGAAGAACTGTTTGAGAAGGTATGGAATGAAAAGTATTATAAGAACAGCAACAATACGGTGATGGTGCATATCCGGCATCTTCGGGAAAAGATGAGCGCGCCCACCGGTAAATCTGATTTTATCAAGACGGTATGGGGAGTAGGGTATAAGATTGAAGAATAAATATCGTAAGCTGAAGTTCACGTTGCTGCTCCAGACGGTTCTGGTCACGGCGCTTACGGTTCTGGTGGGCGGTTTCATATTACAGTATGTGATCGACGGGATCTATAACGACAGTTTTGCGGAACTGTTCGTCAAGTTTCTGATGTCTCTTGATATAAAAAAGAGCCAGGCGATCCGTCTGTACTGGAAGCTGATCGGGGATAACAAGATATTCTTTATCATCGTTGGCTTCCTCCTGCTCTTTGCTGTGTTTTATTATGTGGCGCTGTCAAAGATGATGAAGTATGTGGATCAGATTGGGGATGGGATAGAGAATATCCTGTCGGAATCTACGGAGCCGATCCATCTGATTACGGAATTGAAACCCATCGAGATACGGCTGAATGAGATCAAGGCGAATCTGAAGCGTAAGGAGATAGAGGCGGAAGAAGGAGAGAAGAAGAAGAATGACCTGGTGTTGTTCCTGGCCCATGACCTTAAGACGCCGCTGACATCAATCGTCGCTTACTTAAGTATGCTGGATACCCATGAGGATATGCCCCGGGAGGACCGGGAGAAGTATACCCATATTGCGCTTGAGAAGTCCATTCGGTTGGGGGAACTGATTAACGAGTTTTTTGATATCACCCGGTATAATCTGCAGAAAATTGAGCTGGAAGCGATAGAGATCAACCTTTCTTTCATGCTGGAACAGCTTGCGGACGAATTATATGGAGTACTCCAGGAGAAGAGTCTGTCCTGTGAGGTTCAGGTGGAAGAGAACCTGGTAGTCTACGGAGACCCGGATAAGCTGGCGAGAGTGTTCGACAACATATTGAGAAATGCGATCGCATACTGCTATGTGGGTACGAAGATTCAGATAGAAGCTCAGATGAAGAATCGGAATGTAGAGATTGTATTTACCAATCAGGGGGATAGGATACCGGGAGTCATGCTTCAGACGATCTTTGAGAAATTCTACCGTGTGGACGGTTCGCGTTCCAGCGGAACCGGAGGGGCGGGCTTAGGTCTTGCTATTGCCAAGGAGATTGTAGAACTGCATGACGGACTGATACGGGCAAAAAGCGACGACAACAGGACACAGTTTGTCGTAACGCTGCCGTCGAAGACAGAGAAGGAAGAAGGGACAGCAGATGAGGTTCATACACATCGCAGACGTGCATTTGGGAGCAAATCCGGACGCAGGCGGCTCGTACAGCGAAAGACGGGGAAGGGAGATCTGGAACAGTCTGGAACGGATGATGAAGATCTGCAATAAGGAAAAGGCAGATCTCTTGCTGATAGCAGGAGATTTGTTTCACAGGCAGCCGCTCCTTCGGGAACTAAAGGAGGTAAGTTACCTCTTTGGGACGCTTGAACATACGCAGGTAGTATTGATTGCGGGCAACCATGACTATCTGAAAAGAGAATCCTATTATAGAAGTTTTGAATGGCCGGAACATGTGCATATGATTCTTGGCGGCGAGATATCCTGTGTGGAGATACCAAAGTTGTCTCTCGCAGTCTATGGACTGAGTTATCATGCAAGGGAGATACGGGACAGCCGGTATGACCACGCCGTGCCAAAGAAGCGGCAGAGGTACGAGATTTTGCTGGCTCACGGAGGGGATGAGAAACATATCCCTTTGACCCTGGGGAAACTGGCTGCCCTGGGATATGATTATGTCGCTTTGGGCCATATCCACAGACCTTGGTGCGAAGAGGGAAAGAACATTGCGTACTCGGGAGCGCTGGAACCCATTGATAAGAACGATACAGGAGAACACGGCTATATTCTGGGGGAGATTACGGAGGATGGCTGTAAGCATCGGTTTATTCCCTGTGCGGTCAGGAAGTATGTACATCTTACTGTGACGGTTAAGAAGACGACGACCGGTCATGCCTTAAAAGAACGGATCAGGGAAGAGATTGAGAAGCAGGGGATACAGAATATATATAAAATCGTTATAGAGGGTATGCGGGATCCGGATATCTTATTTGATACGGCGAATATGGATACTTATGGCAATATTATCGATCTGACGGACGGGACAAAGCCGGCTTATGATTTTAAGAAGCTTCTGATGAAGAACAGGAACGATCTTCTGGGGAGATATATCGAGAGTCTGGCAGACTATGATGAAGATAGTATAGAGTACCTGGCGTTGTGCGAAGGCGTGCAGGCGTTGATGGAGACGAGAAGAGGTTAAGACCAGATTATGAAGATTCGCGAATTGAGATTACAGCATTTTGGAAAATTTACAGACAGATCCATACAGATCGGGGATGGGATTAATATCTTGTATGGGGAGAATGAGTCCGGCAAGTCCACGCTTCATACTTTTATCAAAGGAATGTTTTTCGGTATGGAGAGAGGGCGGGGCCGGGCCTCTGTTTATGATACGTTCAGCGTGTATGAGCCGTGGGAGAACCCGAATTATTACGCGGGCTCGCTGAGGTTCGAAAGCGGCGGAAAGATTTTCCGAATTGACAGGAATTTTGACAGATATACGAAGAAAGCCGAGCTGATCTGCGAAGACGACGGTGAGAAATTATCTGTTAAAGACGGGGATCTGGAGATGGTGATCGGAGGATTGAATTCAGGAAATTATGAAAATACCATCTCGATCGGACAGTTGAAAGTGGAGACGGGCAAGCCGCTTGCGGCGGAGTTCAAGAATTACGCTACCAATTACTATGCGACCGGGAACAGCGAGATGAATCTATCGAACGCGCTGGGACATCTGAAAGAGAAGAAACAGCGGTTGGAGCGGGAAGTGAAAGACTCTATGCTGCGCAAGCAGGCGCAGCGTGAACGGATGGAGCAGGAGGCGTCCTATGTGTGGCGCGACGTTCACAGGCTGGAGGAAGAATACGTGCGGATCACGGAGGAGGTCAGACACCGCCGTGAAAAGGATATGGCGGAAGGTCAGGAAAATGTGGAGAATAAGCGGATGATCGACGAATTGCGCCCGGATAAATGGAGGATCCATCCGGTGGAGATTATCGTGTTTATCGGAGTCATCGTACTGGCATTTATTATGATCGCAAAGCCCTGGAATTATCTGGTGGCTATCATTCTCTTCCTGATATGCGGAATATATGTCTGGAACCGTATGAAAGTAGGAAAGCAGCAGGAAAAGACGCCGCCGGAGATTATACTGGAAGAGATCACGCCGGAAGAGGAGAAGATACCCCGTGAGAAGCTTTTGTGGGAACAGGCCCATGTCAAAGAAGAACTTCGGGAGAAACAGACGCAGTATTCCAATCTGAAAGAACAGTTGGAAGAACTGGACGAGATCAGCGGCGATTATAGAGAGTATGACAGGCGGCGGTCTGCGCTTGTGATGGCGATGGATAAGCTGAACGAACTCTCGACGGATATGCAGAGGCAGCTGGAGGAGCGGCTGAACGGCAGAACGTCGGAGATTCTGGCGGCTGTCACGGACGGCCGATACACGAAGATGTTGATTGAGGAAGGGCTTCATGTAAGCGTCCTGAAGGACGGAAGGAGGATTCCGGCGGAAAATCTAAGCCGGGGTACGGTGGAACAGATGTATTTTGCGCTTCGGATGGCGGCAAGCGAGGTGCTGTATGAAGAAGAATATCCTGTGATACTGGACGATACGTTTGCCTATTATGATGACGTACGTCTCGCCAATACCCTCAGATGGCTTGGAGAGCATCGGAAACAAGTACTGCTCTTCACCTGTCAGAAGCGGGAAGAGCAGCAGCTTAAAGAACTGGGGATTTCATATCGGAAAGAGAATGTGGGTTATACTAACTGATTGAATGTCCCCCGTTATACATGTTGACGATGTGGTGAATACGGTCGACCGGATTCAAGATACTGCTGATGGATCCGTCGTGGTTCAGGGTATCGATCATGAGCGCGATATACTTGCTCATATCACAGTTAATGTAATAAGGACGTTCAAGCAGCTCCGGAGTCTGATAGATCAGGTTGGTGGTCAGGATGGCGTCGAAGCTGCCTTCTTCGTATGCCTGATCGAATTTTTTGAGTCCGTTTGTGAATAACCCGAAGGTTGCGGCGGCGAAGATCCGCCTTGCTTTTCGCTGCTTTAACTGGCGCGCTACATCAAGGATACTGTCTCCGGAGGAGATCATATCGTCTAAAATGATCACGTCTTTTCCTTCCACGGAAGAACCCAGGAATTCGTGGGCAACGATGGGATTGCGTCCGTCGATGATCTTCGTATAGTCCCTGCGTTTGTAGAACATACCCATGTCAAGGTTCAGTACGTTGGCAAGATATACGGCGCGTCCGGTAGCGCCTTCGTCAGGGCTGATGGCCATCATATGGTCGCTGTCGATCCGCAGGTCGTCAAAGCGTCTGAGAAGACCTTTTACAAACTGATAGGTAGGGCGCACAGTCTCGAAGCCGTTCAAAGGTATGGCGTTCTGGACGCGCGGATCGTGGGCGTCAAAAGTAATGATATTGTCCGCTCCCATACGAACCAGTTCCTGGAGAGCAAGGGCGCAGTCTAAGGATTCCCGGCCGCTTCTTTTATGCTGGCGGCTTTCGTAAAGAAACGGCATGATGACGTTGATTCGTCTTGCCTTTCCGCCTATGGCGGCGATAACACGTTTGAGGTTCTGGTAATGGTCGTCCGGAGACATATGGTTCATATGTCCGGTCAGAGAATAGGTTAAACTGTAATTGCAGACATCCACCATAAGGTAGACGTCTTTTCCGCGGACGGATTCATTGATAATACCTTTTGCTTCCCCGGAGCCAAAGCGAGGGACCTTCGCGTCGATCAGATAAGTATCTCGTTCATATCCATTGTAGACAATATCGTCTTTGTAGATATGGCCTTCTTCTTTGCGCCATCTTACGATATAATCGTTTACTTTGCTGCCCATCTCTTTGCAGCCGTCCAGGGCAATGATTCCAAGAGCCCCGACTGGTATGTTTTCCAAAATACGATCATTACGGCGTAGCATCATTCGTACCTCCCGAATTAAGATTTTTTTTGTAATAATTTTTTCTGAATACGGATATCGTCGCCGGTCAGTCTGAGAATCGTATAATTGCTGCTGATCCGCGAGAAGGTCCGTTCAGAGTAGATGGATTGGATATCATCCAATGCCAGATTGGTAGATATAATTGTTGGTTTTCTCCTCAGAATCCGCTCGTTCAGACAGATGAAGAGCTGTGATACCGTAAAGGAGTTCGGCAGTTCCGTTCCGAGATCATCGATGATCAGGAGGTCGCAGTCATAGATGTGTTCCTGTGCGTCCATATCATGAGAAGCCCGGCTGCCGAAGGTGTTCTGAGCGAACAGATCGAATAAACTTGCCGCCGTAAAGTATACGACAGAGAAAGACGTATCGATCAGTTCTTTTGCAATGCAGTGAGAAAGAAAGGTCTTGCCCACCCCGGTGTCCCCATACAGCAGGATGTTGCGGAATTCGGCGGAGAATGTATCCACGAATTCATGGCATACCTTCAGCGCAGTCTGCATAGCTTCCAGAGACGACCTTCCGGTCAGAGGATCTATGTGGCTGCGGGAGTAATAATCCAGTGAACAGGTAGAGAAATTCTCTTTTGCCAGAATCTCTCGAATGTTCGATTGTTCATAGAGAAGTTCTATGATGGCTTTTTTGAAACAGCGGCATTTGTGGCCGCCGGTATATCCGGTATCCTGGCAGTCCGGACATTCATAGTGGAGGTCCAGATAGTCTGCCGGCAGATCATGCGCGGTCAGCAGTCTCTGTTTCTTAAGCGCCAGAGTATGAAGTTCTTCTTTGAGAGAGAACAGGGCGTTCTCGTCTCCGTTAAGAAGCTTCCGCGCCTGATTGAGGCTCAGGGAAGAGACGGTGTGTTCCAATTCTTCCAGTTCCGGGATCGCCAAAAAAGCAGCCTTTCTGCGTTCTCGGAGGCGATACTCGTTGTCAAGCTGCTTTCGTTCATAGTCTCGCATGATCTGATCGTATTGTGAGTTAGAGAGTGCCATGTCCTGATTAAAACTCCTTGGTCGTGGATGAACCTTACTGCTGTACCAGTCTGCGCTCTAATGAGTCCATATCGTAGGAACGGCCGGTAAAGTTGTTGAATTTGTTGCTGCTTGTGCCGGCTGTAGGTTTCACAGACGGCTTCTTCTTTCGTTCTTTCTCTTTCTGGAAATCCGCGTCTAACGACTCAATATCCTGGAGCCGGCGAACCTTCTTCTCGGACCAGTTCTTAAGGATCGTATCCGTATATTCAAAGTTGGGCTGATGAATCGTATTCATCGTGCGATTGCAGGCTTCCAGTATAATATCCAGGGCAAAGCAGTATTCTTCGTTCCATCTCTTAATATAAGCGATCTCAGAAGCCGCAGGCGCACGTCCCTTGATGCCGTATGCGTTCAGTACGGAATAACAGTTCTTGTTGTACATGATGGTGCCGGCTTTGGCTTCCGTTACGGTTTTGATCTTCTGTTCATCCCATGACAGCGCGACCTTCTTAATATAATGAATACTCTTGTGTCCGGTTTCAACACAGTATTCGATCAGATACTCGATCAGTTCCATCGACATATGCAGCGTGTCATAAAAATATGTAATCGTGTCTATGTCTGTCGAAGAAAGAGTTTTGCCGAGATATTGCTCGGCTACAAACAATAATTCTTTAAATTCCTTGCGTTCTTCGCGTCTTCGGTATTGTTGGATATTAGACGGAGTATCCGAGGTCTTGGTTCCGGCGGAGAGTGTCGGCGCAGGATGAGCGTCTAAAACAGACTCCCTTACAGTATCTTCTTGCGTCTGTTCACAGTAGTCTACAAGATCTTGTTTCTTCCAATATCTTAATGCGCGGCGGACATCCTTCTCCGTGCAGTCCAGGATGTCGGCCATCTCAGAAACAGACAGAGCCCCTTCGGGTCTGTTCAGGTGGCGTAACAGAAGGAGATATACCTTTACATATTCGCCGTTCGCCTGTGCCATGTGACAGTCAATAAATTCGTTCTCAAGCACGGTAGTGTTGCTTTGAGCATGGTTGGTCAAAGTTAATTTCGTCATAACCTTTCTGCAGTCCCCCTCTACAGTTAGTTTAATAATTGGCTTTATCATTATAGCACCAGAAGGACAGGCAAAAAAGAAATTTTTGAGTAAAAAACAAGGTTTTTTGTGGATAAAAATCTGTGGAAATTGTGGAAAACTAACGCTTTAGGAGATCTTCCCCAATATTTACAACGTCTCCGGCGCCCATAGTTATCAACAAATCGCCTTTTTGGCATATTCTGGTACAAAAGTCTTCAATATCCTGGAAGGAAGAAAAATAATATGCGTCGCAGCCTTTCTCCTTCAGGGCGTCTGCGATATCCTTCGAGGAGATCCCCAGAGTGTCGGTTTCCCTTGCCGCATAGATATCAGCCAGGACGACGTGATCGGTTTCGCAAAGCGCGTCGACGAATTCCCGGAAGAGCGCTTTCGTCCTGGTATAAGTATGGGGTTGGAAGACGCACCAGATCTCTCTGTGGGGATAGTTCTTTGCCGCTGCCAGGGAAGCCTGGATCTCGGTCGGGTGATGGGCGTAGTCGTCAATGATGGTGACGCCGTTCAGCATGCCCTTCAGTTCAAAGCGGCGGTCGGTTCCGTGGAACGACCTGAGTCCTTCCTTTATTGCGTCGACGGAGACATCCAGAAGGTCTGCGGCGGCGATAGCGGCCAGCGCATTGGATACGTTATGATCTCCGTTGACGGAAAGGTTGATCCGGCTTACAAAGTTACCCTGCCGGTACAGGTCGAAGGAGGCTTCTCCTAAATCATTGTGGGAAATATTGGAAGCAATGTATGCGGGAGGATAGCCGCCGCTTCCTGTGTTTTTGGTATCATTTCCATAAGTAATAATCTTGCAGGAGAGATCGGCTGTGATCTCCGAAAGGTTTGGAATGCTGTTATTGATGATCAGCGTTCCGTTTTCCGGCAGAAGTTTCGCGAACTTATGGAAAGAATTGCGGATGTCGTCCAGATCTTTGAAGAAATCCAGATGATCCGCGTCGATGTTTAATATGATTCCGATATTCGGAAAGAAGTGAAGGAAGCTATTGGTATATTCGCAGGCTTCCGTAACGAAAACTTCCGATCCGCCTACGCGGATATTGCCGCCGATGGCTTTTAGGATACCGCCTACAGATATAGTGGGGTCCATATTCCCGGCAAGCAGTATGTGGGAAAGCATGGATGTGGTGGTTGTCTTCCCGTGGGTTCCGGATACTGCAACAGGTACTTTGTAATTCGTCATCAGCTGCCCTAAGAGTTCGGCCCGGCTTAACATAGGAAGATTCTGACGGAGAGCTTCCTGATATTCCTCATTATCTTCATGAATCGCGGCCGTGTATACGACTACGTCAATTCCGGGAATAATATTAGAAGCTTGCTGTCTGTAGAATATGGCGGCGCCTAATTGTTCCAGACGGTCGGTCAAAGCAGATTCCTTGTTGTCAGAACCTGAGACGCGGAAATCTTCCTTTAATAAGATCTCTGCGAGACCGCTCATACTGATGCCGCCGATTCCGATGAAATGAACGTGTACAGGTTGTTTAAAGTTGATTTTATACATAAGATACCTTCCTTGAAAATAGTCATAATAGTTATAGTCTTTTCATATTATTATATACATATATGGGAAAAAAACCAAGTCAAAAATTTTTGTTATATTTTAATAAAATCTTAACAAAAAAGTCAAAATTTTTGTAAAAATTGTTCACTATATGAAAAAGTTGTGGTATAATAAGAATAGATTTACTTGGAAAGGGTGATGACATGAGAAAAAAAGAAATGATAGCGATGCTTCTGGCCGGAGGTCAGGGAAGCAGATTAGGCGTCCTTACTGCAAAAGTGGCCAAGCCGGCAGTTGCTTTTGGAGGCAAATATAGGATTATAGACTTTCCGCTCAGTAACTGTATCAACTCGGGTATCGATACCGTGGGAGTATTGACCCAGTACCAGCCGCTGCGGCTGAATACACATATAGGGATTGGTATTCCATGGGATCTGGACCGTAATTTCGGTGGAGTTACGATTCTTCCCCCTTATGAGAAGAGCGATAACAGCGAGTGGTATACGGGTACGGCGAACGCGATCTATCAGAACCTGGATTATATGGAGACGTTTCATCCGGAGTATGTATTGATCTTGTCCGGCGACCACATCTATAAGATGGATTATGAAGTGATGTTGGACTACCATAAGGAGAATCAGGCAGACGTTACAATAGCGGCAATGCCGGTGCCGAAGGAAGAAGCGAGCAGGTTTGGAATCGTAGTGACGGATCAAGAAGGAAAGATTTCGGAATTCCAGGAAAAGCCGCCGGAGCCGAAGAGTAATCTGGCTTCTATGGGAATCTATATCTTTAGCTGGAAGGTGCTTAAGGAGGCGCTGATCGCGTTGGAAAATGTGCCGGGATGTGATTTTGGCAAGCATATTATTCCATACTGCCATGACAGAGGGCAGCGGTTATTTGCCTATGAATACAACGGATACTGGAAAGATGTAGGTACGCTTGGCTCTTATTGGGAAGCGAATATGGAATTGATCGATATTATTCCGGAGTTCAATCTCTATGAAGAGTACTGGAAGATCTATACGAACAGCGGTATCCTTCCGCCCCAGTATATTTCCGGACAGGCGGTGGTTGACAGGAGTATTGTCGGAAACGGAACGGAGATCTACGGAGAAGTGCGTAACAGTGTCGTCGGTTCAGGCGTGACGATAGGAAGGGGAACGGTAGTCAGAGATTCTATTATTATGAAGGACGTTACGATCGGAGACGGATGTGTGATCGACAAATCGATTATCGCCGAGAACTGTGAGATCGGCTCTAACGTAACCTTTGGAATCGGGAGCGACGTACCCAACAGGATGAAGCCGGCGGTCTATTCCTTCGGACTGGTGACGGTGGGTGAGAATTCTGTAATCCCGGCGGGAATACAAGTCGGAAAAAATACTGCGATCAGCGGCGTCACAGTCAGAGAAGACTATCCGAACGGCGTACTTGAGAGTGGAGAGACATTGATAAAGGCAGGTGGACGAGTATGAGAGCAGTAGGTATTATATTAGCGGGTGGGAACAGTCATAAGATGCGTGAACTGACTCAGAGACGGGCGATTGCCGCTATGCCGGTAGCGGGAAGCTATAGGGCGATTGATTTTGCTTTAAGTAATATGTCAAATTCACATATACAGAAAGTAGCTGTGCTGACGCAGTATAACGCGCGTTCGCTGAACGAACACCTGAATTCATCTAAGTGGTGGGATTTCGGAAGGAAACAGGGAGGATTGTATGTATTCACCCCGACGATCACGGCGGACAATGGATATTGGTACAGGGGAACGGCGGATGCGATCTATCAGAATCTGGATTTCCTCCGAAGATGTCATGAACCATATGTGATTATCACATCCGGAGACGCCGTATATAAGATGGATTATAATAAGATATTGGAATATCATATTGAGAAGAAAGCAGATGTTACGGTAGTTTGTAAGCGGCTGGACGACGGTGAAGACGCCAGCCGGTTCGGGATTTTGAAGCTGGATGATACCATGCGGATCGAGGATTTTCAAGAGAAACCGATGCTGGCTACTTCGAATGTGATATCTGCCGGTATCTATGTTATCAGAAGGAGGCTTCTGATCGACTTAATTGAACATTGTGCGGAAGAAGAAAGACATGATTTTGTAACTGATATTCTGATCAGGTATAAGAATCTGAAGAGAATGTACGGTTATGAGATAAAAGATTACTGGAGCAACATCTCAACGGTAGCTGCATATTACCGGACGAATATGGATTTTCTGGATCCGAAGGTGAGAAATTATTTCTTCAAAGAACATCCGGAGATCTATTCTAAGGTGAGCGATCTGCCGCCGGCAAAGTATAATCCGGGCGCCGTAGTTAAGAACAGTCTGGTGGCGAGCGGAAGTATCGTTAACGGTACGGTAGAGAATTCGATCCTCTTCAAGAAGACATTTGTAGGGAATAATTGTGTGATTAAGAATTCAATTATTCTGAATGACGTTTATCTTGGGGATAATACGTACATTGAGAATTGTATCGTAGAGAGCAGGGATACGATCAGAGCGAAGACACGCCATGTTGGGGAAAACGGTGTGAAGGTAATCGTAGAAAAAAACGAAAGGTATGCACTATAGTGCGGCGGTTAGGGACTTAAAAGGAATAATTGGTACAAGCAAGTTGTGTGGATTATTTCTTTGCGGTCCATTAGGAAGAAAGGGGCAAGTAAAGAAATGCAGATCACAGATGTACGCGTGCGTAGGATGGCTAAGGAGGGCAAACTGAAAGCAGTAGTGTCTATTACGATAGACGAAGAGTTTGTCGTACATGATATTAAGGTCATCGAAGGTGAAAAGGGACTCTTCATTGCTATGCCGAGTAAGAAAGCATTAGACGGAGAGTATCGAGACATTGCTCATCCAATCAATTCTGGGACGAGAGATCGTATACAGCGTATTATCCTTGAAAAGTACGAAGAGGCATTGGAAGAAGAGAGGGAAGAGTAGAAAGAAGAGGGCAGAAGATGCCCTCTTCTTTTACAGACATAGTTTGATTCTTTGATTGTCCTTAGGAATCATGCAGCAGGCAGAAGCGGAGTGGTTTTTGTGTCTTTGGATGGCGGAAATCCAGCCGGTAGGCGCATAGACAGATTTCCTGCCAGACGTCTCCTTCTTTGCAGGCCGGGTTGTATTTGGTATCGCCGACAATAGGACAGCCTATGTGCGCCAGTTGTACCCGGATCTGGTGATGTCGTCCGGTATCCAGCCGGATATCCAGTTCGGAAGTGTCTGTGCGGGCTTCGTATTCGCCGGAGTAGTAGCGGTTCCTGGCGGGTATGACGGAATAGCGCAGCCTGGCGAGTCTGGCGTCTTTGTCGGAGGGGGAGCAGATGCGGGCAAGATTCGTACGGGAATCTTTGGTGATGTAATGCTCCAGAATATCTTCTGTCTTCGGCGGACGGCCTTCGACAAGGGCGCGGTAATATTTGCCGAAGCCCTGGCCGGTAAGCTGTTGGTTCAGTTTCTTTGCGGCGAAGGGTGTCTTGGCAAAGACCAGAATTCCGGTTACAGGCTGGTCTAAGCGGTGGATGACAGCCAGATAGGGAGCGCCTTTGGCGCGGGCAGTCTTATGGATATGATTCTTGAGAAGGCTTACCATGTCAGGCTGGCCGACCTGTTTACTCTGGGTCGCGATCCCATGAGGTTTTATGCATACAATAATATGGTTGTCTTCGTATAGTATTTCTAAAGCGTTCATCAGCATTTTTATGATCTCCTTATATAGGTCTGTTTTTGGAAACTGTGAGGAAAAACACGGTTATGCCGTTTATTTCTTTACAGTTTTTTATAATTTAAGCATAGTATGGTGAAATATGCAAATAGAAGTTAACAATTAGTACTTATTTAACTGCAATGTTTTAACAAAAATAATCCTTGACAAATCTTATCACATCCTTTAGAATTACGTTTAAACTTGATAACCCGTCGGCAATGATAGTTGCAGAAAGCGGGTTTTGGCTGTGAAGAGGAATAGTACTTGCAGGCGCAGTTCCCCAGAGAGAGGATTCACCGGCTGAAAGATCCTTGTTCTGAAATGTAACGAACCTACCTCGGAGCCACTGTATGAAAATGCAGCGTGATGCCAGCGTTAACGGCAATAAGAGAGAACTGCGGAAGGGCCGCAGTTAACTAGGGTGGTACCGCCGAGCTTTTCGGTCCCTTTTATTGTGATGGGAGTTGAAGGCGCGGTGTTTTTTTATGCGCAAAGAGACTTCTGACAGACAGATGTACTCCTGGAACACAGGCTGTACGGTTATTCCTGCCAGTGACAAGACAAGCGACTGCCTGCAGACATTTGACGGCTGCAGCGGGGACGGATCATGCAGATAGTATGAAAAGGAGTGCGGACAATATCGTGGGGCAAGGGCCCTGCCGGAAAAGAAAAGGAGAAGAGAAACATGGCAAAGGAAAAGTTGGTAAAGAATATCACGTCTCGGGATGAGAATTTTGCTCAATGGTATACGGATGTGGTGCGTGAAGCAGAGTTGTGTGATTACTCCAGCGTGAAGGGATGTCTCAATTATCTTCCGAATGGATATGCGATCTGGGAGCTGATCCAGGCGGATCTTGACAGAAGATTTAAGGAGACAGGAGTAGAGAACGTATCACTCCCGTTATTGATTCCGGAGTCCCTTCTTGAGAAAGAAGCAGAGCATGTAGATGGTTTCGCGCCGGAAGTGGCATGGGTTACACATGGCGGTATGGAGAGACTTCAGGAGAGACTGTGTATCCGTCCTACGTCAGAGACATTATTCTGCGATCTGTGGGCAAGAACCGTCAAGTCCTACAGAGATCTTCCGAAGGTATGGAATCAGTGGAATTCCGTTCTGCGTTGGGAGAAGACGACGAGACCGTTCCTGCGTTCCAGAGAATTCCTGTGGCAGGAAGGACATACCATCCATGCAACTTATGAGGAAGCAGAGGAACGTACGATCCAGATGCTTCACGTATATGAGGATTGTTACAAAGAGACACTGGCGATTCCGTTCGTATCCGGAAGAAAGGCAGAACATGAGAAATTTGCCGGGGCGCAGGATACGTATACGATCGAGGCGCTGATGCATGACGGCAAGGCTTTGCAGTCTGCGACCAGCCATTTCTTCGGAAGCGGATTCCCGGACGCGTTTGATATCAAATATGTAGATAAGAACAATGAGCTGCATAGTGTATACGAGACTTCTTGGGGATGGTCCACCAGAAGTATCGGCGCGCTGATCATGGTTCACGGCGATGACGACGGACTTGTACTTCCTCCGCATGTAGCGCCGGTTGAATGCCGCGTGATTCCGATTGCCCAGCATAAAGAAGGCGTTCTTGACAAAGCTTACGCGCTTCTTGACGAGCTTAAGAAGGCAGGATACAGAGTGAAGATCGATGATTCCGAGAAGAGTCCCGGATGGAAGTTCTCCGAGCAGGAGATGCTTGGTATTCCGACCCGTATCGAGATCGGACCAAAGGATCTGGAGAAAAATCAGGTAATCGTAGTGCGCCGTGATACTCGTGAGAAGATGGTGGTTTCTATCGATGAGATAGCGGTGAAGCTTCGTGAGATCCTGGAGACCATGCAGCAGGATATGTATGACAGAGCCTGCGACTTCCTGAACAGCCACATCGACACGGCGGTTACGTTGGATGAGATGACTGAGAAGTTCAAGGCGAACCGCGGATTCGTGAAAGCATGCTGGTGCGGAGATCCGGAGTGTGAAGGCGAAGTGAAGTATGTGACAGGCGGAGCGGCAACCAGATGTCTGATCGAGGATGAAGAGATGATCTCGGATAAGTGTATCTGGTGTGGAAAACCAGCGAAGCATATGGCATATTGGGGCAAGTCTTATTAAGAAATGCTATATAATTAAGAGGCTGCTGCAAAATAGAAACAATCTATTTTGCAGCAGCCTCTTTTTTTCCGGCGAAGCCCTTCATTGATTCAAAGTCCTGCGGTATGTGCTTGGAAGTATCCCGTACCTTTTTTTAAATATCTTTGAGAATGCTTTATTGTTTGGAAATCCATTGCTGTAAGCAATCTCTCCGATAGAAGCCTGGGATTCTGTCAAGTCTTTTACCGCATGTTCAAGGCGGATATCGTCCAGACAGGCTTTGTAATTTGTCTTTGCGTATTTTCGGAACATTCTTGACAGATAGGTCGGCGAATAGCCAAATGTCTCCGCCAGGCTTTCCAGTGAGATGTCGCTTTGATAGTTTTCTTTCATATAAGAAGTAATTAACGAAAGTCTGTCCAGCTTCCGATGTTTTCGGACCAGTTCTTCATTTACGTCGATTTCCCGGTATTTTGTTACAAGAATATAGAGCAGCATGAAGAATTGGCTCTGTACCTTAAGTTCGTAGCCGCACTGCTTCTCGCTATATCTATGGTACATATCCTGAATGAGATGCATTACTTCTTCGTCCTGGATCCGGGAAGTGTGAGAAAAATAGATGAATTTTTCGTCTGTATAATATTTTTCAAATGTGGAAAGGGGGATCTGCAGCACAACCGTTCGATTTGGCTTTGGAGAAAAGACGGAATGTATCTCGTTGGAGTTCACCAGCATGAATTCTCCCGGAACAAGGGGATGGCGGTCTTCTTCGACAAAGAATTCCAGTTCGCCCTCAAAAAGCGCAAAGATCTCGATGGATCTGTGCCAGTGCTTTTCCCGCATATAACCGCCGTCTTTTCCCTCGAATATAAACATCTTGAATGGTATATCGTCATTAGGGACGATGATCTCATGTGAATATGGCATGGTATGTTTCCTCTTAATATTTTATATTCGCGGTATCCATTCGGACGCGCCTATGACGCTGACCGCCTTTGCGCCGCATTCGTTGGCGTATTCCGCGCATTCTCTCAGGGTGCGTCCTTCCGACAGTGCGAAGAGGAAACCGGCGGAGAAGCTGTCTCCCGCGCCTGTCGTATCGATACATGTCACGTCCGGCCTGGCGGGCAGCATATAAGTCTCGTCGTGGTTCATCACCAGACACCCTTTTGCGCCGCACTTGACGATCACATTCCTGACGCCTGTCTGAAGGAGAGCTTCGGCCGCTTCCGTGACAGTGCATTTCCTGGTAAGCAGCATAGCTTCTTCGTCATTGGGCAGCAGATAATCAATATAGGAGAACGCGTTCGCCATGTCTTCGACCGTCTCGTGATTCTTGCATTTGGTCATGTCCGCGCACACGATCTTACCCTGCTGTTTGGCGCAGGCAAAGATTCGGCTCAGATCATCGGCGCTGATCCGGGGAAATACGAAGATGCTGGCAAAACAGACGATCCGTGCGCTCTTTGGAAAAGGCATGTGGATGTCGTTAAGACATAATCGTCTCAGACTCCCTCTTTCGTTCGTAAGGAAACTCCGTTTCCCGTCTGGCTGTACGAGTACGACGTTGATGCCCGTCGCTAGATCATCGCGCAGACAGTCGGAGGGGAGCCGAATGCCCTCTTTCTTACAGTGTCCGAGAAGATACTGTCCCGCCTGATCGCTGCCGATCACCGTCTCTAAGAGGACTCTCTTGCCCATGCGTGAAAGTATTGTAGATTCGTTCAGTGCGTCGGCGCCTGTAGACATGCGGATGTCCTCCGCCGGAAAGGAGCCGGTCCGAAATACGTCCTCATCTGCCGGACGGACAAGTATGTCTACGATTGCTGCTCCGATTATGACGATTTCCGCTTCTTGCATGTCTGTATCCCCGCTTTCTTTATACTGGAATTTCGGATATTTTTCCTTTTATTATTATTATTATTATTATTATATCTTGAAAATTCGGATATTTGTTTCTTCTTTTCTTTATCATATCATGTATCCGGGAGAATATAAAGCGCCGGGGATAAAAATAAAATAAAAAAGGATAAGAATGTGCCACAAAAAGGCTAATTATTGCGTTGTATACCATATAAAAAGTTGATAAAATGACCTTAATAAGTTTCGGACAAGAGAAGAAAGGAGAGGTAAGATAAAGGTATGAAGATTCAAAATATAACGGACGCTTCGTTCAGCGTCTATGGAAGGGCGCTTACGGGATATGACTTTACGGAATTGCTGGAGGTAATGGGACAAATGCCTTGCCCGGCGGATGACGTGATCTATGTGCCCGGGGCGGATGAACTGGAAACGCTTCCGGCGGCAGGAGAACTTAAAGAGCGGGCATATGGCGGACTTCCGATTCAGGTCGGGTATTGTAACGGGAATAATAAGAGGCTTAACGCCGTGGAGTATCACCGTTCATCGGAGATAGATATCGCCCAGACGGACTTGATTCTCCTGCTTGGGAGACAGCAGGATATTGAAGCGGACTACACTTATGATACGGCGAAGATAGAGGCGTTCTATATGCCTGCGGGAACGGCGGTGGAGTTATATGCGACGACTCTGCATTATGCCCCGTGTACGGCCAAAGGGGACGGATTCAGGTGCGCGATTGTATTGCCTGCGGGAACGAATCTGGAACTTGATTTTGAACCGTCGGCAGAAGGCGAGGACAGACTTATTACAGCTAAGAATAAGTGGTTGATCGCCCACGAAGAGGCACAGATCGCCGGGGCGTTCTGCGGATTGAAGGGCGAGAATATTACTTTGGTATAAAGAGTATAAGAGCGCGGGAAATCAAGTGCGCAAAAAAGGGAGGTGACGGTTGTATGAAATTATACGTGCTCAAGGAGCGGGAGCTGGGGAAGAGAGATCCTATGATATACGGGCATTTTATCGAGCATTTCCATCGGCAGATCTATGGCGGGGTATATGATCCGGGAAATGAGCTGTCCGATGAGGACGGGTTCCGGGCGGACGTACTGGACGCGATGAGAAAGATCAAAGTCCCGATCCTGCGGTGGCCGGGGGGATGTTTTGTATCGTCATACCACTGGAAAAATGCAGTGGGCAGCAACAGAAAGCCCATGTTCGATAAGGCGTGGCGTGTGGAGGATCCCAATACATTCGGGACGGACGAATATATAAAGATGTGCAGAAAGATCGGGTGCGAGCCATATATCTGTACGAATGCCGGAACAGGTACGGCGGAAGAGATGAGCGATTGGGCAGAGTACTGTAACCTGCCAAATGAAGGAGAATTTGCCAAATGGCGGATTGAGAATGGTTATGAGGAGCCGCACAAAGTAAAATACTGGAGTATCGGCAACGAAAATTACGGCTTCTGGGAGATCGGAGCCAAGACGGCGGAAGAATGGGGACGTCTGGTAGCCGAGGCGTCTAAGATGATCAAGCATGTAGATCCGACGACGGAGCTTACCGCCGCGGCGTTGGCGGATATTAACTGGAATATCCATCTGCTTGAAAATAGCGGACAGTTCCTTGACTGGATCTCGATCCATGAATATTGGGACGGAATCCATAATGATAATAACTATGCGGATTATGAACAGGTCATGGCTTATACGGCGAATCTGAATACGTCGATAGAAAAAGTGCGGGGACTTCTTACGGCGATGCAGCTCGACAAGAGGATCCGGATCGCGTTCGACGAATGGAATCTAAGAGGATGGTATCATCCGAATGTACATACGATCCGTCAGGGAGTGACCAAAGAAGAGTACTTATATCCAAGGGATGAGAATGACGACAACACGAAGTATACGATGGCGGACGCCGTATTCACCGCATGTTTTCTGAATACCTGCAACCGGAACTGCGATATCGTGGGGATGGCTAATTTTGCCCCGATCGTGAACACCCGGGGATGCATTTATACATATCCGAAGGGGATCGTCTTAAGAAGTACTTACCATGTATTCGATCTGTATGTGAATTATCTGGGAGATATCGTACTGGACAGCTTTAGTCCAAAGCCGCCGCTTATGACGGTAAAGAACAAAGCGGGGAAGGAGGTCACGGTGGAACAGTTGGATATCGTGGCGACGTCTTTCTCGGATAAAGAAGGGTACGCGATCGCGGCAGTGAATAAGAGCGCCGATGAAGAAGTAAAATTCTCCCTTGATCTGTGCGGGGAGGGTGAAGTGGTCCGGTATTATATCAGCGGGAACAGTACGGAGAGCTATAACGACGTGGATCACACGGAAGTCACGATCCGGAGAGAGGAATTGGGAGTATTCAAGCGTGGGATGGAGATAACAGCGGAGCCTCATTCTGTGAATATCATTCAGATCGGGGCGGCAAATAATTAGTAGTATTGACTTAAAAATAGTGCGAAGAAAGAGTGAAAGGTATATAATAATAATTATATCAATAGAAGGAGGAACAACATTATGAGTAACATGCCGGAAGTAAAGATTGGGGTAGTGGCAGTAAGCCGTGACTGTTTCCCGGAGAGCCTGTCGGTAACGAGAAGAGCGAACCTGATGAAAGCTTATACGGAGAAGTACGGTCAGGAGGGGATCTATGAATGTCCGGTCTGTATCGTAGAGAGCGAGATTCACATGGTACAGGCTTTGGAAGATATCAAGGCGGCAGGATGCAACGCCCTGGTAGTGTATCTTGGAAACTTCGGACCGGAGATCTCCGAGACATTGCTGGCGAAGCATTTTGAGGGACCGAAGATGTTCATCGCCGCGGCAGAGGAGAGCGGCGACAATCTGGTGCAGGGCCGGGGAGACGCATATTGCGGTATGCTGAACGCAAGCTACAATCTGAAACTTCGCAACGTAAGGGCATATATTCCGGAATATCCGGTAGGGGACGCAGAAGAATGCGCGGATATGATCCATGAATTTTTCCCGATTGCAAGGGCGGTTGTAGGTTTAAGCGAGCTTAAGATCATAAGCTTTGGTCCGCGGCCGTTGAATTTCCTTGCATGTAACGCGCCTATCAAGCAGCTCTATAATATGGGGATCGAGATTGAGGAGAACTCCGAGCTCGATCTGTTCGAGGCATATAATAAACACGCAGGGGATGAGAGGATCCCGGCGGTGGTAAAAGAGATGGAAGAGGAGCTTGGAGCAGGCAATAAGAAACCTGAGATCCTTGCGAAGCTTGCACAGTATGAACTTACGCTGAAGGATTGGATCGAGGATCACAAGGGATACCGCAAATATGTTGCAATTGCGGGAAAATGCTGGCCGGCATTCCAGACACAGTTCGGATTCGTTCCGTGTTATGTGAACAGCCGTCTGACTGCGCAGGGGATCCCGGTATCCTGTGAAGTAGATATCTACGGCGCGTTAAGCGAATTCATCGGAACGGTGGTAAGCGACGATATCGTAACGCTTCTGGATATCAACAACTCCGTACCGAAGGATATGTACGAAGAAGAGATCAAGGGTAAATACAACTATACGCATCAGGATACGTTCATGGGATTCCACTGCGGCAATACGGCGTCTAAGAAGCTGTCCTTCTGTGAGATGAAGTATCAGATGATCATGGCGAGGACACTGCCGGAAGAGGTGACCCAGGGAACTCTGGAGGGAGATATCGTTCCCGGAGATATCACGTTCTACCGTCTGCAGAGTACGGCGGATAATAAGCTTCGGGCTTATATCGCTCACGGCGAGATCCTTCCGGTTGCGACACGTTCCTTCGGCGGCGTCGGCGTATTCGCGATACCGGAGATGGGCAGATTCTACCGCCATGTATTGATCGAGGGCGGATATCCGCATCACGGCGCGGTTGCGTTCGGACATCATGGAAAGGCTCTTTTTGAAGTATTCAAGTACATCGGAGTACCAGTAGACGAGATCGGATATAATCAGCCGGCAGGCGTAAGATATCCGACGGAGAATCCGTGGAGGTAACATACTCACCGAAACATTAAGGTAATTAAATTGTATGCCCGGCAGATGCAGTATCATAGCATGCTTTAGACAATCTGCCGGGCATAGTTCTAGCATTTTACTTCGTAATGAGTATTAAATTAATGTGTTTACCGGCGCAAAAGCGATAGAAATATCAGGGAATAGTATATTGGCCGTACATAAAATAGTAGGAGGATTAAAAGAATGTTATATATAGGTGTAGACTTAGGGACGTCTGCAGTAAAGCTGTTATTGATGGACAGCGAAGGGAAGATTCAGAATATCGTATCGAAGGAATATCCGTTGTATTTTCCGCATCCGGGCTGGTCGGAGCAGAAGCCGGAGGATTGGTTTACGCAGTCCATGGAAGGAATCAAAGAGCTGACCGGCGGGTGCGATAAGAGCGAGGTTGCAGGCATCAGCTTCGGCGGTCAGATGCACGGCCTGGTGGCGCTTGATAAAGACGATAAGGTGATTCGTCCGGCGATCCTCTGGAACGACGGGCGGACCGGAGAAGAGACGGATTATTTGAATCAGGCGGTCGGTAAGGACAGGTTGTCCGAATACACGGCGAATATTGCGTTCGCGGGATTCACAGCTCCGAAGATCCTCTGGATGAAGAAACATGAACCGGAGAATTTTGAGAAGATATGTAAGATTATGCTGCCTAAGGATTATCTGGCATACTGTTTATCCGGTTCCTTTTGTACGGATGTGTCCGACGCGTCGGGCATGCTTCTCATGGATGTAAAGAATCGCTGCTGGTCTGATGAGATGCTTAAGATATGCGGTATTACGAAGGAGCAGCTTCCGAGGTTATATGAGAGTTACGAGGTGGTCGGAAACCTGAAGCCGGAGATCGCGGCGGAGCTGGGGCTGTCCGCCGATGTAAAAGTGATTGCGGGAGCGGGAGATAATGCGGCGGCGGCAGTGGGAACTGGAACTGTGGGGGACGGTATGTGCAACATTTCCCTGGGAACGTCCGGAACCATCTTCATCTCAAGCAAGACGTTCGGTGTGGATCAGAATAACGCGCTGCATTCTTTCGCTCATGCGGATGGGCATTATCATCTTATGGGATGTATGCTGAGCGCGGCGTCCTGCAACAAATGGTGGAATGAAGATATCCTGAAGACGAAGGATTTCGCGGCGGAGCAGGCGAATATCACGAAGCTTGGGGAGAATCAGGTGTTCTATCTGCCTTATCTTATGGGGGAACGCTCTCCCCATAATAATCCGGACGCCAGAGCGATGTTTATCGGTATGTCCATGGATACGACGAGGGAGGATATGACCCAGGCAGTGCTGGAGGGCGTGACATTCGGACTTCGGGATTCCCTTGAGGTGGCAAAGAGTCTTGGCATTAAGATTGAACGTACGAAGATATGCGGCGGCGGTGCGAAGAGTCCGCTGTGGAAGAAGATACTTGCCAATATCATGAATCTGAAGGTAGATGTGATCGAGAGCGAGGAAGGACCGGCGCTTGGCGGCGCTATGCTTGCGGCGGTAGGCTGCGGAGAGTATCCGGATGTGAAGACGATAGCGGAGAAAGTAGTGAAGGTCGTGGACACGGTAGAACCGGAGCCGGAATTGGTTGCGAAGTACGAGGAGAGGTATCAGAAGTTCAGGAAGATATATCCGACAGTGAAAGAACTGTTCTAATAAGGGCTGCCGGGAAGTGTTTTACGCTTCCCGGCAGCCTTTTTAGGTGGAAAAAGACGTTCCTTGCATTTTCGCTGTCTATGGGAGATAATATAAATTAGAAGAGTAGACCTCGGGAATCTTATAAAATCAAGGATGTGAAAGACGTCATTATGCAAGAGCTGTCATGGATACAGCAATTAAGAAATTTTTAAGATATATGTCGAGTTTCTTTTAAGGCGGGAATAGTATCGTAATCATGTAAGAAGGATCGGGTATGCAGCATACGGCAGGCTATATCCGGACGAATTAAATGGAAACGAAAGGAGGGGACGACTATGGCGAATGAGACGATACTGGTGGTAGATGATAACAGGGAAATCGTGTATTCCATCAGCGAACTGCTGAGATACGAGGGGTATCGGACAGTAAACGCGTACGACGGTATGGAGGCTCTGGATATACTGGAGAGGGAGAAGATTGATCTGATTTTGCTGGACGTAATGATGCCGAAGCTCAACGGATTGTCAGCGTTGATGAAGCTCCGGGAAAAGAGCCGTATTCCCGTGATCATACTTTCTGCCAAGACCGAGGAGAGCGATAAGGTGTCAGGTCTGGTGCTGGGAGCGGATGATTATGTAGAAAAACCGTATAATCCGGCGGAGCTGACGGCAAGGGTTAAAGCTCATCTGCGCCGATACCGTGCATGGGGAGAAGAGAGACCCCAGCCGGACGAGGACAGGATCGTCAACGGCGGACTGGAATTGGACAAGAGGCAGCGGCTGGTGGTCGTGGAAGGTGAAGAAGTGCGTCTGACAGCTACGGAGTATAAGATTCTGGAACTTCTTATGGAGCATCCTGGGCAGATCTTCCCGGCAGAGCAGATCTATGAAAAAGTGTGGAAGGAACAGGCGGATTACGCGGTCGAGAATACGATCATGGTGCATATCCGCCATATCCGTGAAAAAGTTGAGATCAATCCGAAGAAACCAAGATATGTAAAGGTGGTGTGGGGTATTGGATACAAGATGGAAAAATACTGTTGAGAAGGTCTGTAGTGTCTATAGCAGGATTCATATGCCGGGACTATTTATGACTCTTATGGGGATGATGGGATTTTGGATTATGATTATATACAGGAGCTTCTATTCCATGCTAAACATCTTTTCCTTTGGAATCTTGGGCAATCTTTGTTTAGGAGTTGGAATATCGCTTCTTTTAAAGAAATATCTAAGCAGTCATTATCAGGATTGGAGCGGCGAGGAGGGGCATGATTATGAAGAATGGAAGACAGTGAAAGGGGAATCGTTAAAACGACTGTATAAGATCGGAGGCGTCTGGGGGCTGGCGGCAGCCGGGTATATGTGCTTCCTTGTGGAAAGTAAGGGGCTGTGGGGGAAGTATGACGAAGGATACGGGACAGGATACGTTATAATCATTACATTTTTGATTCAAGTGCTTATCTGTCAGAATGTGATCGAAGCCTTTTGGCATAAGAAGCTTGGCGGCGTTATGGAGTATGCCGCGGAGCATATGGAGAATCTTCAGCAGAAACGCCTTCAGGAGGCGATGGAGATTGAGAAAAAGAGTCTTGAGAAGGTGTCGCGCAGCGACCAGCTGAGGATGGATCTGATAACCAATGTATCCCATGATCTGAAGACGCCTCTTACTTCTATCGTCGGTTATATCGAGCTGGTCAAGAAAGAAGAGTTAAGCGACGTGGTGCGGGATTACGTGGATGTAATCTCGTCCCGGACGGAAAAACTGGGAGAGATGATCAACAGCCTGTTTTCGCTGGCAAAAGCAAGCAGCGGGAACGTAGAGCTTCATAAAGAGAAGTTTGAGGTAAATCGTCTGATTGAACAGATTTTTGCAGATATGAATGATCGGATCAAGGAAAGCGATCTTGAATTCGTGCCGCTGCTTACGGAGGAGAATACGGAGATTTATTCGGATAATATGTACTTCTACCGTATCTGCCAGAACCTGATCGAGAATGTGCTGAAATATTCCGCAAAGGGGACCCGTGTATTCGTAAAGACATATCTTAAGAATGTACTGGAAGAAAACGGGCAGAAATATGGGATAGAGCTGGATGCAGACAGTGATATATCCCGCGGCCGGCCGGTATCTGAACCGACGAAGAATATCAGGATCGAGATAACCAACACGGCGGGCTATCTCATGGATTTTACAAAGGAAGATATAGTAGAACGCTTTGTGCGCGGAGACAAGGCAAGAACCAGTGAGGGTAACGGCCTGGGTCTGGCGATAGTCAGCTCATATACGAAAGCCCTTGGGGGAGAATTTGATATACGGATTGATTGCGATCAGTTCAAAGCATGTCTGGAATTCTCAAGGTCAGATTAGGACCATAAATTCAAGAGATTAAGCTGCCGCTTTTGAGATGGTTGATAGGAGGAGAGATCAAATGAAAAACAAAAAAATATTTATGATAATTATGGTTTGCGCAATGTTGCTGGGATGCTCGAAAGCGGATAAAGATGCGGACTCTCTGCGGGAAGGGACGGCTGATAAAGTGATAACAGCTATGTTTACAGGACCAAATGAAGATTTATGTAATGAATCGGCATTTAAAATGATAGGAGAAGGTATAGATGAACAGACGGAGATAGGAGACGGTTGGGAAGAAATAAAACAAAATTGGAAGGATCTGGTTGGCGGGTATTTTATATCAGAGGTATTTGACACATTTGTTGAAATGGGGCCGGCAAACCAATTCCTGACCGAAGCATACCTCAGAGAAGAAACGATGGCTGTCGAAGAGATCGAACTATCTCAAAAAGAAGAAAACACAGAAGTATATCTGGTACATTGGACCATAGGAGAAGAAAAACGTCAGGATAAGATTTTCTTCAAATACAATTCTGAAGGTCTGATTGAAGAAGTGAAAGTTCTTTAGTGTAGTGTATCATTCACTTTCAGACAAATGACGCGGATTAAATATTCAATCTGCAAGGCGGCTGAATGAGGCGATGCGGTGGTATCGTCGATTGAAGCCAACGCATCAGATGGAAATTCAGGCAAGTTATTTTGGCGAAATGTGAATGATACACTACACTAGGTGTTTACATTACCGGAAATACGGAGACGCTCCTCTTGAGTATTCCTTTCATATGTGCGATCGCAATCCCATAATTTGTCATAGGTACTTTGGCGTCCTCGGCGCATTTCTGGCGGTATCTCATCTCGCGTTCATTCA
>CAJUFA010000016.1 GCA_910585725.1 uncultured Dorea sp. | reverse complement strand
CCACCTACCATGCGCTGCAGTACGAACAGGTACTGCAGTTTTTTATTCGTAACAGGGACTCCATGAAATCCCTGATTACAAGCCTGATCAAACAGGGGCGTATCTACTATGACCAGGACAGAGACCTCCTATGCGACAGCCCGGAAGCTTCTGAATCCCCGGATTACGGCATGATTGCCGCCGTCTGGGTTCTTCTGGACTTCAAAAAAGCAGTTGTCTATCACACCAGCGGAGAATTTCCGGTAAAACTCCATTTCTTCTCTAAAAATGAAGCCTATGAGGTCATCTATGTCGGTTTAGAACAGGAAATTCTGATCAGCCATGTCCTGAATGGCCTTCCTGCAGGTGATGTAAACCGGTTGGTCATCTTAGAATCCGAACAGCAGGCGTCCCGTCTTTCTCTTGTCGGGGTAACCGCTTACTGTCTGGTAAGCCCAGATGGAACTGTAAACTACTATCAAAAAACAAAAGAAACGAGGTAATTATGGACAAAACAACTATTTTTCAGAGAATCCAGAAGGTAGAGAACGAAGTTGCTCTGCTGAACAACACACTTTTTGCCCTGAAATCCACCGATATCGTGAAATACGGGGCTAATTACACGGAATTAAGCACAAATGCCACATTGCGGGCAGAGCGGATTGCCTGCCAGTTAAGAAATCTGGTACTTTTTACAGATTTCAAAGGCGATTTTACTTATATGACACAGGCTGCAGATGCACTGGGAATCAAAATCTCTTACGAAGACAAAATTTTTTCTGCAACGCTTCCCGGACTTCTCCCCAAACGGAGACTCCATACGAACATGGCGTTTTTACGGGATCCATTGCATGCTGCGTTAAAGGAATTTCTCAAAGACCATGAAATAGAACCTTATAAAGAATGTGTCATCTGCTTCTGTTTTGTTTATGACCAGAGCCTGCCGAAACGCCGGGTGAAAGACTATGATAATCTGGAGCTGAAGACGATACTGGATGTCATTTCAACTTATGTATTGCTTGATGACAGCGGCCTTTATTGCGACAGCCATTACACAACAGAGTTGGGGGAGACCGATCAGATAATTGTAACAATCATGGAGAAAAACCGGTTTCCCGAATGGCTTATGAGCCGTGAAAAACATAAAATTACCATATCTGAAAATATGTGAATTTTCAAAAAATCGCGTCGATACCGGTAAAATGCGGGGGAATCCATTCATTTCCCCGCATTTTGTTTTCAGAATGGGCGAAATTCACCGAAGCAGATGTTGCCAAGGTAATACTATTTTAAAAAATCTATTTTGAGGTGATACATTTATGCTAAGACCAGATACACAGAAATATAAACTTTTAGAGATGATCGGGATAAGCGGAGAGTTCCCGGCTGACCAACTCCCCAGGTTATTTGACACCCCGGCATACACTGAAAAATTAATTACAGAGTTAAGGGCCGACAAGATGATCAGGCTCCATTACAAAGACCGGCTTCGCGGCTACCGTCTGAAAAAGCAGGCTAAAGAATTACTCCTCTCCCACAACCTTCTCCGATTTCAATGCTGTTTAACAGGAAATTCAGAAACCAATGCAGTCCGAAGCGAGCCGCAAAGAAGGCTTAGGCTTTATCAGAAAGCACAGACATACGTAACCCTTTCCCATGCAGGTATTCCATTCTTTGCGGATGACAAGCCGCCGCTCTTCCGTGAAAGCTTTCCGAAAGGGCAAATGAACCTACAGGACATCCCTTGTTTTTATTCATCAAGGGAGATAAAGGAACTGGGAGATGAAACAACAAAGATCCGAAATTCCCGAAGTATTGGAATTCTGATGGCGCCGCATTGTGTTTACTGTATCTATAATACAGGCTCCAGCCTCATGAAATGGGAATACCAGGCAGAGGTGCGGTTAAATGCCTTCCTGCAGCATTATCTGAAGCTCCGTCTTTATAACGGTCAGCCTGATATCCGGGCTATTGTGTTTGGAAATGATATGGATATGGCTCTCCAGCTTCTGAAGAGTACTGGAGGAAAGAAACTCGGCCTGTTCATGCTGGATACATCTTTTCACAACTTCTATTTCCTCCCCAGTAATGCAAAAGGGGAGCTGTTATTAAAGCTGCTGATGAATCCAAAACTGACAGCACGGTTAAACCAACTGCTGCTTTCCGATCTGGAAGCCTGCCAGGGTGACGCCCGGTTTGAATACGACGCTGTAACCCCGGATGGCATTCCTACATTGCTCGCCTACGATTTTGATATGCAGCGGATTAACCGATTTAATACAGGGCTGAATGTATTTGGCATGTCCGGGAACCTGATCTGTTTTGATTTCCAGATTCCGGTTCTGGAGAAGTATATAGACAGCAATGTACATTTCTCCAGTATTGATTTGGATAAATTCAGAAAGGAGTTTTTAAATGAACCATAAATGGTGGAAGCTTATATTCGTGCTTCCAATCTTTCTCTGCATTTTATATGCCGGAGGTTATATTGCACAATTTATCTGTAACTATCAAGTATGGATCAGTGCCGGTAACTTCGCCGGTAACGGTTCCTACCCGAAAGTTCCCTCCCTGCATCCGATGGCATGCTTATCAGCACTGGCTCAGTTCCCATATAACTTATATGGGATTTTTCTTTGCCTTCTTGCGCTCGGGCTTCTGGTCTTTCTGCTGATGCGCGTTGACCGGAACGGGGAGGTCTTTGATAAGGAGCGGAACCTAAATTACTCCCTGAAAGGAACCTATGGGACATCCGGATTTATGACACCGGATGAGATGTACAAGGTGCTGGAGCTGACAGACCATGTGAAGAGAACAAAGGGGACAATTCTTGGAAAGCTGAACGGAAAGGCGGTCTGCCTTCCCTATGAAACACGCATGAACCGCAACATTGCCGTCTATGGCGCAAGCGGTTCTATGAAGTCCAGGGCATTTGCCCGTAACATGATTTTCCAGTGTGTCGCACGTGGGAAAAATGGCGGAGTTGGGGAAAGCTTAATTATCACCGATCCTAAGAGCGAATTGTACGAAAGCATGGCTGGTTATCTGGAAAATGAGGGCTACACTGTAAGATGCTTTAACCTTGTAAACCCGGAAAACTCCGATGCATGGAACTGCCTGATGGAGATTGACGGACAGGAGACTATGGCACAGGTTTTCTCCGATGTCATCATCCAGAATACGGGTTCTGCCAAAGGAGATCACTTCTGGGATAATGCGGAATTAAATCTGCTAAAGGCGCTGGTTCTTTATGTCGAGCAGGGATTTCCTCCAGAGTCCAAGAACATCGGACAGGTATATAAGCTGCTGACACTCAGCTCGGAAAAGGAGTTGAACAGCCTCTTTGACCTGCTTCCGGTGAGCCACCCGGCAAAGGTTCCCTACTGCATCTACAAGCAGGCAAGCGACACCGTGCGGTCCGGAGTAATCATCGGGCTTGGAGCCAGGCTTCAGGTATTCCAGAATAAGTTGATCCGGCAGATCACTTCCTATGATGAGATCGACCTGACACTGCCGGGAAAACAGAAATGCGCATACTTCTGCATCACTTCCGACCAGGACAGCACTTTCGACTTCCTGTCATCGCTGTTTATGACCTTTGTGTTTATCAAGCTGGTTCGGTTTGCGGATAAACACGGGGTAGACGGGCATCTGCCCAAAACCTGCCTCAGATGCAGAACCGCTATCCCTTTAACCAGTGGCAGGAAATTATCGGGAATTGCGACACTCAGTTATTCTTAGGATGCACGGACGAAGTGACAGCAGAGTTTATTAGTTCACGCTCCGGAGACGTAACAGTGAGTGTCAGTTCGGAAGCGAAACAGCTCAATACCTGGCGGGTGTCTGACTACTCTCCGGAGTACCGGAAAACCCAGTCCATCGGCAAGCGGAAGCTCCTGACACCGGATGAGATCCTGCGGCTCCCGCTGGATACTGCCCTCATTATTCTAAGAGGACAGAAAGTGCTGAAGGTGCAGAAATACGATTACACGCTGCACCCGGATGCCAAAAAGCTGGTTACGAGAAAGGCGGCAGAACATATCCCGAAATGGCGGGAAGATGGGAAGACCGAAGAATATGACTATCTACCAAAGCCGCCTCCGAAACCACGCAGGCAGAGGAATGGCTCTTCTGCTTCATCAGCAGCTCCCCGCAAACCACCAGGGACGTCAACACCCGCAATGCCGACACAGGCAACTCAAAAACAAGTTTATCAGGAACCTCAACATCCAGATTCTTCAGACCTGTTATCAGATAGATCAGATAGCCTGTGGCCGGATGAACCGGAGATGGTTCCATTAGATAAAAATTCAATCATGTCATAGAAAAGGAGATCATTTATGCAAAACGAACAGAACACAATCACAAACGTACCTGTACTAACTCTGGATTCTGACGCTGTGCTGGAAACGGCGCAGTCGAAGGCAGACCTCATCTGGCACGAGATCCAGAATGCCTACCGCACAAAGAAGATCCTGACCGGGATGTTAGGCGGAATTGAGAAAACGGAGAATGGTAGCTTAATTGCTATCATCTACTATAAGGATTTCCGTACCGTTATCCCGATTACGGAAATGATGATCAATCTGATACAGGATGAATCACATGATTACGGAGACATTTCCCTTCGTCAGAATAAAGTCCTTAACAACATGCTCGGCTGCGAGATCGACTTTATTGTGAAGGGACTGGATGCCCAGTCAAGGAGTGTGGTTGCCAGCCGGAAAGAGGCTATGCTGAAGAAACGCCAGAACTTTTATCTGGACCGGAATGCGTCAGGCAATGCTAAGATTTATGAAGACCGTATCGTGCAGGCAAGGGTTGTCGCTGTTGCAGAAAAGGTTGTACGGGCAGAGATTTTTGGTGTGGAAACTTCCATCCTGGCACGCGATCTGTCCTTTGACTGGTTAGGGGACGCACGGGAGCGATTCCATGTAGGCGAACATATCCTGGTGCGTATCCTGTCCGTTGCTGCTGAAAGCCTGGATAAGATTACAGTCAAGGCAGATGTCAAAAGCGTGGAAGGAAATACCAGCAAGGAAAACATGAAGAAATGCAAGATTCAGGGGAAATATGCCGGAACTGTGGAGGATATCCACAAAGGGACAGTATTTGTCCGGCTCTCCATCGGAGTCAATGAAATCGCACATTCCTGTTATGACAGCCGGACCGTGGGCAAGAAGGATGAAGTTTCCTTTGTTGTGACGCATATTGATGAAGAGCGGAATGTAGCAGTGGGACTGATTTCCCGGATTATCAGGCAGAATCTATAATTTCAATATTATATTCTTCGCTAAGACCCTTACCTTATTGCCTGCATATCACTCTCATGTTATACTATGTCCTATAATCATTAAAAGAAGAAAACGGATGCATTTCGTTCCTGCCCTCTAGTAAAGAAGGAGGGTGATGCCCATGCAGGAATCTCCATTTCTGGTTCATCTCAAAAGCGTAAACTTATGAATATAGGGTACTATCATGGATATAAAGGATATCGTTACATAAACACACCTTCGAACCATGTCCCTTATACAAAATTCGAAGAATTGGTTGCTGTCTATGAGTTTGACGCAGGGTTAAAATCATTATTTTATCCTAACGTAATGCTAATTGAAACAGCCGTTAAGAATTATGTTCTGGATATTTTAGATGTATCTGCGGGCATATAAAAAGACTCCGGATAAAATGAAATATGTGATCGTAACACCTGGCGGGACGGTACAATATGATGTCCCGATTATGAAGGTGCAGTCATATTCACTGGATGAGATCTTTGAGAAACGCTTATTAATGCTTATTCCATTTTATATTTTCTCACATGAGAAAAGTTTTTTGGAATATAATAACAATGAGCAGAAACTGGAAGAACTGAAAGCAGAATATCGGATAATTTTAGAAAGACTTGATGATCTGGAAAAGCAAGGTATTATTGGCGCATTTGACAAACGCACAATCATAGAGCTTTCAAGTGATGTGATCCGGGAAATCGCACGTAAGTATGAAAACGTGCAGAAAGGCATAGGTGCTATGATGAGAGGACCATTGATTCAAACAGAAGCAAGAACCATTTTAAACAGGGGAATCAGCCAGGGCATTAGCCAGGGAATCAGTGAAACAAAAAAAGAAACGGCGCTTAGGATGCTGAAGATGGGAAAGCTGACAGTCGAGGAGATTGCGGAATACTCAGCCCTTAGTGTGGCAGAAGTAGAACAGCTTGCGAATCTTCGGACAGTATAAACAGCCGGGTGACAAAACAGACTGAATTTCCGAGCCATCTGATCTTAACAGGTGGCTTTTTTAATGAATCCGCAGTTCTTAATACCTATGCCATACCGTGAAAACAATATCGGATTAGAATTGAACATGGGTGAAAAGCATGATAAAATAAACAGGATCTGCAATATGATACGATTAAAGGTGCTATGATGAGAGGACCATTGATTCAAACAGAAGCAAGAACCATTTTAAACAGGGGAATTAGCCAAGGCATTAGTCAGGGCATTAGCCAAGGAAGAAATAAAGGTAAAAAAGAAATAGCACTTAGGATGCTGAACATGGGAAAGCTGTCAGTCATGGAAATTGCGGAATATTCTGCCCTTAGTGTGGCCGAAGTTAAGCAACTCGCAAAACTGCATACAGTACAAGAGAGACAACAATTAGACTGAATTTCCGAGCCATCTGACGATAGATACTATGTCTCAGATGGCTCTTTTTCATGTCAATAACAAACTCTGCTGCTCATATTCCTGTTCCCGCCAAAGCTCTGGCGGAGTCTTATGAAGCGCATACTCCGTAAATTTGTCATCATAAACCCAGTCCTCCAATTCACCATTCTCCAAAACCAGCGGCATACGATTATGAACAGGGCCTACAGAAGCATTCGCCTGTGTCGTAAGAATAATGAAACGCACCTCATCCTGAAACCGGTTATAGAATCCCGCCATAAATAAAACCGACCTGTCCTCTCTGAAAAAAGTCACCTTATTCTTATCTGAATCCCACTCGTAAAAATGCCTGGCCGGAATCACGCATCGCCTGTGCAATACACTTTCACGAAATGTCTTCCGTTCCAGCGCCGTCTCTGCTCTGGCGTTGATCAGAAGCCCTTTCTTCTGATACTGCGGGAATCCCCAGTGCATTTCTGTAAGTTCCAATGCCGGTGAATTTTCCGTTGCAGAACCTGCAGATAGCGGATTTTTCTGCCGGCTATGGCAAGTCAGGATACCGGCAGGCTGGGACGAGTAAATATCCCCTGTACGCATTTTCTGTATCCGCAGATCTACGCCGCGGATCACCCGTTCAATCTCTTTGGCTGTCCCCTCATCTACATAGAACCGTCCGCACATAATTTTTCTCTCCTTTTCCTGTCGCAGAGTATCCATTCATCCAGCGTGAGCGGGGTATAGTCCGAATACATGCAGAAACAATTAATCATATTCGACGGAATTACCCGTCTCTCCCCGGCCGGATTCTCACGGATACTGCTCCTTGTTATCTCTTGGAACTGTTCAATCAGCCGCTGGTCATAGGTATCATGCACATGGCCATAAAGCATATATACTTTAGGATTCCCATTTCCGTCCAGACGATACTGCCCGTTATAACATATGATAGGATAGTGGCAGAGAATGACCTTCCGCTTGTTATCCTGCAGTTCCTCATAAGGTTTGATCCAGACAAAACGGCTGGCATTGTAGTCCTTATTCTTCAGGAACCGGTCATGATTCCCCTGAATCAGATAAAGCCTCCCATTCAACTTCCCTAGCAGTTCATTGGTTTCTTCCGCCTTTCCCCATGATAAGTCTCCCAGAATCACAACCTCATCATTCTTTCGGATTTTCGCGTTCCATTTCTGTAGCATATATCCATTCATTTCCTCCACATCCGCAAATCCTCGGTAGTTCATCTTTGTATTCAGGTTCCCATGGAAGAAATGCGGGTCTGCAATATAATATCTCAATCTATCTCACCTGCTTATCCTGTAATCTTTGCAATTTCTACTTTGATTGCTGTTTATCATTCGTAATTAATAATCATATTGTATGTAATCAGGCCGGGAAAATCAACTGCCGATTATTCCAACGACAGAACCTGCCACTGGCAGCTTCCTTCGTATGCTATGGCAAGTAAAAATTCCGGTCGAGGATTAACCTTGGCCGGAATTTTTCTTTTGTAGCTTTGCGTTCATATAAAGCAGAGCAGTCAAATACATGAATTTTGTTCTGACGATGATATTTCCCTGCAATATGGCTTCAGAGTGATGTCTGCCTTTTCCAGAAAATCCTTTCCGCCCGTACTCTCCTGATAGACTTCCCACAATACTTTATGTAAGTTCTCCACCTGAATGCCGCTGCAGTGCCGCTCTAGCATTTTCATAAAGGGAAACACCATTGTCCTGTGGAAATCTTTTCCAAGTCGCAGGTTATCGCCTTCCAGACCATATACTTCCTGAATACACTCCAGCACAACATCATAATCTGCTTCAAACCTCATAAGTACCTGTTCCATTGACCTATCCATTTCACAAACACCTATATGTCCTCCTTACATCCGTACAATCAGTCCGTCAAGGCTCATCCGGGGCAGTCCTGCCAGATACCATTCATCCCCCATCTCAATCCTGGCCGAAACCCAGGCATTGTCCACCTTCAGGTCAAAGCAGTCCCCACAGTGCAGCCCACCGTAATACGAATCCAGACCGAACCGGATATCATACCGTCCGCTTTCCTTATCATAGAACAATGCTCCTTCTCTTTTCTCACTCATAACGCTATTACCTCCTCTAAAAATTTTGCTTTCATATAAGTAATAGTGTCATTTTTCCTGAGATTGGAAAATTTCCGGATTTTTTTCAAAATATTTTTTCCGGTAGCGATAAAAAGTAGTGTGAGATAAGCCCAACTCACGCTTCAAGTCAGCCTGTGTGATCTTACCTGCAGTCACTCTTTGGTAAGCCTTGGCAAAGTCCTCTTCTTTGATCGCTGGCGGCCGTCCATAGTCACTCCATTCTCCACGGAGCTTCTTCATGGCGATACCTTCACGCTGGCGTTTTTCCTTCTTCTGGATTTCGGATTCGCTGATTGAAGCGTAAAGCTCCAGCATCATGTTGTTAATCGTCTCCATCATCAGGCACGCCATGGAATTATCCATCTTAGACAGATCCATCAGTGTTGTCGGGAGTTCCAGAACCATCAGCCGGACATCCCTGCTCTGCAGTTTCCGGATCTGCTCCATAGTGTCCCGCTTATTCCTGCCTAACCGGTCCAGCTCTGTTACGAGCAGGATATCTCCCTCCCGAAGAACATCTTCCACAAGAACCGTGTATCTCGGCCTATTAAAGTTTTTACCCGTCTGCTGGTCCGTGAAGATATTTTCCAGTTCCAAATCGTGCTCCTTGCAAAATATTTGAATCTCATGAATCCCCCTGTCAAGATGCTGATCCCGTGTACTGGTTCGATGATAACCATACGTAGCCATTCTTCCGCATCCCCATAAAGCACCATACCAAACCGTGCTTCTTCATATATTTCTACCAGTTCTGTACGGCAGACAGCACTAAACGCAACCTTCTAAGTCAAAAAAATCCCCGGAAGATTACTCCTCCGGGATTCTTCATTTTTCTTTTATTCTTATAAACTGGTAACCGTCTCCATGATTTATACCAAAATGTCCACACTTTCTCCGGTATATGCCAAAAGCCGTCATGTATACATTTTGGTACAGGATTTCCACCTGTTTTCTGCTATGCCAAAAAGTATAGCAAAGTGGAAACGCTACATTCAACCTAAAATCCTAAAATAGCTTACTCTTCTGAAATTACAAATTTATATCCAACACCCTTTACCGTTTGAATATATTTTGAATTTGCTTCTAATTTTTTGCGCAGACTATATACTAGACAATAAATAGTATTATCAACATATATTGGTAATATATCACCATACACTTCTTCATAAATTTGCTCTTTTGTAAACACCCACCCAGGATAATTAGCTAATAGACAAAGCATTGCAAATTCTTTAGGATATAATGTAACTAAATGACCGGAAACCATTACCAATCTACAACGTAAATTTATGATTAAATTTTTATATTCTATAATATAGTCTTTACAAATTTCTTTTGGAATCATCTAATTGTCCCCTAATGTAACTCATCGTTTCTTTTTTCATATATTTTTGAAAACCTTATTTAAGATAATCGAATTTATACATACCAGCAATGGAAGTCCGTTATTAAATCTTGATACAAGAAGCCTAAAATGGATTTAGGATAGAAATCTTGACAGGTGCAATAAATGCTGCCATTTGAACCTCCCGGAGTTTATATTATTTCCTTTTTGAGTTCTTCATATGCAATACGTTCTCTGGTAAATCCCTGACCATTCACCTCGTTAATCTGATTAATGGTAAGAAACGCAAACGGATCTGTTTCACAGACCATCTCTTTCAAAGCAAATAGTTTGTGTCTTGGAATTACACACATAACTCCTTTCTGTTCTTCACCGCTATATCCCGTCTGTATGTGAAAAAGCGTCACTCCGGCTTCTATGTCCTGCAATATTTTTTCCTGAATATTTTTATACTCTCTTGAAATAATCATCACCTGCATAGAGACCTTTCCATTCGGAACAACTTTATCAATCACAACCGTTGCCAAAAGAGTCAGTATAATCCCATAAAGTATTTGCTCCATATCAGAGAAAGAAGCCTGTATGCCTAAAACCACAAAATCTACCATATACACCGTGACGCCGACTGAAAGGGAAGTTTTTTTGTTTGCTATCAGGGCAATAATATCCGTTCCCCCCGTCGATCCTCCGACCCTTACCACAATCCCCATGCTAACGCCTACAAGAAGTCCTCCAAAAATGGCAGACAACAGTATATTGTCTGTCATAGTTGTGATTCCTGGAATTTTCTGTAACAGTTCAAGAAATAAGGGATAGATAAATGTACTCAATAAAGTTTTCTTTACGAATCCTTTTCCCAGAATAAACCATGCTATGATAAGCAATATACTGTTCAAGCTAAAGACGATGATTGAAGTCCGAATTCCCCAAAAATGATTCCCGGCAATTCCCAAGCCGGTAGCTCCTCCCATCGGAATCCCTGCCGGAACAATAAAAGCAACCACGGCAAGCGCCAATATTGCATTCCCGGCTGCAACGCCCAATAAATTCATTAATTTTTCGCTGGTGCTCTTTTTCATTTTATCATCATCTCTATAATCTTCTTATTCGTTTCTTTCATTCCTTCCTTGCCGAGTATTCCTATATTTTCAATCGTCCGATCGATTCCTTCCGCCACAATCCCTTCCCCCGCGCAGAATTCCTGTTCATTCAGATACATATAATACCCGACAATTCCTGCTTCTACAGATGATGCGATTTTCGCTGCGCAAGACGCTTTTGCGCCGTCACAGACTATGCCGGATACGATTGCAAGCGCATTCACGACCGTATGCTTGATTTCCTCATACCCGCCTCCATGCAGATAAGCGATTCCCGCTCCTGCGGCGGCGCCTGCGCTGACCGCCCCGCAATATGCAGATAATGTCCCGATTCCTGCTTTTATATAAATAGCCGTAAGATTAGATAACAATAATGCCCGATAAATCTTCTCAATATCACAGTTCAGACTTTCTCCATAAACCAATACCGGAACAGAACAGGTAATGCCTTGATTGCCGCTTCCTGAATTGATCACGACTGGCAGTCCGCAGCCGTTCATTCTTGCATCAGAACCGGCTGCTGCCATCGCTTTTGCGCGTACTTGCACAGAATCACCTTCCATTTTGAGCAGTATACTTCCGATATTTGCCCCATAATTTCCGCGTATACCTTCCCTGGCAATCTTCATATTGCATTCTATCTGTTTATCCAGGGTTTCTTTCACATCTTCAATATCTGCACATCGGACAAATTCCCATATATTTTCCATGGAAAGAACGTCCCTGTTCGCTTTTTCTATTTTCTCATCTTTCAAATCGTCACGGATGAGTTCCCAGTTTTTTTCTATCTGAACAATATTGGTATGATAATCTGTAATCCTGACGCTTGCCTGGGAATGTTCCTTATAAACACATACGGACAAATCAAATGTACGCCCTGTCTCCTGATATTCAACTTTGATATCTGCCTGTCCCAAATAACCTTTAATACGCTCTATGTTCTCCGACTCTATCTCCGAAAGAACTTCTAATTTTTTGTTCTCATTTCCACAGACAACGCCGGCTGCGGCTGCAGCCTCTATTCCTCTTAAACCTCCGGTATTCGGAACAACAACGCTTTTTACGTTTTTAATAATGCTTCCGCTTGCCTTCACTACAATCTTTTCCGGCAATTCCCCTAATACCGCCCTTGCTCTTGCCGCCGCATAAGAAATCGCGATGGGTTCCGTGCATCCCATGGCTGTAACCAGTTCTTCTTTCAGAATCTGCACATATATCTGATAAATATTATCCTCTCTTTTCATTCTCACATCTCCACTTCAAAAATGCTTTATAGCCTTTCACCGCCTGATAAATATCTGATTTGCTGCTCACTTCATATGGCGCGTGCATATTCAGCACCGCCACGCCTGAATCAACAACATCCATGCCGTAATTAGCCATTATATATGCGATCGTACCGCCTCCCCCAATATCTACTTTGCCTAATTCCGCAAATTGGTACGCCGCCCCGGCTTCTTCCATGATTCGGCGTATTTCTCCCAGATATTCGGCGTTCGCGTCATTGGAACCACTTTTACCATGGCTTCCTGTAAATTTATTAAATGCAAGCCCCTTCGTTAGATATGCCGCGCTGCGCTTTTCAAACACTTCTTCAAATTGCGGATCATACGCCGCGCTCACATCGGAAGAAAGCATTTTTGAATTTGCAAGCGCTCTTCTCACCTTAATGTTCGACTCTCCTTCTGTCAAAACAAGCAACTCAGCTACCACATTTTCAAAAAAACGGGAATGCATTCCTGTCGCGCCGACGCTTCCGATTTCCTCTTTGTCCACTAACAGACAGCACGCCGTACGACTGCTGTCTTCTACACTCAACATAGCCATGATAGAAGTAAATGCACAGATACGGTCGTCCTGCCCGTATGCCAGTATCATACTGCGGTCAAATCCTATATCTCTCGCCTTTCCTGACGGTACAATTTCCAGTTCCGCAGAAGCAAAATCTTCTTCGCTAATCCCATAAGCTTCCTCCAGGATTTTCAGAACATTGGCTTTCACCGTTTCTTTTTCTTCTTTCAAGTTCTCATCCCGTTCAATCGGACAATTTCCAACCAGGATATCCAGTTTTTCTCCTTCGATGACTTCTCCCGCTTTCTTTTCCAGTTGCTTTGAAGCCAGATGGACCAGCAGATCCGTAATGACAAATACTGGTTCATCTTCTCTTTCACCGATACTGATATTCACACAGCTTCCGTCTTTCTTGACAACCACTCCATGAAGCGCTAACGGCTGAGTTACCCACTGGTATTTTTTTATGCCCCCGTAATAGTGTGTGTCCAGATATGTAAAATCATCTTTTTCATAAAGCGGATTCTGTTTTATATCAATTCTCGGAGAGTCGATGTGGGCGCCAAGAATATTCATCCCTGCCGAGATCGGCTCTGCTCCCATTCTAAAGAGCACAATACATTTTTTCATGCAGACAGCATAAATTTTTTCCCCTTTCTGGATCTGTCTCTCTTCTGACAGGTATTCCTCAAGATTATGATATCCCGCCTTTTCTGCCAGCTCTACCGCCAGTTCCACACATTCTCTTTCCGTTTTCCCTTTATCCAGCCAGGACTTATATAATTCACAAATTTTATGAAGTTCTTCTTTCTCTTTTGCACTATATGTCAGCCAGATATCCTTATTCTCCATCTTTATCGTTTCTCCTTATATTTACTCCATCAGTACCGTTACATTGTCGAATTGGCCGGCCGCCTCTTCGATCTTCGCTCTGTTTCCAAGAACGCATACGGTTCCCTCTCCTGCAAAGCTCTCCATCACCTGACGCCTGTTTTTCAAATCTTCTTCCGACGCCTTTAACAACCCTTCTCTGACCTTTGCCCTGACCTGCGGTTCTTCCTGCCGCAGATACCAGGAATCCATTCGTTTTGCCTGTACATATGTTTTGGGAGTCCGGTCATATCCGGCAACTGCGCCAATCTTATAATTCAGAAGCTCCTGCTCTCCTAATTCAAGATCTTTCAGCCAACTTGAAGTGTTGCGGAAGGTTTCTATCGTTCTTTTTACGTTCGGATCTCGATAGGAGCTCATGGTCCAGCTTTGATTTGGGAGTACAGACATCTGGCAGCCGTAAGCCCCTCCTTCAGCGCGGATCTTTGCCCACAGATAATCGAAGCTCACCATTCTGCCAAGAAGATAATCCTCACCGGTATATTCCCCGATTCCTCCAAGCGCAACATAGGATACCTCCGACGGAATGATAAATGCCTCTGATTTCCCGGGAAGCAATTTATCCTGATACCATCCGGGTTCCCTTTCCCTTGCACTGCCGCAGAACCCGGAAGCTGCGATCAATTGGCGGAAATCGCCGTAAGCTTTCTCTGTGCCTGTAAAACTCATCACCAGATTAGACTTACGGCAAAGCTTCTCCTGAATTTTCTTAAGTTCCCGGATAATCTGCCCCTGGTCCGCGTCAAAGTTCTTCAGAAGCTTTCCTAAGAACTGATAATAGTGAATTCCGTTATAGCGTTCCCTTGCCGCTCCTTCCGGCATATAGTGTGCGGCCGCACGTCCGGACGCATAGCTGTTCCCACTGGTAACAAATCCCCTTTCCAGTTCCATCCTGCTCTGCCTGATCCTTTTCAGAATAATCTCCGGATGCTCCAGAATGGTATCATACAGCAGCTCTTCCCCCAGTTTTACCGCTCTCAGAAGATTCTGTTCCAGACAGCTGATATCCATCACAAATTTAAGCCTGACATGCCGGATATCATCTGTATTGGTGTACGCTTCCAGATAAGCCCTTACATTTCCAAGCCACATATTCTTCTCAATCACTAATTCTTCCAGACTATGCTTTCTCGTAGGAAGGTCTCCCAGAAGTTCCGAAAGCAGCTTCGCATAAGGAACTTTCTCCGGCTCCAGATCACTGATATCAAAATAGCAGCTTTGATATGCCACTCCTTTTGAAGGGATCTCTTGTTTCAAATATGTAATACCGGATTCTTCCTCTGCCCTTGTGAGCGGCTCCTCCTTCTTATGAAGCAGATCATCCGCAGACAGACCCGGCAGGTCTTCTGTCTCTTCTTCTGTCTGCCTCTTCTCTTCGGCCTTTTCAAGAGGTTCCAGGGAAACCTCTGCCTCATGATCATTTTCCAGGAGGACTTCCCTCAGAAGTGATTCAAAGTATCCTTCCTTTACAAGGGTTCTCATTTTCCTATATGTTTCTTCAAATTCTATCATCTCGCAAGGTCCGATTCCCTGCGCCCATCCGCCGGCAATATCCAGTACATATTCAATTCCCTCCGGCTGGCCCCCGCCTTTTTCCCTCATCCAAAATTCCAGACGGTTGATCGCCGAAACCAATACCTCTTCTCCGATTCCTTCTCTGCAAAGTCTGTCCGCCTGTTCTGTGATAACCGTTTTCAACCGGCCGGCAGTTTCTTTGTCCGTATTCTTTATTTTAACGGCAAGATAGGGCTGTCTGATACCATCCATGATAAAATACTGAATCTCCGGGATTCCCAGGCTCTGAATAAGCCCTTTCTTCATCGGCGCCTCGTCTTCCCCCATAATCGCCTGCATAAGGATATAGACTGCATTCATACGTTCCCGGTTGTCAAAATCACCCAGACTATAGGTGCATGACGCAAACACACCCTGATCGCCGAACTTCTCCTTATCATACAGCTTATTTCGGATTCCCTTTACGGGTTTCTGCAGCATAACCGGCTTCGCAGGTTCTGAGCGTTTCATTTTTCCCAGATAAACTTTGTCAATATACTCAAACAGTTGTTCCGTATTCATTTTCCCATATAGAACAATACAGCAGTTGGAAGCATTATAAAATGTCCTGTAATATTCCAGAAATTCCTCATAAGATAGCGCGGGAATCGTATCCGGGAATCCTCCTGAAACAAAACGATAAGCCGTTTCCGGAAACATTGCCTTAGACATTTCATCCTCTAATATGCTGTCCAGGGACGAGAAAACTCCCTTCATCTCATTATAGACAACGCCGTTAATCTCCGGAGCTTTTCCGTCTTCGTACTGAAAATGCCAGCCCTCCTGTTCGAAGATCTCTTTATCCGTAAGAACATTCGGACAAAATACCGCGTTTAGGTAAACGTCCGTCAGATTCATAAAATCCTTCTCATTCTCTGTACAAAAGGGATATACCGTATGATCTGGATATGTAATTGCATTAACAAATTCTGCCATGGAATGTTTCATCAGATTGACGAACATCGTTTTATCCGGATATCTGCGGGAACCGTTCAGCACAGAATGCTCCAGAATATGGAAAACTCCCGTACTGTCCTTTGGTATGGTCCGAAATCCAACCAGAAAGCTCTTTTTAACGTCCTGATTGTCTATGACGACGACCTGCGCTCCGGTTGACAGGTGCTCCATCTGAATAATATCTCCTTCGACCTCCCGCACATACTTCTTTTCTTTAACTTCAAATCCATAGATTTTTTCCCCGATTTCCATATCCGTTCCCTCTTAATACATGAATTCTGTAATCTTCTCTTTTATTTCCTCAACTTCCATCACGCCTACGTTCTCAAACTTCTTTTCACCGTCTTTGTAGAATTGAACGGTTGGAACCGCAAAAATACGATTCTCTTTGCCAAGCTTCGGATAATCTGTGGTGTTCACTTTCACGATATTGATAAACGGAAGCTCCGCGTCTAGCTCTTCCAAAATACGGGAAAAGGCTTTACACGGTACGCATGTTGCGGAAAAGAAATCCACGATCACAAACCCTTCCTTAATCTGCTTCTTAAAACTCTCATCATCCGCATATTGAATTGCCATCTACTTTTCCTCCTTAAAAAAATTCTCTGTCACGTATTCTTTTACCTTATTGTAATAATAATTTACATAAAACATAATTTCCGAATATTCATAAGTATTGATCTTTTCTGCATTTTCTTTCGTTTCATGCCAGAATTTCACGTACTCTTCCATATCGTCCCGGTATTGCTCCATCGTATATCCGACGCCGTCTTTTTCTGCGTATTCCCGCCCCAGAAGATAGCCGCAGAGCCTGTCCCATGAATCGTTCTGCACGCTTGCGAATAATTCATGATAGCTTGAGAACGGCATCTTCCCTTCAAATTCCTCTGGCGTCATGGTTTCCAGATTCAACCCCTGTTCTCTGGAGATTTCCTTCAATCTCTTAATTTCATGATCTGTCATTTCTTTCCAGTCAGCCTTCTTAAGATCGAACGTACTGGCCTCAAATACTTTGTTCATCACATACTGAACGGCTTCGTATCCCTCGTTTTCCGCAATCTTTTTTTTCTGTTCCCGGATCAGACGAGCCTCATATTGTTCTACATTGCTCACTCCTTCAATTCCAAGAGCTTCTATCATCCCGTCCGTGATCACAGGAATCTTTTTTTGCTGAATGGAACGAACCGTTACGGTCACTTTCTCCCCGTCGACGTCCAGCACACCGGCCGTCCCTTTTTTCAGCCCGACGCACATCGCTTCCAGCTTCTTGTGAAAGAACCCCTGTCCTACCATGATTTTCAGGTCCTCTCTGCTAAAAAACGGATTTGCCGATTCCATGTCGCATACAATAAGCGCTCCGTCCGTAACTTCCCCCGCTTCTTCCCATGTGCTGTTCTTGTTCTTTATAAAATCTATTTCTTTCTTGTACGCCTTCTCGTCAAGCTTGAATACTTTCTTGTACATACTGATATCCACCTGATCATACTCGGCAAACGATAAAACTTTTGACTTCATCTTTCTCCTCCTAAAGCGTAAGCTTCGCATATTTACTTTTTAAAAGCTGGAGCACTTCCGTATATTTCTCGCGGCTCACCATGACTTCCCCCGCATATCCGTCGAAAATCAGAGCAAAATTTTTCGCTTCGTTATCCGCCCGGACATAAGATACTTTGGAAAGATTCACGATAAAAGACTGGTAGCACCGGTAAAAATTATAACCTTCCAGAATCTGTTCCAATTCGTTCATAGAATATCCGGAAAGGAGCATTTCCTTTCCGTCCACCATCACCATCTTGTTCTTTCGGTCCGTCCGTTCGATAAAGAGAACCTTATCAATATCCACAAGCTGATATCCGTTTCTCGTCTTGATCATCATAGAACGGTTCACGGATAACCGTTTGTATTGGAGCAGCTCAAACAAATACTGCAGCCGCTTAACCACCCGCTGAAGCACACGGTTATCAAACGGAAGCCGAAAGTATTCATCGCAGCAGCAGTCAAATACCAGCCCCGCCTCTAACTTTTCTTCCGAATACAGCGCCACCAGGACGTCCGGCTTTATCTGGGACAGATTGTATGCCAGAAAAGAGCCGTCCCCGCTGTATCTTGGATTCCCTGTTCTGATATTGATAAATACCGCGTCCACCTCGTTCAGGCAGATATATTTATTGGCTTCATTGATTCCGTCAAAGGTATGCACAATGTCAAATACATTATAAAACGCCAGTAATTCTTTCAGCTCTGTACACAATGTTTCATCATTTTCTACCAGAACAAGCTTCATTTTCATCAATCAATTCTCCTGACCAAATTCTGCAAACGCTTTTTCTAACGCCTGCACATTGCCTTCATAATAGGTTAATAAAAGTGCAAAAGGACCGTTTTTCTTCGGCATGATAATCGTACCGGCTCCATATAAATCTATCTCGCCTTTTGTCCTGAGACTCTCATATGCCTGATACTCGTCAGATTCCGGATCCAGATTCTCCAGATCCCACCAGTATATTTCGGCTCCGTCATACTTTAGCGCAAGCGTACACAGCCCTTCCGCACTGAGCGTCACTTTACTGTCTGCATGGATCAGCCCCTTCTCCTCTAGAAATGAGACGAGTTCATCCACTGTCTTATTCCAGACAGGCGCTTCCCTGTCTTCTTCTTCAAGCACGGCCGTTTCTTCCTCCTCCTTTGGAGGCGTAAAGTCTTCGGACAACGCCACATATCCCACCATCCCACAAAACAGTAACACGAAAAGCAGGGAAGACACAATCGTAAATTTCTTCATAATCATTCCTTCTTTCTTTTAAGATGCCTCAGCGGACTGCAGATATTCCTGATAAGTCCTGCTTACGGCAAATACTTCTTCATGGGTTCCGCAGGCTTCAAGACGTCCGTGATGCATAACGACCAGATAGTCTGCTTCTGCAATCTCACGCATATCATGGGCGATGAAAACAATCGTATTGCCTTCCATCTTCTTCCTGATGCCATGATAGATCTTCATATATGTGTCATGATCCAGACTCGCCCCCGCCTCGTCGAGTATCAGATACTCCGGCTTCGCAATTAATGCCCTGGCAATGGCAATCCTCTGTTTCTGACCGCTTGACAAACGGTTCCCCGCCTCTCCAAGAGTCGTATCATATCCTTTGGGAAGTGCATCTATAAAAGAATCCGCTCTGGCTTCTCTGGCCGCTTTTTTCATCTCTTCCTCCGGCGCTTCTCCTTCTGTGCCATACAGAATATTATCCCGGATCGTACCTGACATCAGCGGATTGTTCTGGAGTACATAGCCAAATTTTTTATGACATTCCCGGGGACTCGTTTCGCTTATCCTGTTTCCTCCAACCCATATTTCTCCCGAATCAGGCTGGTAGAATCCCTGTATCAGTTTCATGACCGTAGATTTTCCAGAACCGTTATCACCGATCACTGCCGTCGTCTTTCCTCCCGGAATGCAAACAGAAAAGTCATGAAGGATTTCTTTTTCGCTCCCATATCCAAAGTTCACGTTTTTGAACACAATATCTCTGTTCTCAGATTCTGTCCAGGAATTGCCTTTTTCCGTATGCTCCTCTTCCATATCAAGAATATCCCCGACATGGACAAGCGCGCCTTTCGAGCCCATCACGTTCTGCCACACCGTCAAAAGCTCCGCTATATAGAGATTCACCTGCGTCATATAGGTGCTGAACATATTAATCCCTGTGGCTTCCATTTTCCCGGCGTTAATCAATCTGGAACCGCCCACTGCCATTACAACAGTCGTAAGAAGGGAGTAGAGGGAATTGGTCAGAACCTGAATCTGCTCCATGAAAGCATAGTATATATCTGCCTTATACCGTGAATCAATTGCCGCATATCCGCTTTCCAGTTCTTTTTCTTCCATTACCTGCGCTTTTACATATTTCCCGGCCGACAGGTGTTCGGAGAAAAATGTGGTCATTTCATTCAACGCCGCATAACGCTTTTTCATTATGGTAAACTGCAGCTTGCCGACGATAATAAACATTGCCACCGCAACCGGTATGCAGAGCAGAAGGTATGCTGCGAGAGGCGAATTGTATTGATACAAGATCATACAGGCGCGGACAAATCCGAATAACGACGTAGCTCCTGAGAATATTCCGCTGATCACCAGAGTTGCCTGAGTTACGTCGTTCGTAACGGCCGACACCAGCGAGGACGGCTGTTCCTTTCCGAACTGATCCATCGGAAGATGCAGGATCTTCCTCCACATTGAAAACCTTACCCGCAGGATCACTTTTTGATTGGCATACTCTTCCACAAGCGGCCGCAAAAATCCCAGCAATGCATTAAAAATCGTAAAAAACACATAACCTAAAATAACAGAATTATATAGTTCCCCCTTGTTCACACGGACCAGATACTCCGATACTCTCATTCCGATCTCGGCATAAACCACGCCGCTTCCGAATGCGATCAGGTAGAGCCACCAGGGGATCGAAAGCCTTCTGTAAAAGTTCAGAAAAAACGATATTACATGTTTGTTGTTTTTCATCTGCCCTGTCCCTCACTTCCTATTAATTCTCGGTAATATGTATTCTCGGCATATACTTCCTCCGGTTCTCCCTGACAGATAATCTTTCCGTTATGCATTACTATAATATAATCTGCTTTCTGTACGGTCTGTCTGTCGTGGGCAACCATAAGCAGGGTTTTACCTTCCATATGCCGTTTCACACTCTTCCACACCTGATCTTTTCCCCGGATGTCCATAGCCGCGGTCGCCTCATCCATAAACAGATAATCCGATTGTTTTAGAAGCGCCCTCGCAAAAGCAATCCGCTGTTTCTGTCCGCCGGAAAGTTTGTCGCCCTGCTCGCCTACATCCGTCTGGAAGCCCTCCGGCTGTTCCCTGATAAAATCCATGATTTCTGCGTCCGTACATGCTTTTTCCAGTTCTTCATCCGTGACTTCTCTCTTAATCCCGAACAGGATATTGTCGCGGAGCGTTCCTGCAAACAATGTACTTTCCTGTGTTACGTATGAGATTTCGCTTCGGAAGCTCTTGAGCGAATACCGCGCTGTATCTTCGCCCCCAAATAAAATCTTACCTCCCGAAACCGGATACATACGCTCCACCAGATTCAGAAGCGTCGTCTTTCCGCTTCCTGACGGTCCGATAAGCGCCGTCACACGTCCCGCCGGTATCTTCAAATTGAGTTTATCGAATATAGGTTTCTCCTCATAAGAAAAATCAACCTCTTTTAATTCAATATCGCCGCTGAGACGTTCCACATGCTCGCCGGCTTCTACGTCTTCTTCCATTTCTTCCATAATCTGGGCTACTCTTCTGGTCGCTCCCTGGGAACCCTTGAAGGTTGTCCAATATACACAGTAAGCGCTGAGCTGATTAACGATGTTCACCGCGAATCCATAATAGGCAATCCATTGGGTAAGAGTCAATGCGCCGGATGAATAAAAGCTTCGGCCTACCATCACGATCACAATAAACTGCATAGCGCCCACCAATGCATACATCGGAGTTGCGAATCCCAGCCACGCATTCAAAATCGAACTCTTATAGAACCCTTTCATCTTCTCCTGCCCTGTCTGAAGCTCCTTTTCTTCTTTTCCGTAAGATTTGATGAGAAGAAGATTATTGGTTTTTTCTGCAATCGTCTGTGTCAGCTCTGCATTTTTTTGATTTACCAGATCCAACACTCCGAACTTCATCTTTCCCATAACAAATGCAATGACTAAATTCAGCGGAAGTACCGCGATCAGAGCAATCATCAGCTTCTGGTCGTAGGAGCCGATTTTTCCAAGCGTAATGACCAGCGTGTACGCGGAAGTGAGAATAGCAACAAATACTTGCATGATTAGCTGACTGATAGCCGTGATATCCGTTGTAATACGGGAAATCATTTCTTTGGGCTTATTTTTTTCGTAATATCGGAGCGGCAGCCTGACGGTCTTACTCCAGATCATTTTCCTGATATTACGGTCAATTCGCGCAACACACAAGTTACTCATAATCTTACTGACCGAACTGATCAGCTGGGATAGTAATGTAAAAGCCAAAAACGGAAGAACCACGGTGCCAAAATTCACATTTCCGGCAAACAGTTCGGCCGTGTATTCCGTTACGCTGATTCCTACGTTGGTAAGAAGAGCTGTAATGGCAATATATGCAAGAATCCACAGATAAGGAAGTCTTGCCTTCTGCAGCATGCGAAAAAAGCTTCCCATGCTGCCCCTGTCTTTTCCAAAAACCCGTTCCATATTGTTTCCCTGCCTTTTCTTAATTTCAGAGCATCTGCTTTTGTACTTTCACAGTTATATTGAAGCTGCTATTCGTTTTCCAGCGTTTCGAACGCTTTGGACGCGTCCTGTTTCTTTTCATAGTCCTCTGAAAATGCAATCGCATAAGCTCCGTTTGCCGCTTCCGTCTCAAGAACCGCGGCGCCTCCGGCAAGGACTATCGTTCCCTTGTTAGCAGCCATAGACTCATAGTTGCCATATAAATCCGTCTTGTTTTCCTGATCCCACCAGAACAGCCAGAGTCCATCATAATCATATGCTTTATCCGCCACTTTCGTCTCAGTAAACTCTCCGTTTGTATTGTCTGTGAGATATCCTGTTGTTTCATTGATATCAACCGGTTCGCAGTCCTCCAAAATGAATCCTTCCTGCTCAAAATAATCCACCATATCTTCGTATGGAGAAGTGGAGGCATTCACTTCAATTTTTTCTTCTTTCGGCGTACATCCCGCCGTTATTCCACATACGGTTGCTGTTGCAATGATAACTGCCGCAGTCTTCTTCATCTTTTTTGTTCCCATCTCATCAATCTCCTTTTATAAAAATTTTACAATTAGGTTACTTTATTTTTACAACAAAATCAGCAGTTTAACAAGAAGGTTATCCTATTCTGTCCCCGATTTCGTTCATAGTGTCTTTTATCTCTCATCCCACTACTCCAATTGTTTAAAGCGCTGTATACATTTTAATGTTTCTATCGCAAGCTCTTGATATAGATCTTCATCAAATACTCCCCGTATTAAAGAATTTCTGATTAACATTGGCCGAAACATCTCCAATATCTGTTCTATAGCCTTCTCATCTCCTTGCTTGGCTCTAAATAAAACCCTTTCAAATTCCATCATCAGTCACCTCCCATCCATTTACGGATTTTATGAATAGCATAATAGTAAATACTTTTTACTTTATCTTCTTTGACCCCGTTTAGGCAGCTTATCTCTTTAAAAGTTCTTTCCTCAAAAACAAGTTGATAAATGAAACACCTTTCATCCTCCCGAAGCATCAGTAGGGCTTCTGTAAGCCTTTGATCTGATAATTCATTCCATCCTGGATATCGTCCATCTTGTTCTCTGGAAAGAACTTCTTCTCTATAACGTGATTCCAGCATTTCATCTATCAAAGGATCAAACTCCACCAAAAATTCTTCTAAAGGACTTTCTACTCTGCCAATCTTTTCTTTTTTCTTCAGATAATTCCATCTTTTCCACCGGATACATTTCTGCAGATATGCAGTAAAGTAATTCTTTGTTTTATTTCCTGTATAATCATATTCATTCATATTTTTCCCTCCAAAAATCTTCAAAATCAATCTGTTTCAAAGATTTTTAAGGGTGGAGAACGGCAATGGCACGCCATGGCAAACTCTATTTCAACATAAAAAATACTGCCAAACCGGCATATTACCAGTCTGACAGCATAAAAAGATAATCGAATTTCATGTGTTATATGAAATATTAGAACATCATATACTGCATGTCTAAAAGTCTCATACGTCCACCATGCGGTTACGATTTTTTTAACGAACTACTTACTACACATTTTCCTTTCCTGCCATATATAAAATTGAATTCCTTGTTTTCCTGCCTGTTACACATCAAATACGCAATATAATACGCAAAAACAGGTATCTTAACGCATTTCATATAGCGCATATCTCATGTAAAATATAAGAACTAAGTGAGGTGATACAAATGATGGCTAAGAAATTATTAGGAGATGCAGTAAAAGAAGAACGCTTAAGAAGAAATCTATCCCAGAATGCTCTTGCCGAAATGGTGCATGTATCTCTCCGCACCATCTCTGATATTGAAAATTACAACGGTAATCCCCGGTTTGAAAATCTGTACTTATTGGCATCTTATTAGAATCTATCCATAGATACAGTCTTTAATGGTGAAAACGAGCCCATGGATTCTACCATGAAACAGATTATCGCAGAACTTAATCAGTGTTCCAATGAAACAAAGCGCCTGGCACTGGGGACATTGCGGGGTCTTTTATCCGCAGTATCCCAGAACCAATAGTCTTTATTTTCTGCATCCTATACTGACTTAACCATTGTTTCTGAGTATAAAAAACGAATCTGTGAGTAATCTGTGGTAAATCTGTGAGTTTAGATAGAAGATAAAAAAATGTCCGGATATGATAAAAGCAGCCCCGCTTGTGATAGGACTGCTTTTCTCTGTTGCTTTTTATAACATCTATATCTAATATTTATGAATCTGATTAGTTCCTTCGAAAAGTATCCATTGCCTCCATGATGTTCTGGGTTATGGTTTCATCCATTTCCCTCTCTTCAGACGAAAGATCCAAAACCGAATCAGAAGACTGCTTTTCCTTACCAGCAGAGGCTGCTGAGTACCCGGCCATGGATTTTTCCAGTTCCTTCTGTATCAACTTTTCCAATAGATGCTGAAAGGATTCCACATGAAAATCGGGGATTCTTTTTGAATCACCACCATCCACATAGCTTAAAATAGCGGCAGCAATCAATTGAGCCTTCTTTTTCGTTCCGTTCAGAATCTCGGCAGCCCGCACATGGACTAGATCTGTTTCATCAAATCCAATGGTAAATACATACGGATTTTTCTTTGCCACATTTATCACTTCCCATTCTCATATGCACGGTATAACAGATCATATCCTTTGGCATTTGCCTTTAGATCCTCGATAAACAGATATTTCCCCAGACGGTCTGATTTTTCAAGAAATTGCTTCAGCAGGACAGCGCCGCCGCCAATAAATACCGTATAGGATGTCTTGGTATCAATCCCTCGCTCCCGGATGCTGTTCAGAAGATCTGTCGCAAAATCCTGCACCATACTTTCTGTCATACGTACCACGTTGTCATCATAATACTGTGTATTCCCGGCAAGGATGCTGTCAATGTCTGTATCTTCCAGCAACATGTCATACTCGCTGTTGATACTGGAGATAATCTGATTATACATAGTGATTACACCTTTTTCCAGGGAATCGCAATATCCCATATCCGGCTTTCCTTTCCTCATCAGGAGATAATCGGTTGTAAAGCCTCCGATATCAATGCCGACTACTTTCGGGACACTCATAATATCTTGTCCTATGGTCATCATAGCCGCAAAGTCCTGTACAAATGCCCGGACTTTCTGAATACAGATGTGATAAATCTTTCCGTTAAAATTCAGATCCAATACTTTGCCTTCCGCCCGGAAAAATAGCTCATACTTTTCATAAAGCTCTGCAAAATGCTTCGGCGGCAGTCCGATAGGAAGCTGGATCTGCACCACATCCTCCGGCTGAATCTGCTCCTTCCCTTCCAGCTCCATTGCAATCGCAAACAGTGTGAGAATAAAGAACCGGAAGTCTAAAGTCTTATCCCTCTGGTAGGGAATCCGCTGCTCACTGAGGGTATAATACTTTCCTTCGTACTGAAGATACTGCTCGCCCCTGGCAGGCTTTTTATCTAACACATTCAGACCGCTTGCAAAAATAAAATGACAGGTCTTCATATTCCGGTTTCCGTGGTCTACTGCAACTCTTAATTTCTTAATCATATATCATCCACTCCTTTGTCATTGATACATACTCTGTACGTGTAAGATATGCAAAGTGCAACCGCTTCTTATAAATTCATGTTCAGATAAGTTTTTATTCCAGATCATGTCCTGTTAGTATTATTCTGAATATAGCACGGAAAAAGGCACCAGCCAAAATGCCGATGCCCACCCTATTTTTCTGATTCTTCGCTGCCTTGCGCAGCACATTAATTTGCACACATTTTATATTCCAAACATTTTTCTTGTGCTTTCTACCTCTTCTGGTTCGCAGCCGACTTCCGCCGCGATCTGCTCATTTGTAAGATCAGGATTGTTCTTCGCTGTCTGAAAAATTCTTCCCGACAGAATCAATCCTTCCTGTCTTCCCTGCTGTTTTGCTTCCTGCTGCTTCACCTGAATATCTTCCTCGTAACTGTACTCTGCAATCAACATGTTTTCAACCTCGCTTCCTTTCCGCTTTAAATAATCCGCCAGTATTCCACGGTCAATACATTCCCTGATTGCCTTCTTAATTGCGCTTTCTTCACCGGAATGCGCTCTCACCGTATCAATAAACTGGCTGTATTCCCTCAATATGTCACATTTCTTGAGGAGTTCATGTGCCTTATCAGAATTAATATTGATAACTTTCACTTTTAATTCCGCGGAATTGTTCCACGCTGGATTTATAAATGCATCTGACAGTTTCAATTCCCGCTCTAATGGCTGATCTTTTTGTCCATTGTAAAAAGTGTAAAATTCTGGCGTAGGTATCTTGACCAGTGTTGTCCTGTAACGGGCTTTCTTATCGATCAGCTGTTCATACGCCCTCCCCACATATAACAGACATCTAAGCGGAATGTTCGGGTTCACGGTACTTTGGTGTTCCCCCAGGACAAGCACCTGCCCATCTACTTCAAAGGAAATATCATTTTTAAAATTCTTATACAGAACATCCTCAATTTTCACTTTCCGAATGACATTCTCATCCTGATACTCTGTATCGTGCAATGCATTATATAAACTCAGCAGATTCGTTTTTGCTGTCTCATCCTGATAGAACAGATCTACAAAGAGACTGTCCTTATGTTCACGGTTCTCCTTCTCCATTATCATATACCGCCTTTCCTTTCTTTTATACTACCACATTTCATTTTTTGTTTCAATTATGCTTTTACGCTGCTTCATTCCTTGCTTCTTCCTTAACATATTTCTCAAATAATTCCTGATACCGTTTATATCCCTGCGGAATCAACGGCGCTTTAAGAGAAGTTTTTGACCATAAGATTAGTTCTTCCTCTTCCACATGATAGGAGTTGCCAGGATAAAAAGTCCCACCGGAATACCTCGGTATGCTCGGTTTTACAATCTCTTCCAGTTCAGTCTTCGTCTTTGCCTTCATAATGAAATCAGCCTTTTTACAAAATACTGTCTCAACCAGTTTCGGCAGAAACCCTTCTTTTTCATACTGAGCCATAATTCCCCTCATTTTTCTTAACGCATCAAATCTGCGGGAACGTAATTTTTCCGTCAGTCTATTATTCATTAATAATTCCGTCATATAACAGCTGTATTCTAAATCTATCATCTTCTGATTCTCCTTTTAATTCTGAGTTTTCTGTACCAGCTTCCCATGTACCAGATAGCGGTAATTCCTGTCTGTATTCACACAGGTCGAAAGTGTCACGATATGGTCTGAATCAGTTATTATTACTCCCGTATCATAACCGGAATAGGCGAGTACTGTATCCACAAACTTTTGGAAATCCTCTGGCTCTGGAAAAGAATATGTATATCCAGCGCTTCCATTTCGGCCTGCATAACAGGATATGATCTGATATTCCAACATAGATCCCGGCATATAGATATAAAAGCAAGGATACTCTTGGTACAGGCTTTGGTCCTGATAACGGTCAAGCGTGCCGAACATACTGCCGTTTTTCATATTATGGCCATAGACAATAGTATTTTTGTCTGAAAAATCCGGCTGATTATGATAATCCACAAAGATACTCCCGTTCTTATTTTCTTGTCCGTCAAACATATGGTGCAGGTAATAGTAGTTATCTTTTCCCTGTACCACCGGATAACTGATATCCAAAGCCGGAATCTGAATCCATGCGATAACATCCGGATTCACTTTCTTAAGCCCTGCAAAATCAACCTTCAGATAACCGCTTCCATCATCTTCTGTCTCGTCTTCTGAAGTGGTATCTCCTGATGTTGAAGAATCGTCATTTTCCTTTGGCTCCTCTATGTAATCCTGCAGTTCCTCATAGGTTTCCGCTCCCTGACGATATTCTGCATAAATACCAAACAGTTTCCACACCGCAAATGCAAAGACTGCAAGCGAAGCAAGCAGTAAAATCAAAGATGCGTAATCGTTCTTTTTTCTCATGTATGATTTCCTCCTGATAAATAAATGTTTCTCTTGAAAACACACACTCTTATGCTTTCTGTAGAAAAGCCAGAGTATTGTATCCTCTGGCTTATGTAATTCTATTTTTCATATACTCCCGTTTTATTGTTTCGCCATATTTCTCCTGGTGGCATAATAAAAATCATCAATTCCTTTTATCCTGCCGCACCATTCACTATTCTCATCCATGTCCCAGATCATCCTCTGTACCGGCAGGGAAAGGCTCCGGCAACCTTCATAAAGTTTCTTGCAACCGTTCTGTATGATCTCCCTCTTTTTCATTTTAAAAGGGCAGTAGTCATGTATACCGGCTTCCAGGCATTCCCCGCATTTTTTGTGATGCCCGTTACAGTTCACCTGCATTTTCTTGTCCATATCATACGCCTCATAAACCAGCTTCAGATTTCTCCTTGAAAGTCTTTCCAATACAGGATGAATACTCCGGTACTGATTGACGCCCGGCGCACATAGGAATGTATCTCCGGACAGATAATGGGCAATCGTTCCTTTCAATGCCCCTTCTGTCACATACATTGTTTCAGCATCTAAATTCCCAATTACATGCACCGAACTGCCGGAAGAAACGCCCATCTGATAGTTAGCGCTGGAAAGCCAGATGTATTTTCTGGAGTCTGTCACAAAATCAAGCCGTATCTGGAATCCCTGTATCAATCCTTTTATAGAAAGAATCGGAATCAGGATGCCAGAGTTCTTTGCAGTAAAATGGATACTCCAAGCCCCATCTTCGCCTTGATAGAAACCAGGTACTCCTCTCAGAGTACATCCCTTGTCTGCCAACCGTTCCACCAGCTTTTTGATTCCAAATAACGGAACACTCCGGTATCTCTGTGCAGCAATCTGCTCTAACGTTAATCCACGCTTCTGCAGATCTTCCTGATGCTTCCTCGATAATGTAAGCATGGAAAGCATCTGGGAATAGGTCTGATCGATTTCCCTATCCGAAGCCCGTTCGCTGTTTACCGGCGCTGGCGATTCCAAATCTCTTTCCTGTCTTGCCGGTCTTTGGTAATCATCCCGGTACTGTCCGAGATTTAGTGTCTCCCGGATCTGCTGATTTGCCTCTGCCTTCGTCACATTATGGTCAAATGCACCGGAACCTTCCATATAACTGCTTCCTTTGAAATTCGCGTCAAGATACTGCATGGTCGTCTCAAAGACTGCGCGCATATCAAGAATACTGTAATCATGGCTGTCCCCGCCGTGTACGGCAGACACTTTCCCGTCCGCGATCTTGATCAGCGCATCGCCTTTTGCCACCTTCAGGCAATAGTTCACTACTTTCGCATAATTGGACTTCTCCAGCTTCCGTAAGCCAGCCCCAGAGATTCCTGCACGGTCCAGGATGGTTTTAATGGCACAGTCCCGTACCGGGTAGGTTTCCCCTCTGACCTTTAATGCCAGCTGGGTATTCTTTTCCGTATCCTTCAGGATATCCTCCCAGTCTGACCCAGAGGAATCCTCCATATGCGCCGCCTCCTGGCTGATTGGAACCAGCCTGAGAGACCTGGTAGGCTTCCGGATCCATGTGGCAGCCTTTGCCCTTTCTGCTAGAAAATCCAGCATTTCCTTTGGACTTGCAAACCTCGTTTCAAATGCGTCTGCATAGATTCTTGTTTCATTCATGTGTTCTTCCACCTTTCTTAAATAAATTTTTTTATCCATAAACGGCACGCTGGCCAGTTTTGGCAACTTTATCCATAAAATCAGCCTGTAGCAATTTCTTTTGGATGATTGCAATAAAAAAGGAATGAAACAGAGATTATCTCCATTCATTCCACACTAACTGGCTGATATGTTAATAAACATTTCCAGCCTAAAAAACAAAAAGTGCCACTGCAAGCCGGAAACAGCATATGGTGACACTCCTTACAAACATAAACAGCTTATGCAGACAGATTCCTTTTTCTTCTGTCCTCTACTTCCTGGATTCCTAACAATCCGAAAGCTTCCCCACAAGGGACATGCATAAAATCAACTATACCAGTATAGTAACACAAGATATAGATGATGTCAATTTTATTTATACTATATATAGTTCAATCTGTTTATACATACACAATATACAGTACTACACGTTACTTTCTATGATAAATTCTATGGTCTCTCCCAGAAAATCCTTACATGTATGCTGAACCTTTCCATACATCCGGTCATCCTGTTTTGCAGACTCGCTGCAGGACTCCATATAAGGGCATTGGTCGCAGTTGTTCTGTATAGTGTTCTTCAGCCATTCAATTTCTTTGGCAGTTCCGATCACTTTCACTCGCATCTACTCCTTCCAACAATCATCATATCCCAAGGTTTATCACATTTATTTTGTGAATTTCTTTTTTCTATTGTATTATATACCTAATATACGGATATAATCAATCATATATTGATATATACGGTATTTATAACTACTATATTCCGCAATTCTACATAATCAAATAGGATAAAATAAATTTGAGAGGTGTAGAAAAATGGATAAAAAGTATGTAGCAGACCGTATTACGGAGTTACGGATTAAGAAAAATGTATCAGAATACCAGATGAGCCTGGATCTGGGGAAGAATAAAAGCTATATCCAGAATATCAGCTCCGGACGTTCCTTACCGTCCATGAGCCAGTTTTACGAGATCTGCCAGTACTTTAATATCACGCCATACCAGTTCTTTGACGAGGAATTACACAATCTTCCGTTGTACCAGAAAGCTTGTGACCTTCTGAAGCAGTTAGACGAAGATGACATGATGACGATAATTCCTCTCTTAAAACGCTTATCTAACAAAGAAAAATAAGAAATCTTGCCGGGTTGCCTCCAGGTAATCCGGTTTTTCTTGATTTTTTTTTATCATATCTTGATTTATTTCAACTTCTTACAAAAATTTTCCAATCTCCCGAATTTCGACACTATTACTTATATGAAAGGACAAATAATTAGGACTTCATTGTGCTTTTGCGAACCTTGACAATTTCATACATCTTTCAGGAGATTGATACCAGGTGCTGTAGATAGTGTGCATGGACGCGCGCCTGCAGCTTAAAGATTACACAGTAACGCCGGATACATGGCCGGAAAGGGCATAGGAACTGGCTTCTGGAAGATCAACAACATTAATAATTTAAAATTTACAAGGCAGCAAAAGGGACGTATAATAGAAATATGAGGAGTTTTGGCTATACGTTACCTATGCTGTCAAAAGAAAGGAGTACATATGACAGCAAATTCTAACCAAGAAACATCTGCTGTACATTCAGAAGGATCAACGACCTACTCTGTACAAGAAATTGCCGTCATTTTAGGTATAAGCAAGAAATTAGCATATAAATTATGTGAAGAGAACTGCTTTATCTCAAAACGAATCGGCAGAATCATACGGATAAATAAAAGATCCTTTGAGGACTGGCTGAATAGCGGAGCTAATTAAAAAAGGAGAAAACGTATGGCTACGATTATTAAACGTAAGAAGAAATATTCTGTTGTTTACTATTATGAGGATGAAAAGGGAGAGAAAAAGCAAAAGTGGGAAACATATAATACACCTGCAGAAGCCAAGAAGCGAAAAGTTGAAATTGAGTCAGAACAAATAAACGGAACATTTATTCCACCAAAGGATATTAAAGTAAAAGATTTCTTATATGATTTCATCAAAATTTATGGCAGTGCTCACTGGGCACTATCTACCTACGAGTCAAATTGTGCACTGATAGCAAATTACATCAATCCGATCATTGGGGATTTACCAATACAAAGTATCACTCCAAAAGTAGTTGATGAATACTATCAGACCCTTAAAAAGACAAAATCAGTGGTGAAAAGAAATATGAAACCAAGATCTGAATATGTAACATCTGGTGTTATTAACAGTGTCCACAAAGTTTTAAGGTGTGCTTTTGATCAGGCTGTAAAATGGGAGATGATCTCAAGGAATCCGTTTCCAATGGCTAATCGTCCAAAGACCAATTACAAGAAAAGAGAGATTTGGGATGCTGAAATGATTCGTACTGCTCTGGATGGCTGCAAAGAACCAAAATTATATATAGCCATGAATCTGGCATTTGCATGTTCTTTGCGTTTGGGTGAGATCATTGGCCTTCAGTGGGACAATGTTCACATCTCAGATGCTGATATAGCTGCTGATGATGCACATGTGATTATTATGCAGGAACTTTCAAGAGTATCCAAGGATGCAAGACAGTTTATGGATGAAAAAGATATTATTCAGGTCTTTCCTTCTATGATGAATGGAACCAGCACCAATTTGATATTAAAAACCCCTAAAACTGAATCCAGCGTCCGTAAGGTATGGCTTCCTAAAACAGTTGCCTATATTTTGACAAAATGGAAAGAAGAACAGGAAGAGGTAAAATCGTTCTTTGGCGATGAATATTACGACTATAACCTGGTCGTTGCTTTACCCAATGGCAGACCATGCGAATCCAGAGTTATAGAGAAGGAATTTAATAAGTTAAAAGAAAAACTAAACCTTCCCAATGTTGTTTTTCATTCTCTCAGACATTCAAGTACGACTTACAAATTGAAATTAAACAAAGGGGATATTAAGGCAACACAGGGCGATACCGGACATGCACAGATTGATATGATTACAGATGTATATGCACATATTCTTGATGAAGATCGAAAGGTCAATGCCCAAAGGTTTGAAGAGGCTTTTTATGCTAATTGTGATCTGCGGAAAATCACTCCGCCTGAAGAAGAGAAATTGGCGCCAGAGGTAACAAATATTGTACAACTGCTTCAGGACTCCCCTGAATTAACATCTATGCTGAGTAATTTAATTGCACAAGCTGGAACAAAGGCGAATTGAATTATCAAGATTACCTTATTAGCAGATTTTTGGCTAATATTTCTTATTAGCAGGCTATTAGCAACTGTTCGAATCCTTAAAATAATAGTTCGTCCACCAATTAGCAGGATATTCACTAAATATGCATTTAGAATTTTTACAATTTGAATCATGCATATGTGATTTTTCAAAAAGAGAAAGTGCCGGAAATCCTTGATTTCCAGCACCCTTAGCGTCCCTGAGACGATTTGAACGTCCGACCCTTCGCTTAGGAGGCGAATGCTCTATCCCCTGAGCTACAGAGACACTTAAACAATATTGAAATATATTTTCAACGACGTTTATTATACTTTAACTTCAGAGAATTGTCAATGGTCAGCAATCTTCTTTATCATTTTTCTTTACCATTTCTGAAATTTAAAGAGAAATTTAAAGCTCTCGTTTTGTACCACATTCCGTACAGAACAGAGAATCATCATCCAGTACTGTGCCGCAATTCTTACAGATATTGCCGGACGGAGCCGTCTCGGGTTTTTCCAAAGATACTCGTGCGACGGTTGTTTCGGAAGCAGACGTCTGATCCGTCTCTGAAAAAGATTCTGGTATTGGTTCATGAACGGTTTCCGAGGACGAATCCGACACTAATGCGGAACCTGATTCAGAGGATGGCTCTGAATCAGGCGCGGAGTCAGGTTCCGGTAACTGTTCTGACGCCGATGCAGAGATCGTCTCGGAGAAAGAATTTGATACAGGTACGGAGTCAGCATCCGGCGATGAATTTTCTGTCGGTGGAAGAACCGGCTCTGGGGACACAATCGTCTCAAAATCAGGATTTGAATTCATTACTGGTTCAGTAACAGGGCTTGAATTCATTACTGATTCAGTAGGCGGAAGCTGGGTTCCGCATTCTACACAGAACATTGAATCATCGGTATTCGCAAATCCACATCTTGGGCAGCAGCGTTCTTTGACAACCGGAGTGTTTGTATAGGACGGCGTAACAGAAGTAGACGCTCCCTGAAGATTCTGGAAGGAATTCGGTGAAGGAACAGGAGTCGGTGCGGCTTGTGAAAGCAGAGTTCCGCATTCTACACAAAACCTGGCATCATCGGCATTTTTTGTTTGGCATTTTGGACAGCAGTGTCCGCCTTCAGCAGGAGCAGGCGCTGGGATTGTGAATAAAGGTGCGCCGCAGCTGACACAAAATTTAGCGTTTGCATTGTTATTAAAACCGCAGTGAGGACATGAATTTACAGCGGTCGCCTGCTGCAGTTCAACTTGAAGTTGCTGGTTTTCGGCTCTTAATCGAAGGATTTCAGAAAAGAGAGCATTATATTCTGTATTAAGTTCATTGATATGATTATTCACGCATTGAACTCCTACTTGATAGGTAAGTTTGTCGATCATTCTGTCGTTCGACTTAATCATATTACTGAGGCGGACACTTTCAGTTGCTGATTTTGCTTTTTGTGAAACACCTTGCCCGGCAATTGTGATTGATTCTTTCATTTTGTCAAATAATTCCATTGATATTCCTCCTTTGTATTAATTATCGCTCGAATATATCCGTCAATATCGGTATGTATTAGTATCCTAAATAAGCGGCAGGTTCTTTTATAATTGCCTGAACAGAACCTGTTGAAATTCATTATACTAAATGTTTTGGCCATTCACAAGTATTGAATCTGTGAAATTCATGTGAACCTCAAAAATTGAATTAAGAAATTCATGTGAACCTCGAAGTTATCAAAAAGGATAAGGCATAGCCTTATCCCTGAAACATATTTTCCACGTAATTCTGCATCTCTTCGCGGCTTTTCATTTGGCGTGACCCATCTACGATGCGTTGCTGCTCATCCGGCGAAAGCGACGCGAATTGTGTAAGGATGTCGGTGTGCTGTGCCAGCGACATAGTAAATCCAATTGGAAATTCATCTTGAAAAGTCATGTTCTATCACCTCGAGACTAGTGTACTGACACATTCAGAGACGAATATGTCAGTACATTAAGTATGTACATAAGCAGAATGAAATATGCTGAAGAATCAGGAGATTCATATTATTCTCAAATTTTATGGAGTATTAATTCATAGTTTCTTAATTATTATTTAATCCTTTTGCTATATCAAAAATTAGAAAAATATTGTATAATATTTCACATCACTTTAATTTCAGGAGTGCATACATGAACAGATCAGTCTTAGGGATTCCACAGAATACAATAGAGATTTTGCAAAGATATAATTTTTCATTTCAGAAAAAATTCGGACAAAACTTTCTAATTGACCCTCATGTATTAGACAAGATTATAAATGCGGCCAAGATCAGTAAAGAAGATATGGTGTTGGAGATCGGCCCGGGGATTGGCACGATGACGCAGTATCTGGCGGAGACAGCGGGAAAAGTCATAGCGGTAGAGATCGATAAAAACCTGATTCCCATACTTACTGACACACTTGACGGATATAAAAATGTGAAGATTATCAATGAGGATATTCTGAAAATAGATATCAATAAGCTTGTAATGGAGGAAAATGGCGGAAAACCAGTGAAAGTAGCGGCAAATCTCCCATATTATATTACGACGCCGATCATTATGGGATTGTTCGAGAGTCATGTGCCAGTAGAAAGTATCACGGTTATGGTGCAGAAGGAAGTCGCGGATCGGATGCAGACAGGGCCTGGAAGCAAGGATTACGGAGCGCTGTCGTTAGCCGTTCAGTATTATGCCAGTCCTTACATCGTGGCGAATGTTCCGCCGAATTGTTTTATGCCGAGACCGAAGGTAGGATCTGCGGTGATTAGGTTGGATTGCCATAAGAAACCGCCGGTAGAAGTTAAGGACGAAGATTTATTGTTTGATATCATCAGAGCCTCTTTTAATCAGAGGCGCAAGACGCTTGTAAACGGACTGAATAATTCGGACAAGCTGGCATTTTCAAAAGAGACGATTATCCGGGCGGTAGAGAGACTGAGCAGAGGAGCAAGCGTCAGGGGGGAATCTCTGACTCTGGAAGAGTTTGCTGAATTGAGTGATTATCTGGCGGATAGCCGGTTGGAACATTAATGTTCTTTCCCTTTATATTCAGCGAAGTTTATCAAAAATGAATGTGTCGGTATACAAGAATAATCTGGCATCTGCCTGAAGATGACAGGGGATCTTCTCAGGCGCCGTTTACATAAAGTAACTGTTGTTTTATAAGATATGGAGAGGAGAGATTTGATGGAGAGGAGAAACGAATTCTCATTATTTGAGATCACACCGGAGATAGAACATTTTGCTGAGCTGTGTTCACAGAAAAATGAGATTAACAAGGAACTTTATACAAAATATGAGGTAAAGAGAGGTTTGCGCGATCTGAACGGAAAGGGCGTCCTTGCGGGCCTGACGAATATCTCCGACGTATGCGCGAAGAAGATGGTGAACGGGGAAGAAGTTCCGTGTGAAGGAAATCTTTATTATCGCGGGTACAATATCAAGGATCTGGTAAAAGGATTTTTATCAGACAATCATTTTGGTTTTGAGGAGATTACATATCTGCTGCTGTTCGGAGAACTTCCAAATGAAAAGGAGCTGGCTGTATTTCACGAAATGCTGGTGGAACGCCGTACGCTGCCGCCGACTTTTGTGAGAGATGTAATCATGAAGGCGCCAAGCAAAGACATGATGATCAGTCTGTCCAGATCTATTCTGAATCTGTATTCTTATGATGATAAGGCGGACGATACGTCGCTGCCGAACGTGCTGCGTCAATGCCTGAATCTGATCAGTGAATTCCCGATGTTGATGGTATATGGTTATCATGCATACAACTACCGTCAGGGGAAAGACATGTTCATCTACGCGCCGTCACCGGAATTGTCTACGGCCGAGAATATCCTGATGATGCTTCGTGAGGATCGGAAGTATACGGCGCTTGAGGCAAAGATTCTTGATATGGCGCTTGTGCTTCATATGGATCATGGCGGTGGAAATAATTCGACATTTACCACGCATGTGGTTACTTCTTCCGGAACAGATACTTATTCTACAATCGCGGCGGCGCTTGCGTCTCTGAAGGGACCGAAGCATGGCGGAGCCAATATCAAGGTGACTCAGATGTTTGAAGATATGAAGAAGGTTGTGAAGGATTGGAAGGACGAGGATGAGGTACGCCGGTATCTTTGCAATCTTCTGGAGAAGAAGGCGTTTGATAATAAAGGATTAATCTATGGAATGGGCCACGCGATCTATTCCGTATCGGATCCGAGAGCAGATATCTTCAAGGGGTTTGTGAAGCAGCTTGCCCAGGAAAAGAACTGTGAGGATGAATACGCCCTTTATGAGATGGTGGAACATATGGCGCCGAAGGTGATCGCAGAGAGAAGAAAGATCTATAAGGGCGTTAATGCGAATGTGGATTTCTACAGCGGGCTTGTATATAGTATGCTGGATCTGCCGTCGGAATTGTATACGCCGATTTTCGCCGCGGCGCGTATCGTAGGGTGGAGCGCCCACCGTCTGGAGGAGTTAAGGAACGTTGACAAGATCATTCGTCCGGCGTACAGGCCGCTGGCGGATCATAGGGAATATGTAAAGATGGAAGACAGATAGGTACAGACAGGTATAAGATATGATGAAAAAAGATTTTTATTATCTATCCAGAGATGGAAAAACTCAGATTCATGCGATAAAATGGATACCGAAAGGCGAAATCAGAGGAATACTGCAGATTTGCCATGGTATGGTGGAATATATTGAACGCTATGACGAATTTGCTTCTTATATGTGTGAACAAGGCTATTGTGTGATCGGGCATGATCACTTAGGTCATGGAAAATCGATCAATACGGAAGCGGATTATGGATATTTTCCGGAACAGGACGGGAATCGGTTTGTGATAGGCGATGTACAGCAGTTGAGGGTAATGACGGAGAAGGAACATCCGAATCTGCCGTATCTGATGCTGGGGCATAGTATGGGTTCTTTCCTTCTACGGCAGTATCTGACGATGTACGGAGAAGGGCTTGCGGGCGCGGTAATTATGGGAACCGGGTATCAGCCGATGGCGGTACTTGTGGCAGGTCAGCAGTTATGCAGGATCACGGCGTTTTTTAAGGGATGGAGGTATCGCAGTAAGTTCGTAGATAATCTGAGTTTCGGCGGGTTTAATAAGAGATTCGAACCCGGCGAGACTGCCAGGGATTGGGTTACGTCGGATCGGAAGCTTTGCAGGAAATATGTGGAGGATCCTTTGTGTATGTTCAGATTTACTCTGGGCGGATATTATCAGATGTTCGAGGGAATGAAAGTTCTTGCAAGGAAAGAAAGTATAGAGCGTATTCCGAAGGATCTGCCTATATTATTTACCGCCGGAATGGATGATCCGGTGGGAGCGTTCGGCAAGAACGTGAAAAAAGTATATAAGAAGTATAAAGATTCAGGTATAGAGAAGACGGCTATTAAATTATATGCGGGCAGCAGGCATGAGATCCTGAATGAGACGAACCGGGAGCAGGTATACGAAGATCTGTATAGTTGGTGTGAACGTTGTGTGAAGAGAGAACGGTCGATACATTAGGGTACTGTCAGCAAAAGGGATTATTTAACAGATATTCCCTTAACTTTTCTTTTTTTTCGCCGATAATACTGATATGAACATAGAAAATATTTTTTCAAAAAAATGAAATGAAAGAAAAGGGGGCAATACAGATGAAAATCGATGACCTTTATTATCAGAATGTCCAGACAGCTACAGGTTATGCTTCTGTAAGCGCAAATCGCGCGGCGGCAATGGATAAGGTAGCCGAGGAAAAGGGTAAGGATGCGGTAAAAGGCGTAGATAACAATACGTCAAAGACGAATACAGACCGCGTAGAATTCAGCAAGGATACGAGAGTTACAAATAAGATGAGTGACTCCGAAAGAGCGGCGCTGGTAAAGAGCCTGAAAGCAGATCTGGATAACCAGATGTCACGTTTTACCAATATGATGACCCAGATGTTCCAGAAACAGGGAATTACGGGCGCTGCCGCACAGGGCGGAGACGCGATGTGGAGAATGATTGCCAGTGGTAATTACACGGTAGACGCACAGACGAAAGCCGACGCACAGGAGGCTATCTCTGAGGACGGATACTGGGGAGTGAAGCAGACATCACAGAGAATCTTTGATTTTGCTTATGCATTGGCAGGAGATGATCCGGAGAAGATGAAAAAGATGCAGGACGCGATAGAGAAGGGCTTTGAGCAGGCGACGAAGTCATGGGGCGGCAAACTTCCGTCTATTACGGATGAGACGCACAGCGCGATCGGAGATCTGTTCGATAGCTATTATGAGAAGGCTGGAAAAGCAGAATAGAGAAGAGATTTGGAAGTATGCGGAAGGGAACGGGAGAAGATACTCACGTTCCCTTTTTGAATATGGCGGTTAATAACCGAAGAGTTATCTGCGATGAACGATGTGTTATTCTTGGAGTTATTTGAAGGATTTCCGGAATTTCCAAACTTTGCAAAATATGCGCTAAGGAGGTACGGTTATGCCAGGAGTGAAAGAAGCGGGAAATTCTCAGGCTTCCGCGGCAGCAGCTGCGGCAGTGGCCGTTACGGATACAAGGCTTGCCGGAAAAAGCGCGAAGCTTGCCGCGGGGCAGGTATTGATTGAGGAGGCGGCCAGACATGCGGCAGAGTTGAAGGAAGAGATTCTGAAAGAGAGCGCTTCAAGAAAAGAAGAAAATAAGGACGAAGGGGATCGGACGGAAGAAAAGCGGGACGCGTCGGAGCTTTCTGGACAAAGTAAATGGTTCGGAATAGAGAAAAAGCTTCTGAAGGATGAGGATATAAAGTGGACCCTGGAGATGATGAAGGAGCAGTGGGAGGCATTTCAGAACTGGATACCGGCAGGAGACAGGGGGTTATCAGAGCATCTGGACGAATTGTCCGGGCTTTATCTCGCCCTTTTGGAAGCGATCCTGACACATACGGCAGGAGAGGAGCAGGCGATTCAGATAGACAGGCTGAACGAGATCCTGGTCTTAAAGCTGACTCTTTTGATGGATGTGGATCTGAAAGACTTGATGGATATGCTGGAACAGACGGGTCAGAAGGAGACGCTTAATCTGATTAAATCAAGTGTATATAAACAAACGACTGGTGAGTCGATCTCCGCCAGGGCTGCGGGCAGATTCTTTGCACGGGGAAATGTGAATTCTACGGGAAATAATACCCGATATTTTATGCCGGAATCACAGGGGCAGGGAGCAGTAAGCGGCAGGGGCAAGAATGGTATGTATACCGCTTCCGCCTCTCCTGCTTCTGCCGGTGGTCTGTCCGCAGCATCTGAGGAGGGAAGATTTTATGAATTGACGAAGGACAGGAACGTCCGGATGAGTCAGTCGCTGGATATACGCCGGCAGTCGGGCGAGCTGCAGATGAGCCAGAGGGCAAGGAATGTAAGCAATGCCAGGGGAAGCGTTATCGCAGGCGGGAATGGGGACGGCGGTCTTCTGGGAAGTAAGACGATGCCCGGCGGGAAAGAACTGGCCGGAGCGAACCGTTTTGCCGCCCACATGAACGGAAGCGGTAATCTGTTCACCAATCCGGCGATCAATGCGAGGAATGAAGAAGTGTTGGGACTGCTTGCGGCGGTGACTTCTATAAAAGGACAGATATATGCCGCGAATTCCGGGAGGAATAATGCGGTAAACTCATCTTTAAAGAACGCCCTCAACCAAATGATCGATTATTATCTGACCCGGAAGGGGGCTTATAGAGTATACGGATATACGACGAATGTATATGAGAAGACCCACAGTCCCCAGAAAGCAATCGAGGAAGGGACAGAGTATGCATACCGGCTCTTTATGGAGAAGAAGGGAGACGCGGCGTACCGGCAGCAGGCGGCGTATTCTGAGGAAGCGGGATTCTTTCAGAAGCTGTTAAAGGGTCAGTCCGCCCAGGCGGAGCTGCTTCGGGGTATGCGGATATTGGAAGGAAACTGGAAGGATTTTCTTAAGTCTATCGGCGAGAGCGAGAAGAAAGGTATCACCCTGAAGATGCAGAAACACAGCCCATGGGGGATGTTGATGGAGCCGATGAGTCTTGATAAAGATAAAGGAGAAGCGAAAGAGAAAAAGGTCGTATTGACAGAGATCGCGTGCGTAGCTGCGCTGATAATAATATATCTTTGCTTCCGCATGTTTTTTTAGAATAACAACCTGTAGAAAAATAATCTTAAGTGTGCCTCTTGACAATCAGGACGGGCATATGTTAGGATTTTGAACATAGTTATAAAGAAAACGCAACGACGAAGAGAGTAAGTCTTTTGAAATCTTACAGAGAGATCCCGTAGAACGTTGTTCGGAACCATGCTTTCAAAGAAACGGGCTGAAGGGTGGGGATGCTGAGAGGGATAGACGGAGAATGGCTGAAGATGGCTTTCGAGCGGCGCACCGACTATAAGTTATCTTGTATAGGCTGCGATGGGTTCGCCCGTTATAGCGAAAGAGTGTCATCGGCACTTAACGAGGTCTTGTCCGCGAGGGCAGGATGAAGCAGGAGTGGTAACACGGTAAGATTCCGTCTTCTGGATATATGATATCAATATATCCGGGAGACGTTTTTTGATACAGGGAAACTTCGTTCCTTATATCATAAAACCCTCCGGCATACTGCACACTCTTTTATTATATTTCTACGTAATATGCAGATCAGATGCCCGTCAGTTTCAACCGGTACAGACCGGTATAAGCCGATATAGCGGTATAAACAGAAGCAGGCGGAAGCATCCTTTAAGAAGAAGGGAGAGGAAAAGAGATGAGTGAAAAACCAAAGTATTATATCACAACGGCGATTGCTTACACATCAGGGAAACCCCATATCGGGAATACCTATGAGATTGTTCTGGCAGACGCGATCGCTAGATATAAGAGAAGCCAAGGGTACGACGTGTTCTTCCAGACGGGAACAGACGAGCATGGTCAGAAGATTGAATTAAAAGCCAAAGAAGCGGGCATTACGCCGAAGGAATACGTGGACCAGGTGGCTGGAGAGATTCGCCGGATCTGGGATCTGATGAATACTTCCTACGATAAATTCATCCGTACAACGGATGAGGATCATGAGAAGCAGATTCAGAAGATATTCAAGAAGATGTATGAGAAGGGAGATATTTACAAAGGGTATTATGAGGGAATGTATTGTACCCCCTGCGAGTCTTTCTTTACGGAGTCGCAGCTTGTAGACGGTAAATGTCCGGACTGCGGGCGTGAAGTACAGCCGGCGAAGGAAGAGGCATATTTCTTCAAGATGAGCAAATACGCGGATCGTCTTATCGAGCATATCAACACACATCCGGAATTTATTCAGCCGGTATCGCGGAAAAATGAGATGATGAATAATTTCCTGCTTCCGGGGCTTCAGGATCTGTGTGTGTCCAGAACCTCCTTCAGATGGGGAATTCCGGTGGATTTCGATCCGGGGCATGTGGTTTATGTATGGCTGGACGCGCTGAGTAACTATATTACCGGAATTGGATACGACTGTGACGGGGCATGCACGGAGCAGTTCAGGAAGAATTGGCCCGCGGATCTTCATCTGATCGGAAAGGATATCATCCGTTTCCATACGATCTATTGGCCGATCTTCCTGATGTCTCTGGATCTTCCGCTTCCGAAGCAGATATTCGGGCATCCGTGGCTTCTGCAGGGCGACGGCAAGATGAGTAAGTCCAAGGGAAATGTGCTGTATGCCGACGAGCTGGTAGATTTCTTCGGGGTAGATGCGGTGCGTTATTTTGTGCTTCATGAGATGCCGTTTGACAATGACGGAGTTATTACCTGGGAGCTGATGGTAGAGCGTATGAATTCTGATCTTGCCAATACGCTGGGTAACCTGGTGAACAGGACCGTCTCTATGACGAACAAGTATTTTGGCGGAACCGTAACGGATAAGGGCGCCGTCGATACAGAAGAAGACAGATCCGTAGACGCAGATCTTAAGTCGGTTGCAGAGAATACGCCGAAGATTGTGGAAACCAAGATGAATGAGCTGCGAGTAGCAGACGCTATGACGGAAATCTTTAATTTGTTCAAGCGCTGCAATAAATACATTGACGAGACGATGCCATGGGCCCTTGCGAAGGATGAAGCGAAGAGAGACCGTCTGGAGACGGTGCTTTATAATCTGATTGAAAGTATTCGTTCAGGCGCAGAATTGATCGAGCCGTTCATGCCGGAGACGTCAGAGAAGATACGGAATCAGCTGGGCGACGGCAAGGTGACAGAGAAGCCGGAAATTCTGTTTGCAAGACTGGATGTGAACGAAGTGATAAAGAAGATAGAGGAACTTCATCCGCCGGTGGATCAGTCCGGCGATGGAGAGAAGGCGCAGCCGGAAGAGGCGGTGATAGATATCGAAGCAAAACCGGAGATTACTTTCGAGGAATTCGGTAAGATGCAGTTCCAGGTGGGCGAGATCATCGCCTGTGAGGAAGTGAAGAAATCAAGGAAACTTCTCTGTTCCCAGGTAAAGATCGGGAACCAGGTGAAGCAGATCGTGTCCGGAATCAAGGCTTATTATAAACCAGAAGAGATGGTAGGCAAGAAGGTTATGGTGCTTGTGAATTTGAAACCGGCGAAACTGGCAGGGGCGCTGTCCGAGGGTATGCTGCTTTGCGCCGAGGATTCAGAGGGAAATCTTGCTCTTATGACGCCGGAAAAAGAGATGCCGGCAGGCGCGGAGATCTGTTAGAAAAAGTTTGTCTGTACGGTAGATTCTTGGCCGTACAGACAGAAAGATTCGAAGTAAGGAAAAGAAGTTGTCAGGAAGGGAGTCAGGATATATGGAAAAGATAAGAATCGGAATTGTAGGATATGGAAATATCGGGAGGGGCGTGGAGCTTGCGGTTGCCCGGAACGAGGATATGGAGCTTAAGGCGGTCTTCACCAGGCGCGATCCTTCTTGTGTGAAGATTCATACGGAAGGCGCGGCAGTGAAGCATATGGACGATATGCTGCCGATGAAGGATGAGATCGATGTGTTGGTGCTCTGCGGCGGCTCCGCGACGGATCTGCCTGAGATGGGCCCGCAGATTGCGGCGAATTTCAACACCATCGACAGTTTCGATACTCATGCAAGGATACCGGAATATTTTGGAAATATGGATGAAGCGGCAAAGAAAGGCGGGCGCGTCAGCATCATTTCCGTGGGATGGGATCCGGGTATGTTCTCCTTGAACCGACTGTATGCAGAGGCGATCCTGCCTCAGGGAAGTACCTATACATTCTGGGGGAAGGGCGTCAGCCAGGGACATTCCGACGCGATCCGCAGGGTAGAAGGCGTCAAGAACGGAATCCAGTATACGGTTCCGGTGGAAGCGGCGGTAGACCGCGTAAGGAGCGGAAGCGAGCCGAATCTCACTACGAGAGATAAGCATCTGCGGGAATGCTATGTGGTTCCGGAGGAAGGCGCGAATCTTCAGGCGATCGAGAATGCCATCAAGACGATGCCGAATTATTTTGACGAGTATGATACGACGGTAACATTTATTACGGAAGAGGAGCTTAAGGAGCGACACGGCAGGATGCCCCACGGCGGTTTCGCGATCCGAAGCGGAGAGACGGGCGAAGAAGGGAATCGGCACGTGATCGAGTATTCCCTGAAGCTGGACTCCAATCCGGAATTTACCGCAAGCGTGCTGATCTGCTATGCCAGAGCTGCCTTCCGCCTGTCGAAAGTGGGAGAGAGCGGCGCAAAGACGGTATTTGATATAGCGCCGGCGATGCTGTCCATGAAGACGCCGGAGGAGCTTCGCGCCGGTCTGCTGTAGACTTTGAAGATAACGGAGGCCAGGTAACGATGATTTTTGATACACATGCGCATTACGACGACGGGCAGTTCGATGAAGACCGGGAAGAACTACTGCGGTCCATGTCTGAAAACGGAGTGGGAACGATCGTCAATGTCAGCGCGTCATACGCCTCCTGCGAGCGTGTGGTGAATATGGTTAAGGACTATCCTTTTATGTATGCCGCGGTCGGTATTCACCCGGATGAAGTAGGAGACTTGAATGAAACGTCTTTTGCCCGGATGAAGGAGCTGTTTCAGAGAGATAAGGTGGTGGCGGTCGGAGAAATCGGGCTGGACTACTACTGGGATCAGGAATCCCATGATCTGCAGAAAAAATGGTTTATTCGGCAGCTTGAGCTGGCGAGAGAGCTTAATCTGCCGGTCTTGATCCACAGCCGGGATGCGGCGGCGGATACTATGGAGATCATGAAGGAATATGCCCGGGGACTGAAGGGCGTGATCCACTGCTATTCTTATTCAAAGGAGATGGCGGGGGAATATGTGAGGATGGGCTTCTATATAGGAGTCGGCGGCGTGGTCACGTTCAAGAATGGGAGGAAATTAAAAGAAACGGTGGAGGAGATACCGCTTGAGGCAATCGTTCTGGAGACTGACTGCCCGTATCTTGCCCCGGAACCTTTCCGGGGGAAACGCAATAATTCTATATATATCCGATATGTTGCGGAAGAAATTGCAAGACTTAAGGGAATTACTTATGAAGAAGTAATCCGGCAGACGGAAAAGAACGCCGCAAGGTTATACTCAGTATAACCTTGCGGCGTTCGTGCTTTAATATTAGCCGTTCAGCCGTCCGTAGCGTTTTGTAATGGTACGGATCTTATCTTTTAATTCTTCTGACAGATCTTCCTTCGTCACTCTCCATTTCCAGTTATTTCCAACTGTAGAAGGCTTATTAATCCGGCAGGTGTTATCAAGTCCCATGTAGTCCTGCAGAGGAATGATGCAGGTCTTTGCATGGCTTCGCATCACCAGAGAAATGAAGGACAGATATAGTTGATCCGTGGGTGTGTAGTGGTCGCACATATAGTTTCTTGCCGCCTGTCTTTCCTCTTCTGTAATGGAGTCGAACCAACCGACGATGGTCTCGTTATCGTGAGTGCCCGTATAAGCGACACAGTTTTCGACGTAATTATGGGGAAGATAATCAATAGCAGAGCCGGTGTCTCTGGAATCAAAGGCGAATTCCAGGACTTTCATGCCGGGGAATCCGCTTTCACGAACCAGCCAGCGGACGGAATCCGTCACATAGCCCAGGTCTTCGGCGATTACTTCGTGGAGTCCCAGATGTTGTTCCATACATTGGAACAGCTCTATTCCGGGCCCTTTCTCCCAGTGTCCGTCGGCGGCGGTATCCGCGCCGTAAGGGATGGAATAGTATTCGTCAAATCCGCGGAAATGATCGATCCGCAGTACGTCGTACAACTGGAAGCAATATGCCAGGCGGGAGATCCACCATTCATAGTTCGTCTTCCTGTGATATTCCCAGCGGTAGAGAGGATTTCCCCAGAGCTGTCCGTCGGCGGAAAAGCCGTCCGGCGGGCAGCCGGCTACTGCCAGAGGCACATTCTTTTCATCCAGTTGGAATAATTCCGGATGAGCCCATGTGTCCGCGCTGTCCATCGCCACATAGATCGGAGTGTCTCCGATCAGACGGATCCCTTTCTGGTTTGCGTATGATTTTAAGGCGCTCCATTGTTCGTAGAATTTAAACTGCATATACTGGTGGAATTCGACATACGGATACAATTCTTTGTAGTACTCTTCCATGGCGGAGTCTTTGCGCAGACGGATATCCTCCGGCCACTGATCCCATGGGACGTTGTCATACTGTTCCTTGATCGCCATGAATAAGGCGTAGTCCGTAAGCCACCATTTATTCTTTCTTACAAAATGCTGATAATCATGGTTTTCCGTGATCCAACTGCGCTGATATGCCTTGTAGAGCAGCGTGTAACGGGATTTGTAAAGTTTCTCATAATCTACGGCGTTCGGCGTATTCCCAAAATCAAGGCTTTCGCACTCCTCCTGGTGCAGAACACCCTCTTCGACGAGCGCATCCAGACTGATAAAATAAGGATTTCCGGCAAAAGTTGAAAAGGACTGGTAAGGGGAGTCGCCATAACCGATAGGTCCAAGCGGCAGGATCTGCCAGTAAGACTGTCCGGCTTCCTTAAGCCAGTCTATGAAGTCATATGCGCTCTGTGAAAAGCAGCCGATACCATATCGGGAAGGCAGGCTTGTAATGGGAAGTAGAATTCCTGCTGTTCGTTTCATTGATAGTACCTCCAGAATATTTATAACATTAATGTACCCCTTTTTCTGACAAAACGCAAGTGGCAACTTGTTGCAACTTTAGGTTTGTGTTATAATTTTTTGGGAATCCAAAGGTATATTGGCGGTTCACAGGGAGGTATATTTATGATAACAATTAAGGATATGGCTGATATGTTGGGGATCAGCACGACGACTGTGTCGAATGTTATCCACGGAAAGACGAGCGAAGTCTCGCAGAAGACGGTAGAACGGGTGGAAAAGCTGCTGAAAGAATATGATTATGTCCCGAATAACAGCGCGAGAAGCTTGTCTCAGAAATGTTCTAAGATCATCGGCGTTTCCATAAAGGGCAGAAAAGGGCAGTATGACAATATAATAGCAGATCCGTTTTTCAGTGTTTTGCTTGGGGCGGTCGAGGCAGAGATCCGCCGCCGGGGATATTTCATGATGATCTATACGTCCGACGATATTCAGGAGCTTATCAGAAATGTTCTGACCTGGAATGTGGACGGATTGATACTGCTTGGAATTCTCCACGATGATTTTGTAAAGATCAAGAGCAGATACAAGAATCCCATCGTCCTGATAGACAGCTATGCCCCCAGGGATATCATGAATTATGTGAATGTGGGGCTGGATGATGAAAAGGGAGCTTATGAGATGACGCTCCATCTGTTAGAATGCGGCCACAGGAGGATCGCGTTCCTGGCGGATAACATGGAAGGTGTAGATTATATTCGTTATATCGGGCATCAGAGGGCGCTGGCTAAATATGGATTTAAGGCGGATTCGAAGGATCTGCTGATCATCCAGCGGGGAGTGACGGAGATGGAGACCAGTATGGAAGAGCTTTATTATATGTCCAGAAATTATACGGCGTTCATGTGCTGTTCGGATTATTGGGCGGTTCTTTTGATGAGTTATTTCAGCGACCGGGGAATCAGGATACCAGAGGATCTGTCTTTTACAGGGTTTGACGATGTCTTAATCTCCAGGATCATCCGGCCGGCGCTTACGACGATACGCCAGGACCCGATTCGGCGAGGCGAACTTGCCGTAGATACTCTGATTAAGATGATCCAGGGCGAGGAAATCCCGGATTGGGATGTTAAGCTTCCGGTGGAGCTGATCGTGAGAGACAGTGTGAAGACAATAGGTTCTTACGTCGGTTATGGAAAGGGCCATGACGCAGAAGCAAAATAGAGAAGAATGATTTTGAAGCAGAACTTCGATAAGGCTGCGGGCGAAGGTTTTACTTGCATAGTTTTGTATGTAAGTGAAACCTTCGCCCGTATTTTTTTGAATTACTTTTGCGTATAAGTAAATGTATAGTTAAAATAAATAATTAACTTAGAATTACTTTGTGAAAATTTTACAAAAATATATCTAAAGATATATTTTTTGAAACTTATGCGCAAAAGATATTGATAAAATTAAAAAATAATGCTAATATATCTAGCAAGATACCTTATGCGCAAAAGGTAGGTTAGACCATTTATAACATGTTATAAAAATAATCAAACATGTGGAGGACAAAATGAAAAGGAAAGTTTTTGCAGCATTTTTAGCGGCGACAATGGTATTAGGGTTAGCGGCATGCGGATCATCCGGCGGAGATTCTGACAGTAATTCCGGATCCGGCGGCGGTTCTTCTTCTGGTTCCGACGGCAAGACGATCCGTCTGGTAAATGGTAAGATCGAGATTGACGCAACACTTAAAAAACTTGCTGATATTTACAAAGAAAAGACGGGTATAACCGTTGAGATCGAGTCTATGGGCGGCGGCGTCGATATTCAGGGTACGATTAAAGGGTATTATCAGGCAGGTAATATGCCGGACATCTTTGTAAACGCCCTTGGACCAGAGTTCGAGAACTGGTCAGGAATGTTGGAAGATATGAGCGGTGAGAAATGGGCTTCCGACACAGATAACGCGTACGTAGATGAAGAAGAAGGAGTAATAGGATATCCATATACTGTAGAGGGTATCGGACTTGCTTATAACAAGGAGATCATTGATAAAGCAGGCATTGACCCCGCTGCATTGACGGATACAAAGAAACTGGAAGAGGCGTTTAAGACTATAGATTCCAAGAAGGATGAGCTTGGCATCACAGCGGTGGTCGGATATTGTGCGGAGCCTACAAACCTTTATTGGTCAACCGGTCAGCATCTCTTTGCAAACTACCTGGATGCAGGTCTTGAGCGAGACGATACGACATACATCGATATGTTGAACGACGGCGGTAAATTCGATGATGAACGTCTGGGAGATTTTGCAGAATATGTAGGTGTTTTGAATGAATATTCTGATCCGGCTCTCCTGGTTTCCGGTACATACGATCAGCAGATCTTAAATTTTGCTTCCGGTAAGTATGCGTTCGTTACTCAGGGATCCTGGATCGGCGCGACGATGACGACAGATGATAAAGACGCTTATGACGCGGCGGGTAATTTCGAGGTAGGCATGATTCCTTATGCGTTCCAGGACGGTATCGATACAATCCTGACGAATTCACCTTCCTGGTGGTCCGTTTACTCTGACGGCAACGCAGAAGAGGCAAAGAAATTCTTACAGTGGATGTCGGAAGATGAGGCACAGAAGGTATTGGTTGAAGAAGCCGGATTCATCAGTCCGTTCAAATCCTGTACTTATGTGGCGGCAGATCCGTTTGCACAGGCTATGGTAGATTATATTGCCGATGAGAAGACATCCTCCTGGCATTGGCTTGATATGAAGGAAGGCTATGCTATGAATTATACCGGACAGGTATTTGCAGACTATGCGTCAGGCGCTCTGGATAAGGATGGTTTTGTAAAGACAATCAAGCAGGTTTCTGAGGCTTGCTATGCGAACTAATTTTTCGGGAATTCATTCGTCCTGAGATTAGACCACTGGAAAGTGGACGGCGCCGGCTGGCTGCCGTCCATTTTTTGACGGACGGCATGGCCGGTCGTCAGACGTATATCATATCGGGAAACGGCGTAGGCAGTTTCCCGAAGCCATATAAATTAAATGAGAGAGAGGAGCTGCAGCAATGGCTGAAAACTCAAAAAATATGAAATTGTTGTCTTATGTTCTTCTGCTTGCAGGAATCGCGGGTCTTGTGATAGCGTTGGTTTTGGATTTTTCCGGAAACCAGGCGTCTTACAGGGGCGCGCTGCTGGTAATCGGCGCCATCGTATTCCTGATGGGTTTGTATTTCTTTCCGACAGTAGAACATCACCGTAGTATTATTAATTTTATATTCTTATTCCCGCTGTTGTTTTCATTCGCGGTGACGGTTTTAATTCCGTTAGGTTTGGGTATTATCTACTCGTTTACCGATTGGAACGGAATCAGGCTGACCGGTTTTGTCGGATTTTCCAATTACACGACGATGTTCAAGGATCCGTCGTTCATCTGGTCTGTATTGCTGACATTTTTATTCGTTATATTCAATATGGTGCTGATAAATGTGATTGGTTTTATGCTTGCCCTGCTCTGCACTTCCAAGATGAGAGGAGTTAATTTCTTCCGGGCGGCGTATTTCCTGCCAAACCTGATCGGCGGTATCGTACTGGGTTATATCTGGCAGTTCGTATTTAACAATGTATTGATTCAGATTACTTCCAAATGGGGAATGTTGAATTCTGTGCTGTCTAATACGAAGACGGCGTTTGCGGCGATTGTAGTCGTATATATCTGGCAGTATGCCGGCTATATAATGCTGATCTATGTAACGGGTCTTACAACAGTTCCGAAAGACGTGCTGGAAGCGTCCCAGATCGACGGGGCGAACGCGCTGACAACCCTGTTCAAGATCAAGATTCCTATGATTGCATCCACAATTACGATCTGTACCTTCCTGACTCTGACGTCTGCGTTCAAGCAGTTTGATGTAAACATGGCGCTGACCAATGGTACGGGATCTGTAGCTGATTTCATGGGAAGTTACCTGACGAACGGCACTCAGATGCTTGCTCTTAATATCTATAATACGGCGATTACGAAGAACAGTTATGCGCTTGGTCAGGCGAAGGCAGTTCTGTTTTTCATCATTCTGGCCTGCGTATCCATTATTCAGGTTCGTATATCTAACAGCAAGGAGGTAGAGTTATAATGGGAATGAAAAAATCCAACAAAATAATTTTCACGATCCTAGGCGTGATTGTTGCAGTCTATACTCTGTTTCCGTTCTACCTGGTTGTGCTCAATACATTCAAGAACGCGAACGGTATTGTCGCGAACCCGGTAGGTTTTGGAGGCGTCGGCTTCTCGCAGCTTATGTCCAATATCTCGGCCGTAGTTAATAACTCCAATTTTAACTTCTGGTATGCTTTTGGTACGTCTGTAATTATTACGGTGTTGTCGCTGGTTCTCCTGGCGCTCTTCGGCGGTATGGCTGCGTGGGTTATCTGCCGGAATAAAACCAAATGGTCTACGGCTATCTATATGGTATTTATCGCATCCATGATCATTCCGTTCCAGGTTGTCATGCTGCCGCTGATCTCTACATTCCGTGATGTGAGCCAGTTTATCGGTATCTCCATGCTGCAGTCCATCCCGGGTATTGTATTTGCTTACTGCGGATTCGGAGGGGCTATGACGGTATTTATCCTGACCGGTTTTATCAAAGGTATTCCTTACGAGCTTGAAGAAGCGGCGTCGATCGACGGCTGCTCGCCGGAAGGAACTTTCTTCCGTATTATCTTCCCGCTGCTCACGCCGGTCATCACTACGGTTACGATTCTGAACGGTATGTGGATCTGGAACGACTATCTGCTTCCGTCCCTGATGCTTGGACAGAACGGAAAAGTAAAGACGCTTCCTGTCGCGGTACAGGCGTTCGTAGGTTCTTACGTTAAGCAATGGGATCTGATCCTGACGGCGGCGCTGCTGGCAATCGTTCCTATGATTGTTATCTTCCTGGTTGCACAGAAGCAGATTATGAATGGAATGGTAGAGGGAGCTATCAAGTAAATACTTGTATTAAAGGAGTCTGTTATGAGTTTGTTTGATATGAATGGTCCGTTGATGTACAATCTTGGGAAATTAGCGAATATATTCCTATGTAACGTGTTGTTCTGTCTGTTTTCTCTGCCTCTTTTTACGATCGGCGCGTCGCTGTCGGCGTTATATGCGTGTATGCAGGCAATCTGGGAGGACGATGAGGACGATATCATCGCAAAACAGTTTTGGAACGCGTTTAAGCGGAATTTCGGACAAGGGACGACGCTTTGGCTTATCTGCCTGCTGGCGTTTGCATTTCTCGGAATCTATTATTTTATCATAGCAAGTATGACAGGATTGGCAGGAAAGATGTACAGGGTCAGCTTCTTTATGATGTGCGTGATCTTTCTGTTTGGATTCCAGTATCTGTTCCCTCTGCAGGCCAGATATAAGAACAGAATTAAAAATACCTTGAGAAATGCGTGGCTCTTAAGTATAGCGGCTTTGCCATGGACAGTACTCAGCATTCTGCTGACGGCGGGGGCGGTTTATATCTCTTTTTTCATGAACCCGGAGGGTGTGAGTCTGGCCGTGTTCCTGTGGGGGACGTTGGGATTCGGGATCGTCGCTTATCTGAACAGTATCTTCTTTCAAAAGGCGTTCCGGATGATTGACCCTGAGAAGTTGGAATTATCCCACGAGGCGCCGGAGGAAGCTCTGTTTATCGACGAGGAGCATCGGACGGAGAAGTCCCGTTACGCCAGGGCGGGCTGTACGAAGAAAAACAGACGGCGCTGATGCGCCGGCATATCATGCAGATTTATCTTTGGTTAAAAAAGACTAATAATAAACTTGGAGGAGAATGATTATGGCTTCGATCAGTTTTAAAAATGTAACAAAGACCTATGATGGAGCGGCATCTCCGGTTGTCCCGAATCTGAACCTGGAGATTAAGGATAAGGAATTCATTATCCTGGTAGGGCCGTCGGGGTGCGGGAAATCTACAACGCTGCGTATGATCGCAGGGCTTGAGACGATTACGGAGGGTGAAGTATATATCGGAGACCGTCTGGTGAACAAGGTTCCGCCAAAAGACCGTGACATTGCAATGGTATTCCAGAATTATGCGCTCTATCCTCATATGAATGTATATAAGAATATTTCTTTCGGACTGAATCTTCGCAAGGAAGATAAAGCCGAGATTGACCGCCGTGTACATGAGGCGGCGAGGATCCTTGACCTGGAGCATTTGTTAAGCCGTAAACCGAAGGAGCTCTCCGGCGGACAGCGACAGAGAGTTGCGTTAGGCCGTGCGATGGTCCGTAATCCGGCCGTATTCCTTCTGGATGAGCCGCTGTCTAACCTGGACGCCAAGCTTCGCGCGTCCATGAGGACGGAGATCGCCAAACTTCACCAGAAGCTGGATATTACTTTCGTATATGTAACACATGACCAGACAGAGGCCATGACGATGGGAGATCGAATTGTAGTCATGAAGGAAGGTATCGTGCAGCAGTTCGATACGCCTCAGGTTCTGTATGATACGCCGGATAATCTGTTTGTGGCAGGCTTCATCGGCAGCCCGCAGATGAACTTCATGGAGGCGGATATCAGGCAGGAGGGTGAGAAACTTTATGCAATTGTCAGAGGCAATAAACTGTTAATTCCTGATTTCAAGAAGAAAGCGCTTGTTCCGTACGTCGGCAAGAATGTAGTGATGGGACTTCGCCTGGAGGATTTCCTTCCGAAAGAAAAGATGACGAAGGATAATACATTGAATGCAGAGATGAATTTCAGCGAGCTGATGGGCGCGGATTATCACCTGCATCTGACAGTTGACGATATACCGATTACTGTAAAGATAGCGTCGTCTGAGGAACCGTTGGCAAAAGGACCGGCTAGGGTGGCGGCTAAGATGGAGAAAGCACATTTCTTCGATAAAGATACGGAGAAAGCGATCTGTCATTAGGGTATCGTCGAGGCAGGAGAATATATAGTAAAGTTATGTAAGATAAGTATATAGATAGAGGAGTAGTTGATATGGTAGAATGGTTGAAAAACGCAGTGTTCTATGAGATATATCCCCAGTCTTTCGCGGATACGAACGCGGACGGAATCGGGGATATCCAGGGGATTATCGAGCATCTGGATTATATCGCGGAATTGGGATGCAATGCAATCTGGCTGAATCCTTGTTTCGAGTCGCCGTTTCTTGACGCAGGATATGACGTTTCCGACTATATGAAAGTGGCGCCAAGATACGGAACCAATGCGGATTTGAAGCGGTTGTTTGACGAGATTCATAAGAGAGGGATGCACGTGCTGCTGGATCTGGTTCCGGGACATACATCCTGGGAGCATGAATGGTTCAAGGAATCTCTGAAACCAGAGAAGAATCCTTATTCCGGGCGGTATGTCTGGACGGACGACGCCTGGACAGAGTTCGAAGGAGATGAGAATATCCGAGGCTTCTTAAGGGGAATGAGTCAGAGGAACGGCTGCGTGGCTGTGAACTTCTATGCGCATCAGCCCTGTCTGAACTATGGGTGCTATAAGGTCGAGAATCCAAGTTGGCAGCAGGCCATGGATTCCGAGGATGCGCTGGCAACCCGCGAGGCCGTCAAGGATGTCATGAGATTCTGGCTGAAAGCAGGCTGCGACGGGTTCCGTGTGGATATGGCGGGTTCCCTTGTGAAGAATGATCCTGATCAGGAAGGAACGATTGCGCTGTGGAGCGATTTCCGTGATTTTCTGGATAAGGAGTTTCCGGAGGCGGCGATGATCTCCGAGTGGGGACAGCCGGACAGAAGCTTACGGTCCGGGTATCATATGGACTTTATGCTTCATTTTGGACCGAGCCACTATACGGATCTGTACCACGCGGATAATCCGTATTTTACCCGGAAGGGTAAGGGAAATGCGAAAGCATTTATTGATTATTATAAGAAATGTTATGAACCCACCAACGGAAAGGGCATGATCTGTATGCCTTCCGGCAATCATGATATGGAGCGTCTGACCAAGTGGCTGGATGAAGAAGAAGTTAAGATTGTATTTGCGTTTATCCTGTCGCTACCGGGAGCGCCGTTCATCTATTACGGAGATGAGCTGGGGATGCGTTATCTTAAGGATGTGGTGTCTGTAGAAGGCGGGTATATCCGGACGGGTTCCCGTTCGCCGATGCAGTGGAACAGCGGATTGAATGCCGGGTTCTCCGAGGCGAAGGCAGATGAACTTTATATACCTGTCGATCCGGACGAGAACCGTCCGACGGCGGAGAATCAGATGGCGGATCCAAATTCTGTGTACCATGAGGTTAAGAAGCTGATTGCTGTCCGCCAGGGGGCTAAGGTGCTTCAGAGCGAAGCGCAGGTAGAGTTCCTGTATTGCGAAGAGAACGCGTATCCGTTGGCATACAGAAGGTTTGACGATAACGAGTCGGTTCTTATAGTAATCAATCCGTCAGGAGAGGAAGCAAGCTTCGCGTATGACGGAAGCTTAGGGGATGTTCTCTACCAGAACGGCGGAGATATTGTGCTGCGGGACGGAAAACTTGTTATTCCAGGAGCAACGGCGGTGTTTGTAAGAGAAAATAAATAATTGTGCGGATGCAAAACATGATAAAACCGGAGATTCCGAACTCTGTGAGCGCGGAATCTCCGGTTTTGTCAATATTCTCTGCAAATAACTATGCAGCCCCGCAGGAGACGATTGTTTACTTCATAAGCACGAAGGCTTCATATGGTTTTAAGGTCATCACCGCCTTGTTGTAATCATCCTCCATGTTGGCGATCAGGCAGGAACTTCCCACAAATTCCTCAGGTATAGTGAAGCCGGTATCCTGATCGGTGAAATTGCAGACGGCCAGAAGTTTCTTATCATCCAATGTTCTGGTAAAGACGAATAGTTCCTCGCTGTCTTCTAACATCGGCTCGTATCTGCCGTATACCATAATCGGATTTTCCTTTCGAAGAGCAATAAGCTTTTTATAATAATGAAATACGGAATTTGGGTCCTTAGTCTCTGCTTTGGCGTTGATCTCTTTATAATTCGGATTTACGGCGATCCATGGTGTTCCTGAGGTAAATCCGGCCTGGTCTGAGTCGTCCCATTGCACGGGTGTTCTGGCGTTGTCCCGGCTTCTGAAAGTAATGCATGGCCAGAAGTCTTCATGGGATACCCTACCGCTTGAGCACCATTCGTCATAGGCGTTGATACTCTCGATGTCGCGGAAATCTGCCGGGCTCTGGAAGGGATAGTTGGTCATGCCCAGCTCCTCGCCCTGGTAGATATAGGGGGTTCCCTGCATCATATGAAGACAGGTTGCAAGCATCTTTGCGGAAATATCACGGTACTGCTCCCTGTCGTCGCCGAAACGGGATACGGCTCTTGGCTGATCATGGTTATCCCAAAAAAGGCTGTTCCATGCTTTGCCGTATAATTCTGTCTGCCAGTGATTCAAGATCTTCTTAAGTTTCGTGAGCTGCCATTTCTGATCGTCCCACTTGCCGTATTTGCCGTGATTATCCACATGTTCAAAATGAAATACCATGTTCAATTCACGGCCGTCCTCGCCGGCATACTGTTTCGCAAGTTCAGTGGTGACGCCCGGAGTCTCGCCCACGGTCATAATGTCATATTTTGACAATACTTTTTCGTTCATTTCCCGAAGGTACTTGTGAATATTCGGACCGTGTACACAGTAAGGAGAGTAATCTCCGTAGAAATCCGCCGCCGGACCGTCCGGCATTTCCTTTGTTTTAGAAATCATGCTGATCACGTCCATACGGAATCCGTCGATACCTTTATCGCACCACCAGGTCATCATATCAAAGACGTCTTTGCGGACGTTAGGATTGTCCCAGTTAAGATCCGGTTGTTTCTTTGAGAAAAGGTGGAGGTAATACATACCGGTTGTTTCGTCGTACTGCCATGCAGAACCGCCGAAACAAGATCCCCAGTTGTTCGGAGGCGTCTTTGCGTCTTTCCCATCCCTCCAGATATAGTAATCACGGTATTCGTTGTCTTTTGATTTGCGGCTTTCCATAAACCACTTGTGTTCGTCGGATGTGTGGTTTACGACCAGATCCATGATTATACGGAGACCTCTTTTGTGAGCTTGTGAAAGCATCTCGTCAAAGTCTTCCATGGTACCGAATTCGTCCATGATTGCCTGATAGTCGCTGATATCATAGCCGTTATCGTCATTCGGGGATTTGTAGATCGGAGAGAGCCAGATTACGTCGACTCCCAGATATTTAAGGTAATCCAGACGGCTGGTGATACCCTTGATATCGCCTATACCGTCTCCGTTGCTGTCCATAAAACTGCGAGGATAGATCTGATAGATCACAGCCTCTTTCCACCATGTCTGATTCATAATATGTAATCCTTTCTAATTTTTATAAATTTATGCTTTTTGTTACGTTGATGCCCGTCCTCTGATTCCGGCAATGAGTTTTCAGGCAGCCTTTATCAGATAAAGCTAATTAAGCTCCAGAATAACCGCCTGATAGCCCTGCAGTTTCAGAGTAGTTCCCTTCTGAATAAGTTCCGGATAATTATTCAGCAGCACCCGTTTATATTCCCGTGGGAGCTCTGCATCCTGTTCTGCCGTCTGGTAATTACCGATTACCAACAGGGTCTTTTCCCCTTTGCGGTAATAGGCCATCAGATTGTGCTGATCCTTAAGATACGGCTCGAGCGCGCCGTACACGACCGTTTCCTTATACTCAGGGTCTTTGCGCAGGGCGATCAGTTTCTTATAGAAGCTTCTCACAGAATCAGGATCATCCAGTTGATCGGCGGCGTTGATGGATGTATAATTCGGGTTCACCTTAAGCCAGGGGGTTCCTGTGGTGAAGCCGGCGTTATCCTTCCCGGACCACTGCATCGGCGTGCGGGCGTTGTCACGGCTGAATCTGGATACGGCCGCCAGAGCGTCTTCTGGAGTCAGGCCGGCATTCAACGCTACCTGATACTCGTCTAAGGTGGAGATATCGTCTATTTCGTCGATGGAAGAGAAGGGAACATTCTCCATGCCTAATTCTTGTCCCTGATAGATGAAGGGAAGTCCCCGCAGCATGAAATTCATGGCTGCAAGCAGTTTCTTGCTCTGGGGATTGCATTCTCCTTCAGGGATATAACGACTGACTCCCCGGGGTTCATCGTGATTCTCGATGATATTGGAGAGAAAACCGATATCCCCGATCTTAGCCTGGGATTCGAAGCAGCATCTCTTATAATCATCCGGTGTGATGGGGGCGGCGTCGTACCAGCCCTTATCGCTGGTTCCGAATATGGTTTCGTTAAAATCAAACATACTGGAGAAATATCCGTTCTCTCCGACGAAATCAGAAAGTTCTTCCGGCTTCTCGTTAAATACTTCTCCGACAGAGAACGCGTCGTAGTTTTTGAAGGTACGGTCTCTCATCTCGCCAAGGAATTCTCCGATGCCGTGGGCTTCTCTTAACATGAACTGGATACTGCACAGTCCGTCGGGACGGTCCGGTTCATAGTTTTGGAAGGGAGAGGCTTTCTTGATGTTGATGATTGCGTCGATGCGGAAACCGCCCAGTCCTTTATCAAGCCACCAGTTAATATTTTTATACACTTCTTCCCGAAGTTCCGGGTTCTCCCAGTTGAGATCCGGCTGTTTCTTATGGAAGACATGCAGATATTGCTTGTCTGTTCCCGGGAGGTCCTCCCATACGGGACCGCCGAAGTAAGAACGCCAGTTGGTGGGAAGTTCGCCCTCCTTCTTATCTCTAAGATAGAAGAAATTTCCGTATTTTCCGTCCGGGTCCTCGCAGGCTTTCCGGAACCACTCATGTTCATCGGAACAATGGTTTACAACCAGGTCCATCAAGATGTACATGTTCCGCTGTTTGGCCTCTTCGATTAACCGCTCCATATCTGTCATCGTGCCGAAGCGCGGGTCGATGTCATAGTAATCGGATATGTCATATCCTTCGTCGGCAAGGGGAGAAGGATAACAGGGGGAGAGCCAGATGATGTCGATGCCCAGATCCTGTAAGTAGTCAAGTTTACTGATAATCCCGGGAATATCACCGATCCCGTCTCCGTTGGAATCATAGAAACTCTTAGGATAGATCTGATATGCGACTTTATCGTGCCACCATTTTTTTGTCATAATAGTACCTCCGTTGCTTTGTAATTCCATAGATTGTTCGTTCGAAACCGTGGAATAAATTTGTATCTTTATTATAAAGGAGGAGGGGGGAATTGTCTTATGATTATCTGATTGAAAATTACGAAATTTTGACTTTCCGCGCCTGCCTTATGATTCCCGCTGCCGGTTCTGGCCGCGGTATTTTAACGGAGTAGTATTCGTATATTTCTTAAAGGCGCGGAGAAAATTCCCCAGATTGTTATAGCCGCATTCCAGACAGACTTCTGTCACGGGCCAGGAGGTGTTATCAAGCAGCTGCATAGCCTGCTTGATACGGTATTCATTGATATATTCCATGGGAGAGCGTCCGATGGATCGTTTAAAAAAGCGGCAGAAATACTGTTCGTTCATATGTAATTGCTCTGCCAGGTCGTGAATATATATCTTATCTTTGTAGTTCTTCTTTATATATGTAAGAACCGTTTTAATTCCTTCCACTCGTTTGTCAAGATCCTTCTTTGTGGGTGTGAAGAGCCGGTAACTTGACAGGACGGCCAGGATGCGAAGCAGAGAGGATTTGATAAACAACTGCCGCGTCATATCATCCGTAACGACGCCGCTGTCCAAAAGGGCGTTTTTATTATCCGGCGTATGTCCGAAGGAACGGACGGTTTCTAAGAACGCGTCGCGTACAGGGATGAAAGCAGGGTGACCTGGCAGGAGGCGGCGGGGGAAGAGAATGTTTCCATTCTGAATAGGCTGGATCAACCGTATCTGCGCCGAGTCATAAGAGTCAAAACTTAAGATGTCCAGGGAGAAAACGATAGCGTCTTCTCCGGAATGACCGGCGTTTTCGGTAAAGATACTATGCAATTCCCCCGGATTGATGAAATAAAATGATTCCGACTGAACCGGGAAAGAGTCCATATTAATCTCAAGGCGGAATCCGCCGCCGGAAAAATACAAGATTTCAACCTCGTCGTGCCAGTGGTGTTTCACAAGATACCCTTTCCCACAGGAAAAAGTCTGATAAAAAGCACAGGGAAAAGATTCCGTGCCGTGGGGGCCTGTTTCTTTTAATGTGGATGGCTGTAGCTGCTGCATGGGGGGATTCCTTTCATCATAACGATAGATTTACTATACTTGATCATACAATATCTTCTGAATTTTGCAAGTATAATTTCCGGCACAAGCCGGCCCTCTTTGTCGCACAGAAGAGTATCATAGAGGATATTAAGCCGGTAGTGAAGCCTTGTACGATAAAGTTTCAGTTCAAAATAAGGATTGGGCTGTTCCTCGTTCATCTGCAGGTATTCATCCACGATTTCCTTTGCCAGTCGATCATGATCGATGGGGAGTATGCTGTGTACAACCAGGGTTATTTTATGTTCTGTAAGGTTTGGGGAAGACAGAACAGTGGAGTGAAGGACTTCGTACGGTCGGTATTCCTCAATGCAAAGGGCGTACAGCAGAATCAGAATGAGAGCGATTAAAAGGTTTCTTTTTTTCATATTCAAGTTTCTCCTTTCTTGTGTCGAAACGAAACGGTGCATCTTCTTACAGTGTAAGTTAATACATCTGTTTTTTCAATCAAAATGTGGGTATACTTACCCAAAAGAGAACGCGTGGTGTTGGATAATGAGAAAAATTGTAATTGAGCTGGAGCGTGTCCTGGCAGAAAAAGGCGTCAGCAAAAGATTTCTCTGCTATGAATGTAAGTTACAGCGTACACAGCTGAATAATTATTGTAAGAATAAAGTAGGGCGTGTAGATCTTCATACGCTGGCTAAGATCTGTAATTGTCTGCAATGTGACGTGGCGGATATTCTGAAGTTGAAAGATGTTGAGGAAGATCAAAATGAATAAAGACATATGATAACGGCAGTATTTGTATTATGGCAAATAGTTGCCGTTTTTATTGCCATTTTTTATAAAAAAGTAATGAAACATCCCTTTAATTTGTGGTAACATAAGAGTGGCAGGATACATGTTTGAACATAAGGAAGGGAACACTGATGGGGAAGGTTATATTTCTGAACATTGACGGAACGATTAGAGACTTTGACGGAACGATTCCCGCATCCGGAGTAGAGGCGATCAAGAAGGCAAGGCAGAACGGGCATGAGGTGGTGCTGAATACAGGACGCGCGTATTTCCGTATAGGAAAGGAAATTCTGGATATTGGGTTTGACGGAGTGGTTGCAGGTTCCGGAGGGTATGTAGAATACAAGGGCGAGCGTATAGGATATAGGTATTTCACACAACTGGCATATATAGAGTTCATGCGCGACCTTATGGAATACGGCTGCGTGGTAGAGATGGAGAGTAATAAAAGGAGTTATATACTGGAAAGTGATTGGGAGGCGTACCGGAGAATCAGCAGGGAGTTTTGGAGGTATCTGCATATCCGGGAGGACGAGATTACGGCGCCGGTCAAGGTGAAGACTTTACTGGATGTGCCGGAGGTTCAGAAACTGGTTATTTTTAGCGATAGGTTGTCCAGACATGATATCGTATCTAAGTGGGGATACTCGTTTCATGTCGCGGGACTTGGTATTCCGTGTAATGGGAAATGGGTCGGCGAAGTGACTCCGAATTATATTACGAAGGCGGAAGGCGCATACCAGGTCCTGAAAGTCGGGGGGAAGAAGAAAAAGGATATGATAGCTATAGGGTGCAGCGAAAAAGATATCAGCCTGCTTGCGTTTGCCGGGTTCGGAATTGCGATGGGAAACGGAACTAAGGAAGCGAAGATAGCGGCGAGGCATGTTACGGATTCGATTAAGGAAGACGGTTTGCGCAAGGCGTTTAACTTTATGGAGCTTTTATGATCGGTGTTCACGCTGGTTCAGACCGGAGCGCTCGGGAGCCGAATAGCCTGGAAACGTAATCATACCGGGCGTGTCAATATATTAAGCGCAAATTTCTGCTGTCGGAAATGGAGAAATCCGAGGCGAGAAGAGGGAATATATTTGGTAAATATTTTCTTCAATTTTCTCTTCACTTTCTATGTGGATTAGTGTATCATAATAGCTGACGCTATATATTGTGTGGATGGCAATAAGATCATCAATATTTTGTGTATGTGAAAGCGAGGAGTTATAATGGGACCAGAGGTCAAAACAAAGGTAATTAAGAGGAACGGGGAAGAAGTGATCTTTGATCTGTCTAAGATTGTTAATGCGGTCAAGGCCGCGAATTGCGAAGTGGATAATATTCATCAGATGAATGATTTCCAGATTGTTGCTGTTGCGGATAAGATTGCGGATCAGATCAGGGAATCCATACATGCGGTGAACGTGGAAGATATCCAGGATATGGTGGAACGCGGTATCATGGAGATGCGCGGATATGAGGTTGCGCAGAAATATGTACGCTATCGTTATAAGAGGGAACTGAAACGTAAGTCAAATACGACGGATAACGGAATTCTCTCATTAATTGAGAATATCAACGAAGAGGTTACACAGGAGAATTCGAACAAAAATCCGGTGATTAACTCGACGCAGAGGGATTATATGGCAGGGGAAGTCAGCAAGGATCTGTCGAAGCGGGTTCTGCTTCCGACAGAGATTGTGAATGCCCATGAGGAAGGAATTATTCATTTCCATGATTCGGATTACTTTGCTCAGAAAGAGCATAATTGTGATCTGATTAATCTGGAGGACATGCTGCAGAACGGGACGGTAATCAGCGAGACGCTGATTGAGAAGCCTCACAGTTTCTTCACGGCCTGTAATGTAACGACTCAGATTGTCGCCCAGGTGGCAAGTAATCAGTATGGGGGACAGTCCTTTACATTAGCGCATCTGGCGCCTTTTGTAGATATCAGCAGAAAGAAACTGCGCAAGAGTGTGGTTGCAGAGCGCAAAGAATGCGGAGAGAGTCTTGACGGGGATATTATCGACAGGATAACGGAACGCCGCTTAAGAGACGAGGTAAAGAGCGGAATCCAGACAATCCAGTATCAGTTGATCACGCTGATGACATGTAACGGACAGGCGCCGTTTGTGACGATCTTTATGTACTTGGACGAAGTCGAAGAAGGACAGTTAAGAGAGGATCTGGCGCTGATCATAGAAGAAGTGCTGGTACAGAGGATGCAGGGAGTAAAGAATGAAAAAGGCGTATGGATTACGCCGGCATTCCCGAAGCTGATATATGTGCTGGATGAGGATAATATTAAAGAAGGTACGAAATACTGGCATCTGACGGAGCTTGCGGCTCAGTGCACGGCGAAGAGGATGGTTCCGGACTATATCTCGGCGAAGATTATGAAGGAACTGAAGAAGGGTGAAGTTTATCCTTGTATGGGATGCCGTTCCTTCCTGACGGTGGAAGATTCTCAGATGAACGAGAACGGACGCCATAAGTTCTATGGAAGATTCAACCAGGGAGTCGTAACTATCAATCTGGTGGACGTGGCGTGTTCTTCGGAAGGAGATATGGACAGATTTTGGGAGATCCTGGAAGAGCGTCTGGAATTATGCCACAGAGGTCTGCGCTGCAGGCATGAACGTCTGCTGGGAACCGTGTCTGACGTGGCGCCGATTTTATGGCAGTATGGGGCTCTCGCCCGTCTGAAGAAGGGCGAAGTGATCGACAGACTTTTATACGACGGTTATTCCACGATCTCGCTGGGATATGCGGGACTGTATGAGATGTGTATGAGGATGCTTGGAAAATCCCATACCGATCCGGAGGCAAGGCCGTTCGCCCTTGCGGTGATGCAGAGGCTGAATGATAAATGTAAGGAGTGGAGAGAGGCGGAGAACATCAGCTATTCCGTATACGGGACTCCGATGGAATCTACGACCTACAAGTTTGCGAAGTGTCTGCAGAAGCGCTTCGGCATTATTGAAGGCGTGACAGATAAGAATTATATTACCAACAGTTATCATGTGCATGTGTCTGAGGAGATTAATGCTTTCAAGAAGTTAGAGTTTGAGGCGGATTTCCAAAAACTGTCTCCGGGAGGCGCCATTAGTTATATCGAAGTGCCTAATATGCAGAATAATATACCGGCGGTATTATCTGTGATGCAGTTTATTTATGATAATATTATGTATGCGGAGCTGAATACGAAGAGTGATTACTGTGAATGCTGCGGATACGACGGGGAGATTCTGATCAGGGAGGATGAGAGCGGTAAGCTTATCTGGGAGTGTCCGAACTGCGGCAATCCGGATCAGGATAAGATGTTTGTAGCGAGAAGGACTTGCGGGTATATTGGTACTCAGTTCTGGAACCAGGGACGTACTCAGGAGATTAAGGACAGAGTACTTCACTTATAGGTGAGAGAGATGCATTACGGAAATATAAAGGAATGTGATATCGCGGACGGCCCGGGAGTCCGGGTCAGTCTGTTTGTATCGGGGTGCCGTCATCACTGCAAAGGATGTTTCAATCCGGAGACGTGGGATTTTGAATACGGAGAGCTCTATACAGAGGAAACCCAGGAGAAGATCTTAAAGCTTCTGGCGCCAGGTTATATTAGGGGGTTCACACTGCTTGGCGGAGAGCCTTTCGAACCCGAGAATCAGAGAGAACTTGTGAAGCTTCTGAGGCGGATAAAAGAAGAGTACCCCGGGAAAGATATCTGGTGTTACAGCGGGTATCTGTATGATTCAGATCTTGCCGAAGGCGGCAGCGTGCATACGGAAGTTACGGAGGAGATGCTTTCCTATATTGACGTGTTAGTAGACGGGGAGTTTGTGGAGGAATTAAAAGATGTTACCTTGGTATTCCGGGGAAGCAGCAACCAGAGAATTATTGAACTGAGGAAATAGAATTTATCTGTGCAGAGGTTATGCGGGGCGGCATGGATAGCGTAAGAAATGAGATGAAGAAGAATGGGAGAGCGGGTACGGAAAAGAAGGGAGTCTTGTCTGTATCTGCTTTTTCATTTATGAAGATCGGCGCTTTTTGAATATCGCCCTGCCTGTTCAGAGATATTTTTTCGGTTCGCTTCGCACATGGCGGCCTGGATATGAAAAAGTAAGCTAAAATATATATTGAATTTTCAGGTGTGATGAGATAGACTGAATCTTGACAAAGGAGGTATTTGAAGATGAATGTAACGAATTACAAACGTACGGAATATAATCGGCCTTTTATTGAGCAGAGAGCTGATCCATATATCTACAGGCATACGGACGGGAGCTGTTATTTTACGGCTTCGGTGCCGGAGTATGACAGGATTGTCTTAAGAAAAGCAGATACTCTGGCGGGTCTTCAGGATGCAGAGGAGAAGACGCTGTGGACAAAGCACGAGAGCGGTCCCCAGAGCCTGCATATATGGGCGCCGGAGATCCATTATCTGTATGGAGGATGGTATATCTATTACGCGGCGGGGGATAAGGACGACGAGTGGGCGATCCGGCCTTATGTATTGAAGTGTAACGGCAGCGATCCGATGAAAGACGACTGGTCGGAGATGGGGATGATACAGGCGGCGGACGACGATCCTTATTCTTTCCATGCATTTTCCCTGGATGCGACTATCTTCAGGCAAAACGAGACATACTATTATATATGGGCGGAGAAAACAGGGGTGGGAAAGCAGATATCAAATCTCTATATTGCCCGGATGGAATCCCCGGTGAAACTGGCTACCGCGCAGGTGCTTCTGACGACGCCGGACTATGACTGGGAGCGGATCGGCTTCTGGGTCAATGAAGGACCGGACATCCTGGAGCATGGGGATAAACTCTTCCTGACATTCTCAGCCAGCGAGACGGGGATAGATTACTGTGTGGGAATGCTGTACGCAGATAAGGACGCAGATCTTCTGGATCCGCGTTCATGGACGAAGCTCAGGTATCCGGTACTTCGGTCCGATGAGGATAAGGGGATCTATGGTCCGGGACATAATTGCTTTGTGAAGGCGGACGACGGGGTTACGGATCTGTGTATTTATCATGCGCGTCCGTATGACGAGATTATAGGGAATCCGCTCTACGATCCGAACCGGCATGCTATGGTGATGCGTATGGAGTATGACGATCAGGGATTCCCGGTATTTGCTTATGAAGAGGATCCGTTAAGTTGTCTGTAACCGGGGAGAGGAAAATATTATTACTTGAAGACGACAGGAGCCTGAATCGCGGGATCACGCTTACGTTACAGAAAGCAGGTTACCAGGTTGATTCTGCATTTACGCTTGCGGAGGCGGAAGAACGCCTTGAGTCGGAGCGGTATGCCCTTATTATCTGCGATATTACTCTTCCGGACGGAAGCGGTCTTGAACTGGGACGGAAGATCCGGGGGATAGGAGATGCTTACTTTATCTACCTGACGGCTTTGGATTCGGAGATTGATATGGTAAACGGATACGATACGGGAGCAGACGACTATATTACCAAACCGTTTTCCCTGATGGTGCTGGTTTCTAAGGTAAATGCGCTTATGAGGCGGATCGGCGGCAGGACGGAACATAAAAGCGTCCTGGCGTGCGGGGAGATAGAGGTGAACTGCCAGGAGATGAAGGTATATAAGAACGGCAGGGAGATCGTACTCAGTAAACGGGAACTGCAGCTCCTTTTATATCTCTGGGAGAACGCAGGGAGGATCGTGTCGAAAGAGAATATCCTCACGAATATCTGGGATATGGACGGACAGTTTGTGGATGAGAATACGGTGACAGTTAATATCAGCAGGCTTAAGAATAAACTTGAGACGGATGAGATCTCCAACGTAAGAGGGCTGGGTTATATATGGAGCGGGAATGTAATAAGAAGATAAGGAAATATTTTGCCGGTTATCTGGTATTTCTGATACTCTTTTCCTTCTTTATGTATATATTGGCCAGGTATGAGACGGAAACCGACAGACAGAGGATCCTTCTCTTGATGACGGAACACCCGGAACTGGAAGCGGAGATCATAGCGGCATGGGAGAAGTCGGGACGTCTGCCCTTTGGGAGAAATGAAGCCGGCAGCAGGAAGGAGCTTCTTGAGTCTTCCCGTATGGCGGAGATGATAGAAGAGAAGTACGGGTATGACATCGGACACCTCGTATCGGAGAGAATCTGGTGGGGATTATGGGGAGTCGGTATCTGTATCGGAACGGTGTGGACAGTTATACTGGGATGTCTGGAACGGAAGAATAGGGCCGGAGTCCGGGATAAGCTCTGGAAGCTATATGAGCGTCTGGAGCAGTTCCGGGAAGGAAGGTTTGAAGGAATACCCGATTATGAAGCTGATGCGGAGGATTATCCGGAAGAATGGATGAAGGTGTGGGAGTCTCTGCGTGAGCTGGGCGTGTATTTTGAAGGACTGAAAGAGAGGCTTAAGGAGGAAGAGAATAGTACGAAGGCGATGATCACGGATATTTCCCATCAGCTAAAGACACCTTTGGCGTCTCTTCGGATGTGCCATGAGCTGGTGGTGGGAGACCGGCAGACAAAGGAAGAGAGAGAAGAATTCCAGGAGCGGGAAGAAAGAGAGATAGAGAAACTGGAAAATCTTCTTAAGGAGTTGGTCAATCTGTCCAGGCTTGAGACGCATATGATTCAGCTCAAGCCCAGAGCAGGAAGTATTAAGAAGACGATCGCCGCCGCGGTCAGCCAGATCTATATGAAAGCAAAGGATAAGGACATAAGGATCCAGGCGGACATAGGGGAAGATCAGGAGATATGCCATGACCCGGGATGGACGGAAGAAGCGCTGGTTAATGTCTTTGACAATGCCGTCAAATATTCCGGAGAGCATACGGTTGTTACGATACGTGTAAAACCGCTGATCACGTATGTGATGATCGAGATAGAAGACGAAGGCATCGGAATCAGGAAGGATGAACTGCAGAAGATCTACCAGAGATTCTACAGAGGAAGGGATGCGGCTAAGATATCGGAAGAGGGGGCGGGAGTAGGGCTGTATCTGGCAAGAATGATACTGGAACGCCAGGGCGGGAGCATTTCCGCTAAACAGAAGCGGGGGAACGGGACGGTATTCAGGATTACGCTGCCCCGCGTTCAATTTTTACAGTAATATATAATATATGCAGACAGAGGCTGTTGCAAAGGGGGGAGTGTGTGTTGCGGCAGTCTCTGTTTTTATTATTACAAAACTGTTATGGTGGATGTAAGGGTTTTGTAATGCAGGAGGATTATAGTTATACTCAATAGGAGAATAATTCTCTTGAGCCGGAGTACTGACTCGCAGGTAAAGAGAAGATCTTTGAAGATTTCAGGGAAACGGAGGAAACTATATGAAGACGGACGTCGGTAAGATATTGGTAGTAGAGGATCTGATGAAATGTTATGGAACCGGGGAAAACATGGTGCGGGCGGTGGACCACACGAGCCTTGAGATAGAGAGGGGGAAGTTTACGGCGATAGTGGGCCGTTCAGGTTCGGGGAAGTCTACGCTTCTGCATCTCATCGGCGGACTGGACAGACCGGACGCAGGGAAAGTATGGATTGAAGGGAAGGATATCTTTGCTCTTAAGGATGAGAGACTGGCAGAGTTTCGAAGGAAGAAGATCGGATTCGTTTTTCAGGATTATAATCTGATCCCTTCGCTGAATGTATGGGAGAATATTATACTTCCGCTGGGGCTTGATAATCGGAAGGTGAGGAGACAGGATGTGGAAGAAGTGCTCGTGAAGATCGGTCTTGCGGACAAAGCAGAGGCGATGCCGAATGTGCTGTCAGGCGGACAGAAGCAGAGAACGGCGATTGCCAGGGCGCTGGTAACGCGTCCTGCCCTTATCCTGGCGGATGAACCGACGGGTAATCTGGATTCCCAGACGGAGCTGGAAGTGATGAGCCTGATGAAGAGCTGTGTGACAGATTTTGGGCAGACGCTGGTCATGATCACCCATGATGAGATGATCGCGCAGATGGCGGACCGGGTGATTGAGATTACGGACGGTAAGGTGGTGAACGACTGATGAAGATGACAACGAGAGTGGCGTTCGATAATATGAAGTACCATAAGAGCCGGAATATTCTGATCGGGATCGCGATTATTCTGACGACGATGTTGTTGTTCGTGGTTCCTACGGTGGGGAAGGGGATGATTGATCTTCGGTTTGCGGCAACGAACAGGCTGTATCCGGCATGGCATGCCCTGTATAGGAATGTGGACGAGGACACTGTCCGTAAGCTGGCGGCGCATCATGATATTTCCCGATACGGGCTTCGAAGCGACGCGGGATACATGAATCTTGAGGAGGCGTCCGTCGCTATGCTGTATGCGGATCGGGAGGCTATGGAGCTATATAAGATGGAGCTTGACAGGGGAAACGTACCCGAGAAGGGGGACGAGATCGTAGTATCGAAGGGAATACTGGAGGAGCTGGGACAGCAGGGAGATATCGGAGATACCGTCAAAGTTCCTTACCAGATTTTCCGCGGCGGGGAATTAGACCTGACGCAGCAGAAGGAGTTTCGTATCTGTGGGTTTCTGAAGGACAGCAAGGCGAGCCGCAAGATGAGGACGTATGTCGCTCTGGTATCAGAGGATTTTTTGAGAAATGAGATTGTAGAGGAGGAGATTGCTTTTCGTTTTCTTCTTCAAATTGATGACGCAGGGAACCCAACGACAGTCGAGATCGAACAGAAGATCCAGGATATTGCGGTTCGGTTTGGGATTCCGGAGAATGATATCAACATTAATCAGGATTATCTGGTGGCGAATTATTTGGATCCGATCTTTATTCCGGCAATCATTGTGATTATGGCGATTATTATGCTGGCGGGCGTCATTACGATCTACAGTATCTATTATGTATCCATGAATCACAGGATACAGGAGTTTGGCAGGATGAAGGCTATCGGGGCGACAAAGCGTCAGATCAGGCAGATTGTGCTTAGAGAAGGAATGTGTATCGCCGCGTTTGCGGTTCCCGCTGGGCTTCTGGCGGGGACGCTGGTATCCGGAAAGGTTCTTAGGATGTTCGCCAACACTGACAAATCAGATGACGAAGTCATAAAGATGATAAAGGAGATTCTTGAGAGCGGGGAGATCAATATCTATACCTGGTGGGTATATCTGCTTGCGGCGGCGGTCACGGTTTGTACCGTATACTTTTCCCTTGTCAGGCCGATGCATGTGGCGGCAAAGATCTCAGAGGTAGAGGCAATGCGGATGCGGGACGCGGGAGGGAAGTCCAAAAACAGGAGAAAGGGATATGAATATCTGACGATCGGACGGATGGTTTGCAGAAATCTTGCGGAGAATAAGAAAAAGAGTGTGATCACGATTCTTGCCATGGCGGTCACGGGAGTATTTCTGATGGTAGTCGCCACCGTCTTGTCCTGCGCAGATCCGAGAGAGAGCGCGGAGGGTTCTGTCGTGGGCCAGTATGAGATATTTTCGGTCATTGAGGAGAATAATAAGGAGCATCCGGAGCGGAAATGGTCGGAGGTGCAGAAGGATAATCCCCTGAACGAGGCGCTGGTAAATCAGGTGGAAAATCTTCCGGGAGTAGAAGGAGTTGATGTGTTTTCTGCTCTTCATGTCTCGGGAGAACTATTCATGGAGGGAGATATGAATTTTCTTAACGGGATTCCGGAAAAATATGCCGATGAATTGGAGAAAAATATCGTGAAAGGGAAAGCGACCTATGAAGAACTAAAGTCAGGGGACAAGATAATTGTAGACAGAGCGCTTCTGTTCTTCTATCCGGATCTGGATGTGGGAGACAGGCTGAATCTGACAGTACATGACGGGGACAGGACGTTTGAGAAAGAGTTTGAAATCGCCGCCATCGGGGAATACAGGAGCGGTTTGACGAATTATGCTTATCTGATCATGGCGAAAGAAGCGGTGGATCAGATGAGTGAATATAACTCGTCCAAATCCTTCCATGTGTTTGGAGACAAGGATTATGACCCGAAACTTCATGAAGCCCTGAAAGAGATCGTTGACGCGTCCGGAAGGATTGAACTTACGACATGGAAAGAACATTATGAACAATGGAAGTCTTCCCAGACTGTGATTAGCGCGGCGTGTTATATATTCCTTGGAATCCTGGCGGTTATCAGTGTGATGAACCTTGTTAATACTATGATTAACAGCGTCCGTGTGCGTAAGAAAGAACTGGGAATGATACAGGCTATTGGGATGTCGGATTCACAGCTTATGAAGATGCTGCAGTTAGAAGGACTTTTCTATACGTTGGGTACGCTGCTCATATCCGTCGGGATCGGAAGCCTTGCCGGATATCCGGTATTTCTGTATGCGAAGAGTCAGGGATTGTTCGAGATCAGGGCATATCATTATCCGGTGAGGGCGGCGGTGGCAGTGGCGGCGGCGCTCCTGCTGGTTCAATTCTTGCTGGCGGCGGGGATCGCCCTCTCCGTAAGAAAAGATTCGATTATTGAGCGGATACGGTTCAGCGACTAGAGTATGCAGTTATTCGTATGTGAATATTAATTTTTAGTTAAAAAATCTTGATTTTCAAATAGTCTTGAAAACACGGTGAAATGTGCTTTAAGCCCTCTGTTTTCAAGACTTTCAATAGATTTGAATGTACATAGAAAATTATGTAAAAATATGAATAAAAGCGAACCGTTAGCGACACGTTAGCGACAAACTTTTATCCGTTCAATCTGCTTTCTCAGCTCTTCTAATTCCCGGTGCCGATATACTTTATTTGTAACGTCTGTAAAGGCATGTCCGAGCATTGTCTTCTTGTCATTTTCAGCTACTCCATATTTATCACAGAGCATAGAAAAGGTGTGGCGGCAATCATGGGGAGTGTGCTTTTTGATTCCCAGGGTCTTATTGGGATGTATTCGTGATAGGAGGATATATTGATAAAGAAGGAGTATTAAGGCACAATCTGGTTATTAATTGTAAAAAAGATTTTGCAAAATTTGAAAAGAAAATGCAGAGATTGTATAATGAAGGAAAGCTTGCAGGAAAAAGCTATGAGGATTACATTGCACATGAAATGGCGCATATAATACCTTTTCAAAACTGTGTTAATGCAGAGGATTATGAAAGAATCCGTAACGTATGTCTATTTTTAAGGAGCTAAAGCATGAAATTAATTGAATATCAGGGAGAAGTCCTGTCAGAGTATGTTCCGGACCTCCCCAAATAGCCGGAGGGCGCAGCGAAATGCTGCGTCCTATTAGGTAGACCAACGGATAACCCTAAAAGTTACAGAGAAAGCTTTAGACTATCTGAGACAGATATGAAAAAAATGAATTTTGCATACAAAAAACAGGAATGAGCAAAACAGATATAATCAGAATGGGAATTGATGAGGTTTATCAAAGAATCAAAAAATAGAGATTCACGCCCCTACCAAAAATCAAGTGAACCTCTGAATTTGAGAGGAAATTAATAAATGTAAAATAATTTCCATATTTATTGTATCTCTTTCCCCAAAAGTACTGGAAGGTGCGGCGAAATGCTGTGCCTTATTTTAATTCCATAGGTGGGGTGGATAATTTTTGAAAAATCTCTTGGCTTATGGTAGACCATAAGTTATAATAAAGACAGTTAAGGAAAGATTTAACGAGTAAGGCAGGCAAGAAGCCGGAAAGGAGAACTTATGGTAGACATGGGAATGACAGATAAACAGTTTAATGGTTTTGTAAGATTTCTCTTAGACGCTTTGAAGGAAGCGAAAGAAGAAAAAGAAGATGATAAGAAAGATGAAAAGATTTCAAAAATCATCGATAATCTTCAGAAGACATTAGAAGATTAAAAACCTTGCTTAGTTAATAAGCAAGGCATCAACCAAAAACAGGCGGTACTTGCCACCGCCTGTACTCAAATAAAATGTAGCATAGATTTGGAATAAAGGCAAGAGTCAAGAGGTGATTTAAGTAGAAAAGAAAAAAATGGGCAGACCAACAGACAATCCTCGAACAGAAAAAATAGGGTTTAGAATGTCACCAACGGAAATAGAGGATATTCAAAAATGTGCAGATGCTATGAATACGCAGCGCGTGAATGCTGTCACAGAAGGAATACGTTTACTGAAAGAAAAATTAGGAGTATGAAATGAGAGTGTTACCATCTGCTTCGGCGGGTGGTATTTTAGTGCAAAGAAAACCACCGAGTAATCGGTGGCAGAGGAATGAAGCCGGTAACCCAGGATAAGCAGTATATCCGTTCTGGCCAGAATACCATGAAGACAGGAACGCAGCGATCCTTTGCGGTAACCGGTGACAGATATGTAGGGGATCCGGCACAGGATTACTGCTTATCTCACAAGATGAAATATGGTACCGTAACAGTGTTGTGACGAATTATCTCTACTTCAATATTCTGAATGGAAAAAGTGAGAAGGGGAAGGTTTCTATCATTGTAAATTCAGATGGTTCCGGAAATGCCGGAGAATCTTCCGCAGTAGATATTGAATTTAAGAAGATAGGTTCTAATCCGACTGAATATACATATTTGGCAGGAGTGACACAGACTGAAAAAATACCTGAACAGGCAGGAAATGAATAGGGGGGGCACAATGAGATCAATAACTGTAGAAATCTTGGGAGTGAAACCCGAAACTAATGCGGCTGGAAGTGAAACCGCTGCCGGGAACAGTGCGACAGCCGCCGGGAATAGTGCGACTTCGGCCGCAGGGAGTGCCAATACGGCTACAGCCAAAGCGACGGCCGCCAGGAATAGTGCGACTTCGGCCGCAGGGAGTGCAAGTACGGCAACTACGAAAGCAACAGAGGCGGCAAATTCTGCCGTATCAGCCGCCGGAAGTTACAAACAATAGTGAATATTTCGCCAGGTTGGCAGATGTCCTTGTAACAGAAGCGCAAAAACTCTTAGAGCAGGCTCAGAAGATTGTGGCAGCCGCGACAGAGGGAGCCTTGATCCCAGGTGGGACAGTGACGTTTGATTATCTTCCTGGTAGTTCAAATGTTGGGTATATGTACAATGTATCAAATGATTTTACAGTGGATAGCCGTTTTGAAGAGGGTGCCGGAGTATTTTACCGTGCCGGAGCTAATGTCTATTGGACAAAAGATGGAAAGTGGGATGTCATGGTAGGTACGCAGGTGACGGGAGTAAAATCATCCGCCACGATACAAGAGGAGATCACAAAGAAAAATGTAACAGACGCTCTTGGATATACACCGCCCACGACAAACACATGGAAAGCGAATTCTGCAACCAGTGAAGGCTACGTTGCGTCTGGTGCAAACCAAGCGCATAAAGTATGGAAAACAGATGCAAATGGCGTCCCGGCATGGAGGGAAGACGTTAATACGACATATGGTATAGCTACTACTACTGCAAATGGTTTAATGTCTGCCACAGATAAAACAAAATTAAACGGAATTGCTACGGGAGCAAATGTATATTCTCTTCCCTTAGCAGCTGTAGCTACAAGAGGCGGGGCTAAAATAGGGTTTACTGAAAATACGATAAACGGGGCAGTTAACTGTCAAATGAACAGATGTACATATCTCTGCCTCATTCGTTAGGGCAAGTTTCAATCCCCGTCACTGTAAATTCTAACTGGACTGGCGAGGTTTATATGCACCAAATTGATGTATATTTATATTGGGTGTATTTACATCTTACAGCTAAGGCTAATATCGCGGATGGAAACCATGTACTTTTTTATCCAACAAATAGTGCTACAAAACTAGCCTCATCAAACTCTTACATGTTTCGGATAGAGTTTTGGAAAAATAGTGTGACAACTGGCAGATATTTTGAAGTTATACAAGCCACTTATCAATCTTCTGATAATAAGATCTATGCTGTTGACTATCAGGTCAAAAAAGGCGATGAATATTTTTTCAACGGCTGTACAGCTTTGTGATTATCATAGAATAAAAGAGATCAACTCTTTCCTGAAACATAAAAGTATAGAAAGGAGAAAGAATGGCGGAAATCAGGGCGAGACCGTAGAACAGTCTTATTTTGTTTGTGAAAACGATATAAGTGAGGTGTTAGTTATGCAGGATACGGTTTTAGTTGCTATTCTGTCCCTGATCGGGACGCTGGCGGGGAGCTTCGGCGGTACACAGTTGATCAAGTACAGGATAGAGCAGCTAGAAAAGAAGGTTGAGAAGCATAATTCGGTGGTGGAAAGAACCTTCCTTTTGGAAGAGAAGATGAAAGTAGCGAACCATCGGATTGAGGATTTGGAAGGAAAGGTGGAATAATATGGACCTTACATACTTATTTGAATATGTAAACTTGTTAACCCTGGGAATCTGTCTGTGTGTGGGTTATGCCCTTAAGACCGCGTTTGTGTGGTTCCTGAACAAGTATATTCCGTTGGCGGCGCTGGGGCTTGGAACGATCATTAATATTCTGATCAGTCGGGAGACTGGAATTAATGCCGCGGTGGTGCTTGGCGGTATGATTTCGGGGCTGGCCAGTACGGGATTGTATGAGATGATGAGGAATCTTCTGGATAAGCGGTTCGTTCCTCATTGCATTGCTTGCCTACATAGATAGTAGGAACAACAAGCGAAAATAAATAATCCTACCTTGTACTTGGCCGTGCAGGTAGGATTATAACTTGCATATGGAGGCTAACCACTTTGTGGGCGGTTATCTCTTCCTATCTGTATTATAGAGTAAATAGAATGAGATTGCAATGTAAAATTTGGAGAGTCCGGAAATTTGAACGGGCTTTCTTTTTTTGCGTCGGCGCGGGAGCCGGCAGGAAAGGAGAATGTCTATGAAATTTGAACAGGCGTTAAAAGAAATGCAGAGAGGAATCCCGATGAAATTGTCGTCATGGGGAGGATATTGGTGTTGGGAAGGTGAAATGTCAGTGGGTATTTAAGTATTCGCTGAAGTTGGTTTCCCTCTGGGAACGGTAGGTATCCGCATAGATGCTGGCGCTTAAATTGTTCAGCTCCATCTTTGCGCCATTACGGATGTTGATGCAGGTGATACGGATGGAGGCATACAGCAGCAGGAAGGAGACCAGCATCACGATCCCCACCACAAAAAAACAGGTAAAGATAGAAATATCCCCACGGTCATTCCGGAGGGGATTCCTGCCTGCATTGCCTTTCATACACTGGTACGGATTCTTCATACGCCACCTCACTTCCAGTAATGCTCACTGACGCCTGCGCCCGTGGAGACGACCGTGATGTTTACCAGGTTGAAGTTCCAGAAGCTCCCCAGTTTTGCCCTGCCCGTGATGGTGATGTAGAAGGGGGTGCCAAGCTGGATTGCCCGACTCATGCCGGACGGGGTAGGCGACTTATAAGAGGTGTCAATAGAGTAGGAGATGTTCTCGGCCCCTTCGATCTGGGAACAGAGGAAGTGAAAAAGCTGGTCTGTCTCTCTGTTAATGCCTCCTGAGAGCTGGATCTGTTTCACCATCTGGTCCGCACAGTGGTCCAGTTCCTGCTTGGTGGAGATGATGCTGAACAGGTCCAGGATGAATGCCAACAGGAGCACCGCGATAAAGATAAATACCACCGTACTGAAATAGTTTACATCTCCATTCTCGCTTTTCAGTATGGCCGCCGGGTTCCTGCCGGGCCTGCCCTTGTGGGGGGATGCCCTGCCGGCTGCTTTGGACATTGTCTGGGACAAAGTAAAACCACCGCCTTTCTGACGAAAACAGCCGTCTCCCGGAATGG
>CAJUFA010000015.1 GCA_910585725.1 uncultured Dorea sp. | reverse complement strand
CAGCCGGTTCTATGTATTCGTCCCCGGCAAGTTCCATATCCCCGGCGGCTCTGTCAATCTGTGTGTCTGGCTCTGTGATGACTGTTATTTTTAAATTTTTTGCTTCAATCAGCGTTTCCTGTTTACACTTCGGGCAATATAGAGGATAATTTCTCAAAATAGTATCTTCTCTGATTCTGTCACGAGTTTTACTGCCACAAATATGGCAAAGTATCCATTGTTGTTTTTTTCATTTATACTCACCTGTTAAAAATATTTCTTTTAAAATTTTAAATTATCATATTGTTTGTATGTCTGATAATACCATAAATGCCCCAACGCATAAAGGCTGTTGTGTAATTTATAAAAGCTGTCAGTAAAACAAAAATTATTGACATACTAACGGCAACATAAATTTTTGACCGTATCATTCTGCTACGGTTTTCCCCATGCAATAAAGGCTGATAAAGCATTTTGTTCCTATCTTCCTCACAAATAAACAACGCCAGCAGAAATACATTAAAAAGAATACCCACTGTTCCGACATAAAACCTCATCATAAATTCGGGGAAATTTTTCCTCCCAACAATTCCAATATTGATATTCAGCATTTCTTCCATTTGCGGTGTTGAAATAAGAAAAGCATAAAAGAAAGAAGCTATAAAAAAGCACGCAAAAAAAATGTAAATCAGCTTTTGTCTGTATATTTTTCTCGCATATAATTTTGTTAATGAATACATGGCTCTGTTCCCCCTGTTAATTTTAGAAAGAGATCCTGCAATGAGTGTTTCCGCATGGAAAGATAGCGGATATACAAATGGTTTGCTACAAGTTTTTTAATAAATTCATCGAAGCAGATATTTTCAAGTCTGACTGTAAACTGATTTCCGTTCTCTGAAATCAAACTTATTCCTTGGCACTCGAAGAGGATGCTCCTAGCAGCTTTCGCTTCTTCCAGTATACAGTCCACAATGTTTGTCGTTTCAGATAAAATTTCTTCCGTTTTCCCCTGCAAGATACTTTTTCCCTTATCCAAAATTAAAATATCGGTACAGAATTTTTCCATATCATGTAGTTGGTGTGATGAAACGATAAATGTTGTGTTTCGTTCTTTTGCCATATCACAAATCAAACGGTATAGGTTAATCTGTCCCTGCGGGTCTAAGCCGTTTGCACCAGTTTACGTCTAAAATAATCAGTTTTGGCTGCCCTAACATAGCCCTTGCTAATGCCAGTTCTACACCTTCTGTTCAAGTGAAAGCGGAGGAAGCAGTGCCTGTGGGAGTTCTACAAAATCCATAGGAGATACTATTCTTTCCGGATCCGTTCTGCGCATCAGTTTCTTTTCCCAATATTTATATTTGTCATAACTGATCTGATTGCTGTCACACCATTTTCGGACAGACAGGCCGCTCTGCGTTCTCTGCTGAAAGATCAGCAGCCATTCATCATCGGTAAACTTTGTATTCATTTGAAATACCTCCTTGTGATATAAGGAAAGTATATCAATTGACTGGGAAAGATTCACTACGGTATGTTTTGTACCGCTTACGCTCTTTTTGCCCCTACTACGTAACATGAGGGCATAAAAAAAGCGACGTTCCTGTTCTCCCGGTTATGGATAGAGAAACGCCGCGTCTGCGTCGTATTCAGTTTTCATTTATTCTTTCTCAATGCTGTGTGCTGGTGGCTGGGCTTGCAGGGTTCCGGGCGGCATATCAAGGCTCTTTCCCTCAAAAGTAGTAAATTGGTAGTAAATTCAGCTTGAAATCCTGCTTGTATGCCCGTAAATCAAGGCTTTTTTGAGATAATCAATCATTTTTATACAACACTTCTGCTTTATACTGTTATTATACTCACAATCTTTTCAATAAACAATCTCTAACGTAGTTTTCATACGGTATTCAGTAGCATACTGGATAGGAACGAACTATAACCACCTAAGAAAAATAATTAAAAGATCTCATTTATTTATGATATGGTTCTCCATATCATAAATAAGTGCGAAAAATCTCGTAATATTATTTCAGACAGAACACAAAAATGCTCTGCCTGAAATATTTAACATATTTCTTTTAAGTACGTTTCTGCTGTTTCTTCTGTCAGACCAAACTTTTCAAAGATTTGTTTCAGAATAACAATTCCTTTCTCCTCCACACCCTTACTTAAATTACACATAAGCGACACCTCACTTTCCAATGTCTGAGTCATTCTGATATGAAAATCTTCCTCCAGTATCTGGCACTTGTCCTGTGAACCTGTTTCCGTGGACAGAAGCACATTCAACAGCTTCAATAAATCCGTATCCGAATCTCCCTCTTTCCCAAGACAAATCATGACAGCCGCCATCAAATCATAATCCGCTTTTCGTTCCTTTACACTGCCCACCAGATTTTCTTCCGCAATATAATAACGGGTAATGCTGTTTATAATATATTTTCTCACCTTTCTCTATTTCCGCAGTTACCTAACTTTCAAGGTTCTCTAGCGCATTCTCTGTCATAAGGCTTGTTTCCATATTCAGCTTCCGCAGCTTGTGCACCATTTCTTTGGACTCATCCGACCTAATGCGAACCTCTTCAGCCACCTTAGACGTATGGGATACCGTTTCTGCAAAGAAATGACCGGTCGTCCGGATTTGTTCATTGACTTGCTGCAATTTGCCGATCACCTCGCCGCTGTCCTTAAGAACCGTATGACACTGTGCCTGAATGTTGTGGATGTTCTGCACAATTTCGCCAAACAGCCGGTTGGCGTCAATCACCTGCTGCCGCCCGGTTTCTACCTGCTTTAAACTGACTTCAGACCGCTCAATCAAATCAGAGGTATCCGCTTTCATCCCCTGTAACAACCCCTCAATATCGGAAACGGCCTTCGCTGTTGCTTCCGACAAATCTTTTATATTGACGGCCGTCATGGAAAACTCTTTGCCATGAACACCGGCGTGCCCTGCCTCAATGGAGACATTGTGTGAACGAGTAGTCGTTTGCATGGATATGTCCTCAATGCTTTTTAAGATTCCCTCAATCTGCTCACAGCGCAGATTAAGCTGGCTGGCCAGTTCTTTGGTCTTTTGTGTGGAAAAGAAAGTTTCCTCCATCTTTTGAATCGTTTGCTGCATGTTCTGTGCGCCTTCCATGGACAGACCGCTTGTTTTTTCCATATTCTGCAGGACAATTTTTATACTGTTATCTGTGTTGCCCACCGAGGTATCAATAGTCCGCATATATTCGTCACAGGTATGCATCAATTGCATCTGCTGTTGCATCTGAGCAGAGAGCACATTCAAATCTCTGATGACGCTTTCCAAGACGATTGAAAAATCCGTAATCTCCCCATTAACCTCACCTGTGGAGTTATGGATTTTCTCAATCACTGTATTCAGTGTATTTTTTAACAGAACGGTATTGTCGGCCTCCAGGGCTTCCTTCTGCACCGCCCGCCTGTCCATCAAGCGAATAAATGGCAGATAAATCAGAATACCTGCAGCAATATTGATGACCTGGAGGATGCTGCCGGACATGTGCCCGCCGGTTGCCAGATAACCGCTGATCAAAGGCGGCATCGCCCAATGCACTTCCGTTACAACCCGGGCAACCAGACCGAGAGACATCGCACTCCATGAAACCAGCGTTATCGTGAGCGGCGTGAGCAAAAAAGGGATCAGCAAAATGGGGTTCAGGATTACAGGAAAGCCGAACAACATAATTTCATTCATGTTGAAGAGTGCGAATACACCGCCCATTTTGGCGATGCTGCGCATATACCGGCTCCTGGCAATAATCAACACTGCGATGATGATACACAGCGATGTGCCCGCTCCCCCCATAAATACAAACGTATCCAGAAAGCCCTTGCTGATAATGTCAAGCTGTTCGTTAAAAGCATCGTGATTCAAGGCATATTGGCTGGTATTATGGATGAGATTCTCGCCGAAGGCGCTGACCATGATGCTATCCATCACATTTCCGCCATGAATACCGAAGAACCAGAAAATATGAATGCCGAATACCAGTAACAAAGTACCGACAAGTCCGCCTCCATCGGCCGCTGAAAAAAGAAGCGACAGGGCAGTATAAATCCACTCGTCAACCCCTTTGCCGGAGGTCGACAATATGATGCCGTTTGTGAGGGCAATGCAGAAAATGGACAGCATAACGGGGAAAAGAGCCGCAAACATTTGCCGCACCTCCTCCGCCGTATCCTCCGAAATATTGATTTTAAGCCTGGAAAATGCATGGTACAGCTCGGTGGCCAGAATCGCGATTAAAATAGCCCCGAAAAGCCCGCTGGAACCCAATTGGCTCAGCGAGATGCCGCCATCCGAGGTTGTAACGCAAATGGTCAGATAGGCGGATACACTTGTGAGGGCTGAGAGCGTACCGTTCATTTTATAGGTATTACCGAGATAATAGCCTAAAGTCCATGCAATCAAAATCGCCATGATGGCTGTGCTGCCCAGCCAGATCGCGCCATTTACCGCCCGAATCACCTGTCCAAGCGGGGTGGACAGACCTGCCTGCACTATGTCAATGGGCATATTATTGATCAACGATGCTATAGAACCCAGGATAATTACCGGCAGCGTGACGGTAAACGCTTTTTTTATCGAGATGATATAACGATTTTGGAATAGCTTGTCGGCTGCCTGCAAGATGCTTTCCATGGTCATTCCTCCTAATAGAATCTTATATTGTATATTTAATACAAATTGTACCAAGCCGCTAGCGCGACGGCTAGCCCTAAGTATGTGAAATTACCACTTTTCTAAAATAGTAGCAATTTAATCAAAGGAAAAGGATGCTATCCCCATACACTTACTCGCTGATCCGTCCGCGGCTTGGTACAATTGGAAAGGATCACATTCAGAGCAGTTTTATCTTTTGTATAAGGCTACTCTTTTTGTTTGCTTTGAATCTGATATTTTCCTTAAGAATTGTAGCATAAAATGCCTCAAATTACATCAAAAACATTTTCTTTTTTGAATATACATCTTGAATGTATTATCATGCCAGTCATACAAATCATTTGTTAAGTTGTTATAAGTCATAATCAACCCCCATGGAAGATGCAAACTCCCTTGGGGGTACAAATACAACTCTTATTCTCTTTTGCCCTCAAGAACATCCGTTCCCTTCCACCTTTACTTATGATATGGTTCACCATTGATAATACGAAAACTTCTATATACCTGCTCCAGCAAAATCACCCGCATCAGCTGGTGAGGAAATGTCATTTTTGAAAAACTGAGGGCAAAATCTGATCTCTCCAACACTTCCTTCCCAAGCCCGATCGACCCGCCGATCACGAAGATAATATGGCTCTTCCCCTGCACGCCGAGGGTTTCAATCTTCTTTGCCAGTTCCTCTGACGACAGCTGCTTCCCTGGAATCTCAAGAGTAATCACAAAAGCATCCTCCCGAATATATCTCAAAATCCTCTCCGCTTCCTTCGCCCGTATCGTCTCCTCCACAGTATCACTGGCATGATCCGGCGTCTTCTCATCTGCCGTCTCTATGACTTCAAGTTTGCAATATTTGCCCAGACGCTTGGCGTATTCCGCGACGGCGTCCCGCAGATACTTCTCTTTCATCTTTCCCACTGTTACCAGTGTAATCTTCATAACTTCAGAACTTCCTTTCTGTTATCCCAATGCAACATCCAGTATCATCATCAGCACAAAACCCGCTGCAAAACCCAGCGTCCCGATATTGCTGTGCTCTCCTTCCGCCGACTCCGGCACCAGTTCCTCCACAACCACATAAATCATTGCCCCCGCTGCAAATGCAAGCATATACGGCAGAATCGGTGTAATATACGCGGCAAGCAGCACCGTAATCCCGCCTGCAATGGGCTCTACAATCCCTGACATAGATCCGTACAAAAATGCTCTTCCACGCCCTTTTCCCTCGCTGCGTATGGGCAGAGACACGATAAATCCCTCCGGAAGGTTCTGCACGGCAATTCCGATCGCCAGTGCGAACGCTCCTGTAGCCGTCACATCCGCATTTCCCGTCAGAAGTCCTGCAAAGACGGCGCCGCTGGAGATACCCTCCGGTATATTATGAATTGTAACCGCCAGCACAAGCATCGTCGATTTATTCAGTACGCACCTTGGTCCCTCAATCTCGTCGGAACCGACATGCATATGGGGTATCGCCCGGTCAAGCAGCAGCAGAAATACAATCCCCAAAACAAATCCCACCGCCGCAGGAACAAAGGCAAATTTGCCCATCTGTTCCGACATATCCATCGCCGGTATCAATAATGACCATACGGATGCCGCTACCATAACGCCCGCCGCAAATCCCAGAAGCGCCTTCTGTATCAAAGGCTTCAATTCGTTTCTCATGAAAAGTACGCAAGCCGCTCCTAATGTCGTACCTATAAAAGGAATCATAAGTCCCCAAAAAATCATCATACTAACTCTCCTTCTGATCTCATGAAGCGCTCCCCTGTGTCTAACTGCAAACAAAGCTCCTTCCAAGACCCCTTCTTTTTCAATAGCAGAAAGTATAACATAAATTTCCGGCAAGTCATAGGCTCTACGCACTATTTTACGTTATTTTAATTAGCTCCCCTGAACATGAATGTATATACGATGACTGCAAGATTCCTTAAAACAAGGGACGCAGGCAGAATCTGCCGCGTCCCTTGCTCCTGTCTCACTTTATTTTTTACTTAATAACTCATGAATTCCCTTTGCGCCGGCCTTACCTGCTCCCATAGCCAGAATTACCGTCGCCGCTCCCGTCACGGCGTCGCCGCCCGCGAATACCGCTGCCTTAGAAGTCTGTCCGTTCTCTTCCTCTGCAACGATACATTTTCTCCGGTTCGTCTCAAGACCCTTGGTCGTGGATGCGATCAACGGATTTGGAGATGTTCCAAGAGACATGATGACTGTATCAAGCTCAATCTCATATTCGGAACCAGGAACCTCTACCGGACGTCTTCTTCCGGAAGCGTCAGGCTCGCCAAGCTCCATCTTGATCACCTTCATGCCCTTCACCCATCCGTTATCGTCTACGAGGATCTCCTTCGGATTCGTCAGCAGATCGAAGATCACGCCCTCTTCCTTCGCATGATGTACTTCTTCTACTCTGGCAGGAAGCTCTGCTTCACTACGGCGATATACGATATGAACCTCCGCGCCGAGACGAAGAGCCGTTCTTGCAGCGTCCATCGCCACGTTACCGCCGCCGACTACGGCAACTTTCTTTCCGGCCACGATCGGCGTATCATAAGAATCGTCGAACGCCTTCATCAGATTGCTTCTCGTCAGATACTCATTAGCAGAGAATACGCCGTTCGCCGTCTCGCCCGGGATTCCCATGAACATCGGAAGACCTGCTCCGGAGCCGATGAATACCGCTTCGAAATCCTCTTCTTCCATCAACTGGTCGATGGTAGTGGACTTTCCGATTACTACGTTTGTCTCGAATTTGACGCCCAATTCTTTTACTTTCTCGATCTCTTTCTTTACGACTTTGTGCTTCGGAAGACGGAACTCAGGAATACCATATACAAGCACGCCGCCAAGCTCATGAAGAGCTTCGAAGACAGTCACTTCATAGCCTAATTTCGCCAGATCTCCCGCACAGGTAAGACCAGAGGGACCGGAACCTATAACCGCAACCTTATGTCCGTTGGTTTTCTCGGCTTTTACAGGCTTAATATCATGCTCCAGTGCATAATCCGCAACGAATCTTTCAAGCTTACCGATGGATACCGGCTCGCCCTTGATTCCACGGATACACTTACACTCGCACTGGGACTCCTGAGGACATACACGGCCGCAGATTGCCGGAAGCGCGGATGACTCGCCGATTACTTTATAGGCTTCCTCGATGTTCCCTTCTTTCACCTGAGAAATAAATCCGGGGATATTAATCGCTACCGGACATCCCTCGATACATTTAGCGTTTTTACAATTCAGACAACGGGTCGCTTCTTCCATTGCCTCTTCTTTATTATATCCGTAACACACTTCATCGAAGTTTGTCGCTCTTTCCTTCGCATCCTGTTCTCTCACAGGAACTCTCTTTAATACATCAGCCATTAGTTGTCACCTCCGCAATTGCCGCATCCACCGTGATGGGTGTCGCCTTCTTGTACTTTCAGAATCGCACGTCCCTCTTCTGTCTTATACATCTGCTGTCTCTTCATCGCGTTGTCAAAATCAACCAGATGTCCGTCGAACTCAGGCCCGTCAACACATGCAAACTTCACTTCGCCGCCCACGATCACACGGCATGCGCCGCACATACCGGTTCCGTCAACCATAATAGGATTCATGCTGACAATCGTCGGAATCTCAAGCTTCTTGGTAAGAAGGCAGGTGAACTTCATCATAATCATCGGTCCGATCGCCACACAGACGTCGTACTTATTACCCTCTTCTACTAATTTTTCAATTTTGGTCGTAACCATACCGGCATGACCGTATGTACCATCATCTGTACAAGGATAATAATTCCCGGCGACATCTTCCATTTCCTTCTCAAGAATCAGCATATCTTTCGTCTTAGAACCAACGATTACATCCACATCGATTCCATGTTCCTTAAGCCACTTCACCTGGGGATATACCGGAGCCGCCCCAACGCCGCCGGCTACGAAGAGCATCTTCTTATTCTTCAGGGTCTCGATATCTTCCTCTACGAATTCAGACGGACGTCCCAGCGGACCGATGAAGTCGCGGAAATAATCTCCTGCTTTCATCCCAGACATCTTCATGGTAGACGCCCCTATCTCCTGGAACACGATAGTGATGGTTCCGGCTTCTCTGTCATAATCACAGATGGTAAGCGGAATTCTCTCACCCTTCTCGTCCATCTTCACGATCACAAACTGTCCCGGCTCACAATGCCTGGCTACACGGGGTGCTTCTACATCCATAAGATAAATCTTATCAGCCAGTTTTTCGGCTTTCAATATCTTGTACATCTTACGTTCCTCCTAATAATTTATACTCTTATCATAATAATGTATCTGTCTAAAAATATCAAGTCAAAAAACTTTTTGACAGCAGGTTCTTGCATCTGTACCGGTACAGAATCCGATCCGGAATCTGAACGCTATCCTATAGGAAAGCTCACATCATTCACAATTATTTCTGATATCTCGTCCGTATCAACCAATCGGTTAAACACCGTCTTATACCACACGTCTGCGCCCAGCACATATCCGCTGTTAGCGATATTCTGTTCCTTATCGAATATGATATAACTGCTTCCGTCCTTGTACTTAATTTCCAGACGCTCTAGATAATATGGGTCCTGCGCCTCTTCTTCGGAAAGCCCCATACCTTTCGACATATCTACGCTGACCGACACCGGTGAATATTCCAGATATCCATCCTCACCCATATCAATATTCATAACCGGGATCTGCCCTTTATCCGTCAATGTCAGTGTCTCTGTCTTAATCTTTGCGGAATTCTCCTGGTATTCTTCTTCAGACATAGCGTATAGTTCTCCCCGCGTGCAGGGATATTCCTCGACAGAAATCTGCGGCACATCGCCCTCTCCCAGTCTTTCCGGCCATACAATATATTCCGAACAATACAGCATATCCTCCGTACTCTTCTCCATATCAATGTAAATATTTTCACTGGCAACTATATCTTCCCCGCAGTTAACGTAGAAGTAAAAATCAGCGTCATCCGTAAATACCGCTCCCTTGGTCAGATTAGTATCCGCATCGCCTGCCAGAGCTTTCACTCCGCCTTCGCGCTCCAAAGTAAAATAAAGCAACGCCCCGTTCTTATCATAGGCAAAGCTCTCTATAGTCAGCGTATGCTCCCCTATCTTCTTCACGACAGGTTCATCCATGACCCACTGCCCGATCAATTCTTCCGCCTTCGCCTCGTCTACCGCCACATATTCTTTTGAAGGAATATCCACGGCAACTTTGCCTCCCTTTCCGTCGTCAATCTCCCTGTGGATCACGCCTGTGGATTTCTTCGTCGTATTTCCGAACATTCCCTCGAAAAATCCGCTCTTTACCGACGCATACACCGCGCTCGGCACCGCACAGCAGACGATCAGCGCGGCTGCTGCCGCCACACGCAGGTTTTTCTTATAAGAATGCTTCCGCCCTGTAACCTCCTGCCGTCTCTTTATGATCTCATACGTATCCTGAAGCCTCTTGTTCACCACGTCCGGTACCTGGACGTCCTGACTTAAAATATCGCTCATCTTTTTTTCTGCTTCTCTCATATCTGATACCTCCTGCCTAATATTCTCTGAATCCAACTCTCTCAAAACATATGGTCTGACCTGCGTTAAGCTGACTCAAAATTAATTCGTCTAATAACACAGCGCCTGTCTCAGCTTATCCCTTCCCCTTTTTAGTCTGCTCTTTACCGTATTTTCATTCATATCCAGTATCTGCGCGATCTCGTTCGTCTTAAATCCTTCGCCGTAATACAATAAAAATATCATACGGGAATCCTCCGGCAGCTCTTTAATTAATTCATAGAACTCCCTGTCATTCCCCGGCGCCGCGCCCGCCGTCTCCATAATCTCGTCCGATACTACATAGCGTTTCTTTTGTCTCAGAAAATCCTTACACTGATTGATCAATATCCTGGTAAGCCAGGTCTTAAAATACGACGCGCTTTTAAGTTCTCTCATATGTTCATATGCCGCGAGCACCGTATCCTGCATGACGTCCGCAATATCTTCTTCACTGCTCAGATAACTCTTTGCCGCCTTATAAAGCGCCGTCTTATACTTCTCAATCAAGCTCACAAATGCTTCTGCATCTCCTCTCTGTGCACGCTTCACAAGCAAAACATCCATGCGCCCTCCTCCTTTCTGCTGTCCAGGCACATAAACGACCGTCTTCCACCGTTTATGTGCGGTTCATGAAAATGAATTACACTTATTAGACGCATCGCTTCCCCATTCGGTTGCATAGAATTTTAAAAATCTTCTTTACATCGTATCCGCATCTCTCGCCTCTGCTTCGCCTTCTCCCAATCCTGCCTCTCTTCTTCTGTCACAAGCTCTAATCCCGGCACCTCCACCGGCCTGTCATAGTCGTCCAGCGCTACCATGGTAAAAAACGCCCGGTTGATCAGAATTCTATCCCCGTCTATATTCTCTACATAAGAATCTACTTTAACTTCCATGGATGTCCGTCCCACATAAGTTACCTTTCCCCGTATGACAATCACATCCTTCTGGTACGCGCCCTTTAAAAAACTAAGATTATCTACGGATGCAGTAATTACGTTTCTATGAGTGTGACGTTTTGCCGCAAGGGCCGCCACCTCGTCGATCCATTGCATCAGGATACCTCCAAAAAGACGCTCCGCCCCGTTTAAATGGTTTGGTCTGACTATATGAACCGTCTCAACTACCGATTCTTCCGCCCTTCTGTTCTTTTTCCCTTCTTCCTTCCTGTCTCTGTTTCTTTCCTCTGTATTCATATTCTATCTCCTTCTAAAAATAATCAGTCATATGTCTCTCTTCATTTCATTTAACGTATCCCCTTATTCTTTTTCTGTCAAGCCCTTTTCTTGTCTCGTCAAATTTGATATACTTAGGATAATTTCATTGTATACCTGCATCAGAAAATTATTTAGAAAGCTGAGGTTCACCAATATGTTTAAAAAAGATAAAAAGACAGAAGAAACAGAACATTTAAGAAATATCAGACTTACGATTGAATACGACGGCAGCCGTTATCAAGGCTGGGCCCGTCTTGGAAAAGATGAATCGAATGCGAATACGATTTCCAGTAAAATTCTGGAAGTCTTAAAGAAGATGACCGGGGAATCTCAGATTGAACTAAACTGCGGATGCCGGACTGAAGTCGGCGTGCATGCCTATGCTCAGATTGTTAATTTTAAGACTGCGTCAGATATGAAGACATTAGATATAAAGCATTATTTAAACCGTTATCTGCCGATGGATATCGCGGTCATTGACGTAAAAGAAGCTCTCGCCCGGTTCCATGCACAGCTGAATGCTCTTTCAAAGACCTATGTGTACCGCATGACTATAGATGACGTTCCCAGTGTATTCGACCGCAAATATACTTATCACTGTTTTAAAACTCCTAACAAGAGCTATATGCAGCAGGCAGCCGCTCTGCTGATAGGATCTCATGATTTTCAGAACTTCTCTTCCGCTAAAAAAAGCAAATCAACCACGCGGCAGATCTATGATATCGAGATCTACAGCGCCGGGCAGGAAATGCAGATCCTGATCCACGCCGATGATTTCTTACACAATATGGCGCGGCTTATCATCGGTACGCTTCTGGATATCGGCTTTGGAACACGCGCCAAAGAAGATATCAAAGATATCTTCGCAGGCATCCAGACACCCAGCGCGCCCTGCGATCCGAAAGGACTGTATCTACAGGAGATCTCTTACTAAAAAGAAAACGCCCCGGCAGAATGTCCCGAAACTGTTTTCCACAAGGAATTTCTCCTGGTTGTGGAAGACAGCTCCGGGACATTCTGCCAAAGGGCGCTCTATCCTTCTATAACTTTCACGTAGAACTTCCGGTTCCTCGGCCCGTCGAACTCGCAGAAATACACATCCTGCCAGATTCCAAGCGCCAACTCTCCTTCATGCAGGATCAATGTCTGGGACGGCCCCATAAAGCTGGTCTTGATATGTGCATGGGAATTTCCTTCCATATGCTGATAATATCCTGTCCTGGTAGGAAATGCCTCTTCTAATCCGTATAACATATCATGTACCACATCTGGATCCGCATTCTCATTGATCGTGAATCCTGCCGTCGTATGCGGAGAATACACGACCACAATCCCTTCCCTGATTCCGCTCTTAGCAATGTCCTGACGGATCATATCCGTCACTTTCGCCATCTGCTGCGCCTCTCTTGTAGAGATACGGTGTTCGAACAAATTCATATCCTTCCCTCCTCCCGCTGCATTACCGGATTCTTTCCGGGAATCCGATCTTCTTCTGCACCTTGCGCAATGTCTTGTTGGAGAAATATTGCGCCTTTTCTGCATTATTTTTAATAATCCCGTCGATGTAAGCTTTATCTTTCTCAAGCCTTGCCACCTCGTCCTGCAGCGGCTTTAATACGGACACGACTGCTTCTCCCACCGCCGTCTTGAAGTCTCCGTAACCCTTTCCGTCGAATTCCGCTGCTACTTCCTCCGGCTTCTTTCCCGTACATGCACTGTAGATATCGATTAAGTTCTTAACCCCCGGCTGCTCGTCGCGGTACAGGATTTGCGCCTCGGAATCTGTCACCGCACGTTTGCATTTCCGCATGATCGTATCCGGATCATCCATCAGATAGATACTGGCATTGGGATTCTCATCCGACTTCGACATCTTCTTTGACGGATCCTGCAGACTCATGATCTTGGCTCCCACTTTCCCGATATAAGCTTCCGGTATGGTAAATACGTCTCCGTAAATATTGTTAAACCGCTCCGCAATATCTCTTGTGATTTCCAAATGCTGCATCTGGTCTACCCCCACCGGAACTACGTCCGCCTGATAGAGAAGGATATCCGCCGCCATCAGCACAGGATAAGTAAACAGGCCGGCATTGATATTATCCGCATGCTTCGCAGACTTGTCCTTGAACTGGGTCATACGGTTCAACTCTCCCATATATGTAAAACAGTTCAGTATCCACGACAGCTCCGCATGACCGGACACATGCGACTGATAATAGATACAATTCTTCTCAGGATCCAGCCCTGCGGCGATATAGAGTGTAAGAAGCGCTCTCGCCCTCTTCCTTAGGGTTGCAGGATCCTGTCTTACCGTGATCGAATGCATGTCTACCACACTGTAGAAACACTCATACTCATCACTTAATGTCACCCAGTTCTTCAATGCTCCGAGATAATTTCCAAGGGTAAGATTTCCCGTCGCCTGCATACCGCTGAATAATACTTTCTTTCCATTGATCATCTTTCTTTCCTCCGTTATCTTTCCATTTAACATTTATACCATGGTCTCTCCCCAATACTCTGCCCTTATCCGGCTCCTCTTTCTTAATCCTCCCAGGGCTCTACTTCATCGTCATAGTAGACTACATTCTCCGAAATGATCACGGGTTTACCGCCCGTCACTTCCACCTCTGTCACCGCGCAGTTCTTATGCACGCCCTCTCCCCAGTATTCTGCCAGAGATTTGCCCTTGATATTGTTAAGAAGCCCCGCAAGAGCCGCTCCATGTGTCGTGATCAATATATTACTCTTCTGATATTCTTCCTTCTTGTAAAGCTCTTCCAGGAACTTTCCGGTTCGTCCCTTCACTTCCGCAAAGTTCTCGCCGCCGTCCGGAGCCTTATACCGGTCGGGGGCGTCAAAAAAGCGGCGGAATTCCTCGGGCAGGTTCCACCCGACTCTGGAACAGCATCGCCCCTCGTATTCCCCGAACGCCATCTCCGCGATCCGGTCATCCTCTATAACAGGAACCTGTCTTCCGGCAAGAATCAGCGCCGCCGTCTCCCTTGCCCGCAACAGAGGACTGGTATAACAGATATCAAACCGGATATCCGAAAGCCCCTTCGCCGTCTTCTCCGCCAACATCCTGCCAAATTCATTCAGAGGGATATCTGCCTGCCCCTGTATCCTGCGCTCCTTATTCCATGCGGTCTCTCCATGCCGTATCATATATAATCTCATCTTCTGCCTCCTTTAAAATCATGCGGAAGTCACATTCCTTAACATACTCTGTAAGTATATCACATATCCGCATATTTTCCATAACCTTTTTATAGATAACAGTTAAGAAAAGTGTTATAATAAATCCGCGGCCCTGAGATAAACGGGCTGTAAAAAATACATAAAAGGAGTCTTAATTATCATGGAAAAAATCACGAGTTTTACCATAGACCATCTGCGTCTGGTTCCGGGTCTCTATGTCTCTCGTATCGACCAGGTAGACGGCCGTCCCATTACTACGTTTGACATCCGTATGACAAATCCGAACGAGGAGCCTGTCATGAATACTGCGGAAGTACACACCATCGAACATCTGGGCGCCACATTCCTGCGCAACCATGAGACTTACGCCGACAAGACCATCTACTTCGGACCTATGGGCTGCCGCACCGGTTTCTATCTTCTTCTGGCCGGGAAATATACCTCCGAAGAAATCGTTCCGCTGATGAAGGAGATGTTCACCTTCATCGCTGATTTTGAAGGCGAAGTTCCGGGCGCCTGCGCAAAGGACTGCGGAAACTATCTGGATATGAATCTTCCTATGGCAAAGTATCTTGCAGAGAAATACCGGAAAGAAGTATTGACGGATATCACGGACGCGCAGCTGAATTATCCCGTATAAACCGGAATATAACGTTGCTTTACAACGGATATCCTTCGACTTAGGTATCGCATAAAATATCGTTAATTAAGGGGTTGCCGGAAAATGTGATGTTTCCCGGCGGCCCCTCAATTTCATAATTCCTTATTCACAAATAATCTGGCACATCTTCATCGCTTCCAGCGCGTTACTGTGGCTTTCCGGGGTAACTCCCGCACAGCACGCCGCGTCCACTATGACCGGAACCTCTGGAAGGAACGCTTTAGCGATCATCGCATTCGAGATAACGCAGATATCAGTACAAAGTCCCACAAAGGTTATAGATTCCAGTCCCCCCATGCCGCGCAGCCTATATTCTTCATCCATATTCTGAAGCTTTCGTCCAAGCTCCTTACTTCCAAACGTCGGCTTGTCGATAGGCTTTTCTTCACACAGCGCTTCAATCCGGGGATTCAGTTCCCAGCCTTTGCTTCCTCTAACGCAGTGCGTTACCGGCAGATTCTTCCCTTCCTGGGTTTCCAGATAATTCTCTTCGTGGGTATCCCTGGTATACAGTACCTTTCCGTCGAAGTTCTGAATCTTCTCCGCAACCTTCGGCACGATCGCCGCCGCTTCCTTCGTACCAAGGGTCCCGTCGATAAAATCATTCTGCATATCTACTACAACCAAAACTTTCATAGTCCATTTCTCCTCTTATAAACTCCTTCACACCCGTCTCTGTACACGCCGGACTGTCTGAAAACTCCTTCCAAAGACCAAGACGCCCTTTCTATTCCATATTCCCCGGGAATCTCGGAATTCCGTCAAATCCAATCTTCAGGTCTTCATCCGTCGGAATATAATCTCTCATCTCTCCGTTATGGAACTTTTCATAGGCCACCATATCAAAATAACCTGTACCGGTCAGTCCGAATACGATCGTCTTCTCTTCCCCGGTTTCTTTGCACTTCACGGCTTCGTCAATCGCAGCTTTGATCGCATGGCTGCTCTCCGGCGCCGGTAAGATACCTTCCACTCTCGCAAACTTCTCAGCCGCCTCAAACACTGCCGTCTGCTCTACAGATCTAGCTTCCATATATCCGTCGGCATAGAGCTGCGACAGGACGGAACTCATACCATGATATCTCAGACCTCCCGCATGGTTTGCCGAAGGAATAAAACCGCTTCCTAATGTGTACATCTTCGACAGCGGACATACCATACCCGTATCACAGAAATCATATGCGTAGACGCCCCTGGTCAGGCTCGGACAGGACGCCGGCTCTACGGCGATAAACCGATAATCCTTCTCGCCTCTTAATTTCTCCCCCATGAACGGAGAGATCAGCCCGCCGAGGTTCGATCCGCCGCCGGCGCATCCGATGATAATATCCGGAGTGATTCCGTATTTATCCAACGCGATCTTTGTCTCCATGCCGATGACCGACTGATGAAGTAATACCTGGTTCAGTACGCTTCCCAGCACATAACGGTAACCTTCGCTTCCTACCGCAACCTCCACCGCTTCGGAGATCGCACATCCAAGGCTTCCCGTCGTCCCCGGATGCTCTGCCAGTATCTTCCTGCCAACCTCCGTCTCCATAGACGGCGACGGCGTCACACTCGCTCCATAGGTTCGCATCACCTCGCGCCGGAAGGGCTTCTGCTCATAGGAGCATTTCACCATGAATACCTTACAGTCCAGCTCCAGATAAGAACATGCCATGGAAAGAGCCGTCCCCCACTGTCCTGCTCCGGTCTCGGTAGTAACTCCCTTTAATCCTTGCTTCTTCGCGTAGTATGCCTGGGCAATCGCAGAATTCAGCTTATGGCTTCCGCTGGTATTATTTCCCTCGAACTTATAATAGATCTTCGCCGGTGTCTGAAGTTTCTCCTCCAGACAGTATGCCCGTACCAACGGCGCCGGACGATACATCTTGTAGAAATCTATGATCTCCTGAGGTATGTCAATATAACGGTTGTCATTATCAAGCTCTTGCTTTACCAATTCTTCACAGAATACGCCGGACAGTTCTTCCGCCGTCATCGGTTTCAAAGTTCCCGGATTCAGAAGCGGCGCAGGTTTATTCTTCATATCCGCGCGTACATTATACCATTGCTTCGGCATCTCGCTCTCTTCCAGATAGATTTTGTAAGGGATCTTCTTTTCACTCATTGTCTTGTTCTCCTTTCACTCTTGAACTCACTCTTTAATCATTTTGCATCTTAGAGGGACAAGGCGTCCTGAATGACCGCAAACAAAAAAACCCTTATCCCACACAATAAACTATTGCTGGGACAAGAGTAATCATTATCAACTCCTGCGGTGCCACCCGGCTTGGTATATCTTATCTATACCCACTCATGCGTACCATCATACGCGTACTTTGTTAACAGAGTACCCTCTCCGTCTCACCTACTATCGGCTGATTCCCTCTTCTATGACTTATCAGCCCCTTCAGTTCGCCCTCGGAAGTCCATTCCTGATAGCACTGGCCTGCCGCATTCCCACCGCCTGCAACTCTCTGTAAAGCAGATATCTAACAGTACTCACTCTTCCTCATCAGTTTAATAAGACTTTATCACAGCAGACCGGTGGTGTCAAGAACTTTTTCTTTTTTTATTCCGCCGGCGCCGGATCCGAGACGCTGACCTTATGGTCATACCAGGCGCCCTTCGTCCCGACCAGCGCCAGGTCAAATTCCTCCTCCAATGCCGGAACCGGCACGTCAAAACCATAGACCTCCTCGGTAAAGCCGTCGCTGTAAGTTACCGTATCTTCTGTCGGATGAAGCACTTTCGCTCCTTCGTTCCTTGCATCCGCGGCGGAACCCGGGTAAAGATTGACGATATTCTTAGAAGCCAGGGAAATATGTATCGTCATCTCCCCGCTCTCCACAGTCAGCGTCCCCCTTCCGCCGCAGGCTTCATTGACATGAAACATACTGCTGTCCGTACGAAACTCTGCCGTATAGATTCCGTCGGCAAGCTCTTCTGTTTCCGCGCGCACAGATTCCTCTGCCTCCCGGTCCTGTACCTTTTCCTGCTTCGTACCATCGCTGTCTGCGACGCCTTTTCCTGTACAGCCTGACAATACAATTACACACAGCAGCACATAAAACGTTTCTCTGATTATTCTCATTCTGGTTACCTCTCAATCCCCGCACAATCTGTTCCAGTCATCTTCCTGCAATTCCCCGACGGCCCATAGCTCCGCTGATTCACAGCATCACTGATTTATGGCGTCCGCCGTATGCTTAACATAGAGCTGCCTGACGGCCTCGATGGAACCAAGACCTACGATCTGCGCGTCTACACTGTCAAATTTACCGGAAGCTTTAAAACTGCTCATCCATGAATCTTCATCGTCGCCTGCCATATCGTTATTCGCATGGTCGCCTGCCACAACCATCAGCGGACGAAAGATTACCTTCCTGTATCCACCCTGTGAGACGGCTTCCATCACAGATTCACAGGATGTCTCTTCCGGATCCCCCTCTACCGTTCCAATAAACACATTCTCATACCCAAGCCGCCCCATCTGTGTCTGCATCTGACTGTAAGATACCTTTGCAGTATGGTAAGTTCCATGTCCCAGGAATACAAACGCGGCGCCGTCTCCTTTTGCCGCGTCCAGGCTGTCGTATCCCGCGTCCTTCAACGCTTCGTTCAGGACGGCTATCGCAACCGCTTCTTTGTCCGCATTAATCACCAAAGCATCCGTACCAATCTCTCCAAGCAGCGGTTCTGCGATCTTAACCGTCTCAAACCGATCCTGATAATCATCGGCCGCTCTCTTCAATTCATCATACTCCGCGCCGTGCATCAGATGAGTCGGCTGTATCACCAGATCCTTTACTTGATTCTCTGCCGCGCGTTCCAACGCCTGCTCCATATTATCGATAACCTCTCCGTCCCGCGCCTGTATATGGTTGATGATGATCTGCGACGTAAACGCCCTTCTTACGGACCAATCCGGATTCGCCTCCTGTATGGCGTCTTCAATTCCTTTGATGTCCTCCGCACGGCTGTCATTATAGGATGTACCGAAGCTGACTACCAGAATCTCTTTCTCCCCGATCTCATTCTGATTACGCGGATCGTCCCTGGATGCGTCGCCGGTATCCTTCTCAAAATAATCCGGATCGGCATTCTCTCCCTTCACCAGTTCTTTCTGTGCATCTGTCAATGCGTCCCATCCTTCTTTTGCTTCTTTACACTGTTTATCCGTCATATCTGTCCTCTCCTGCACATAGATCACGTCAATCAATTCCGCCACTTTATCGGCGGCTTCCTGATCCGTATCTGTTCCTGTTTCACTCTCTGCCTTCGCCCTGTCCTCTTTGGCAGACGCATCAGACCGGACTTCCTCTCCTCCGGAACAGCCCGCCAGCGCCATTGAACCAATTATTACGCTTGCTAATAAAACTACCACTGCCTTTTTCTTCATCTTCCTCTCCTTTTCTTTTCTTCTATATTCGTTAGATTCTCACCTGTTTCCATTTTCTCCAGGCGCTTTATTACTAAAATCAATCATACGCCATGAGAAATATAAAGCGTACAAGCCACGATATCCTCAACTGTGGCATTGCCTGCAGTCACCGTCTGCATGCCGGCGCTCTCTGCCGTCTTCGCGGTCTTTCCGCCGATACATACTGCCTGTACGCTATGATAAGGAAATGTTCCTAACAGTCTTACGAAACCTTCCACGGCGGAGCTGCTTGTGAAGATCACTTTCGTAACGCCCCCTTCTTCCATAAAGGAACGCAGGCGCGTCTCCTGTTCCGCCAGAAACTTTGTATCATAGACAGCCAGGTCTTTAAAGACAAGCGCCGGATTCTTCTCAAGCTCTTTGAGGATCTCCGTTCCTCCTATGGATGACCTGGCAAGCAGGATCCTCGTACCATCCTCCAAACTTTCGGCAAGCAGTCTTCCAAGAGAACCTCCGTCATACTTCCCAGGCATATAATCCGCCCGGATTCCTTTCCCCTTTAATGTGTCCGCCGTACCTTGCCCGATCACGGCGAACTTCATATGCGATACCCGGCGGACGTCCATCCCGGCCTCAGATAAGAGATCAAAAAAACGTTCTACGCCGTATGGCGACGTAAATACCAATACCTGATATTCGGATAGTCTCCCAATCTCCCTTTTTATCTCCAGAACACGTTCCCTGTCGTCTACCGGAACCGTCCGAATCACTGGAACAGACAGCGTCTCTGCTCCCAGCGCCCTTAAGCTCTCCTGCAGCTTAAAGCCCCGCTCTACAGGCCGTGTTACAAGAATCCTTTCCCCTGATAGCGGTAGCTTCTCATACCAGGCAAACTGTTCCGACAATCTGCAGACCTCTCCCACGACAATAATCGAAGGCGTCTGGATCTTCTGCTTCCTCGCCTCCTCTGCCAACGTTTCGACTGTCGCTGTGATACGCCTCTGTAAAGCCGTGGTTCCCTGCTGTAAGACGGCGGCCGGCATATCAGGCTTCATTCCCGCGGCCAGAAGCCCTCTCATGATCTCATTAAGCGCTCCGGCGCCCATGAGAAATACCAGAGTTCCCTTCGTCTGCACGAGCGCGCCGTAATCTATCTCTTCACTTTTCCCGGCCCTGCGGTGTCCCGTAATAATATGTACGCCGGACACATAATCCCTGTGGGTAACCGGAATCCCGTTATAAGCCGGAACCGCGATGCTTGACGATACCCCCGGAACCACCTCAAAGGGAATCTCTTCTTTCTGCAAGGCTTCTAATTCCTCTCCGCCTCTTCCGAATAAGAAGGGATCGCCTCCTTTCAGACGCACCACTTTCCTGCCGCGCTTTGCCTCCCTCACCAGTATCCGATTGATCTCAGACTGGGGCGCCGTGTGATTTCCGGCAGACTTTCCCACGTCGATCAACTCTTTATCCGCCGGCAATAAAGCCAGAACCTCTCTCCCAATCAATCTGTCGTACACAATACAATCGCTTGTATTCAGAAGCCTTAAGGCTTTCACGGTCAGAAGATCCGCCGAACCCGGACCTGCTCCCACCAGCCATACCTTACCTGCTTGACCCATATCTCGTTACTCCTATTGCTCTTTGATTTTCCTTGCCAGTTCGATCCCCAGCGCCTCAGGATCGCTTCGTTCTCCCGTCATGCACATCCTGTGCGACGCATTAGACGCCTCGTCGTAATAAAGCCCCAGCGCTTTCATCCGCTTCTCATCCAGAATTTCTGCATATACGCCCATCGGAAGGGAACAGCCCCCGTTCATCTCAGTCATGTAAGCTCTCTCGCAGCGGGCGCAGTCCATAGCCTCCGGATCAAAAAAACCCTGCAGAAACCCATAAGATCTGTCTGCCCGGCCCTGAATTCCGAGAATCCCCTGCCCGGCGGCCGGTACCATCTCTTCCACCGAGAAATACCTGCTGATACGTCCGCCAAGCCCCAGCCTTTTTAACCCCGCCGCCGCCAGAACCAACGCGCCGTATTCTCCGCTGTCCAGCTTATTCAGCCTTGTCAGGACATTTCCCCGCACAGTCTTAATCCTGACCTTGGGATATAACTCGTTAAGCTGCAGTATCCGCCTGTTACTGGAGCAGCCGATGGGACCGCGGTAATCATATTCTCTGACTCCCTCGGGCAATACCAGCACGTCCCTTGCATCCTCTCGTCCGGAAACCCCGATAATAGGAAGCTCCTTTGGAATTTCCATCGGCATATCCTTTAAGGAGTGCACCGAAAGATCCGTAATCCTCTCCATCAGCGCACTGTCTAGCTCCTTGACAAATAACCCTTTCTGCCCTATCTCATCCAACTTCTTAGACAAGATCTTATCCCCTGTTGTCGTAAGCTTCACGAGCTCGGCTTCGTACCCTTTGCAGTGAAGCCTGATATACTCTGCCACGATATCGGCCTGGATACATGCAAGCCGGCTCTTTCTTGTTCCAATCCTGATCTTCTCCATATCTTATCCTTCTTTATACGACGTCTTTTTATATTTATTCTTTGCTGCCATACTTCATACTCCTTCTGACATCTTCTGTATATCTCCTTCTACTATCCATATAAGGAATCCCTGACAACGCCGCGTAACTTTGCCGCCACCCCCACGGCCACGGCACACAGGACAAAATCAGCCCCCGCGGTCAGCAGAAATCCGTTGATCAATAATATCTTCCAGGTTACCTCCTGAAAGATCAGAAAACGGCAGATGAAAAAATAGTATACCATTCCGATTCCATAATATACCAGGAGTCCGGCAAAAGAGATCAGCAGAAGCTTCCCGAAACGAAGCGCCCCCACTCGTTCGCACATCCAGGCCATAATATACGCCGCAGCCGCAAATCCAAGCAAGTAACCGAACCCGGGCCGAAGCAGATAGGACGGTCCTCCTCCCGAAGCAAATACCGGCACGCCGGCCAGCCCGATCAGCAGATATACTCCTACGCTGACTCCCGCAAGACGTTTGTTCAGCAAAAGTCCCGCAAGCAGTACAAAGAACCACTGCAGAGTAAAATGCATCGGTATCGGTTCTGTCGGCAATGTTATCTTAATAAACGCGCCGACGGCGATCAATGCCGCGAATAAGCCTCCCGCCGTCAACTCACGGATACTTAAAAACTGTTTTTCACTCTTTATATTCATCTATCTGCTCCCAGGTAATCCCTTTTTCTTCTCTTGTTGATAAAGTAGTTCAAAATCCCGCCTGCTATAATGATAACGGCCGCCATGATCAATACACGTTTGGCTCCCTCCTGAGGCAGACTGCTCTCGCTGCCCACCGAATCCGAATAAAAACGGAGCGTATACGCTATCTCATGGGGCGCTCCCATTGCCACCGTATCCGCGATCACCGGCATTTCCTCGTCAAATGCAAGTACGGGGATCTGGAATCTGGAATTGCCTCCGTCCGTGTTTTGATTATAGTATGTCTCTCCATCCACCACCATATAATCATAATTCGGACTGCTCCATGTAATCCTGGCAAAATACCGTCCCTCCTCTGCTATTAACAGAGTCGGCGATTCCACACTGGCCTTTCCGCTCCCGCCCGTCAAAACCACATCCACCGCATAATTTCCGTCCGCCAGCGCACGCGCCGCTGAAGAATCTGCCGCCGTCACATTCCGGCAGCTCCCTTTTCCTTCTGCCGCGCACAGAAAAGCGAATCCCGCTAAGATAACGATATATTTCCCTATTATTCTCTTTTTACCATCCTTTTTGCATCTCATATGCCTCACCCTTTTCCACTCTTCGTCTCTTCTACAGATTTTTCTTCTTATAGAGAAAACAGAACGCCAACGCCGTCAGTACGGCAAGGTAAGCCGCCAGAATCCCGACGCCCGAATAGGAAAATGGTTCCTCATTCGCGATACTTCGGATCATACTGCTTGTCTGCGAAAGAGGCAGGTACTGGATCACCTCCCTCAATCCATGGGGTATGGAATCCGACGAGAAAAACGTATTACATAAATAAGCCATAGGCATAATTACATAATTTGAAAAACGCGGTACATCCGTATGACTCCTGGCGTAAAAGGAAACCACCACCCCAAGGGTTGAAAACACGGCTCCATTCAAAAACATAATGAGAAACGACCATCCGTTGAAGCAAAGGTGAATCCCTATGGGCAGCACCAGAAGGATGATGATACAGCCGGCATAGATCCCCCGCAGGCTCCCCCCGATAATCTGTCCTGCAATAAACTGCCATAAAGGCGTCGGCGAGATCATCACCTGATCGAACGCTTTCTCATACAGCCTCTGTACATTCAGATTCTGGGCGATGGCGTTAAAGCTGCCATTCATGGTAGTCAGCGCCACCACGCCGGGAATCAGGAAATTAAGGTAAGGCTGCCCATGAGAAATCGTCTGGATTCCCATGCCGAAAACCAGAATATACATCAATGGAGCAATCATTGCCGCCAATGTAATCTTATAAAAATCCCTTCTGAATTCCACCCATTTTTCCCACAATACGGTTACAATTCCCATATCTGACATTCTCCAAATCTAACGTATATAAATTCTGCCAACCTGTCTCTCTGCTTACCGCTTCTCCAGATATTTTCCAACTTTCTCCAGAAATACATCTTCCAGCGTCGTATTTCTAAGAGAAGCGTCGTCTTTTAATCCGGCTATATACCGAACCGCTTCCTCCTGCGTCTGAAAGAAAAGGCTTCTCATCTCCTCTTCCTCCGCCTGATCCACCGCATACCGTCCCAACCTTTCAATCATTGCCCTCGGCGCGTCCAATTCTTTCAGGCGTCCGCGGTCCATCAAACCCACGCGGTCACAGAGAATCTCGGCCTCTTCCATATAATGTGTGGTGAGAAGGATCGTCAGACGATTCCGATTCAATCTTTTCAGCAGATTCCACATCTGCCGTCTTGCCAGCGCGTCCATACCCGCAGTAGGCTCATCCAGCAGCAGAATCTCCGGCTCGGTAAGCAGCGCGCGGCACACCATCAGCTTGCGCTTCATTCCTCCTGACAGTTTCCGCACCGTACGTCTCCTGTAATCCATCAGACCGCAGAATTCCAGTAATTCCTGGGTCTTCTTACGTCTCTGCTTCTTCGGCACAAAATATAATCTTCCCTGATACTCCATAATCTCCTCTATGGTCATATCCTGCCGCATGGAATATTCCTGCGTCACCACGCTGATCTTTCGCTTCAAAGCGGTATTCTGCCTGGTCAGCCTCTCTCCGTCAATCCGAATCTCCCCCTCTGTCGGAAGGAAAAGCGTCGACAGCATCCCTATCGTCGTAGATTTTCCCGCGCCGTTAGGACCCAGAAGTCCGAAAAATTCCCCTGTGTCAATGGTCAGATTCAGATTATCTACGGCGGTAAACCCATCGTATTGTTTTGTGAGGTTCTTAAGTTCAATCATGTTCTTTCTCTTTTACCACAACTATCGTGTAATAACTCGCCGTATCCGGCATATCCTCTATGTTATCATATATACATTCGTCTGACAAACCGCAGTTCTCCACCATGATTCCTGTCATCCCCTTCTCCGTAAGCGTCTTCTTTACAACAGGAAGCTTTGAACCTGCTTTCATAAGCACCTTGCCCCCCGGGTATGTCAAAGCCTCTTCGATATCGTAGGTAGACGGTATGATATGAAGCTGCTCCGAACGGTCGACCAGGCTGTCTCCTAACTTCGCCGCTACCGCGCAGAACGACGGGATACCATTAATAATCCGCGTCTCAAACCCCCTCTCCTTAACAATACGGTGAATGTAGATATAAGTAGAGTAGATCGTCGGATCTCCAAGGGTAAGATATGCCACATCCCTGCCCTGCTTTAACTGCTCAATAATCTTCCCGGCCGCCGTCTCATAATTCTGTTCCAGTATCCGTCTGTCCTTAGTCATAGGAGTGGACAGGTTCAGACACTCCTTCTCCTTCAGACCTTCCACAATACCCTCTGCTATTCTGTAACTTAACGCATGTTCCCTGCCGTCGGCGGGCGCTGCTATCACAGGACACTTCCTGACCGTCTCCACCGCAAGGCATGTCATCAGCCTTGGATCCCCCGGACCGACGCCCACGCCGTACAATATTCCCTTCATCTCTTCTATCCTCCTGGATTCGTTTATCTCGATCACTGTTATAAAGTATACAATAGCGCATTACAGATACATGCCGCTATATTGCTTCCTCCCTTTCGCCCTCTTGCAACAATATAGGGAATGTCCTCAAGTGTAAGTATCCGTTCCTTCGACTGCACGACGTTCACGAATCCCACCGGAACCCCTATGATCGCTTCCGGCTTAAAGTTTTCTTCCCGGATCAATTCATACAGTCTGATCAGCGCCGTCGGCGCGTTTCCAACCGCAAAGATCAGTTTCTCATGAAGCCCCGCCGCTTTCTCCATACTGACGGCCGCGCGGGTCACGCCGCGGCGTTTCGCTTCCTTTGCAACATCTTCATCACTCATGAAGCAATGGACTTTGCCGCCGTACTGCCCCAGTTTCTTCTTATTGATCCCCGCTTTCACCATCTGTGTATCCGTCACGATGGAAGCGCCCTCCCGGATAGCCTTCTGTATCTTCTCTGCCGCCTGTTCGGAAAACACCAGATTCCTGGCGTACTCGAAATCCGCGCTGGTATGGATACACCGCTTCACAATAGCTTCTGTCCCGGGGACAAGGGGTATGTCCCCCAGCTCCTTCGTAATGATCTCAAAGCTTCTCTTCTCTATCTCTTCCGGCAATATCTGTTCTAAAGATACCCTATTTACCACTCCTTCTGCCGACGGTATATCCTTTTCTGACCCCCTCTCCTCTGCTAACTGTACCTCTTCCCGCAGCGTCTCATTCAAAGGCGGTTCCTCTTTCTTAATGGTGGTCCCGATTCCGCATACTACTCTGTCAACCTGTGCGGCGTCGGCCGCCAGCCTGGTACAGATGCGCCCGGCCGTCTCACGGTATCTTCGTTCAAAAGGATCTGCAGGCACCAGCCCGTATCCGACCTCGTCGCTGATCACTACGATCCGGGGATTGATCTTGGCCAACTCATTTAACGTCTCAAGATAAAGCGGAGCCTCTTCTTCCTGCATGGCACGGCGGATATATGCTTCCAGATGGCAGATGCCCTCGCATGTCTTTATTTCTTCATAGGAACAGACCTTTCCGTCTGCCCAAGTAATATCTGGATACATTTTCATGGCATAACGAAGCTTCCCCTGAAATGCCCCTCCTATAATCATCTTCATAACCTGCTCTTCACCTCCAACGGTATTCCGTATACGACCTCCGTCACTTTGTCTGCCATTTCGGCCAGACGGCGGTTAACTTCGCCTAAGACCTGCTTATAATCCATCATCGAGGGAGTATATGCAAGTCCTTCCGAATTGACCTCGTTAGTCACGATCACCACATTCCAGACCTCCTGTCTGACGGCTTCAACTCCTCTCAGAATCCTATTTACCACATTTTCTCCTTGTTTTATCTGGTCTTCATAAGATGTATCCGAAAAAAATAATTCATTCGATACCAGATTCGAGACACATTCGATCAACACAGAGACGTCAGTACCGTATTTCTTAATTTCTCCGGTTATACCGCCCAAATCCGTATAACACTCGATCGTCTCAAACCCCTTGTCCCTTCGCATCCGCCGATGCCGTCGGATCTTCTCCTTCGTCTCATCGCCGTAAGGAAACATCGTCGCGACATAGACGAGCCCTTCTGTCTGATCTTTACAAAGATCACGCAGCAGGTCTTCGGCATACTCTGATTTACCGCTCCCGCTTCCGCCTGTTATAAGATAAAGCATTACTGATTCCTTTCCATCCCGATAATTCTATAGACCGCTTCCATATCAATATTCTCCCGGATGATCTGCGCCAGCCTGTCATACTGTTCCTCCTTATATTCCCGCATATCAACCGCTTTTACACTGTCTTCGGCATATCCTTTCTGCCTAAGAAGCGCGCGGACCATCACCTCCGCAGCCTTTGCCCGGTCGAAGAGCCCATGAACATAACAGCCATAGACATTATCGGTGCACATGCCGTCTTCCTTCCGTTCTCCCGGCGCCGCGCCGTCTTCCAGCACAAGCAAACCGTCTTCATAACCCCTCTTCCCTTCCGCCAAAGCTGTATCCAGCCTCTTTGAGACGCCCATATGAATCTCATAGCCTTCTATCTCTACTTGTTCCAGCTCATGAAGAAGCCCTCTTACTCTCTGAAAATGTCCTCTGACGCGTGTACGAGTCTTCTCCGGAACAAATACGGTCTTCATCGGAAGCAGGCCCATTCCCCTGATATTTCCCTGCTGCTCCATTCCCTCCGGATCCTCGATCACTTCTCCTAACATCTGATAACCTCCGCAGATTCCAAACAAAAGCTTTCCTCTGGCGCTGTGCCTAAGGATCTTCGCTTCTAATCCGTTCTGCCTAAGCCACATAAGATCCCCGATCGTATTCTTCGTACCGGGCAGAATAACCGCGTCGGGATCCCCGAACTCACCCACGCAGCTTACATAACGAAGCGTCACGTCCTCCATCCCATAAAAAGGCGCAAAATCCGTAAAATTAGATATCCGGGGCAGCAGGATCACGGCGACGTCGATCCTGCCTCCTCCGTTCTTTCTTCCGAACCTCTCCGTTAAGCTGTCCTCCTCGTCGATATCCAGATAAAAATAAGGAACGACCCCGCAGACCGGAATCCCCGTCCTCTCAGAGAGCATTTTAAGCCCCGGTTCCAGGATATCCTTATCTCCCCTGAACTTATTGATAATCGTACCTTTGACTCGCTTTCGTTCCTCTTCCTCAAGAAGCTCAATCGTTCCCACAATCTGGGCGAATACGCCTCCCCGGTCAATATCCCCCGCAAGCAGGACCGGAGCGCCGACCATCTTGGCCAACCCCATATTCACGATATCGTTCTCCCTGAGATTAATCTCTGCCGGGCTTCCCGCGCCTTCTATCACGATGATATCATATCTCTCCTCCAGGCTTCGGTAAGCCTCCATGACCACAGGAATATATTCAATCTTTTTCTTATAATATTCCGCCGCCGACATAATACCCGCCACTTCTCCGTTAACAATCACCTGAGAACCGGTATCGTTCGTCGGTTTCAGCAAGATGGGGTTCATCTGTACCGACGGTTCGATACCGGCGGCTTCCGCCTGCATCACCTGCGCCCTTCCCATCTCAAGCCCCTCCTTCGTGATGAAAGAATTAAGCGCCATGTTCTGCGACTTAAACGGCGCCGCCTTATAACCATCCTGCCTGAATACCCGGCACAATCCTCCGACCAGAACGCTCTTCCCGGCATTGGACATCGTACCCTGGATCATTATTGATTTTGCCATCTTCTTCTCCTTTATATCTGATAAATACGCCTAAGCTCCTCCACTAATCTTTGATTTTCCTGCCTCTTCTTAACGGCAAACCGGTAGTATCCTTTGGTAAGTCCTTCGTAATTACTGCAGTCCCGTATCAATATACCGCATTTTTTTAATTCCCCGCAGAGATCAGCCCCGCTCTTTATGAAGATGTAATTTGCCGTCGGCGTGTAGTACCTCACCCCTATCTCCTCCAACTGCCCGACAAGCCAATTCCGTTCTCTCCGGATATATTCTCTCGTCCGAGCAGGATGCAGGATATCCCCTACCGCAGCCGCTCCCGCCTCCTGCGCCACCACAGAGACGCTCCAGGGCTGGCGCATCCGTTCCATTTCCTGTATCAGTCCGGCGTCGCTGCAGATTCCGTATCCCAGGCGAAGGCCCGGCATCGCATACATCTTCGTAAACGCCCTTAAGATAAAGAGATTCGGATATTCCGCCGCCTTCTGCTGCAGAGTATGCTCCTGCCAGCAATCTAAAAACTCATAGAAACACTCGTCCATCACCATACGGATCTGCTTCTTCCTGCAGCGTTCCAGGATCTCCAGCAACAATTCCTTCCGGATTATATTCCCTACCGGATTACCCGGAGAGCATAAGAAAACCATATCGACGTCTTCCTTAAGATATTCCAAATATGCTTCCCCAAGTTCAAATTCTTCCGACTCCTTAAGAGGGAACCAGATGATTTCGCAGCCTGCTGCCTGCAGCGCCTGCCTGTATTCTGCGAACGACGGGGCCAAAAGCACCGCTTTCTTCGGATGTTCCGCCGCCGCAAGGTTAAAGATAAGCTCCGCGCCTCCGTTTCCGAAGATGAAGAACTCCTTATCCATCTGAAGAGACTCCGCCAGAGCTTTCCTCAAGCTTCTGCATTCGGCGTCCGGGTACTGGGTCATTCTCTCAACCGCGTTATGCGCCGCCTGTATGACAGAGCTGCCCGGACCCAACGGATTGATATTTACCGAGAAATCTATCATCCCTCCATATGTATAGACGTCGCCGCCGTGCTGATATTCCATCTGCCTTTTTCCTCCCTCTACAACAATCCTGTCATCCACCTGATTCCGATCCCCGCTGCCAGCATAAATCCCCCCGCCGCATACATCAGCCGGCACGCTGCCGGAATATCTTCCCTGCACACCGGACGGAGCGGATCGCCGATCGTGGGCTTCTCATATAGTTTCCCAAAATAAAACGCATTACCCGCCAACTGTACCCCAAGGGCGCCGGCGCACACTGCTTCCGTCTGCGCCGCGTTGGGACTTGCATGGTTATGCCGGTCTCTTTGATAGATCTTCCATGCGTTCTTCCCGTTAAACCCGCAAAGGAATGCCGCCGCAATCATAAGAACCGCCGAGATCCTGGCCGGAATAAAGTTGAATACATCGTCCATCTTCGCCGCTGCCCTGCCGAAGTAAAGATATCTGTCGTTCTTATAGCCGATCATTGAATCCATCGTATTGACCGCTTTATAAAGAAACGCAAGGGGGGCGCCGCCTATCAGCATATAGAACAGGGGCGCGATCACTCCGTCCGACGTATTCTCCGCTACCGTCTCCACAGCCGCCTTAATAACTCCTTCTTCCGTCAGCTCCATCGTATCCCTGCCGACAATCATAGAAACTGCCTGCCTGGCGCCGGGAAGTGAATCCTCTCTCAGCTTCTCATACACTTTCATGCTTTCCTTTCTAAGGGAAGTCGCCGCCAATAACTGATAGCACCAGAATACCTCTAAGGCAAACGCCAGATAAGGATGTATCTTCCCCGCCAGAAGCAGAAGACCTGCAGAAGCAGCGGTGGTAATCCCGCACACCAGGATCCACAGGACGCCCCCCGCTATTCCAAGAAAACGCGGATCCTCTCCTGCCCCCTTATAAAGCAGCTTCTCCAATTTCATAATCAAAAATCCTATCCCACGGACCGGATGATACAACCGCGCCGGATCCCCCAAGATCAGGTCTGACAGACACGCCAGTATACATATCACTATGATTCTCATATTCTCTCTATCCCCGTTAATCTCCGTATCCCTTTACTCCACTCTCTCTTGCAAAGCTTCCCGCGGTACGCTTCCCCGTTCTTAACCTGCCAATGATAGAAACTTTCTCTCGAAGCCGCAAATCTGTCAAGTATCGCCATGATCGTCCCCCCATGTACGACAAACGCCGCGGATTCATAATTCTCTTCTATGAATCTCTCTGTCATACGACAAAACCCTTCCTCACATCTTCGGCAGAAATCATCCCTTCCCTCTCCTTCTGGAAACGGAATCATCCCTTCCGATAAGATCCATCTCTGATAATCCGGATCATCCTTTAATTCTTCATAGTTCTTATTCTCGAACAAGCCGAAATCACACTCCCGAAGTTCGTCACAGACGTATCTTCTTACCCCCGGATAGATAATTTCTGCCGTCTCGACACACCGCCTCAAAGGACTTACTGCAACTGCCTGAACCTCCGGATAAGAGGACGTCTGCCCCGGCAGCAGGGCTTCATCCGTTATACCGACGTACCGATGCTCTGCATTTCCCCGGGTCATAAAATGCCGAATCAACAAGATCTCCATAAATAACCTCCCATCACCACGCATCCTAGAACCGCCAGCTCACACAGCTGGAGGAAATATCCCGCCAGATCTCCGGTAACCCCTCCGAATTTGCGAAGGGACATTACCCGATAATAAAGAAACACCCCCGCCGCGCCGGCCACGGCCATTCCTCCGAACCGCGGCGCCGCCGTCAGCATAACCGCCGCAGGAAACAGGACAAAGAATATAAGAAGCGCCGCCGCATGAAGACGTCTTGTCCCTTCCTTAAAAGTCCGCGCCAGTCCCTTATCCGATGCGGAAGGAAAGGTAAGAACCGCGAATCCGCTCAATCCCCGGGAAAGCACATAACCGCATGCAATGATCGGGAGCATTTCCTCCGTCACTTCACTCCACAGTCCCAGACAGGCGGTAAAGTAACAGCACGCACCGATGACCGCAAACGCGCCTGCATGAGAATCCTTCAGAATCTCGAGTTTCCGTTCCCTGTCCCCATAGGAACTAAGGGCGTCGATCGTATCTAACAGTCCGTCCATATGAATCCCGCCGCTTATCATAATCGGAAGCAGCGTCATCACGGCCGCAAATAGCAGTGTGCCCCAGTCATTTCTCAGAAGAAATGTCCCTGCGCTCCATACGCAGCCCCCTGTAATGATCCCGACGACCGGAAAGAAACACATGACATGCCTCGTATTCTCCTCCGTCCATGGAACCTGGGGTAAAGGAATCTTTGAATACATGGACAACGCGATAATCAGGGATTGTAAAATAACCATTCTTTCAACCTCCGGTATATTATTGCAGTACTTCGTATTTCTCCACACTGATATCATCAAACGTCCCCATCTCCCGGTATACCTTAAGCGCCATGTCAAGGAGCGGCATCAAAGCCACCGCGCCGCTCCCTTCGCCTAAGAACATCCCGCAGGTCAGGAAGGGCGAGAATCCCAGCGCGTCTAATACGGTCTGGCCTCCCGGCTCGTTCGATACGTGGGACGGAAGCATATAGTCTTTTGCTTTCTCTGTAATTCCTGCCGCGCACAACGCCGCCACGGAAGAGATCAATCCGTCGATCACTACCGGAATCCTGTAGATTGCGCCTCCTAAGAATACTCCCGTCAGCCCGGCTATATCCAATCCTCCGACTTTTGCCAGAACGTCGATTACATCCTGGGGATCGGGATTATATTTCTTAATCGCGGCCCGGATCACGGTTATCTTCTTCTGTAGTCCCTCTGCATCCAGACCCGCGCCCTTTCCGGTAATATCCTCCGGCCGTTCGCCCAGCAGCACGCTTGCGACCGCGCTGCTGGTCGTGGTATTCCCGATCCCCATCTCGCCGGTAGCGATAATCTCGTACCCCTTCTCCTTCATCCCTGCAGCCATATCTATCCCGATCCGAACAGCCCTCCAGACCTCCTCCTTCGTCATCGCCGGCTCATTCGCGAAATTCCTGGTGCCATACGCCACTTTTTGTCCGCTTTTTGAAAGCGCCGGGACATCCACCGCCATCCCGATATCTACCGGGCAGATATCCACCCCCGCCAGCCTGCTCATCAAACAGACGCTCGCCATCCCTTTTGTGAAATTTTCCGCGACAATTGCCGTCACTTCCCGGCCGGTCTGCGTCACTCCTTCTTCCACTACTCCATTGTCTGCACACATGATGATCAGTCCTTTTTTATCCAAATGATAATCCGGCGTGCCTTTTATCCCGGCAATCTTAACGACGGCGTCCTCAAGCTTCCCAAGACTGAACAGCGGCTTTCCCACAGACATCCAGCGCCTCCTGGCCTGTTCCATGGCGGATGCGTCCGCTGCTTCTATCTTTTCGCATATCTCTTTCTTATACATCCCTTAACTTCATTCCTTTCCTGATCCTCCATGCGGCCTCTGTCCGACCGTTACTCGCATCTGTCCGGCAAATATTCTTTCATCCTATTTACGAATCTCTGAGCGAACCGCATATTCGAATAATAATGGATATGTGGGAATCCGGCGAATACATTTCCCCGCATATGAATACAATTCCAGCTAATATCCCGCCCCGGTTTCCTGGCGACGCAATCATCTCCGTTATTCTGGCTGTCCCAATAATGAAACTCATGGCCTCTCAGAACTTCTCCCTGTTCCAGATATACTCCGTCTCTGTTCCCTTCAATCTGAATATATCCAAACCGTACCAGCCGTTCCCTTTGGATTGCTTTCCCTCCGATGAAACCTACCATATCATAGAATCTATGATCTGAACCTTCCATCGCCTCATGCAGATACATGAACCCGCCGCACTCTGCATGGCAAGGGAGCCCCTGCTCAAGCATAATCCGGATCTCCTTTATAAGAGAAGTATTCGCCGCCAGTTCTTCGGCGTACAATTCCGGATAACCCCCGCCCAGCAGAAGTCCGCTGATATCAGGCGGCAGACCTCTGTCTTTAAGCGGGCTGAAAGGCACCAGCTCACAGCCCAGCTTTTCTAAAAGTCTTAGATTATCTTTATAATAGAAGCCAAAAGCAAGATCCCGTGCAACCGCCAGCCGGATCTTCCCATGTTCTGCACGCTTCGGCGGCATGATCTGACGCTTCAAAGACACCTCTCCGGCTGAAGGTTCTAAAAGCGGAACCCTCCCGGCTATCTTTAGAATCTGTTCCAGATCCACCGTCTCTAACAAGACCGTCCCTATCTCTTCAAATACAGACTTCAAATTCTTTATCTCTTGCGGCGTGACGAGTCCGAGATGCCTGCTTTTGAGCCGAAACAAAGGATTCTCCGGAACGTATCCCACCACCGGAACCGGATGACCCATGTCCTCAAGCCCCTGCTCCACCATCTCTTTCATCCTTGGATATACCGCCCCCGATACCCGGTTCAACAGGATGCCTGCAATATTGTTATCATCCCGAAATGTAAGGAATCCTTTTAATACTGCCAGAACAGACAGCGCGGCCCCCTTCGCGTCTATAACCAGAAGTACCGGCGCGTCCAATACCTTCGCCACTTCATAAGAACTCCCTTTCTCGCTGTCAATAGCCATCCCGTCGTAATACCCCATCACGCCTTCAATCAACGTTATATCCGCCTCCGAGGCATGTTCTGCAAAGAGTCCTCTCATAACCTGCGGTTCACAGAAGAACAGGTCCAGATTCTCGGATTCAACCCCCAGTATTTTCCGGTGAAACATAGGATCTATATAGTCCGGGCCGCATTTTGCCCCGGCAATCTTATACCCCCGGCTCATAAGCGCCTGCATCAGACCGCAGACGATCGTAGTCTTTCCGCAGCCGCTCATAGGCGCCGCAATCATAATTCTTGGAATCCTCATAACATATCATCCTTTAATCTGATCAAAACTCCGCCGCAGTCCGAAAGAATCATCCCCTTGCACCAAACGCGGCAGAGATGACATAGACGGGATTCAGCCCCATCATCATGTGATAGTCTCCCCTTTCCTTCGATCTTGCGATACCTGCCTGTATGATCTCCACATCTGTAAGCAGTCCTTTTTCCTCTGCATTCAGAACTTCATTGAATGTCTCCAGGGTGATCACGTTCAGGACTACTTTGGCGTTCCGGTTCTTCTCTCTGATACGGCGCAGAATCTCCTCTAGGTTCCCGGAGCTGCCCCCGATGAAGACGTGCGTCGGCGGTTCCAGTTCCTCCAATACCCCGGGAGCCGTTCCCTCTATTGTAAACAGTTGATCTACACAGAATTTTCTCTGATTCTGCCGGATCAGCTCCACCCCTTCCCCGTTCTTTTCAATCGCATATACCCGAGCCTTCTCATACGAAACCGCCGCCGTAACGGCAATGGACCCGGTGCCCGCGCCTATATCGTAGAGGACAAATTCTCCGGACAGATCAAGCTTCGCGATACTGACGGCGCGGACCTCTTCCTTTGTCATAGGTACATTACCGCGGATAAACGCATCGTCTTTAATCTGCCCGCAGAACATCGGCAAAGGAGCGGGATTTTCGGCATACACTATGGAAAGCCCGCTTACGTCCTCCGGCTTTATATCCTCCCCGGTACGGCATATAATACTCTCTTCCGGATAAGAAAGATCTCTTCCGATCCAGAGTTTAAGTCTTGTCAGTCCATATTCTTTCAGTTTCCCGCAGAATTCCTCTGCCTGTCCGACGCCGCCCAGAAGCAAGAACGTCTTCTGATGCCTCGCAAGTATATGAATATACGGCTGCCTGCGTCCATGGATACTGATCAGCCGGGCATCCTCCCAGGAAACATGAAGCTTTGCCGCAAAGTATGTCACACACGAAAGTCCCGGAATCCCTTTAATCTCGTAATCATCTTTCAAAAGTCCGTACAGCTTTTCTGCTCCGCTGTAGAATCCGATATCCCCGGAATATAGAACAACTGCCCTCCGGCATTCCGGATTAGCGGCGATGATTTCTTTGATTTTCTCAGGATTATACTCACAATATACCGCCTTTGCGCCCTGCTTTTCATCCTCGTCCCCGATAATTCTTCCCCGCGTTATGTCCTCCTCACCGACGCCGACAGCTTCCAGCATCCGCTTTGCCCCGATGATACAATCACTTTCCCGGATTGCCTCCCCTGCCTCTACAGACAATGTTCTCTTGTTTCCCATCCCGACCCCCACCAGACTTACCTGCCGCTTTATATCCCGTATGAATCCGTTCCCCCTCTGAAATTCTTGATTATTCCTGTTCTCTGTCATTGCGATATCCTCTCGGTGTAACCATCCTGCCGTTTACCATCCTCGTCTGGCTGTTTCCAATAAATACGGTTGTAAACATATCCGTCTCCGCATCCTTTAATTCTTCTAAGGTACAGAAAGCACAGCCTTCCCCTTCCCTTCCGATATTCCTCACGATCCCGCAGACCGTATCCCCGGCCTTACTTTCCAGCATGATCCCGCAGGCTTTCTTCAGATAGTCATGACGTTTCCGGCTGGAAGGATTATAAAGACAAATGCAGAAATCTGCTTCCGCCGCCGCATGAAGACGCTTCCCGATCTTCTCCCAGGAAGTCAGAAGATCGCTTAAACTAATAACTGCAAAATCATGGATCAGAGGAGCTCCAAGTACCGCCGCGCCGCTTAACGCCGCCGTAATCCCGGGAACCACCTCAACCTCCGCCTCCGGGTAATCCCCGGATATCTCAAGAAGCAGCCCCGCCATACCATAGACCCCGGCGTCTCCGCTGCACACCATCGCCACTTTCTTTCCCTTTTGCGCCTGTTCAAACGCGAGCCGGCAGCGCTTCACCTCCTGGGTCATAGGTGTTGTGATAAATTCCTTTCCCTCTAATTCCCTCTCCTTAAGTACCTTCCTGACCAGATCCACATACACCGTATAGCCTGCTATAACATCGCAGGATACTATGACTTCCCTGGCTTCCGCAGTCATCTGATCCCCATTCCCGGGTCCCATCCCTACCGCATATACTTTCTCCATTCCATATCCCCCCCTATTGAACTGTCATTCCTATGCTATTCCTGCTTACCTTTCCGAAACTCCGTCGTAAATGCCGGATTATACAGGTCAGAACGCCGGTACTCTCCTTCCAGGAACCTGCCGACTATGATCAGCGCCGTCTTCCTGATTCCTTCTGATTCCGCCGTTTCTTTCAGAGATTCGACGGTACACCGACATACTTTTTCATCCGGCCAGGTCGCCTTATATACGATTGCCGCCGGGGTATCGGGCGGATATCCTCCTGCCGTCAGCTCCTTCTGCAGATCCTCAATCATCCCTGTACTTAAGAAGATCACCATCGTAGCCTGATGAAGGGCAAAGCTTCGGATGGATTCCCTCTCCGGGACCGGCGTCCTTCCCGCCATCCGGGTTATCACCACAGACTGAGATATATCCGGAAGCGTATACTCCGCCCTCAACGCCGAGGCCGCTCCGCAAAAAGAACTGACTCCCGGGCAGATTTCATAGGCAATCCCCCTTTGTTCAAGCTCGTCCATCTGTTCTCTGACGGCTCCATAGATGCTCGGGTCTCCTGTATGGAGGCGTACCACTTTTTTCCCTCTTTTCTCGGCGCCGGCCATAATCTCTATGACCTCCTCCAGCGTCATATACGCGCTGTTGTGAATCTCACAGTCTATCTTTCGGTTCTCAAGCAGATTAGGATTCACCAGTGATCCTGCATATACGATCACATCCGCCTCCTCAAGAAGCCGCTGCCCCCGCACCGTAATCAGATCCTCCGCTCCCGGTCCTGCCCCTACAAAATGAATCATCTTCTCTCTACCTTGCCTTTCTTAATCTTCACTTGATAATCTTTTATGCTCTTCAATCTTTTGAACAATCTTTTGAACATGCCATGTCAGATCTCTGATTCTTAACTTCTTCCAGCAGCGCTTCTGCCCTCCCCGTCATTCCCAGAATCCCCAACTCTGGCGAGAACATCACCGCTCCGATCTCAAGACCGTCCCCGGCGCGCATATTCAAGTGTCCTTCCGTCTTTTCCATGACCGTGCCCATTACCGGTTCCAACAACTCCTCTCTTTTCAGCAATTCCAGCGCCTCCGAGGTCGTGATACATCCCATAATCTCACTGACCAGCTCCCTGCCGGCTCCGGCCATCGCCGCATGTGCGGCCAGCACCTCAAACCTTCCGTCCGCCTGACTGGAGTGAGTATTCATAATTCCCGCGGCAACCTTCACAAGCTTTCCCACATGCCCGATCAGCAAGATTCCTTTCATCCGAAGCCGAACCGCTATGTCAATCACTTCTCCTATATAATTACTGCATTTTACCGCCGCGTCCCCTTGATACCCCAACGTATCATGAAGGAAATCGCTCCCGTAATTCCCCGGTACCACATAACAGACATCGCGGCCGGCATTCTTTAATACACTCATCTGCGTATAGATCGTATCGATCAATGCCTGCTCGCTCATGGGTTCTACGATTCCTGTGGTCCCGAGAACCGAGATCCCGCCCTCGATCCCAAGCCGGGGGTTGAAAGTCCGTCCGGCAAGCTTCACTCCCTCCGGAATCGAGATCACAACGGCGATACCTCCCTGATACCCATAAGAAGAGCACGCACACTCTACCGCTTCCCTGATCATCTTCCTTGGAACCTGATTGATTGCCGCTTCCCCGACTGCAAGCCCAAGTCCCTCCCTGGTCACTATCCCGACTCCTTCGCCGCCCCGAAGACTGACGCCCGGCTCCCTCGTCTTCTCCACTTTCGCATAGACATAGACGCCGTCGGTCACATCCGGATCGTCTCCGCTGTCCTTCCTGACTGCGCAGGAAACCCAGTCCAGACCTCTGACAATCTTCTCCACTTCCAGATAAAGTACAATCCCTTTCGGCGTGTGAAGCCTCACCTGCCTGACCGTCTCTTCTCCCAGAAGCATCTGCGCGGCCGCCTTTGCCGCCCCTGCGGCGCAGCTCCCTGTCGTATATCCCGTCCGCAGTTTTTTCTGATTCTTCCACACATACTTACTGTTTACATTCTCCATAAAAAACTCCTGCCGGAAACAAAAGCGCGTTAAGGAATATACTCGCACACGATCTCTTTCCGGCTCCTCACTTCCTCAAGCAATCCCCGGAGCCTCTCGTTACAGCTCCCCCACGGAATATCCGTATAGATCACCTTCCTGCTCCTCAGCGCCGCCTCTTTTGCCTCCCTGTAAACCGGAGCACTGATCGACTGAAACGGTTCCTCCAGAATCACCTGACTGGCAAGGTATCTGGCAAGCTGATAGTCCACGTCATTCCGGTACAGAATCCCCGCAATAAATGGAATCCCTTCCTTCTGCAGCCGCCGATAGACCGGAATCCCCCTTCCGCATGCGGAGATCACCATAGTCTCCGCCTCTCCCTCCGCTCCCGGAAGCTCTATACTTCCAAATACCGGATCAAAGCTTCCCTTGTCGAAATCATACAACTGCCGGATGAATTCCTCCCGGAAGATATCCTCCGGATACCCATAATCATACACACGCCCCGCCTTAACCGGTATCACTTTATCCGACACTTTTCCCGCAAGATCGATCTCATGCAGGGACATAATAACCGTAATCCCTCTCTCCTTCGCCATCTTACACAGAATAGCAAGAAGCTCCAGCTTATATCTTATATCCAGGAATGAAGTCGGTTCGTCCAAGACCAATATCTCCGGCTCCTGGCAGATGGCGCGCGCAAGCAGTATGCGCTGCTTTTGACCGTCGCTTAAGGCGGTAAAAAGCCGGTTCCCAAATTCTTTAGCCTTTACAAGCTCCATAGCCTCATCCACCTTCTCTTCATCCTCCCTGCCGAGAATGCCAAGTCTACCGGTATATGGATACCGCCCGGTGGCAACAATATCACGGCAGGTCATCAGCTCCGGTCTTACCCGCTCCGTCAGGACTACCGCCATCTTCCGGGAAAGTTCCTGGTATGTAAGCTTCGACAGCTCCTTCTCCCCGATGACGACCCGTCCTCCCAGGATCCGAAGCTGCTTCGTAATACTTTTAAGGATCGTCGATTTACCCGCGCCGTTCGGTCCCACCAGCGTCAGTATCTCTCCTTTGCTCAGACAGATATCGATCCCCTCAAGCAGCGCCCTGCCCTCATACCCTACCTTAAGATTCTCCGTACGAAAATAATAATCCGCCATATTATGGTTTCTTCCTTTCACAATAACCATTGACTAATTCGCCGAGCGGCGTATCAACATCCAGATAACCACCGGCGCGCCAAAGACAGACGTTACCGTGCTGATATTAAGCTCCAGCGGAGCAAACGCCATCCGGGCGGCCAGGTCACAGAACATGCAGAACACTGCCCCGCCCAGAAAAGAAGCCGGAATTATGATCAGCGGCTTAGAAGTCTTAAGCGCCATCTTCACAAGCTGGGGAACCGCTATCCCTACAAAGGAAATCGGTCCTGCAAATGCAGTCACACAGGCGGAAAACACACTGGAGAGTACGATCAGAATCACCCGGAACATCCGGATATCCACCCCCATGCTCCTGGCATAAGCCTCGCCCATCTGATAGGCTCCGATGGGTTTAGACAGCAGGAAGGTAAGAAGAAACGCAGCCCCGATGATCAGCGCGCCAACCTTCACATTCCCCCAGCTCATCCCGGAAAAACTTCCCATAGACCACCCCCGCAGATTCACAATATCCGAATCCTCGGCAAACGTCACAATAAAATCCGTAACCGCCGAGCAGATATAAGAGATCATAATCCCGGCGACCAGAAGCGACGGCATACTTTGAAGGCGCTTCGAAACCAGCAGTACAAACCCCACCGATATCAGCGAACCTGCAAACGCCGCTCCAACCAGCTCAAACGAAGACATGCCGCCTATGCTGCTCAGCGGAAATATCATAACCAGAGCCACCACCATCTTCGCACCTGAGGATATCCCCAGGATAAAAGGTCCCGCAACAGGATTATGAAAGAAGGTCTGAAGGAGAAACCCGGACAGGGACAACGCTCCGCCCAGGATAGCCGCCATCAGGACCCGCGGCATCCGGATCAGCCAGATAATGTGGTATTCTGTCCCCTCTTCCCCTCCGGCGAAGATAATCTTACCGATCCTTGCCGCCGATATATCTACGGTTCCCGTATTGATATTGATCATAATCATCGCCAGAAAAGCCAGCAGCATAATTGCAAATACGGCCCCATAGCGGCTGCGTCTTCTTAAATTTTCATAATGGAAAGTATTCTCTGTCATTCCTTCACCCTGCATAAAAACGTCATATCATCCTCATCTCCATCTGTCAGCATGATATGGATATCAGCGATCATTCTGGACGCTATATCCGACGCCTGATAGAAATCCTTATCCGTGCAGAAGACATTCCCCTCCTTCACTGCTTTGATATCTCCCAGGATCTTATCCTTAGCGGTCAGTTCTTCAATGGATTTTAATCTGTTATCAATCGAAGCGTTATAGATCAGATAATCCGCATCGGCCGCCGCCGCGTAGAATTCCTCCATCGTGACCGCCGCCGTACCGCCCTTATCTGTAAGACTGTCAAAGGGATACCTTCCGCCTGCAATCTCGATCATCTTCGCTATATAATCCGTACCCGTCCTTACAACCGCCTGTCCGCTTGTATTAATATAGAAATATACCACAGATTTTCCGGTATTTTCGATTCCCTCCAGTTCATCCAGCACCTTCGTCTGCTCTTCAAAAAAATCCTCCGCCTCTTCTTCCTTACAAAGCAGCGCCCCATAGACTTTGATCCATTCCACTCTGCCCAGAGGATGGCTTTCGTTACTGGAACAGTCGATCAATACGGGAATATCCATCATCTGGAGCAGTTCAAGAATCTTCGGCGTATGATGGATCATCTGAGATTCCACCGCAAGGTCGCATCCCTCGTCCACCAACATCTCATAATCCGGTTCACTGTATTTCCCCGCAAACTTTATCTCACCGGCTTCCATGGCTTCCCGCGCCGCGTCCACGTACCAGTCGTCCGCCTGAAGTCCGCTGAACCTGACCGCGCCTAACCCGTCCAGGGCATGAAACATAGCCATCGTCGCAGTACCGGCGACATAGATCTGATCAAAGGGACTTTGAAGAACCGTCGTTCCCTCCGGCAGACCATCCGGAACCTTTGCTCCCTCCGGTACGACCAGATAGGTAAGACTGTTCTCTACTTCAATCATCTTAAAATCATCGTTATAATAATAGATGCGAAAATTCTCCGCATATTCAGGCTCAAGAAGCGATTCGCAGGTCAGTCCTTCGATCCTCGGAGCATCGGCGATCCTATTCGAATCATTCTCCTCCTGCCGGCTTTTGCACCCTCCGGCTAACACCATCACAAGGAGCAATATCAGAATCTGTTTTTTTCTGTCTGCCATGTCGATTACCGTCCCTCTCTTATTTTCCTTTTATTTTCCTTTTATTCCTCTTCTGCTTCTATACTATCTATTACTGTATGATACAATGCATCGGCAGAATCTTCACAATCAAAGATGATCCCGTACGCCTTAATCCATTCCAGGCGCCCTTTCTCGGTCTGCTCCGCGGACGATAGGTCGCCAAAGATGGGAATGTCCAGTTCCCTGCAATATTCTTCGGTCTCCCTGTATCTTTCCTGCATTTCCATCCGTGCGTCTTCTGTCTCCTTCCCATTCGCTTCAGTAAGGATACAAGCCGGCATAATAACCAGATCACATCTCTCTTTAACAAGCATCTTATAATCCAGCTCGTCATAAGAACCGCCGAATGCAACCTCCTCTTCTTCAAGACGCTTTCTGACGGTCTCCGCCTCACAGTCTTCCGCTTTTATCCCGGTCAGCGCAAGATTCTCTCCTAATTCCAATTCATCCATCCACTGAAGAACCGGCTCAGAGGCTACATAAGCGCGACTCGAACGCTTAATCACTGTCATCTCCCGCTCCGTTCCCGCAGGGAGTTCCGCGTCAGCCGCCGCAATCAAATACTGCTGAATTTCTCCGTCATACGGATTCTTAACCTGGATACAAGTAATTCCTCCCTCATAACGAAAGATTCTGAAATACTCCGCATCCTCTGTCTTCGTCTCTTCCGAAAATATCAATCCTGGAATCTCATACGCTCCTTTACCGGACTGTATCAATGAAGAATCCTCCCTCGAAGAAGAGCCCGATGATTCGCCGTCCCTGTCCTCTATATACACAAAGATACTGTATGTGATCTCATGAGCCGCCGACATCTTAGTCGTACAACCGACAATCGTATTATTCCGATTCAGCTGCACCGGGATCTCAAAGGTTGACGTATCTTCCGTATTGATCCCCTCGTAACTCTTGCCGCCCACCTTAACATAACTATAAGAACCGCTGTCAAATACCAGGGACGCATAAGCCTGGCCATCCCGGATGAATACTTCCGGACAACTCAGCGTCACCCTTCCGGTTCCTCCGGAAAATCCAAATTTATCCGGCACATAGCTTTCTTTGCTGTGATTCTGATCAGAATCCACATTGCCCGTTTCCCGTACCGTATTCCTCGAAGATACTTCGTCGGATCGTCCTGCAATAATGAGTATGAAAATGCAGAAAACAACCACTATGCACGACATGCACAGTTTTCTCCTGATTCCTGTTTTCATAAAACATTCCCTTCTTATTCTTTTTTAAGTATAACTGAAAAACTACAGCAAGAACCTGCTGCATCGTTAGAAAGGCTGATACATGAACTGCCCTTTATAAGACTAGCCAATATTATATCCTCTGCCTCTCCCTAAGAAGCGCTGCGGATATATCTCCGCGGCTTCCCTTTGTAACGCCAATAATTCCCAAGCGCTGCAAACAGGAATGGCTTTCCTCTCAACACTTGGTCATAATCCCGTAACCATATGCTCTCTCTAAAAGAGCGCCGTTTAAAAGCGGGTGTTCTGACTCAGGTATCTTCACGATATTTCCGCCTTCCCATAGGATTATCCCTACAGTGACCTGAAAACCCTTACGAGATACTTGCCTCGTAACCGTCTCCAATGGAATACCGCTCCTCCAATACAGCAACGGGTATTGTGCAGGATTCGCACCTGCTTCCCCTGCCGTCCCACAGGCATCTTCTGCCTGTCTTATGCAAACGGACGACTATACTCTTAAACTGTCAATTTATTTTCTATATTTCCTATACCTCATATCTAAATCATCACAGATCTCCTTTACCGTTCTTCCCGTCTCCTCAGGTCTCCTGACGATAACCAATGTTGTTCCTGTCTCGGAACACGCCTGCATCTTCTCCTTCATTCCTCCGATATCCCCTGACTCCTTCGTCACTAAGAAAGAAGCGTTCGAATAATGAATCGTCGCTATGTTCATCTCCTTTGAGAAGGGCGCCTGCATCGCGATCAGATTCCTCCCGGAAAATCCGCATCCGGCGCTTGATTCCACCGACCCCGGCACGGAAAGCACCCTTGCAACGCAGCGCGTCCGGTAATCCGGTATCCGACAGAATTCCTTAAGATCCTTGCTTCCGGTCGTGATCAGTATGCCTCCTTCCATGGAACTCAGATATTCTACCGCGCCCTTTATGGACTCCACATAGACGACGGCGCCCTGCTTCTCACTCTCCGTTTTTCCCGTCTCTTCTCTCAGACACCGAAGACATTCCACAGCCGCTTTCTCGCAAGCCCATCCGATATGTCTGGAAATCTCTGTGGCAAAGGGATGCGTGGCGTCAATCACCAACTCCGCCGCCTTCTCCTTCATAAATGTAAGAATCTCCTCCCCATCCATCCGCCGGCAGGATACCTCTGTCAGTTCGTCCGGCTCAACGCATTCCTTTCCGTATTCTGTGGCGACGCTCAGAATTACTTTCACGTTGAATCTCCTCAGAAAATCCAGAATAACCCGGCTTTCCGTCGTTCCGCCGAATATAAGAACCCTGGGTAGCTTCTCCTTCTTATCTTCCAACACCTCTTCAAAACCTCTTCATCCCTTTAAAGTCTCTCTTAAAATACTAATACGTTTTGCTCTTCTACCAGAGCAAAAGTAATTCCGTCTACAATCCTTTTCGGCTGCAGCAAGCGTCCTTCCGGAGCGCAGCATCTTGCCGCGCGCTCGCATACATTATCCACTCCTGTAATCTCCCGTACAAAATCAGACGCCGATATCTCTCCTTTAACTTCTTGAAGTTCCGACGGCGAATAAGTATAGAAAGGTATCTGATATTCCCTCGAAAGCTCCATAATGCCAACCTCTTCTTTCTTAAGATCAATACTCGCCAACTTCACCACATCTTCCGGCCTAAGACCATATTCCTTCAATATCTTCTTAAGGGCCGTCTCTATTTCCTGCTTCATCCTCCCGCGTCTGCATCCGACTCCCACCACAATCCTGCGGTCCCTAAAAGGAACAAGGAAGAGCACATTTCCGCTGCGTTCTTCCCCGATATCCGATATTCTTTTCAGAACAGCTATTGCACATGCATAGCCTGATAACTCTTCCCTTGTCCGGCACCATATAAGACCTTGCGGAAGCGAACCTCCCACCGGAAGCTCGCTGTAGAAACCTATCGGCTCTTCCTCCAGCGCCGCCGCCGATATCCTGGTCACAAGATGCCTGTCGGTAATCCGAAGGCCATTCTCTCTTGCAAATACGTCGACGGCAAATTTCCCTCTTACGTCTGTCGCCGTCGTAATCACAGCAGCCGCGTGCATAACCTCAGCCGCTTTCTTTGCTATCTCGACCGCGCCTCCCATATGTCCGGAAAGAAGCGGAATCACATATTCCCCCTTCTCATCCATCACCAGAACCGCCGAATCCGTATACTTATCTCTGACCCAGGGCGCAATATATCTAACCGCAATCCCGGCAGCGCCGATGAATAAAAAGGACTTCTTTCCCCACTGCCGTCCGACCCACGTCTTCATATCTTCATCCAAAGCCTTAAGACCCTCTGTTCCTCTAAGCCTCAGCGTCGTATATCCTTCACACTTGTAACCACATCCGGACAGCTTGTCTAAAAGCAGACGATTCTGCCGGTTTCCTGCCCTGGTAAAACTAAATATGGCTATCGCCTTTTCTTCTTTCATATGTATCTTATATCTTAATATTGATAACTCTCAAAAAATACATTTCCGGCCACATTCACACCGCTCACCCCAAGCTGAGCCGCATACCAGTCAGAATAGAAAAAGTAGCAATTCAATACCGCAGAGTGCCTGGAACCGCCGATCACAGCCTGAGCCGCCGAGTACGCCGAAGCAGAAGGACCTCTGGAAAGGACGCCGCTTAAGATCGAATTTCCGGCCGCATAAAACTGACCTTTCTGATAAATAACCTCTGATATACTGTTCGGGAAGGTCGGGCTTGCCACACGGTTCATGATAACCGTACCCACAGCCAGCATTCCTTCATAACTCGCGCCGCATTCACATTCCAATACCGCCGCCAGCAGAGCGACGTCGCTGGTATTAGCCGGAGTAGACGCAGTCCCCTGGTCTGTCGGCTGTGTCGGAGCAGTCTCCGGAGCGCCGCCTGCAGAAGTATTGCCCGCCGCTCCGCTATCTGCCTGAGTATTGTCTGTCTGGGTATTGCCTGTCTCATTATTCTTCGAAGTGTTCTGCGTAATCTTGCCAAGAGATCCGGAAACCTCATTATTCCGCGCCACCGCAGCCGCCGCTTCCGCCGCCCTGGCTCTTTCCAACTGCGCGTTATAGTTCGTGAGTTCACCCGAAGCAGAGTCTATCTTAGACGTCAGCACATCCTTCTTCTGCGTAAGTTCCTCCGTCAGAGACAGAAGCTCGTCCTGCTTCGTTTTCAGATCTTCCTGTTTTTCCTCCACATCCGTACGCACCTCATGTAGCTTGTCCAGCATCTCTCTGTCATATTCGCTGATCGTTGCGACATATTCAGCCTTATTCAAAAAATCCGACATACTTTCCGAGGCAAATACAATCGAAAGAAGAGATATACTCCCTCCCTCGTACATGAATTTTATCCTGTCCTTCATCGATTCATACTGTGCGTCTTCATTCAGCTTAGCGGCCGCCACGTCAAGCTTCGTCTTCTCCACTTCCGCCGCCAAATTCTCGATCTGAGAAGAGACGTCGTCAATCTCTCCGCTTAACGATGCAAGTTCAGAATTCAGACTATTTAATTCCTTCTGTAATTTTGTCGCCTTACCTTCAATTTCTTTCGACGAAGGCGTAGCATATACCAGTGTTTGAACTGATGTAACCATTACGGCACATAAAAGTCCAATGCTTAACCGTAATATATGTTTTCCTTTTCCAGCGATCATACAAGTATCCTTTCCTTACGTAAATATTAAAGTTTGTTACATTATATAACAAATTGTGATATAAAGCAAACATTTGTTGCTTTTTACTGTTATTTAATCATCCGCCAGCACGTCTGCGATAGAATTATCCCCCAAAAATGTATCCACATTATATAAGAACAATATGTCTGTGATACTGTAACTTTCGATAATATTATCTACACTTTCATAAAAATATCTTGGATCAATGATTACAATATTCTGATAATACGGCAGCAAAAACTGTACCATACAATTCGCGTAAGAATCTTTAAAAAGCAACAGATTCTTGCGCGCCTTCTGCGTCGTGCTTATATCTATCCTTGCATGGTTTCCTCCAAAGAATACGGTATACTTATCCTTTTCTTTCAAACTCTCTCTGTCATAGATAGAAGTAGATTTCTCTCCTTCCTCCACATACATAACGACATATTCCTTGTTCTGCTTCTTCGGCTCATATACCTGTACGATATCCTTTGACCGGTGATATCCGCTCTTGGACGCCAAAGTCCCCTGGAAATCATCTGCAACCGTATAGACGTTATAATCGCTCTCCGGATTGCTGATCTTAAGCTCCGCCGCAAGTTTCTCAAAAGCATAATAAGCTCCCAGGCTTGTCCAGTGATGATCCGTCTTATAATAGATATCTTCCTTTGCGTGTTTCTGCAGCGCAGCCGTCACATCTATCTTCTTAACCGCGTCGCCCGCCATATTATGAACTTTCCTGATATCCTTCGCCTGGTCTCTGGCAGGCGCGCCGTAAGGCATCTTATCCTTCAGAATATAGGATGCGTTCGGAACAAGACACATATAAGTCGTAATATCCGAATTTCGCTTCGCAAATGCGGATATCTCTTTCACATTCCGCTCTACATTTTCCCAGTCCGGGTCGTTAGGCACTTCCATAAGATATCCTTTTTTCCCAAGATATACTCCGTTAGATTCCCTTTTCCCTATTAGCTTGTCCTGATAAAGTTTCAGCGTAATCCATTGGTTTCTCATAAAAAACTGGTCTGACACATAGCTCTCGAATTCCGACATGTACTTTCCGCTCTTAACAGACTCCCAAGTCAGCTCCGGCCTCCCGGCCAACATCCTGTTCTCCGCTTCCGAAAAACTGCTGTCCCGCTTGATAATATTAACAAGAACCGTAATCCCTAATATTACCACGAATATTTTAACCAGTCTGGAATAAAACTCCTCCCACCACTGCCTTGCTTCCCTCTGTCTCTCACTTTTCTTTCTTCTCTTTCCCAACGCCATCTTTTTTCGCCTCTCCTAAAAGAATGATCATGAAATCAGAATCTAAAATACAAGAATGGATTGTATGTCGCATTCACCAGATACGCCGTAGACAAGACGAACATCACAACATACAAAGCGACTGCAATCCCACAGTAGCTCTTCTTTTGAAGCATGAACCTGGTAAACTTTCTATAAGTATATGGCACGGAACACAAGATTAGAACCACAAACAACAGTATATAATTATATAGATAATATACCGCCGTCGCATCTACCAGGCCGTGGGCGCCTATACCAAACATTCGGCCGATATACCGAAACGCACTTCCCATACTCGGAGAAAAGAAAAATACCCATCCCAGCATAACAAACACCATCGTATAAATATGTTTGACAAATCCGGGCAGACGCTCCAGCACATCCTTTAATAGATATTTTTCCAAAAACAACAGGACGCCGTAATACAGCCCCCAAAAGATAAAATTCCACGCGGCGCCGTGCCATAACCCCGTCAGCATCCACACCACAAAGATATTACGGATATTCTTTCCCTTGCTGACACGATTGCCGCCCAAAGGAATATATACATACTCCCGAAACCATGTTCCGAGCGACATATGCCATCTTCTCCAAAACTCCGTAATGCTGGACGACGTATACGGATAATCGAAATTTTTTATAAAATCAAATCCGAACATCTTTCCAAGTCCTATCGCCATGTCAGAATACCCGCTGAAGTCAAAATATATCTGAAACGTATACGCGGCGCACCCGATCCACGCCGTAAGCACAGACACATCCTGATTCGGGAGGGCCGCGATCGCATCGTACGCCATACCGATATTATTTGCCAGAAGTACCTTCTTTCCAACTCCCCTGAGAAACCATGCGATACCATTTCCGATCTTTGAGAAACTTTCCCTCCTGTTCGCCAACTGCTGCTCCACGTCTGCATAGCGCACAATCGGTCCCGCGATAAGCTGGGGGAACATAGAGATGTATGTCCCAAAATAAATCAGATTTTTCTGTACGGCCACATTTCCCTTATACACGTCTATCACATAAGACAAGGTTTGGAATGTATAAAAAGAAATACCTATGGGAAGCGGAAGCGCCCGATATGGAATATCAACCGGAAGTATCCGGTTCAGATTCTGAAGTAAAAATCCGTAATATTTGAAAAATCCCAATACTGACAGATTCACTGCGACGGCAATCCAAAAGACCGTTCTGGCACGTCTTTTCTGCCCTTCGCTCCTATGATACTCTATCTCAATTCCCGTGATATAATTGTAAACGATACTGAATACCATCAATACTACATAGATTGGCTCGCCCCATGCATAGAAGATAAGACTGGCTATCAGGATAACTAAGTTCTTAAATTTCCTCGGGACAAGAAAATACGCCAGAAGAACAATTGGCAAAAAAACATACACAAAAAACACACTACTGAAAATCATAATTTATTTCCTCTACAGGCTTTTCTGAAAAGCTTTATCCGCCTTTTTGGCCTTTTTATCCACCACATATAATACGTAATTACCCTTTACATCTAAAACATGATCCTTCAACAGCTTACTCTGCTCCACCCCATATCCTTCGAAGCTTTCAAGCTGTTTGTCAAGCCTTCCCTCTATGGCTGCTTCCACCGCTTCCGACTGAGAGACGTCCTTTAATTTCACAATCAGCAGTTCTTCCACTTTCATATTCGAATCCGATACATAGAGCGTGACGCCCTCATAATCATTAGCGTTTATTCCATACAATCTCTTTACCATCCGGTTATCCGCCGCGGATAATCCTTTTGCGCCATACGCCTTGACAACCTGCTTCGATACATCCTTAATATCCGCGTCGCTGATCTCCCCGCTGCTTAACAAACTGACAATAAACGCCAACAGAAATAGAATTAATATGTATTTTATCACGCCGATATATTTCATTAGACTCTTCATTACGCATCTACCTCAGTCAACATATTGATTGCCCAATATTCATAGAAATCCTTCTGGAAATGAATCCCGTCCGTATCATACAGATCATTATGCTCTTCAAACACCTGCGTATTATCTATATATGAGTATCCCTTTTCTTCACACCATGCTTTCACCGCCTCGTTATAATCCGGTATATTCAGCCACAGAGCTGATTTATTAAACGCCGGATCTTTGGCCGGGAATATAGAATTGATATAGATATGCGTATCCGGAAGCTCTTTCATAAGCGTCTGCATCGTCTCTTCGTAGGCCTCCACATATTCTTCTTTCGTTGGCCAAAGCCCGATACTTACATCATTGATTCCCGTACACAAAAACAGATAGGACGGATTCAGCGTCTTCATCTGATCCTGGTATTTCGGAATATCTGCAATGGTAAGACCTGCTTCCGCCATCACCCTTTGATTGTCCAGGAATTCGTAGAATGTAAATCCTACGCTTCTGGAATCTCCAAAAACAACATAATCGCTGAACTGTGCCCACACCGAGAGTTCGCCGTTGGCAAATGCCTCCGCCTGTGATTCTTTACGCACTTTCTTTACAGCGCCCTCCACTTCCGACATATCTCTGGATTCCAACTTTTTTAAATATGCGATTCCTTTTTCCTTCTCTTTGCTGTTGGGGTTCCACAATGCTTTCACAAGCATAAACAGCAGTATGACAACAACTATTCCGACAATGATCGCAACCCACTTCCGGTTCCTTCTATCTGCAAGACTCTTTTTAATATTCCCCATATGATTCGTCATATGGCCCATCGTACTATTAATGAATTCCATCTCTTTCATCCCTTTATCGTCTTCAGACATAAAATAGAATGTGCCAAGGCACATTTTCCACGTATATGAGTATACTCCATCCAACGACATTTTTCAAGATAATTCGTGCTTATTCGACTTGCCGTAAAAAAAACGGCGGCATATCATCCCTTACGAATGATATGCCGCCGCATATTTCAATTCTATATAATTATCATCTGACGTATTATGCAATCTTCGTCTTTGCCATCTCTGCCAGTGAAGCAAACCCGGCCGCGTCGTTTACAGCCATCTCAGCAAGCATCTTTCTGTTGATATCAATGTTCGCAAGCTTCAATCCATGCATTAACTTGCTGTAAGATAATCCGTTCAGTCTCGCCGCCGCATTGATACGCGCGATCCACAGCTGACGCATCTGGCGCTTACGCTGCTTCCTTCCTGCATAAGAAGAAGCAAGCGCTCTCATCACAGACTGCTTTGCCACTCTGTACTGCTTAGAGCGTGCTCCTCTATATCCTTTTGCCAGTTTTAAAACTCTGTTATGCTTCTTTTTAGCGTTCATTCCGCCTTTAATTCTTGCCATGTCTTGTCTCCTCCTTCAATACTTTGATCCATTATCTTACAGATATGGTAATACCTTCTTCATGTTCTTTACATTTGTTTTATCAGTAATGATTGATTTCCTAAGATTTCTCTTTCTCTTTGCAGACTTCTTAGTTAAGATATGGCTCTTATACGCTTTATTTCTTTTTAACTTTCCTGTACCTGTTTTTTTGAAGCGCTTTGCAGCTGCTCTATTTGTTTTGATCTTTGGCATGATAATTTCCTCCTTAAAATTTGTAAATATATTTTTAACGTTTTTCAGTTAAAACCATGCTCATGCTCCTGCCCTCCAACTTAGGCGCTTTCTCTATAGACGCCACGTCTTTAAGCATCTCTGCAAAATCATCCAGAATATGCTTACTCTGCTGTACATGCGCCATCTCGCGGCCTCTGAAACGCAGGGTTATCTTAACCTTATTGCCCTTACTGATAAATTTTTTGGCATTATTGACCTTCGTATTCAGGTCGTTGGTATCAATATTGGGTGAAAGACGAACTTCCTTCACTTCAACGGTCTTCTGCTTCCTCTTCGCCTCTTTTTCCTTCCGGGCAAGCTCATACCTGTACTTACCATAATCAATAATCTTACATACCGGCGGCTGAGCCTTCGGAGCGATCTTCACAAGATCCAGTTCTGCTTCCTGAGCAAGTCTCATCGCCTCTTTGATCGGCATAACACCCTTCTGCTCTCCATCTTCACCAATTACTCTTACTTCCTTGTCTCTGATCTGCCCGTTAATCATTAAATCGCTAATCGTCGTGCACCCCCATCATTAAAATAAAATAAGTGAACAGTCATCAGACTATCCACTTAACATATCTGCACAAACGCCCCGGTCGCAAAATGATACTATAAAATCTATCGTCATTCCTCCGGAACCTATATACACAATATTAAACCAATAGTCACCCCATCGTGCTATGGTGAGAGTGGATACTCTGCTTCTCTTGACCTCACATACAATTAATCTATCACATCAATTCATCTGTGTCAATACCTAATTTTCAAACTTTAAAACATCCGCCCCCGATGAATTCCCGCAGCAGTGAATTTGCCGGCACATTCTCGCTTCCGATCCCTACAAAATAATCCAGGAATTTCAGCAGACGTTTCGCCTCCAGGTATTCCGGACAATTTCTGTCTATTCCAAAAAGCAGCGGCTCTACATAGGTCTTAAGTACGGCCAGCTCATAGATGAGCGCCGAATTGAACATCACATCCGCTTCCTCCTGGAAGGGGAATATGAACTTCTCCTCCCCTCTCCGCACAGAATTCCACATCCTTATCGTCCTTTCCGCAGAGGAGCCTCTGGTACGTGCATCTCTCACAATACGCCGGAGCAATCTTCCATCCGTAGTCGGAATCCTGTCATGTTCGTCTATATTCAGCTGCGTCAGCGCGCTGATATATATCTTGAATTTATTCTCGTCCGCAAGCTTTTCCGTCAGTTTCGGATTCAGGCAGTGAATTCCCTCGATCACCAGGACGTCGTTCGGCCCCAGCTGCTTGGTCTGCGTCCCATACTCCTTATGTCCCGTTACAAAGTTGAAACTAGGTATTACAACCTCCCTGCCAGCAAGCAATTCCTGAAGCTGACGATTGAACAATTCAACATCTACAGCCTCCAGGCATTCGAAATCAAAAGCTCCCGTCTCATCCTTCGGATTCTCTTCCCGCTCCACAAAATAATTATCCATGGCAATCGGATGCGGCGTCAGTCCATTCGCCCGAAGCTGAATTGACAATCTGTGGGAGAATGTGGTCTTACCGGAAGACGACGGTCCGGCGATTAATATAAACTTAATCTCCGGCCTCGCCGCAATCTGCGAGGCAATCTCCGCAATCTTCTTCTCCTGCAGAGCTTCCTGAACCAGTACGATATCATGGACGGCATTCTTCGTAATCTGCTCATTCAGCGCGCCGACCGTCTCGATACCCTGCATATCTCCCCACTGAACCGATTCCTTCAGCACGTGAAATAATTTATTCTGCGGCTCGAACGCCGGCACTTCTCTCGGAGCCTGCGCCGTCGGCATCTGCATAACAAAACCCTCGTCAAATAGATAGAGTTTAAAATACTTCAGATATCCTGTGCTTGGAACCATATAACCATAATGATAATCTTCAAATTCATTCAGACTGTAGATGTTTACCTTGGACACTCTGCGGTAATGAAATAATTTCTCCTTGTCGTACATCCCATGGCGTCCAAATAATTCAATAGCCTCGTCCGTTCCTACCGAACGCTTATGAAGCGGCATATCTTTCTCTGCCATCTCCCGCATCCTTGCGTCAACCTTATCCAGAAAATCCTGATCTACGATAACCCGGCCTTTCACCGTACAATAATAGCCCTTGCTGACCGAAAAATGAATTCTTACCTTGTCGACGGACTCCCGGTCAGCCACATCGTATATTGCTTTCACCAGCAGCAAGCTCATACTTCTCTGATAAGTTCTGTGCCCGATCACACCCGCCGCAGTCTCAAAACAGAGGGTACAGTCCTTCTTAAGAGTCTTAAAAAGCTCCTGAAGTTTACCATCAATAAATACCAGCACAATATCATTCTCATAATCTTTCTGATACTCTTTAGCGATTGCCTGATATGTAGTACCCTCTTCGTACATCCTGATCTCGTCACCGATCCGCACCTGATACATCTTTTTATCCATACGCCGCCTCTCCTTTTTATTTTATTATTAAATCTTATATACTTATAAATGGATGACACACCGGCGCAGCCATAATCCTGATACCTTCTAACCTCTTCTCAAGATACACTGTCATATCCTCCACAAAAACATGCTCTAAGCCATAGTGTCCCGCATCAATCACTGCCATTCCCTGTGCTGCGGCGTCGATCCCGTCATGATGCCCGATATCTCCTGTAATCAGCACGTCCGCCTGTTTCTTTAACGCCTCGCCTATTACGCTTTTACCCGAACCCGGACATATGGCGGCTCTCTCTACCAACCTTTTTGGATCGCCGAACACTCTGACGGACTCCAGACGAAACACTCGTTTCACATCTTCACAGCACTGTCTTAACGTAACTGCTTTCTCAAGCCGCCCCACCCGACCGATTCCTACCCGGGCAGAATCTGTGCAAACCGTATCCTTTTCATATCCTTCGTTAAAAAAACCTTCGCCGGTAACTTCCAGAATCTCAGACCGTCTCAGATTCATCATTCTCCCAGCAAGATCCGCCATCCCAAGCACGTCATAATTCGTATGCATGGCATAATATGAGATATCATGGCGAATCAATTCAAGAATACGCCTCCCGATAAAGTCCTGGTTGACAATTCGCTTCATTCCGCCGAAAATCAAAGGATGATGCGTAACAAGCATATCCGCCCTCTGTTCTTTTGCCCCACGGATTACTTCGTCCGTTGCATCCAACGCCAGATAGATACTCCTTACTTCCTTGTCATCCCTTCCTGCAAGCAGCCCCACATTATCCCATTCCAACGCATATTCCCTCGGATATCTCTGTTCTATGATATCTGTCACTTCTTTGCACACCATATTAATCTTCCGCCTTTTATTATATTACTTCACAACTCTATTCTTAATTTAAAATACCTTTATGTACCGGAATTAATACAATAATATCCCAGAGCCCGACTGATGATCATCATATCCCGCCGAATCTCTTCCCGGCGCTTAAGCGCGCTCTCGCTGCCGACATGATGGTCAAGATGCCGGAATATCTCCTCCCGGATCTCAAGCTCTCTGTGAAGAAATCTCTCCAACACGGGATGCCTCTTCTCCAGGAGACGTTTTCCGAAGATATATTCGCATTCCGCGTACTTAAGCGACTCGCCCCGGACTGCCGGAACCGCCCGCATCACCGGATAGAATTTACCGTCTTCTTCCACCATATCTTCATCTATAATATCCATATGATGATCCAGAAGATACTTCCGCACCCTCCACACCTCTGACTGCGGCTGCAGTACGCATGCCTTGAGGGTATCCACAATCTCTTTGCCTTCTTCCAGAATTCGGATAATCAGACCGCCGCCCATGCCCGCCGCGATCATCGTATCTACTTCCCCCGGTTCCAGCGCGCTGAGTCCGTCCGACAGCCTCGTCTCTATCTTCCCTTTCAATCCATGTCCGATAATATGCATCCTGGCCCGTTCAAGAGGTCCGCCGTTTACATCCATGGCGATTACTTTCACGGCGATCTGCCGCTCTGCCAGATAGATCGGTATGTACCCGTGATCAGTCCCGATATCTGCAACAGAGGCGCCCTCTGTCACAAGACCCGCAACTGCATAAAGTCTTTTTGATAGTTCCATAGGCGCCTCTTTCTTAATCCAGATAATCTCTTAATTTTCTGCTGCGGCTTGGATGACGCAGCTTTCTGAGCGCTTTCGCTTCGATCTGGCGGATACGCTCCCTGGTAACGTCGAATTCCTTCCCGACCTCTTCCAACGTACGCGCGCGTCCGTCGTTCATACCGAACCGTAATCTTAACACCTTCTGCTCTCTCTCCGTCAACGTGTCGAGGACTTCATCCAACTGCTCTTTCAAAAGCGTCTGCGCCGCCGCTTCCGCCGGCACCGGCACGTTATCGTCCTGAATAAAATCTCCCAAATGACTGTCTTCCTCTTCGCCGATAGGCGTCTCCAGAGAAACCGGCTCCTGCGAGATCTTAAGGATCTCCCTGACTCTTTCTACAGGCATGTCCAGTTCTTTTGCAATCTCCTCCGGCGTAGGCTCGCGGCCCAGCTCCTGCAATAATTGTCTGGACACGCGGATCAGTTTATTGATCGTCTCCACCATATGGACCGGAATACGGATCGTCCGGGCCTGATCGGCAATAGCCCTTGTAATCGCCTGACGAATCCACCACGTAGCATAGGTACTGAATTTGAAGCCCTTCTGATAATCAAACTTCTCCACTGCCTTAATAAGACCCAGATTTCCTTCCTGAATCAAATCCAAAAACAGCATTCCGCGCCCCACATAACGCTTCGCAATACTGACAACCAGACGCAGATTCGCCTCCGCCAGCCGCTTCTTCGCATCTTCGTCGCCATCCGCCATCCGTCTTGCCAGTTCTACCTCTTCATCCGCACTAAGAAGCGGAACCTTCCCGATCTCCTTCAGATACATACGCACCGGGTCTTCGATACTGATCCCGTCCGGCACAGACAGATCTATCTTCTCCATATCCACATCGTCTTCGTCCGAGATCAGAAGGTCAACATCATCCAGACCGTCGTCGTCATCCCCGCTAATACGCAGTACGTCAATATTGTGCGTCTCCAGATATTCAAAGACTTTCTCCATCTGATCCGGCTCAAGCTCCATATCTGAAAAGAAATCATTAATTTCCTGTACTTCCAGTATGCTTTTCTTCTTCTTGCCCAGAGATATCAGTTCCTTTAATTTCTCTTCAAATTTCACTATGTTTTCTTCCATATAGTGTCCATCCTCTCATTGCTTGCTTATATTTTATCCTTAATTAACAGAAATATGCAGTTTTTGAAGGTCCTTAAGCTCCCTTTTTGCATCCATCAACTGCTGAAAGCCCTTCATATCCGTGGGTTCCAGGCGCCTGGCGGCTTCGTCGATACTATGATTCTTCACACGGATCACCGTCTCCTTCAACGCTTTTTCCTGTTCCCTCTCCGTTGACAATTCCCTGATCTTTGTATGAAAAAGACTTGCGACTTCACGATGTTCCTCTTCATCGGTAAAATGATTCATGATCTTCGCCGGATTCACATCCTCAGACGCATACTGTTCATAGAGAAGCTCAGCAACAGTTCTATACAATCCCTCGGAGAAATCCGCCGGAGCTATATACTGTTCGATCTGCCGGAAAACAGCCTCGTCTTCAATCATCCAAGTCAGCAGTACCTTCTGAGACTTCTGTATTCCGTCTTCTTTCTCTTTCTTACGGGCGCTCGTCGTCTTCGGCCTCTCGGCCGGCCGGCCCTGCCCCGTCTGAACCGCAACCCTGCTCACCAGCTTGCGCAGATCTTCATACCTTACGCGATACGTTGCCGCTACCGCTTCTATGTAGTTAGTACGCTCGACCTCTTCATCGAATTCCGTCAGCCTCCGCGCCGCCTCCCTCATAAAATCCGTCTTGCCTTCCGGCGAGTTCAGATCGTAGTTTCTCTCCAGAACCTCCAGACTGAACATGAATCCATTCCTCGCCTTTTGAATCCGTTCCTCAAAAGCATCCTGCCCCAGATTCTTGATAAATTCGTCCGGATCCTTATATGGATCCATACGTATGACTTTCGCGGTAATCCCCACTTCCTTCAGAATTGGCATCGCACGAAGGGCCGCTTTTGTCCCCGCCTCATCGCTGTCATAAGTCAGATAGACTTCTTTCACATACCGCTTGATCAGCGAAGCATGTCCCGGAGTCAGCGCCGTTCCCAGAGACGCCACTGCGTTCGTAAATCCTGCCTGATGCAAAGAGATAACGTCCATATATCCCTCGCACAACAGAAAATAGTGTCTCTTCGAACTGCGCGCTCTATGGAGTCCGTACAAATTCCGGCTCTTATCGAATATCATCGTCTCCGGCGAATTCAGATACTTCGGTTTCCCCTCTCCCATGACCCGGCCTCCAAAGCCTATCACGCGGCTGTTCACATCCATAATAGGAAACATCACCCGGTTCCAGAACTTATCATACGCTCCTTTTTGTTCATCCACACCGATAAGGCCGGCTTTTGAAATCATATCGGATGAATATCCCTTACTTCTCAGATACTGATACAGATCATCGCCGTACTTATTCGAATATCCCAGACCGAAAGCCCTGATCATGTCGTCGCTTAACTCTCTGTTCTTTAGATAAGAAAGAGCCTGCTCCCCCCGGCCGTTCTTTAGCTGGACATAATAATACTGCGCCGCCGCCTTATTGATCTCTAAGAGAATCGCTTTCGTATCCGCCCGCTCTTTTGCTTCTTGGGAATACTCCTGCCGCGGAAGCGTAACTCCCGCGCGGTCCGCCAGAAACTTTAACGCTTCTGAAAAAGAATAATTTTCATATTCCATCAGAAACGTAAACACATTGCCGCCGGCTCCGCATCCGAAACAATAATACATCTGCTTGACCCTGCTCACAGAAAAAGAGGGAGATTTCTCATTATGGAACGGACACAGCCCAAAATAGTCTCTTCCTTTTTTCTGCAGTTTCACATATCCGGAAATCACGTCTACGATATCATTTTTAGATCTTACTTCTTCAATTACTTCATCGGAATAATACATAATCTACACCCTCATATATAATATTCGACAAAAGTATTCGATTTCCTTTTAAATTTCCACTAAATTTTCCAAGATTCAGGAATAAAATATTCTTCAAACTTCTTAATCGCATAAGTATCCGTCATTCCCGCTATATAATCACACACGATCCGCTCTATGCCCGTCCCTTCTCTCTCCTTCATATCCAGGAATTGTTCCGGCAAAAGCTCCAAGTGTCGGATATAATACTCATACAATCTGGTCACCATATGTATCGCCTTTTCTTCCTCCCCCTTCGCAGACGCGTTCATATATACGTTCTGGTACATAAACTTCCGAAGCCCCAACGTAGCCTCCATAACTTCCGGCGACATGCAGATCCGAGGTTTATCCATGCTGTGAATGATCACATCGTGAATCATGGTATCCAGCCGTATCCTGGTAGACGTCCCCAGAATCTCCCTGTATTCGGCAGGAATATCTTCCTCTTTTAAAATATTTCCCCGAACCGCGTCGTCTATATCGTGATTGATATATGCGATTTTATCTGACAGACGTACGATCTGCCCTTCCAGCGTGTGGGGCGTACAGCTGAACTTATGGTTGCGGATTCCGTCCCGCACTTCCCATGTAAGATTCAGTCCTTCTCCCTGCTTCTCCAGACGTTCCACTACCCTCACGCTCTGGTCGTTATGACGGAATCCCAGGGGACAGACCTGGTTCAGCGCATATTCGCCCGCATGCCCAAAAGGCGTATGCCCCAGATCGTGCCCCAAAGCAATCGCCTCCACCAGATCTTCATTCAGCCTCAGGGCTTTCGCAATCGTCCGGGCATTCTGAGACACCTCTAACGTATGAGTAAGCCTGGTTCTGTAATGATCCCCCTTCGGCAGCAGGAAAACCTGCGTCTTCTGTTTCAACCGGCGAAATGCCTTGCAATGGAGAATTCTGTCCCGATCCCTCTGAAACACCGGACGGATGTCGCATTCCTCCTCCTTACGCTCCCTTCCTGCAGAATCACGGCTTCGCATGGCATATTTACTTAGATACTCTTCTTCCCGAAGTTCCATCTGCTCTCTGATCGTTATTTTCTCATTTTCAAACATATCTTTACCTCAGCCAAAACCCCGCTGCAGACAGCGAAGCATCTTCTATGCAGCGCCGCCAGACAGCGGGGATTATTTTTATTTCCTTTCGGAAAACAACTTACCGAAGCTTCTCCTCAATCGCTTCTACTACGCTCTCCAACACTTTGATCCTCGCATAGTACTTACAATTTCCTTCCACCACAATCCACGGTGCGTTCGGCGTAGAAGTCCGAATCAGCATCTCATTGACCGCATCTTCGTACTGGTCCCATTTCTCCCTGTTGCGCCAGTCTTCGTCCGTAATCTTCCACTGTTTCTCAGGATTCTCCTGCCGCGCCCTAAATCTTCTCTCCTGCTCCTCCTTATCAATCTGCATCCAGAACTTTAAGACGATTGCTCCCGCGTCCGTCAGATCTTTCTCCATCGAATTGATCTCTTTATATGCCCTCTGCCATTCTTGTTTCGAACAGAACCCTTCAATCCGCTCCACCATAACTCTTCCGTACCAGGTTCTGTCGAATATGGTCACATGTCCCGCTTTCGGCATATCCGTCCAGAAGCGCCAGAGATAATGATGCGCTTTCTCAATATCATTTGGCGACGCGGTAGGGTGAACCACATACCCCCGGGGATCCATCTTCTCTGTAAGCCGCTTAATCGCGCCTCCCTTGCCGCCCGCGTCCCATCCTTCGAACCCTAACACCACCGGGATACGCCTGCGGTACAGTTCTCCGTGCAGCTTCTCCATCTTATTCTGTAATTTTTCCAGACGCTTCTTATATTCTTCCTTTGAATATGTAAGACTTAAGTCCGCTTTCCCCAGGATAGATTCCTTCTCCACTCCTGTCCATACCTTCGTCTTATCTTCTTCCCCTTTCGTCTCTTCCTTCTTCTTACGCTTCTTGACTTCTTCTACTTTCTCCGCCAGCGTCTGCACCACGATCGCGTAGATCTTCGCCGTCGCGAATCTTCTGTCCACTGCTTCCACGATATTCCACGGCGCATATTCCGTATCCGTCCGGGTCAGCATCTCTTCGTTTACTTTCTGATACTTGTCAAATGATTTATTCCGCTTCAGATCGCCCTCGCTTACTCTCCAAGCCGTCTCGTCAGAACCCAATAATTTATCAAATCGCTTTTTCTGTTCCTTCTTATCTATCGCAAGAAATATCTTGATGATCACCATACCGTCCGAGGTCAGCTGTTCCTCGAAAGAACAGATCGAACTATACGCGTCCGCAAGCTCGCTTTTCTTCGTCTTCTTGTCGAACCGGTCGATCAGTACTTTACGGTACCAGCTGCTGTCATAGATCGCAATCCTCCCCTTCGGCGGCATCTTCGTCCAGAATCTCCACATAAAAGGATGCATCTTCTCCTCTTCCGTCTCGTTCTTGACCGCATATACCTCGAATCCTCTTGGGTCAAGGGCTCTAATAAGCTCACTGATCTGTACGCCCTTCCCGGATGCTCCATATCCTTCGAATGCGATCATAACCGGTATCCCTAACTCTCTGCACTCCCTTTGAAGTTTCCCGAGTCTTGGCTCTAATTCCGCCATCTTCTCCTTGTACTCAGTTTTGCCCAGTGATTTTGTTAAGTCAAGCTTTTCTAACATAATCTCCTCCTTGATTCATGCAAAATTTGTCCTGTCACATCAAATTTTTTGATTCTGACTCTATTATACACCATATTGGCCACATATATTGAATATTTTTACAAATTATCTTATTATAGTTATAAATATTCGTTACAGTTCACTCACTGAAACGAACTTACTCACCACACAAAGGAGAAAACAACAATGTATTGTAAGAAATGCGGCTGCAAAAACGAAGACATGGCAAATTTCTGTAAAAAATGCGGGACACCTTTAAAAAACAACACTTTAGAAACGTCCCCGGACGATCCCCTGCAACAGACTAAAAAATCCCCCGATTTACGAAAGATATTCGCGGCCGCAGGAATCATTCTCATTATCCTTGCAGTAATTACAGCCGCTGTCATCGCAATCTCCATGGACCGAAGAGAAAAACGTTACGAAGAACACCTGAAAGCCGGCAACAAATATCTGGAAGAAGAAGACTATGAAAAAGCCGAGGTCTGCTTTAACGAGGCGCTTGACATCGATCCGAAACAGGCCGACCCCTATATTGGTCTGACCGACGTCTATATAGCGCTGGAAGATTACGAAAAAGCCGAAGAAATCCTGATATGCGCCGAAAATACCGCCGACAGTGTATCTATACAGAAGTATTCAACCAAAATACAAACCGTTAAAAAATTAATCAACATCAAAAAGGAAGAAAACAAAAGCTTGTCACATTTTACGTGGATCGCAGAACCGGAAATAGAAGCAGACGATATCTTTTATACCGCTATGGGAGACGACGGCAGACATTCTTTGAACGAATTGTACCAACAATTCATGTCGCCCTACGCCATCATCCAAAAAGGCGATGCTTACGGCCTGATTGATATGGATGGAAACATGAAAGGCGGTATGGATTATAAAAGTATTTCAGGCTGGAACGGAATATATCTTCTTACAAGGATAACCCCGCAGTATGAAGATTTATACCAAAATGACTGGGATCTCTACTATCTGGACTCAGACCTGGAAGATGAATTCGTACCGGCCCAGGGCGTCGGCTGCGGCGTCGGTTTTTATGCTTATTATTATTACGACGGACTTCGGTTGGCAAAGTCATATCTGTCCCCCCGGTCCGAATTGACAGCCGCGATTCCTGTTAAGCAGTCGTCCGGAATCATCGGCGAAGAAACGATCATAGGATTCGGCTGGCCGGAAACCCTGCCCGGTTCCTATGCCGTCTACCATAACCAGCTTGTATCAGAATTCATCTACGACGAATGCGGCGCTTCATCGGAAGGATTGCTGGCAGTCTGTAAAGACGGGAAATGGGGCTATGTAGATGAAGACGGAAAAACTGTAATCCCCCTCGAATACGATCCGACCTGGGAGCAAGCCCTGCCACTTTGCTCTGATTCCAGCCCGTCCGCGGAAAAAAGTTATTGTTATGCCGCTTCCGACGGATATGTGGCGCTGTGTAAAGACGGAGAATGGGAATTACGGGACCTTAACGGAGAAATCGTGATCGCTCCCGGAATCTTCGAGAAAATCCGCCCGGTATATGAGGACAGATGCTGGGTAAAAAAAGACGGAAAATGGGGCGTAATAGAACTCTCCTACAACTTTGAAACTGTAAATCCGGAAGACGACGAATCAGACGATGATCACCCCGAGGACATATTGATGGATCGCTCCGCTTTCCAGGACGCCGTAGATTCTGAACAAGTCCTGGAATATCTGGTCGACGATTTTGACGGGGACGGGACAAACGAGGCGTTTGGGATCACAGGAATTCTGGAAACCCCAGCCCATTTTGCTACAGATGTAAAGATATATTTTGTTTCGTCGGATAATCAAATTTCCTTATTGGAAGAGGATACCTATGGAAGTATGAATGGCCTTTATGAAGAGACGCCGTATAAATTTCTAGCCTGGGAACAGCACGCCGGAGGTTCCGGAAAAACTTCCTATATATATGGAGTCCGGGACGGCAATGCATATGAATTCCAAATCTCGGGTCAATACAGGATGTTTGATCAAGAAGGGGACAAATTTGTAGGATATACGATTGATGATTCCCAGGGCTTTAATGATTATATAGCTTCATACTTTAAGTTCGACAAAAACACTAAAGAATTTGTGGTTACAGATTGACAGATAGTATTTTCTTTTTTCTGGTTCAGCCGATATTATAATATAAGGAAATTATAAAGTTACAGAATGATGACTGTAATAATATCCAGAAAGGAGCTACCTGTTATGAAAATCCCATCAGCAGATTACCAGACAAAAAGTAACTCTGTGTATCAGCCGTCCGCATTAAAAGAAGATACCGAAAGAATTGATGAACAAGCCGACAGTTTACAGTCTGAACCTGAGACTGAGGGGGAAAATTCCCAGAAAATCTCCGCAAATACTGACAGCCTTAAGATCTCTTGCTCCATCCCTGAGGATTCCACGGGGCAGCTTGCCGCCATGCTCGCCAGGGCAGAAACGAAGATCGCAGTATTAGATGTTTCCTCCAAGGCAACCCGTGCATTGAACTCTTTAAAAATGGCGAGCACACTTGCCGAAGGCGACGACGCCAAAAAGGTCGCGCAGATGATACGACGTATGGAAAAATTAATAAGCCGTATCCATAAGAAACAGCAGCATTTGAATAAAGAAGAGATGCTGGAGCTGCAGAAAAAGGCTGCCGAGAGCAGAAAAGAAATGGAAAAAGCCTCCAAATTAGACGACGAATTACGCGGGAAACGTACCAAACGCCGCAGAGACGAACGAAACTATGCTCAGAAGGAGCTTGCAGAAGACGAGAAAAACAACGCGCAGGAAATGTTCGCAAATCTTGCAAGCGGCGGCGCTTCCGGTGTTCCCGACAATATTCCAGGAGCTTCCGCCGATCTCCCCGCATCCGTAGATTTAAGCAGTGCGGCGCTGTCCTCTCCGGCTGTCGAAAGTATTTCCCTGGATGTGACGGTATAGACTTTTGTCTGCCGTCACATCCTAATAAATCTTTTTAAGGTCTTACATGCGAAGGCGTCAGCCGTTCCATCTGCGTCTTCTTTTGTTGGATCGAAGGATGCACATATACCGAGAGCGTGGTATTGATATTCGCATGCCCAAGGATCTCCGAAAGAGATTTTGTATCAAAACCCATCTCTACACACCGCGTAGCAAACGTATGACGAAGAGCATGGAAAGAATGATTTTCTATCCCATGCCGCCTTAAATAGTTCTGGTAACGAATATAAAACTGATGCGGTTCCGTATGCTTTTTGTTGCCCGTCAGAAGATAACATTGCGGGTCACGTTTTCTCACAGAAAGATATCCGGCAAGAAATTCCGGCAGAGGAATAATACGAAACGAATTCTTCGTCTTAGGTTCGCTGACTACAACCTTCGTCTTTGCTTCCGCTTTTGGATTCAGATCTGCGATTCTCTCGACAGTCCGGCACACATGTACCGTAAAGGAATGAAAGTCTATATCTTCCCATCGTAATCCGCATAATTCACCGATCCTCACGCCTGTAAACATAGTAAAAAGAATCCCGAGGCTTGTCGTATCCTCGGAGTCCAGTAATAATTGTTCCAGTTTCATTCTGTTTTCTTCTGTCAATATTTTAATAGATTTGGATTTTTTCTGCGGATAACGCAGCAGATTAGACTCAGGACAAGGATATTCATACTTCCTCCCATACTGAAAGATCGATTTTAAAACGCACAGGATATCAGAAACTGATTTGGGAGACAGCGGCGTCCCTCCTATCCCTCCCTCCCCAAGCAGTTTCTCAGGCAATCCTCTTAAAAATGCCGCATCGATCTTTGAAAGTGGCTGCTGCCTCAGATGTGGAAATAAATAGACTTGTACGATGCGATAATATCTGGTGTATGTAGATTCTTTTACTGTAACTTTAACATCGGCAAGCCACACCCCCGCCAACGTCTCAAAAGTTGCCGTCTGCTTGTTATGGGGAATTATATTATTCTCCGGTAACGCCTGCTCCGCCAGCCTCTTCGCCTTCACTTCCATATAGCTCGCTCCATAGATGTATCGGTATTTTGCTTTTCCGTTCTCATAATGATGTATGTAACGCGCCTCCCACCGTCCGTCTTTCCTCTTGAAAATGTTTTCTCCTCTCCGTGGCATGATATTCCTCCTTTGTACTCTCGATCATTTTTGACTGCTAATCAAGGTAAATCCACGAATCTCGGCGCTTTATCTTTCGAATCTCATCTCCTTTAACCGAGAGAAATACTGCCAAATTTTTACAAAAGACGTCATATTACCCCCGTATTACATCATATCTGGCAAGAATGTTTGACAAATCACTTCCCGCGTGGTAAGATAACCTAGATAAACAGAGTTTACGTGGGAATTTTATCATGAATCTGCCGTGTAATGAAGTGCCGTACTTCATTACGATATGAAAGACATTAACGAATATATTTCGCTAATGCCTTTTTTAGTTGCACTACATATTTTTGAGGCGGCTTATTGAAAATTACTGTATATACATATCTAATACCGCCTTATCCTTATTCACCACATAGCCGCTGCCTCCAAGTCCTTTTACATTCTCCACCATACTGACGATAAGAATCGGTTTCGCAGCCTCCCTGTTCTCTGTATACACAGCAAACCATCCGATCTCTGTTCCCTCGGTATCCTCTACAGAATCTTTAATCTCCGCCGTCCCGGTCTTTCCCGCAAGGACGATATCATCCCTGTGCGCCGCATACCCGGTCCCGTTCGGATCGTTCACCACGCCTCTTAATCCTTCCGCAACTTGCGCCGCGATATCCGGGGTAAATGCCTGGGATATCCATACCTCTCCTTCCGGATTCTCCCGATACCTGAGATATGGCCTGATCACATTCCCCTCATTTACAAACGAAGTATAAAGACTCGCCAAATGCAGCGGATTAACCAGAATCTGTCCTTGTCCGTACCCGCTGTCCGCGAGTTGTATCTCGGATTCAATCGTCTCACTGTTCGAGTACTGAGACTTACTCATCACGATATCAAAAGGAATCTCCTGATTGAATTCCAACGCATCCAGAGAATCCGTCAGCGTATCCGCGCCGATCCCAAGCGCCGCTTTTGCAAAATAGATATTATCCGAGTAGATCAGGGCATTCTTCATAATGACAGGCTCATAGGCATGGAGGGTCGTTACATAGTAAGACCCCCAGGAAGCGTCCTTCTGCCAGGAAAGTCCTTCGTTTCCAAAGTCTTCGCCTGGATCCAGCGTACCCGTCTTCAACCCTATCGCCGCGACAACCGGCTTAAAGGAAGATCCCGGACACCACACCTGCCGGAATCGGTTATACATCGGCTGTTTCTCGTCTTCATTCAGGGAATTCCATCTCTGTGCGGACATACCTCTGATAAAATCATTACTGTCGTAAGAGGGCGTGCTCACCAAGGCCAGCACTTCTCCGGTATAAGGATTCATCGCCACGGAACAGCCTTCGTCTTCCTGGAACTGCTGATACAGCATTTGCTGCAAATCCGCGTCGATCGTGAGCTTAACATCCGTTCCGTCTTCTTTCTCAATTCTCGCTATTACAACTTTCATATCGCCGTTTTCGTCAACGATACGTACCTCGTGACCGTCCCGTCCTCTTAATTCAGACTCGAAAAGCGCCTCGGCGCCGCTTCTTCCGATGACGCTGCCTGTACTGTATCCCTCGTCCGGATGCTCTTCTATATCTTCTGCGGTAACCTCCTGAACATAACCTGTCAGATGCGAAGCCGCCGCTCCCAGGCTATAAGTGCGCGCCTCTGTATCCGACAACATGACCCCCGGAATAGAGAGAAGCTGCGTCTGACGCTCCTGCTCTGCTTTGACAGATTCGTCGACCTCCAACGCGCCGAGATCCAACTCGTTGATCTTGGGAATCGTCGTAATGGGGACAAAAGTATCGTCTTTTACCCAGGCGGCAGACAATCGGCTTTCTATAGATTCGACATCTTCTTCCAGAAGCTCCGACAGCCTCTGAAGCGCCTCCTCCTTACTCTCCAGTTTCCCGGGAACGATACCGACAGAAACCGCAGCAGCTTTCCCGGCAAGTAATTTACCGTTCCTGTCAAGTATGCTGCCCCTTTCTGCAGATATCGTATTCACACTTATCTTGTCCTCTGACGTCAGGACGGGGAAGATCAGGCTGTCGTCCCATTCCAGCAGATATCCATCCTCGGTGTCTGTGAACACAGCTTCCTGATCGAAACTCACCTCTCCCCCCACCGTCTCAAACGCCATGTGGTACGTAACTCTGACTTTCTGATCCTCTTTCTCTCCTATAACGATATCGCTAAGTTTAACGTCTCTGGTTCCCATTCCTTCGTATATCTTAGAATTTCTCTCTATAAATGCTTCCTTATCTGATCCGCCCTTTCCTTCCAGCGTCGTCATGGCATACATCTCTTCATATTCCTGTTTCTCTATATGCCCTACATATTCTGCAAGTAATTTCCCCGGTTTTTCCCTCTCAAGCTTCCTGGCATGCATCAGATAACTTACGCATCCCGCCACGCATATCAGTATCACAACACAAAGCAGAATAGAAAGCTTAATCCCTGCGCCTCGGTTTTTATGCCTTCGCTTCTTTTCTTTCCTGCCTCTTTCATTTCGAACAGCAAGCATCCTGTTCCCCCTTCTTTGATATAATTTATTATAGTTCTTTCTCCTTCAGACCATTCACTAACCCCACATAATATTCTCTCACATCAAAATTTTTAATATTCTCCCGATTCAGATCGATCATATCGCCGTGGGATATCCCTCTCTTCCCGCTGGTTGTAAGGAAAGTATAATCTTCTCCCCACGGGAATGAGCTCTCCGCTACCAATCCGTCGTTCGGCCCGTCAAAATATTTCACAAGCCGGTGAGAAAAATTCAGGGGAAAACGTCCTCCCGACGCCACATTAAGCTTCGATCCGACGCTCTGGTAATAGATTCCCGGCCTATCAAGCGCTTTCCGGTTGAATTCCTTACAGGCAGAAGCCGTAAGATCTGTCACCGCCGCCATAAAATCCGGAGATTCATCTCCCAGTACCTTAAGCGCGGAATTATAACTCTCCGCCACCTTATCTTTCGCCGCCCCGGGAATCTTATCCAGAAGATAGTCTGCAAAAATACAGCCTCTGTGAGGCGTATTGATGGTAGTAAGAGACGCGACGTGCTTGTCCATTCCAAGACAACTCACCGCGTACCTTGAATCCAGCCCGCCCTTCGAATGCGCGATGATATTGACTTTCTCGCAGCCGGTCTCCGCCACAATCTCTTCAATACGGCAAGCCAGCTCCCTGCCGCTGTCTGCGACGGAAGCAGCCGACTGATGATTCCCATAATATATCACGGCTCCGTGATTTTCAAGCTCCTTTGGTATCCGTCCCCAGTAGTTAAAATATTTAAAATCCCGGAAAAACACTCCATGTACCATCAGTATTGGATATCTGGTCCGGCACAGTAGTTCATCCTTTCTTTCCTGAGCCTGCATGATCTTCCCGCTCTCGAATTCCCACTCGGCCGACGCCATATTGATGATCTTCATCAACACAATCAGATGGACTACCGGTATCCATCCACACACCAGTCCGATGATTCTCCACTTAATCCCAATCTGAGCGGACGTCAGATACACTCGGATGATCCCGCTCCAGAATACGGCCGCCTCCACAAGAACCACGCATACCAGATCCCCTAGCCAGGCCATCTTATCTTCCCCAAATACCATCGGCATCGTAACAAGCAGACATATCACCGACGCTGTTACTGATATCAGAAAATAAACCAGAAGCTCGCATCCGTCCGCACAGATCTTAAGCCTCTTCCCCGGGATCCTCCGGTGGGAAAATGCCGGGACTATGTCGATCACGATCACCCCCCAAATCAAAAGGAGCACGAAAAGAATACTCCAAAATTCCGAAAATATCATGCCTCTTGACGCCAATACATAATTCAGCATCGGCATATTCGCCGTAAGAAAAATAAAAAATGCACAAAATATTTTTCGGGTACATTTCAAGATATATTTCATTTCTTTCTTCCTTTCTGCGTACATGATATAATCTTTCGACACCTATAAAAAACCATCCCTCATATTGATACCTGACGGCTCCATAGTTTTATTATATTAAGTTTCCAGAATAAATTCAACCTATCAAATAGATTGGAAATATGATCTGAATTATGATAAGATTATTCATAAAAGGAAATAATAAAAAAATATAATACAAAATCTTTGCCTGTAAATCCAGGCATTCAAACAGAAAAGGGGATGATTTCATGTGGTTTGTGTTTGCCCTGCTGTCAGCCATTTTTGCAGCGCTCACATCAATACTGGCAAAAATAGGAATCGAGGGCGTAAACTCTAATCTTGCGACGGCGATTCGGACGGTTGTGATTGTATTCATGGCTTGGGGGATAGTGTTCCTGACAAATGCCCAGAGCGGGATTTCCAGTATCGAGAAAAAAAGCTGGCTTTTCCTGATCTTATCCGGTCTGGCTACCGGCGCTTCCTGGCTATGCTATTATAAGGCCCTTCAAATGGGTGAAGCGTCAAAAGTCGTGCCTGTTGATAAATTAAGCGTCGTCATTACGCTTGTGCTTGCGTTTATTTTCCTGCACGAAAAATTCACGCCGAAATCCATTGCAGGATGCGTCCTGATTGGCGCAGGAACACTACTAATGGTTTTATAAAGGAACTTTATAAAATTCAAATGCATCTCTTAAATACTAAATACCACAATATAATTCTTCATTAAATCTCGTAAAAGCGGTTTCTTTTATATAGAGTTTTTCTAAGTCACAGTCAGATAATTTCGCAAATGCCCCGGCATAGAGCTGCTCTAAAACTTCAACGTATGATCACTGTCATGATACATCAATACTATTGGTAATGATGTATCGTCTTTCATGCTAAAGCAAAATCCATACCAGTCGCCTCCGCCTGTCTGCGCAAAAGGAAATATTTGTTTTGAAGGATCTTTATCCCAAAAGGGAAAGTCTTCATAGTTTTGTAAAGATTCTTCAAACGAAAAAGGCTCCAGGTCTGCGCCGAAAAATTTATAATCAAGTAGATATTGGGACGCGGTATAGTCAAACATTCTATCTTCAAGTAAAGTCTTGTATAATTGAGGAAATTCAAAATGATATTTATTTTCTAACATACGAATAGTCTCCTTTTATATTTTCCGTCCTTTGCAGATACATAAGCTTTCAAATCCAACCTCGACCAGAGAAATTGGATTTATAACAAAACCGGCAGATGTGATTTTATTATTAAAAAATTCAACAGATGTGTCGTGATCAAGGAATTTATTTAAGGTCAGATATTGCTCAATTTCATCCGTGAGAATAATCGCAACCCGTTTCAGGCGCTCATCCTGAAAACCATTCGCAAAATGAACGCTTTTCATCGTGCGTTTTAATTTTGTCTGCGGATAGGTCTCTTGAAGCTTTTGCCTGAGCAATAATACAATTTCCTCATAGGTCTCGCTTTTTAACTGATCCAGATCATCCATTTTTATAATATTTTCATCGTGCAGGTGCCTGGCAAGCGCAAATGCTTTCTCTTGTAAATCCATGATAATAGCTCCTCTCTAAATCAAGGCGTCGTAAACGATATGTTCTTTGTGATATTGTATAAAATCTTCTTTTGAAAACTCCGGCAGATCCCCATACTCATCAAGCAAAAGCCTGATCAGAGCAGCGGCTCTCGCCTGAGTATTGATACTTTTTCCAGGATTAAACTCAATATCGGTAAAGTAATTATAACTTGAAATTTCTTTGATTTCGTCCGCCGCGAGTGAATTTTTTACCGCAGCAATATAGATGAAATCATAGAATACTGTTTTGGGTATTAAAGGAAAATCCTCATTTTGATAACGAAAAGCTTTCAGGTCTCCGGAATTATGCAGCCGTTCATCACGTTTGGCCGCTTTCGGCGGCACATTGAGTATATCGGAGTATGGTCCGCCGTTTTTAAAAACTTTAGCGCTCTGGAAAATATTCTCGAGAGTATAGTTATTTAACCTGAGATTGAACGCGCTTAAGTTTACTCCAACAGTTTCATTGCTCTTCGTGCTGATTTCTAATGGTCTTGCGTCTGCATCTGTCTTTAAGATTGCCTGATGCAGACTCTCTATAGACTTTTGCTTTTGAGATATTGAAAAACCAGGAAACCATTCAAATGAAAATATATCCTGTATAACTTTTTCCTGACGGATAAAAAATGCCGGTCGCTTTGCCATGATATCCCCCCCTAAATAAAATTAAAGACATACACTGCGCCTGGATTCGTCACTGGCTTTATTATATAACTTCGATTTACTAAATGGAATAGGCTTTCTGAAAGACTTTCAAACCTTCTCGAAACAGATGCACTTTCCAAAGTTCAGCTAAATAATTCAAAAATATTTCTGCCGCTTCATCGGTAGATGGAACAGCTATCAATTATCTCCGTCTATTATTTTGCAGGAAGTAACCTCAAATGGCTGCTTCCCTGAGTCTTTAAAAAACAGTTTCATCAGACACATTCAAGATACTCCAGCGCTTCCGTAAGCCGGCGTATCACATTGTAATCCGCACACTGTACTTTTGTCTTTCTATCTATAAGAATAGGCGTTATGCCCGCCGCAGATGCTCCGTTTACATCCGATACAACAGAGTCACCAATATGAATCACCTCCCCGGCAGCGCATCCGCTTATTTTCAGCGCATAATCGAACACTTCTTTATGGGGTTTATAGGCGCGAACCATTTCTCCGGAAATAATCCCGGCTGCTTCAAGGCCGTTCTGTTCCAGGCATTCCTGCACATAACAGACCCCATTATTTGTAATTACATATATCGGAAGAGAACATTCTTCAAAAAATTCTTTTACATCATCAAAAATCGGCGCATACATCCAAAACCTCTGAAATAGCTTATGCAATTCCGAAAAATCATCATCCAGACCTTCCTCTTGACCAAGTCTATCCAGAAGACAATCAACAATCTCATCTTCTGTCAAAAAAGCATCGCCGTAACTTTTTTCCTCCATCATTTTTAACAGACTCCACCAATATCTCACCGTCTCTTCCGCTGTTTCAAGCCGGCTGTATTTCAATATCCGGGAAACAATTTTTTCCAAATCTGCTCCCTTTTCCTGAATGATTGTTCCTGTATAATCCATAAATACTGCTTTTAACATTTTTTTGCCTCCGCTTTTTCTACTAGTATACTACATACCACAGATATATCAATATTGGGATTGTATAAAAAAGCTATCATAATATTTTAACTGCCAAAAGAGTAAATGTAACAACAATACATGAACAAAGGTTGACGGAAAATACATACACACCGACTATTTATTGCTACAAAACTAAAAATCATTACAAAACTTGCAACTAAATTTTCAAAACTATTAATTTTCACTCTTTTCATTATAATATCTACTTTAATCACAAAAATCAATAAATCTTCTTTACTATTTACTTAATAAGTATATCTCAGAAAACATATTATTAACTTATCATGTGATTTTTTACAATGTTACTTATAATTTTTCCGACAAATCACACATAGCTATTTTAATAATAAAAGAATTATCTTTTGTTTCAATAATAACTGATCCATGGTATTTTTCCGCAACTCTTCGTACTGATTCTAAACCTATTCCATGATTAAATGGATTATTCTTACTTGTCAGTATACGTCCATCCTTATTTTTATTCAAATCACCAATAAATGTATTGATAACTGTAATAATCAGAGTATTAGAATCATATTTCATAAATAATCTGATATGTCTTTTTTCCTCTTCTACTTTCAATGAAGCTTCTATAGCATTATCTAGTATATTCCCTAACATAATACTAATATCCGCACTTTCAAATGATAGCTGTATCGGTATATGTATATCGATGTCAAATTTTATATTTAAATTCGAAGCAACTGTATATTTTGCATTTATCAATGAATCAACTACAATATTGTCCGTTTTACAAATTCCATCACTATTTAATATTTTCATATCTATAAGTTTTTTTAGATAAGCAATTGCCATATCATTTTCATTTTTATCTAATAATTCAATTAATACAATAAAATGTTGTTTAATATCATGTTTAATATTACGAGCGTTCATCATAAAACTTTCTTTTTCTCTCATATGTTGATTGCATAACTCTAATTGCTGTTCATAAACCGTATTAAATTTCTGCAATTCTTTTTCTTTTGACAATATCAAATATAATTTAAACATTATAATATTTATTACCAATACAAATATTGAACTTGCAAAAGACACGCCGATATATTTTTTATTATTAGCTATCAAACTTATTGCAAAAATATTATAAACAACAAACATACTTCCAATCGGTATTGTCAATAACAACATATGATATTTGTTTGGAATTGTTATAATATTTTCATTTGCAAAAAATTTTCTTAAAACTAATATCAATATCAACATTAGAAGTTTAGAAACTAATGAACCAACAACTTGAGGAATCCTATAATAAATATGAATTTCACACACAACAAATACGTATCCAACCAGAAATTCTATTAACATCCACATTGCATTTATTAGAAGTGAAAAAACTATTTTTTGCAAGGAGCTTCCTTCATATGCAAATATACAAATTATACTCATCAAGAAAATACTTATGGCAACATTAACATATCCTGGCAATGCATTATTTTTACTAATTATTACTTGCCAAATAATATAACATATCCAATTTATAAAAATTATTATATTCATTTTTTTTGGTTTTAAAAAAATTCCAAAAAAATTCTTTAGAATTATGACAGCTAAAAATACAATTATAATTCTTATACAAACTTCAAGCAAACTACACAATTATATCTTCCCCTTTTAGCTTACAAAAAAGCTCATTTACAGATTTTCTTCGTTTTTCGCTAACTGTTAATGTTGTTCCATCCAATAACTGCATAGAATCATATGCATATACAGAGACATATTGAGGATTTACTAAAAAAGATTGATGTGTTCTATAGAAATAGACACCATGCTCTACCAATCTTTTTTCTATTTCATTCAATTTTCCATAACATTTTTCATTTCCAGTGTCTGTAACAATATATGTAACTCTTTTATCACTTTGGAAATAAAGAATTTTATTAATTGGGACTCTATATGAAATTTTGTTATATTGATATCGAAAATACTCTGGATGATGCATAATTTTTCGCTTTGCGTCCATAAAATATTTACTAAATATTTTATAGTCAATAGGCTTAGTTATAAACCTAAAAGCCGAAACTTCAAATACTTCCTTTGCAAAACTCTCATGATTAGTAACATAAATTATCAATACATTTGCGTCAATCTTTCTAATAGTTTTTGCTGTATCCACTCCATTCTTTATGGCCATTTCTATATCCAAATAAAGAATATCATATCGATAACCTTTATTAATATGTTCTATCAAGTTACTTCCATCATAAAAAACGTCTATCTCTATATTCTCAGCAACTTTCGAAGATATATCCTCCAACATCTTTTCTATATTTCCAACAGCTTTTGTCTCATCATCGCATACCGCAATCTTTAACATTTCTTCATTATCTCCATTTTATATATTATTTTTTAGTTAGTGTCTGCTCGTTAAACATTTAATTTTTTTATCATACCTGCGAAGTGCCAACCTGATCCATTCATCTTCTGGGTCAAGCTGTATACCGCAGGATTGGTTGAAATCAATTTTCAATTAACCGATCGCTTATATTTACATTTATCTTAACATAAAAACCATGATTATACTACTGTATTCAATTAATTCTAGTTAATGAGCAGACACTAGTGCAGCATCCCAATCTTTTTTTATTTATAAAACTGTGCAAACCCAGTATCCTTTTTGAGTTGTATTAACAATTAATATAGCTACAGATACAGAGATACTCATTATCATCTGACAAAACTATTATTCCATAACAAATATTTTCTGAAATCTATATTTAGAATAATTCAATAAAACCCGTACTGCACATTTCAAATGCAATTTTATATAAATTTAAAGCCAGAGGTCATCACTTCACCCTCCGGCTTTGTTTCTTTATGTAATCAATGCATTTTTACACCTAACGCTTTTAAAGCAATTAATAATTTACTACACGCTTCTCTTATTTATTGCCTAAAGATATTCTCTCAATAGACTACAGCTTTTCCGTCAGTCTCATCACTCAATCGTAAATAATTGTAGTTACTTCCAAAATCTACTACTTTTACATTATCTATATCTACCACAATAAAATATGGTCCCAAAGGTTCCATCACATCATTCTTATTAAAACAGCGAGGTATTTCTTGTCCTGCAGCATCCTTACCGTCTATAATATGTGTAACATCACCTAAATTATTTTGAAAATAACTTTATGTAAATGTCCACAAAGAACCTTCACATACTTCAACAAATAAAGCATTGTTAATAACACATAATCACCGACCGGAAGGTTTGTTAAGATACTGGCGCCGCCTTTATCTGCTCCATCATAAAAATCCTATGCATTTATACTTATCCAATTTCCACTTTGATTTATAGAATATGAATCAATTGATTTCAATAACAAATTCATTCTCACACTCCCTCCCTCTCTTAAACTGTTTTGAAAATCCAACCAACCTATCATATATTGTTCATATGCGCTCCCTTCTTTTTCATAAGAATTATTTCTTCGTTCCAATATATTATCAAAAAAATCAATCCAATAAAATGAACTATTTTTATACCTGTAAATATCTTTTAAATTCCCCAACTCCATTTTCTTTAAGTATTGAGATCTTCCATATTCCGCCCCTTTAATCAGCGCTTCCATCCCGTTTCCAGAAATACGATACTGTTCCATTGTTTTGTTATATACTTTCCACACACTCTCTTTATCCAGTTCGGCATTCCCTTGAATATCCGCTCCTATCTGAGCATTCCTTCGCTTTATTTCCAACTTCTGGTTAAACCGTTCCAAAAAAACATTCAAATATCCATTTAATGTTTTTTGTAAAGTCGTATTCAGTGCAGAACTCATATTTTTTTCTTTACTCAAAAAATCTGTTTTCATCGTAAGCATGGCAAGATCCAAACCAAGTCTCTCTTCAGTCATTTCGTAGGTTTTTGCTCCCGCTTCCATAATAGAAAGGCTAGAAACATATTCTCCTAATACATCCAATTCCCCTAATGAATACTCCCCTTCTTTTAACAAGCCTGCTTCGGAAATGAGATCCTGCCTGCGCAACATTGCCGCAATATATTCGTCATCTTTTAGAAGCCATGCGTCTTCTGTATCTTCCACTCCTATAAGTCTCTGATCTTGTTTTAAAAACGATCTATACTCAGCTACCTGTTGTTCCACGCCACTTTTAAAGGATTGATAAATCTTTTCTTTCTCACCTGAAACACCATAATCTTCAAGAATCCCTCCTACAACCTCAGAATAACTTTTTGCTATTTTTTCTAATGTTTCCATATACATTTTATTTAATTGGTTCAGACGCTCTGTTTGGTCTACTCCCGTACAAATCTTTTTGATTTTGTCTTCCATCGCTACATAGCGTGAAGCAAGATACTCTACATTTTTATATAATTCTCCAGAATCAACCGACTGATACCCTCTTCCACCTTCAAATCTAAGACCGGACAGCTCAAATTGAAGCATTTTCAAATCTATATCGCTCACTTCATCTAACAAATCATCTTCTTGGAGCTGTCTTTCCACATCTTTCATGCTTAAACCTCTGTTTGAAGTATCTACTGTACCCTTTAAAACATCAAGGATATTCATTGTATTCATCTTTTTCCACTGCTTTTTTATCGCATCTTCTTTTGTATAATCGGAACGATCCACTGCGTACAGCGATTTTGTCAAAGAAGAAATTTCTGTTATCGACTTTGCTGCGACAGAATCTTGTTTTTTTTCTGAATTTGTCTGACTCAGTTCCGCCCGAAATGAATCTGCAATATTAACTGCCACCGGTAATTTTGCAATTCTTTCTGTTATCGTCATTTATAAACACTCCTTCTTTTACTTTTCAAAGTTTTTCTAGTAATCTTCCGTTCTTTTAACTCTTTCATCCAATTTATATCCACGGCTGTATATATTATTAACTCAGCCTTTTTACCGCTTTCCACAGATTACGCCTCTAAATAACTTGTACTTCTTCCCTACATTTATACTTTATTCATTTTATTTGATTTACATAACATTTATCGAAAATCCCTAACTTTCCAGTACACTTTTCCGACAGTTCTACCTAAACAACAATGAAAGTGTATTATGTCCCTCAATATTTTTTCGATATAAATTAAGAGATGAAATCTTCCTTTTCAAGCTGTAACTTTTTTGTTGCTGCACTGTAAGAAAGATATCAACTAACTGAAAGAGTTATTTATATACAAGTTCACTATAATTTTCAGCAATTGATTATATGTTTCATGTTGATTCTCTGTTTCGGAAATCATCAGATTCAGAACGGGGATCTGCCTGATCCTTTTTTGTATATTATAACAAATAATTTTCTTTTTTTGCCTCATGTTATTTTTTCGACTGTTTAAGTAATTTTTACAAATTTTCTACAACACACCACAAATTGAAGTTGTAACGTATGGAAAACTACTTCAAATACACATGCCTGCAAAAATATTACTCAACCACTATTCCCATATCCTAGAATCACTTTTGATTCTACAGTATATTCTCTCCGTTTCATCTTATTTCCTGAATTACCCTCCACTGATTATTATCAATCTTGGGGCTCTTCCGTAATTATCCGTTTTGTAACTATCTATCTTATCAAATATGTAGTAAACTTAATTTATTCAGAAGATATGAGGAGATTGTCAGATGTCAGGTTCTCACGGTACGTTATGTATAGATAGTTTTTATCCTGAAACTGAATGAAAGATAACAGAGATACAACAATATAAGGATCAGATTTTAAAGAGTTCAACTGGAAATTTTCTCTCATGAGTATAAATGGGAGTGGGGCGAAATACGATTGCGAAATATCGTGAAGGAGATCCGAAAGAATGAGGTATGTACGGAATCCAGCAGAGTAAATTAGACCCTTATTATGATTTTATTGTTCAATGTCTGAATATTGGATGAAGTAAAAGCAAAACGGTAAAAGCGATATATGAAAAAGGATATACAGGTTCAACAAGTAATGTTTTCCGATGTATCAATTTCGGTGTTGCGAAGCTTCCATACGCCCAAAGGATTTTACAATTTTTAATGAGCCATCCACATTAGCAGCCAGTTATCTGCGTGTGTAAATCAGCTCGATAATTCCATTATAAGTCTGTGTAGAAATTAACTTTAATTTGATTTCATCTGGTGTCGTCCCAAAAAGCCGGATACCAGAACCTAAAACTGTTGGAATAACCGAAATATAGTATTCATCAATTAAATCATTTTGGACTAATTGTTGAACTATGTTCGCTCCGCCACAGATCCAAATACCCTTCCCCTCTTTGTTTTTTAACTCTCTCACGAGATCAGACGGCGCTTTTCCTGTAAAAAAGATTTCTTTTTTTGAGGGTAACTTTCTATGTGTAATGACATAACTTGTCAAATTGGCATATATCCATTCTGTGGGAGATAGCTCAGTCACAATCTGATGATAGGTGTCCCACCCCATAATAACCGTGTCGACATCACGCATAAATACTGAATAAGTATCAATATTTTCCACACTCATGTCCTGTCCATTAAGCCAGTCTACATTGCCATGCTCATCCGCAATATATCCGTCAAGGCTCATTGCAATAAATAAAACAACTTTTCTCACGGAACTGCCTCCTCTTTGCAAATCAGAATATCTTGTCTATTCCCAACATCAGAATTATACCTCACTTCTTTTCAAATTTCCATACTGATCAACACAACCATAGCAAGGCAGAAAAATAACCCTCCAAACTGCATTCCGGGTGATTATTTTTACCGAAGGTTCATTCTTCTTTCCTACAGAAAGATACGGTTCGTTCATCTCCGCCTTTTTGTAAAGGGGCATTGGTTTGTATAATACAGCACAAAGAGAAACATTTTCACCTCATATACTATCAGATAAATGTCCCTAAATGATAAAGGCATTCCTTCTTTGAATTTCAATTCAGACGGTTCACCCACTCAGTTGAGGCATCCATAGCAGTACGGCAGGCATTCGTCTGGTCCAGAGCGTTCAGCATCACAAAATCATGAATCGTCCCCTGCACCCGCAACGCGGTCACTTCCACGCCTGCACACCGGAGCCTTTCGCCAAAGGCTTCCCCTTCGCTGCGTAAAACATCTGCCTGGCCGTTTATAATCATCGTCGGCGGAAAACACTTCAGGCAATCTATATCCGCCCGAAGAGGAGATGCAGTAATCTGGTTTCTATCTTCCATAGACGCTGTATACTGCCTCCAGAACCATTTCATCCCTTCTCGATACAGATAATAACCTGTTGCAAACTGACGGTAACTGGGCGTGTCAAAACAGGCATCTGTTACCGGATAATATAACAGCAGTTTGTGGATACACGGGCCATGCCGCATGACTGACATCAGAGTCATAGCTATTGCCATGTTCCCGCCAACACTGTCGCCTGCCACTGTGAGCGCAGCGCCGTTTGCCATCGGAAAACACTCCCCAATGATTTCCCATATATGGGAAAGGAGAAAATAGCACTGTTCTATCGCTGTTGGGTATTTCGCTTCCGGCGACCGGCTGTATTCGGGGAATACGACCAGTGAATCTGTCCTTGCAGAAAGCTCCCTGACTAACTTTTCGTGTGTATGGAAGCTCCCAAACACCCAGCCTGCGCCATGGATATAGAATATAATGTTTCTAATCTTCTCAACCCTGGGCGCAATAAAATATACCGAGATGCGCCCCCACATCCCAGTATTGACGCAAACTGAGGATATATCGGCAGGATATTTATATACAGGCATATCCTGCATTTCCTCTAATGCTCTCCTGCCTTGCTCCGGTGGCATCTGAAAAATCAGCGGAGGCACAGAGCTTTGATTACAGACATCTTCTGCAGCGGGTTCCAACGGAACACATCGTTTCATATCTTATTCTTCCTTTATGCTATAAATGGTTTTTATTATAATATGCAACTCTTCCGTTTTTGCATATCTGCCAACAAATATTACACAATTACATGGCATGAAGTAAATCGCTCATTCGTCACGGACACCCCCTATAGAACAAACCTCGCATTATCAAACTCATAGCTGCAGATTGAAAGCGTCATAGTTCTGTCTGTGATGTCGCCCAGTAAACACCAGTATGCCTGCCATATACGGGATCTTGTCCCACTCGTAAGGTTTTGGCACTACCGACATATACTATGATAAGAGAAAACTCCCTGTTTTCCTTGAGCAAATCGAAGTCAATTTTCCCTTCATCGCACTGGAAACCTTCATCAGTATTGTTTATGTAATATGAATTGCCCAAATCTGTATCTATTACAATTACTATGCTGTCAAAATTTTTATCTTTTGCATCTTGATATGATGATTCAATTTCTTCTATAAAATCATCTAGTTCCATCTGCTCATCTATTAATTCATATCCAATATTTAAATTATCACTGATATACTTATCGGCAAATTTTTCTAAATCTTCTTTTGTCTTTACCCAATCAGGAACTTTTACCGCTTCATTACAAGTTAATTCTGCATACACTTTTATTTTCTATACCATACTTTCTTCCAAACAGTCATAAAATCAGACTTTCATTTGTTCTAAATATTTGACATCCACTTTTTTAGTCAGCCATACACCATTTTCAGAAAGATAAAATTTGATTCCTTCTCGGCACATCTGTCCGCTATGTACTTTCAGGATTACTGGATTTCCATGCCGTTTTCCAACTTTATTTGCAGTTTCAATGTCCCTTGAAAGATGCACATATAAGCGGCTCATTGGCTTCAATCCTTCTTCCATAATAGCTTTTATAAATCTATCTGCTGTTCCATGATATAAAAACTCTGGTGGTTCATCCTCTTTCAATTCTACATCCACTGGAATACTATGCCCCTGATTTGCCCGAATCAGCGTCTTGTCTTCATTAAAACTATATCTCTGTTTATGATCAGTTCTAACAATTTCTTCTAATACTCCCCTATCCATCTTACGTCCAGTATCATTTATGCCGTCAAGAAGTTCTTCAACATTTGCCCATCCATGTTCATCCAAAGTAATCCCTGCTGCATCTGGTTTGTGCCTTAATACAAGACTGATGAACACACTTAACTTATCTAACTTTCCCATATATCCTTGTATAATGTTTATAAAAGAAAAACATCATAACTTCCTTTCTTTTTAATATTGTAGTCCAATACAACTCAAATACCGTAGACTTTTGATTATTATTCTGTAGTCTGACTACTCAACAGGAGTGTATTACCGCTACCTTTATCTGGCTTGTTAATTTATTTTCCATTTTACCTAAATATTTCCTATATATATCATAATTTGCATTCATTGATTCCCAGTTTAAACTTTCATCATACTCTTCATAAAAAATTCTTATATACGCCGATAATCTAGCAACATTCCATACCAAATTATTAATTGTTGCTTGAAAAGGCAAAATAATTATATATGTCACTAACAATAAATAATATGACCATTGCATCGCAAGAACAAAAATTGTTGTATACAAAATATACATATTAATCCAAACGGTTCTTCTTTGTTCCTGATCTGCAATTATTTCATTTCTTATATTATTTAGTTCATTCATATTCAATACAATTTTACGTTTTTTAGCCATCTTTATCCTTGTTTATAGTCCTATAAATCTATTATTTCAAGTCTCTATTAAAAAAATGCTTTTACATATGCCAATGTCTTTTCTAACAAGTCTTCCGGCATTTTCTCCACAAACTGAATATTCCTATTGATTACATCCAAACACTTCATATGTTCTGTCAATATCACACCTATTGTTTTTGTTCTATCATCTAAAGGAATATGCAGTGGAAATTTATTGCTTGTATTCGTAATTGGACATATTACAGCAAATTTAGTCCTCATAAAAAACTGCTCATTACTGATAACTACTCCAGGTCTTCTTCCTGCCTGTTCATGTCCTGATTGTGAACTAAAATCCAAGAATACTATGTCACCTTGCTTTGGATTATACATTATCACACTTCCTTCCCAACAGGAGATCCCCAGTCAAATTTCTCAGCTACATATTCTCCATCATAATCTTTGAATATATCCTCCAGTGTAAGTTTCTTTTTTTCTTTAACTTTCGTGATTACAATATTATCATCAACTCTATTAAGTTCCACAAGATCATTTTCCATCATTCCCAATGCCTCTAGGAATGCTTTTGGAATCCTTATCCCCTGTGAATTTCCCCATTTCTGAATTGTTGCTTGCATAATCTCATCTCCTTTCTCACATTTAGTATATACAATAGTATATACATCGTCAATGACTTTATACTAAAAATGCACTAACTCTAAAATGAAATTTTAAATTCCACTCCTTTACTCCTGGTGGAATTTACTCCCGCACAGTCGATGTTTACTCTTTCATATATTGTAAGAGTCAAATAAGAACGTGTAGTGAAATAGTTAGCTTTCTTCTGTAAACTTAGGGTTAGAGTTTTTAGTGTTCACTCCAAAAACTCTGCAGGAATGTTTCCCCTTGCTCAATCGTCAGGGTTTCGACGGTGATCTGCTCCTCTCCCTCATCGTCCTGTTCCTCCTTTGTCGATTTTATTTCCTCTCCTGTCGCCTTATCTTCCAACGCTACAAGTACCATGTCTCTATAAATTTCATGGCGGCATTTTTATATCTGCCTGTTACTGCCGATGCCTCTCATGGACGTTCCCGTATGTGCATACTCTTTCATCTCCTTTCTTCTAACTCATACAAAAATCAGGCCATAAAAAAACGGAACTGTATCATTACAACTCCGCTTTTTTATAACCTGATCGCATTTTGATCTATTATTCCTCTGCCAGTTTCACTTTGCAGCGTTTCATATAACATGAAATCCCATATTTTAAAATTTTATCCACTCCGTTTTCCCGGAGTTCTTCATCATAC
>CAJUFA010000014.1 GCA_910585725.1 uncultured Dorea sp. | reverse complement strand
ACGTGGGCGAGAGGATTCGAACCCCCGACCTTCTGGTCCGTAGCCAGACGCTCTATCCAGCTGAGCTACGCCCACATAACTCTAAAACTTTTTAACAACGAAGTTAATTATAGCTTAACTGTTTTCTGATGTCAATAGGTTTTTCAAATATTTATATACACAAAACAAAAATTGTTTCAAAACACCCTTGAATTTCGTATGCGAAACTGCTATTATAAAATCAGAGTTCCTCCAAGGGAACTTCTGCGTACCGGAGCGCGGCTGCGATTCAGCCATAGTCCGGCTGCGGCGGACCGCATATAAGCGGCACCCTTTACCCTTCCGCCGCAATACGTCCCGGCAAGGCGCTGTGCGGTAAGCATGGCGCCTTGTCACATTTTTGTCTTTTACTCCGCAATAACAATAATTCATAGAATCATCTTTTACTCTTTTATTTCTTGATAAGGTTTTCTTAAGAAATTTTATAAAGTTTTCCGGTTTTTGACATACTTGTGTCACATTTACTTTATATAATAAATTCATCAAATAAATGAAGACGGTGATTGTACTTCACATTACATATTCCGTAAGGTATGATTACCGGACTTCGCCTAGACGATTTCTTAAATTTAGATAGATTTTTCATCCCCCTCCAAGGGCTGGCGCAAAAGCGCCAGCCCTCTTTCCTTATTATTTATCAATCCAAAGATCCAAACAGAATAAATTCCTAAATAATTTTAAAATTAGGTATTCCCTCTTTGTATGTTCTTGTGTTATAATAACACTCGGTACGCAGCGGTGGTCGAGATGGCTGATGGCATCTGCCTCGAAAGCAGAAGAGCCGCAAGGCTCCGGGGGTTCGAATCCCTCCCGCTGCGCTTTCTTATGCTTTCTCCCCAAACGTCTTATCTAATCTCCGTATCCATACTTCCCGAGCGAAATCCTTCCAGATCCAGAGTAATATATATATATCCCAGATTTTTCAGATATTCTGTTACAACGTCTTTCTTATCTAATATAACCGTCATATCCTGCCGGTCCACCTCAATTCTTGCAATCTTACCATGAACCCGCAGCCTTACATTGAACAATCCCAACGTTTTAAGAAATGCTTCTCCTGCTCCTACCTTTTGCATCTCTTCATAAGATATTCTGGTTCCATAAGGGAAGCGGGTTGCCAGGCAGGGAACGGAAGGTTTCTTTGAAACGGAAATCCCATATTCTTCAGCCATTCTGCGGACTTCCTTCTTCGTCATCTTTACCTCTGCAAGCGGACTTATAATTCCAAGCTCCCGAACCGCCCGGATTCCCGGACGATATACATGCAGATCATCTTCATTCGTTCCCTCCAGAATCCAACGCACTCCAAAAGAACTCATTTCTTCCTGAATTCGCTGAAAAAGATATCTTTTGCAGCGATAACACCTGTCTGCAGGATTCTCTGCAATACCGGCTTCTTCTAATTCATTAATCTTAAGCACATGGAATATAGCGTTCATCTCCCGGGCCACTTTCTCTGCTTCCTCCAATTCTCCCTGGGGATGCAGCATAGTATAAAGGAAAACACCGTATACCCTTGTTCCCCTCTCTCTTGCGGCATCACACGCTATTTTCAGAAGAAGACTGCTGTCTACGCCTCCCGAAAAAGCTACTGCCACATCTTCTGACGCGTATCCGCCCACCTTCTTTTTCAGCCGTTCACACTTGGATTCATATGCATTCACAGGCATTCCTCTCTCCTCTTGAATTTTCTAAATTACATACACATATTACAGAGAACCGCTCTCATTACAGAAACTTCTCTTCCGCCTCACTGCAGACTCTGTTCCATACATCCTGAAACTTAAGACTCTCTTTTCTACAGATAGCGGCTACACTCTCATATTCCGGATATACTCTCACACACTCTCCACTCCTGCATACCTTAACTTTCGCCGTGCCAAGTGAAGTCTCAATCAGACAAATCTCCCTCCGCATCACGGTACGCTGCATTTTCATTCTGCGAATACCTATCGTCGTAGTCTCACGGAAGATGATCTGTTCTATCGAAGATACTGTCTCTTCGTCGCAAATTACATTCAACTGGTATGCCGGACGGTTTTTCTTCATATATATCGGAGTATAATATACGTCTCGTGCTCCGGCTTCAAATAGCCGCTCCATGACATATCCAAGAAGCTCTCCCGTGGAATCATCTATATTACTCTCTAATTTGAAGATATCGTCCGTCTCCTCTGTCTCTGGTTCAATCAACATCCCTCTAAGAATACTGGTCCTTCCATAATCTCTCTTACCTGCTCCCATACCGGTTTTGCGGATCTTATAACTGTTCGGAAGCTTGTCTGAAGTTCGAACCGCCGCCACTATCGCAGCCCCTGTCGGCGTCACCAGTTCCGCTTCTGTCTTCGTCATATGCAGAGATATATGGTAAGATTCAGCAATATGAACCACCGCAGGCACCGGAACTGGAATAATTCCATGCTGACATCTAACAGTCCCTCTTCCTTCATACAATTCCGGCACGACGACGTCCGTAATGTTCAGATCATCCAGGCAGACAGCCGCCGCAACAATATCTACAATAGAATCCACAGCTCCTACTTCATGGAAATGCACCTCTGTTACGGATGTCCCATGAGCCTTCGCTTCTGCCTCTGCCAGAACCATGAATATATCCGCCGCAATTTTCTTCGCCCTCTCTGAGATACCGGAATGTTCAATTATATCCCGTATCTCAGTAATCCCCCTGTGTTCATGCCGATGGGTATGACCGCCCTTTACATGCATATGATCACAATCTTCATGTACATGACCAGACTCCTTGTGCGCGTACAGATATTCATTATCATGGTCATGATTCTCATGCTCTTCATCAAGAATCACATGAAAATCACATGCATCCAATCCGGATTTTTTCACTCTGCTGATCTGAACCGTAAATCCTTCGACGGGAAGACTCCTCAACTGTTCTTCCAGACGCTTCTGGGAAGCCCCAAGATCCAACAACATTCCCACTGTCATATCTCCGCTGATTCCACTGTAACACTCCAAATATAATGTGTTTCCTGCTTTTCTATCTGCCATTTCTTCTTGTCCTTTCTCAATTATTAAGATTTTGATATAGATTTTATTATATAATACTCCGTCAGGCAATCCCTAACCTCAATTTATAAATATTCCCTAAACATTAAAAACCAGCTCCATACCTCTATACAAGGCACAAAAGCTGGTTCATTATACCTGTCACTGATTTACAGAAAATATCCACATCGCTTTTATCTGATCCTCAATCTCTGCAAATACCCATTCTTTGCTGCTGTTCTTCTGACTGAAGGGATCGTTGATCCTGACCTTCCCCTCCATATACTGAGTCAACACGATAAAATGCCCTATCTGTGTGAAATCGCCGGGACCAACGCTGCAGATAATCGGATGACCCGCCTGAAGCTCTGTCTTAACCTGTTCCTCTGTCAACATTCCATCATAGCAGGACAGATTCCAGTTAACTCCGGCTTCTTTCATGAATCTCCAATACGTATCATTATATTCATCCACATATCCGTTCGCAGTCCCATAAGCCGCCGTCTTAGCTGGTGTGACAGACGGATCCCCGGTAAGCCCTGCTGCAACCATCGCCATACAAGTCGGGCCGCAGCCGCTGACAGCCACAATACTTGTTCCATAAGGCGCGTATCCCCACCGTTCATCCCACTGATATAACTGTGGAATCTTTCCTTCTTCCAAGTCGTCGCCAAGCGTATCCGCCGGAGGAATATCCTTCTTATCCTCATAATGCTCCACAAACTCTACTGTCTCCGCATTCTTATCAAGCAATTCTATAACGCCTTCCGGATATCCTTTTTCCGTAGCGTCTTTTTTGACGCGTTTCAGTCTGTCTCCCTCATTTTCTGCTTCTATCGTAATCTGTTTTACCTGCTTCGCATTTTTCTGGCTTCCTGATTTTACAACCTGCTGCGCCGCAGTCTCCGTCAAGTTCTTTCTGCATAAGATTAATCCCACCGCACCCACAACAAGAAGCACTAACCAGCTAATCAAGATCATCTGTCTCTGTACCTGGCGTCTACGTCTATAATATATCCTTCTTCTGTGCTCTGCCCGCATTCATACTTCTCCTCTATGAACCTTCTTTTATGAACCTTCTTTCTTTCACATACGAACGTCTTCCTGATTCCCCCGTATCGACATCCGAATGCTGATCCTCATCCCTATTATGTCGTTAATTATACACTTTTGTCAGAAAAGACACAACTTAAAGTATTCTTAAATTTTAATAATGAAAAACTAAGTATTTTCATTATATCTGTCACTAACCGTTCATTTTAGTATGCTTCGATTTATACCATTTTACTTCATAATGCACTGCAAATGCACTGCAAATCTATTGCATAATCAAGCAAAAAATCTCGTATAATGTCGAAATTTGACGTTCAATAATCCCGGTAACTACATCGAACCTACAACGCCGACTGCGCCAAGCCCCTTCGCCCTCTGAAATGCGATCCCCCTAGACAATTCTCATCTCACCACTTTGAAGATAATACGATATTCCCGCCTCTTCTAACGCCTTTTTTCTTTTTGCATGTAGCTTTTCAAACACTAAAACCACTTTTATGCTATCTAATAATTCGCATGCCTGTGCATAACAATACTTAATATTTTTTAGCGTCTTGCTCGCATCAATTTCTGCAAATAAATAATATTTAATTTCTTCAATGTTATCCAGCCTAGTTTCAACAGTTTCATTTTTCAAACTCATCACCTCTATAACAAGTCAAGATAAGCCTTAATAATATATCTGTCGGTAAAGCATGGAACATCCCCATTTTTCATTGAATCCACACATCCACCTTGACATTTTGGTAAAAAGACGCATCTTTGGCATTCTTTTCTTTTTCCTGATTGTTCTCTTTCATCAAAAATCACTTCTGACTTAATATTTCCAATTGCCTGTTGCTCATGTCCTAGCATATGCTCACAGATATAAACATTTCCATTGACATCTATTGAAAATGCACTTTTCTGATTATAATAGCACGCCTTTGTTCGTGGAAGTCTATACAAACACTCATTGACATTAAATTTCCCACGGCTAACTTCTATCATGGATTTAATGAATTGTATTTTTTCTTTTTCACTCAATGGCTCACTTGTTCCTGTTAAAAATGCCGGATAACACTTCACCTGACTATTATCATTAAACAGTTCTGCAATGTCCGTTACAGCAGTCAATATACTTTCTCTATTATTCCTATCTATGTTCATTCTTACTTGAACACTAATTCCATTTCTCGCTAATTTTCCAATTGTCTGCAAAATTTTATAATAAATATTTTCATCTTGATCCACATAAGATTTTCTAGATGCATATTCATCAAAACTACCATCCAATGTAATCTGAACATCCTGGATTTTCCATTTATTAGTCATTTTTTCAATTGTAGAATCATTAATCTTGCTTCCGTTTGTAATGATAAAAGCAGAATACTCAATTCCCGCTTCTTCCAATCTTTCAGAAAAACAGTCCATCCACTCTTGATTCATCAATGGTTCGCCTCCGAACCATGTCAAATCAATACCATCGCTACAGTCTAAAGTCTTAAGAAACTCAATTATATCTTTGCATTGTTCCTTATGCATTCTCCCGCATCTTACACCTTCTTCATAGCAATAAAAACATCTGGCATTGCATTCCATTGTTGGAGTTATTGTAAGATGAGGTTTATTGGAAATATACTTATTTGCATAATCCGCATATAGATTATATTGTTCCAATTCATCAACTCTAGCATCAACCCACAATCCTTGTAAAAGTAGTTGATTTATTACTAGAGCATTTTCTTCATCTTCTAACAAGGATAAATAAATCTGATATTCTTCGTCAGATAGCCTCGTCAACGAATTGTATAAAGTATTGTAAATAATATGGCCGCTCTGAGTATGGCTTTCATAGTTAAACTGGGATTTCTTGTACTTCCGATTCATCTACCATCCTCACCTTTGCTATTTCATTTAGCCACTCTGTAAATTGCTGCTCTGTCATATCTCGGGTTAAATTATTATCCTTAGCCATTGATAGTATTTTTTCGTTTGCTGAAATAATAATCTCCATATTAAATCTCCATATCTTTCAAGAGAAGTTTTGCTATTATCAAACGATTACTTTCATCCAATGACAATAAATTTCTCATCATCTCTTGCATAGCATGATTCATTGTTCCAATATTATCCGACATTACTGCATCTTTGCTTGCTATTTCTTTTTCCAGTTGTTCTATTTCTTCTCTGACGGTATCCATTAGCATCGTGATAAATTTTTCTCTGTCTGTATCAGATTTTTCCTTTACACTTCCAATTTCTTCGATCAAATCATGTCTACAATTTTCTAAAATTTCTAGTCTGCCGGAAATCACCTCAAATTGATTTTGTAATGTGACTAAATTTTCCTTTTGTTCAGCAGCCAATAAATCAAGTTTTACTGCTAAATCCTCCTGGTTCTTTTTTATCTCTTTAACAATTGATTTTGTTGTAATCCACAATCAGACCCACCTACCCTTCAACTTCTGCCAATATCAAATCACACAAGGCGCTCTGATACATATAATCAACCTGTTTCTTTTTTAGTTTTGATTCGCTTTTTTCTTTTATCTCCATGATCTCTGTTAACTCCTTAATTGATTCCGCCATACGGGCATCAACTTCTTTTTGACGAGTTTTTATTTCCTTTGACACTATTTCAGATTGCGCCTTAACAGTCTTTTCAATTTCTGTTCTTAATTTTCTTAATGCCTGTTTCTTAACCTTCTCGACAAAAGCAGAAAAATTCTTTTTTCGTTTCTTCTCGTCTCGCTCTTCCAAAATCGTACTTAACTCTTTGTCAGTCTGTACTAATCTTGAATTCAACACAGAGCTGATGCAGCCTACAACTTGGTTGTTAAGCTGCTCATTTTTTTCTCTAATTCCTTTTGTATTTATATTTAATTTTTCACCAAAAAAATCTTGCTGATTAATCTTTTCTATTTCAATCATAAAAGAATCCATAGAGCGATTAATGTAATCCATTATTTTTTGTTCAGTCTGAGTTGATGATTTTTCAGACTTTTCTTTCATTTCTGCAAGTTCTTCAGCTACTTTCTTTGCGTGTTGTTCTGATTCAGAAGGACCAGATGAATTACCAACGCAGCAACTATCACTACAAAAAATATCAGTTATAAAATCTATAATTGGATGGTTACTTACACAACAACCTCCGCCCATATTCTCACTCTTCCTTTCTTTCAAAAAAGCGTCTCGCTTTTGCTATTAATCTCATTTCATCAGAATACTTTCTTCCAAAAAGACCATAAACAACTTCATTATCATTCACTGACTTTGATAATATAGTTCTGCCTTTAACAACTACATTATTTCCAACTACAACATTATTCGAAATACCGACTTGACCATATATTGTAACATTATTTTTTATTTGAACATTACCCGCAATTCCCGTCTGCGAAACAATTTTACAGTTGTCTCCAATCTTAACATCATGCCCAATATCAATCATATTTCCTACCATGGTGCTTTCGCCAATTACAGTATCAGAAATCGTTCCCCTTTGAATCGATGTATTGCATCCGATAATAGTTTTATTACCTATTTTAACAACGCCACAACCATCGAATTGATTTATTTGCTCATCAATGTAGTAATGGTAAAAACTAGGTATTCCTATTTTACTTCCGGCACCAATTCTGACTCCCTCTCCAAGTACGGTACCAGAACCAACAGAAACGAAAGACTCAATACAGCAGTTATCAGAGATTATGACATTATCTCCGATCATTACTCCTGGTTGAATAATAGCATTTTCACTTATGGAACAATCATTTCCTATATAAAATCCTCGCTCATCAAGCGTATACTTTATGGGAATTCTGTAATCTTTCAAAACTCCCTTCATAATAAATGCCTCGCACAGTTTTACAATTGAATACTCTACATCATCATAAGTAATCAACAACGTTTTATCTGTCTGTACAAAAACTGGTCTTGTTAATACAACTTTTGCTTTAGTATGATATAGCTCCTCTTTTTCATTAATAACTGCAATATCATCTTCCTTTGCAAAATCAAACCAGGCTACACCATATACGTCGCAATCATCTCCGGCTATCTCATATCCAAGTAAATCAGCAATTTCAGATACTAACATACACATCACCCTAATTTAGAAATAATTGTTTCAAGTCTCTGTTGAGTGCTTCTATTCAAGCTTGCTAATGCTGCCGTTAACTGTTTTTGTACCTTTTGAATTTCATCTCTATTCTGCTTTGTTTCTTCAACCTTTTTCTCTATTTCTTTCATATCAGAATGAGAGATTGTAATTCGATCATTAACAGTCTTCTTTCTTTCTCCCACAATTCTTCCAACCATATGTTGGATATCTCTATATAGATTCTTAATATCACTGTATAATAATTCTGCATACTGATTAACCAATTCAGTAACAATCACATTATTAACTACTTGGATATTTGTTATCTCCATTATTCTTTTTAGATCTGATGGTGACAACGCACCTAATTGTGCATCGGTCAGAGCTTTCATGCTTTCAGGAACCGGAACGTTTCTATCCTGACAATCTTCTATAGCTGTTTGAATCTTCATAAGCAAAATGTTAATCTCATTTTTTTTAGCACTTCTCAACGAATTATAGTCTCTGCATAAATTATAATGATAAGAAGCCGCATAAAGAATATTGCTTTGCGCCATAGCCCTTGTTGGGAAGAATGCTTTTCCTGTGAAAGAATTAATCATGTAGTTATATCTCTTATCCCAATCAATTACTACATTATTCAGCTTGTCCCAATTAGTTGCTATTACAAATACTTTATTTCGCTTATGTCCCGAGAACGAGAATACCGACTCGACAGTCTTAACTTCCTCTCCATGTAAATCTTCAGCCTTAACACAGACTAATACGGCGTTTGCGCTATGAATATAATCAATTGAAATCTGAGATCTAAAGGCAACAGGATCGAACAATCCTGGAGTGTCTACAAACACCACCTGTTTAGGAAAATCTTTAGAAAGTGATGAAATCCCAACTTCAATTTCCTTTACAAAGAAATGTACATTACTATGCGAAGAAGACCATACTTTTAGTTCTTCCTCGATTTCACTATTCTGCATCTGCTTATGCAAATCATCCTTACCAATCCACTCTTTCATATGTGACTTTGCATCTAATTCCTTGTATAACTGAAGGAATTTGTTAGAATCTAACTCCATATATAATTCTTCAATCTTCATACGGTCTTCTTTTCTATACTTCGAAATAAAACTCTCCACAGGAAGGTTTAAATAATTTTCAAATGCATTAGGAACATTTATTTTTTTGTATGAGCTAATTATTCTGTTTACCTCCCTTGTAACAGACTTCCATAGTTCATCCCATTCCTTAACAGAATAAAACTTTACTTTAATATAATCTTGCTCACTGCTTCTAAACTTTGTCAAAACAGCTGTTTCAGGATTTGGATCCGTAGAAGCATAGTTTCTTCCAAGCAAAGCATTTATCAATGTTGATTTACCGGCTTTCACTGCACCCACAAACGCTATTTCAAAATCAGGTTTCCTACACATATTCAAAAACTGATTGATTTTTTCGCTTAAATCTGATGCGTCAATTCCTACATCCTTTATTCTTAATAGGCTTTGGATTCTTTCAACCTTTCTGGTATATGCATCTATTGTATCATTCCATAATATATCTGTATGCGGATTTTCCTTTAAGTTTTCAGCTATTCTAGTCAATTTTAATTCAGCTTCTGATGAAACGCCTGCGGCGACAAAATCACCAGCTAATAAGAATCTTCCGCACTTTGAACAAAAGTACTTTTTTGAAACATTTTGACTTCCACACGTTTCGCATGTAATTGTTTTCATAATTCTTCCTCCTTAATTACAATCCATCAAGCCGACAACATCATTGCTGTGAATTGTATATGCTAATAAATCAAACTCTTCTTGTACCAAACTATTGTTTTCAAATTTGTAAGAATACCCTTCATAATTGATTCCATATGTGTCTATCAACAATTTCTTATCACGCTGTAACTTTTTAAACACTGTCGTCAAAGTAGTCTCTAACGAAAATTTTTTGACTATATGTTCTCCCAGCGCGTTTTTGACTGCAGCATTAAGGTTATCTTCTGAACCCTCTAATACTTCAAATTCCAATTTCGCAATAGTTCCAAGATTCTTTTCATTTGCAAGTATTTCCATATACGAATTAACGTCTTCAGCTATGTTCGTAGAATTAAGTGCAAACAATTCACTTCCTTCTATAAATTGTGGTTCAAATCGTCGTCCATCACGCTCATATGTGTATAACGCATTTTTACCTATAACGACAAAAAAATTCATAGGTCAAACCTCCTCATATGCATTTTCAAAATTTTCCGTACGAATTCCTTTCTCCATTCCTTGTACGGTTCTTGCTCCAAGTTCCTCAACATCCATATTAGGAATCCGTCCCTGTTCTTTTGGTAATCCCATTATGACATTACCAATTTTCTTAACATTTCATGCCTTTATATCCTGCAACCTTGTCATAAGCAATGTTATCACTTACCCCTGGGTCAATTGCTTTCTCAATATCCATAAGAATATCAGATGCGGAGTCAACAGTTGTATGATCCTTTGCTGCACCAGTAACATAATTTACAACTTTACCAAAAGCCTCTGAATCAGTACCTGCCAATTTTCCAATTTCATCCATTCTCTCCACGGTAAAGAACTCTGGATTCTTTCCTGCAAGACTAAAAAACTCTTGAACAGGAAGGTCCGGAAAGCGTTCCATTGTAACGGCTGTTGATACTTCCACGCCCTTTAAAACCTTCTTTTCTGGAGCCATATCTTTATTCTTTTCAGGATCATATCCCCAATCATCTTTCTCAATATCTTTAACCCATGCTTCATATGAAGAATATTTATCTGGCGTCATACCTTTTTCTTCAGCTTGCAATGCTCTGTCACCAATTTCCTCAACATCTCTTTCAGGTTTTATTATTCCTAAGGCTTTCGCTATTGAAGCGATTGCATTTCCAATTACCTTCAATCCTTGAACCGCCAAACCTACAACTGCTAATGCTTTTGAAACGGTTACCGCTGCTGTCACGATTGCTCCAATTGCTCCTAAGATTAATCCCATATCTCTTACCTCCTATAAAAACCATCTGCATTTTTTATAATCTAAATCATCATACGTCACTATTTCTTTATATAGTAATTCCAATAAAAATTCCGCCGCATTCTCTGCAAATATCTCATCGTATGGATTACCAGTGAGTCTCTCTCTTCTTAAGAAAAATCTCTTTACTGTTTCCTTTTCAGGCTCTTGCATACTGGAAAAAATTGGTTGCTTTGCTATTTTCCGAACAATTTTTCTAAACTTTTCTAAATTTTCAGTTTCTAATTGCCTTGTTCTAATTTGTTCTGCTAATACAAGATAAAAATCATAATCTTGCACTATTTCTAATTCATTATAAATTGAACCATAATTTTCTCTATTTAGATCAAATTGATTTTTAATTACACTTTCATCGATTTCATCCTCATTAGTATCGGTTTCCCTTTCAACATATACATGAACCGGCTTATCTGTATCCTCTGAAAATACTATGGCATGCCCTGGATCTAAAGCTGACAAAAATTCCTTTTGTTTATCATCCATCAGCATGGTATCTCCAACAGCTTCCTTATCATCTCTAGCAAGTATTTTATGTATAATCTTGGTATTAGTGTTCTTTAATACTTCTGGCGCAAGTTTATTTGGAATCTGATCGACAACAATCAACCCCTCTCCATACTTACGCACCTCTGCAAGCAAATCCGTAAATGTCTCAACCGCAGTCTTCTTTGAACCACTATCTCCATACTCTACCTTTGCAAGAAGTCTATGTGCTTCTTCAATAAGAGTAAGATGTCTATACCCTGAATTTCTTTTATGTTCAGCTTTTATTACCGCTGATAGTCTTGATAAAATGAATCCCATAAATAAAGCTTTATCTTCTGGCGACTTAAGTTCCTCCATTTCAAGAATCACTTTATTGTAGGCTATGAATCTAAAATCTGTTGAGTATGGGCAATTAAGCATTCTTCCTTTTGCACCCACTGTAAGGTTTGATAATCTACTCACCAACGAGCCCTCGTAGTCAGCTTGCATTTGTGCGCTAAATCCCTTCTCCTTTACTATCTTTTTCATTTCCTCCAACAACTCTGACATTATAGGAAAACTCTTTTCCTTATCCATATAAAAAGGATCCTCGTATAGGCTATTGGTATTTGTATCGATACTCCATCCTTTATTTTCATAACATCGAACAATTGCTTCTTCCAAAATTTGCGGCATGGATGCTTCCATTGGGAATGCCGATGTGAATGTTGCTTTTACCATATCTATATGAGCGGAAATAACCTCTCCTTTAACAAGTTCAAAAGGATTTATTCTAAATGGCGCCATACTTTCATTTCCCAATGTGAACACGTATACGGCGCCATACTTCTCTTTATTTTTTTCTTGAGCAAGGGTTCTGTATTCTGTTTTCGCAGGCTCAATAACAAGAAAAGGGGTTGCTGATGCAGCTAACAGTTTATGACAAGTAGTAGTTTTTCCTGTTCCAGTTACACCCGCTATAAAAGTATGCTTCATCATAGAATCTCTCTTCAAAGAAAATCTAATATTCAGCTTCCTTCCCCTTTGAACCAGAACACCCATATCAATCGCATCTTCCTTTGCGATACAACGTTCATTTAGTCCAAAGTCTACAGCTTCATCAAGCACGATTCCTGGTACTTCCTTTTGTGGTAGACCCGCCAGAATACTTGCCTCTCCAGCAGTCAAATATGCAGATATTCCTAATCCAAATTGAGAATCAACAGGCTTACTTAATAGTGTTGCCGCATCCAATGAATACTCTTTTAAATCGTAAAAGCCATTTTGATATGATACTAAAGCCTTTGAACTAATACGTTCTTTCAAATTCAACTCTTGTGCAATCAATGGACTAAAATTAGATTTATCTCCCTGGAAAAGAGACATAATTGATAGTTTCAAACGATTAGCCGTAGTCACCTTGTCAGCCATGTAAAACAATGATGTTTTAAACATGCCCTTTCCATAACCCACTTTTATTCGTGGCAGCAATTCATCATCAATATACTGCATCAAATCTTGGGCATGCTTATTTGCCATCTCTATTGTAACTGCCTGCGATGTTCCTCTGTTTTGATTATAGCTCCAATTCTCGCCTTCGCTATGACCTTGGCTGCTTCCACCCCCTCGTCCAAATTGATGTGAAGCGCCAGAATTTTTGGTACCATTACTGTTTGCTTTTCCCCTCGACTCAGTGTCACTCTCACTCCAATTGCGATTCCTGTCATGAGAATTGGATACGTTTCTTCCGAATGAAACACTGTCGCCAACATTTGACGATTTCTGTATTGTTGCTTTTGAATAAACCGAAAGTCGATTGTATAATTCATACACATCGTCTTTCATTCTCAAGATTTCAGATTGACTGACAGGCTCGCAGATAACAGCAATTCTCCAGGTTTGCCCAAGCATACTATTAATCAATCTATCTATACCTTGAAAGTCGAATTCCTCTCCAGTATCACTTTCATTTATCGACGGTATTCCAGAAATTATGCCGGCACTCTTATAGGTTTTAGTCTTCCTTAATATTTCTTCTTGCAGTTCATCTGCATCTAATCTTTTTAATGAACTGCCACTAAAATTTCCCTCAAAAGAATTCTGAATAATGTCGCCATAATTCACGGTAGACAAAGTTTTTCTGTTGCTCCGGTGATTTTTTACGACTCCAATATGCAACTCTACACCTTTGCTATCTCCCGAAAGAACATAAACAAAATTAAAAGCTTCATTATCAAGTGAATCTAATACGTTTTCAAATGCCTCTCTTCTAGGATACTCTTCATCATATGATAACTTTTCAATCTTATAAAAACACATATCATTACTTGTACTTAAGCCATCATCCTCTGGATACCCTATATCGGCAATATGCTCAAAAGAAGCATCTAAATCCATCTTCTGAACGAAGTGAAACAAATCAAATAATTCACTCGTATTAATTTTTAATCCAACCATATCATTTTGATTTGCCATAACACTCTCCTTACCTTTTTCTATTGTAACTTAATTAGGCGACACTATTGTCATCTTCAGCATTTTCTTTTTGTTTTATATATTTTCCGGATTTTATTCTCTCATCTTTCGGTTTCTGTGCATTTTCTGGTATAGCCCAAGTATTTCCAAACTTGACAGCCCCTTCAATACGCCCCTCCAAACATAAAGTATTAATTCGCCTCTCTTTGATTCCCCATTTTTCTGAAATCTCTGAAATAATGCTTTTCGATATTTATGTAAAACAGGAGAAAAGAAAAAGATTACATCACACGTAAAGGAGTATTTCGACATATGTGGATGAATTCAGAATTAACAACAGCACATAAGAACTTTATTTATAGTCGTTATCCGAAGGTTTGGAACAACCGTTTAAAGATGATAAAGAGGACAATGATTATAACAAAGGTTGTCGTCTAGTTATTACCACAATCCTCCGCATTCTACGTTGGTTATTTTATACCCATTTTAAGGCTTAAATTTTACTAGTGAAAAACCTTATATTTATCATAAATTTCTCATTAAAATTTACCCTCAGAATATAATACGTTCAATTCTCCGCCAAGCAGAATACAATACATACAGAAATACATCCACAGCATGATCAAGACAATAGTTGTAAGACTTCCGTACATACTGGAAAATCCCTCAAACACGTCCAAATAAATAGAGAATACCCAAGACACCACCATCCATCCTACTGCCGCGAACATCGCTCCCGGCAGTTGATCCCGAAACCTTTCTCTTTTATTTGGGAGGAACCTGTAAATCATCAATGAAAACAAGATCAATACCGTCGGAGTGATGAATGTACGAGACTCAATCAACCAATCCGCTATCTTCTTGAGGAACGGAATATGACCTGCAATAAACAGATTCAGAGTATTACCAAAAACCGATAAAACAAGCAGTAATATAATTACTATGATAAACAAAACCGTATATATCGTAGCCCTGATACGAAGAACAATATAATTACGAGTCTCTCTGCAGCTATAAATACAATTAAGCCCCGACGTCATCGCCAACACACCTTTCCCCGCCGACCATAACGCCACGATAACCGTGACAGGAATAATTCCTGTAGATTGGTTATAGACCTGATTAACGATAGATGTGATCAGAGAATCAACCGATGCCGGAAATACCTGGATTACCGCCGTCATAACATCTGCTTTCGTCACCGGCGTAAATTGCACCATTGTAAGAAGCAGCAAAATAATCGGAATCATACTCAGCATGAAAAAATATGCCGACTGTGCGGCGTATGCTCCCACATGATTTGCGGATATATCTGCAGTTATATTCATAATACTCTGATAAATATCTTTTACCTTTTTCATTGCACACTCCCCCTTATTGCAGCAGGGTATTTGATTTGCACTATATTGTACCCGATTTTCAATAATTTGTCCATAATCATTCCGGTACGTCGAACAATAAGTATTTGACAGTTTTAGTCGTTTAGTCTGTAATCTACAGTATGTAACAAAAGCACATAACTATTCATACTACGCCACTATACTCTGCATTCATTCAAATCTTAAGACACAGCGGGATCTGATCAAATAAGCCGGGGTTCTAATCCACCCCGGCTTCAATCGTAACATCCTGAAAAAATAATGTAAGAATATCTGTATAATTTTTACCTTTTTTTGCCATCTCATTAGCGCCGTTCTGGCTCATACCGATTCCATGTCCGAATCCTCCTCCGGATATGAGGAACACATCGCCCTCCCGCCGCACTGTAAAAAAAGCGCTCGGGAGCAGCGCCCCGCTTGCTGCCGTCGTTCCGTCATGCTTCATGATCTCATATCCGTTTCCGCCTAGAGCCCTCCTGATCTTATTCTCCGTATCAACCGTCACGCTTCCTTTGTCTCCCGTTGCACAGATCTGAAGGGCAATCCCTCCTTCTCCGGTCTTCGTAACGTCGACTGTCTGAAGCGTTCCTATATCTGTCCCTGTATTCAACCCAATCAAATTCGACAATGTCCCTGCCGGAATCCTTGCCTCCCAACGATACCACGGCAGCGCTTCCTCATAATCCCCATCCTGGTTTTTCACCTCCACAGACCGCAGATACTGATTACTTTCATTCGGAGCCGTTCCCCACGCTTCCACTCCCGCCGTCTTACCACAAGATGTAGAATAATAGTATGTCGTAACGATTTGCCCCTGATAACGTACCACCTGTCCGGCAGTCTCCGCCACCGCTCGGTTCGTCGTCTCCTGCGCCATAGAATTTCCATATACCTGATAGTCTGTACTGTCATTCACATGTGCTTCATACTCCGGGTAGCCGTACCCTTGCATCTGCCGATAAGCATAACTCCTTGCACATACCGCCTGCGCTTTCAGCGCCTCCAATTCATAAGAAGCCGGCATCTCGCTTGGCACTACTTTACACAGATAGGTCTCTACCGGCACCTCATTGATCACCGCGATTCCTTCCGCCGTTGTACACAGTTCCAATACCCCCGCATATGAAGGCGCTCCATAAGCTCTCCGAATACTGCTCAGAGTGATCTCTCCCCCATCCTTCGCACAGATCCGTATCTTCCCTTCTTGAAAACGAGGATCATCCGGAGCGAATGAAACAGACTGCCCCGCCTCTGTTTCCTGAGTCTCCTTACCAAAAGTGATTGTCAATCCCTGCTCTGCCGATACTTCTACGGCCGGATGTACAACGTTTGCATAACCGTCAGTCATAATCAAAACCCGAATATTCGGATTATTGACTATTATCTCCTGTACGTCTTCCTGCTTCCTGTCTTTCTCTGTCTTCTTCTCTTCGTTCTTACTTTTTTCTAATATTCCTTCCTCACGGTATGTAATCGCCGCCAGCAGCCCTCCGATCAACAGAAGGCAGAGAAGGATCAGCATTCCATACAAAAATGAATCCGGAACCCTCATCGAAAATATCTGATATCCGTTTTTTTTACTATATTTTTTCAATTAACCTGTAACCTCTTGTCCAATGCTCTTTTCTCAATGTATGCCCCGATCCGGGAAAATATCTCTAGAACGTGACTGAAAAGTAACTTTCCCAAACCCGCAATTCATTATAACACAAAAAAACCCTTGACAAAAGCAAATATATGTTCATATAATAATATATCTGATGTAAGACTGTCTGCGGCCAGAGATAAAGCATCTATCGGGGCTTGTACTGGTTTCGACGGGGGTCTGGAAGTCGGAGAAGCCATCCGTAGCGGGACACTACGTTAAAAGTTCCAATTAAATATAAACGCAGACAATAGAGAATTAGCGTACGCTGCTTAATTTAAGCGGCAGTCGGCCTTAAGTAATCCGCTGCTTAAGTCACCGGCTTCATCAATGCGGAGCACTTCGTTTCCAAAGCTTTGAGGGAATGGAAGAATTTATGAAGCTACTGACCCCGGAAGCTTGTCATTAAGCGGCCGGCAGAGGGAATGTTAAAGTAATGACTGTGATGGGAGACGCTCTGGTGGATGGGCTTTCGGACGCGGGTTCAACTCCCGCCAGGTCCACTCAAATGGATTACAAAGAACTCTGTATATGACATTGTTATATACAGAGTTCTATTTTATCCGGAAAGGATACTGGAGAAATATATTATGCAAGACTCATTAAAGAATTCTAAAGTAGATCATACCTTAAAAGAATTGAATGCTCACGGATCTTTTGAATTGCCTATAGAGACTTATACCGATAACTGCGTCATCTTCCATTCCCTCTATAACCACTGGCATGACGAGATGGAAATTATCCTTATCGAAAACGGCATGGGAATGCTCCGTCTGAACCGCGAAATCCTTAGAGTGAAAAAGGGCGATATTCTGATCGTGAATCCCGGAGTCCTACATGGTATCAAGACGGATCTAAAGCATATCCTGTATTTTAAAAGTATCGTTTTTCATCTGGGATTCCTGCAGGGCGCCGCCGGAGATCTCTGTCAGGAGCAGGTGATCTCTCCATTGATAGAGAACCGGGCGGAGTTTACACACCGTATCTCTGCAGAGGACGCCAATTATACGAATATCAGCCGGCTCTTCTATCAGATCCATGACTGCCACAGAGATAAAGAACCCTATTATTTTGTCCGGTTAAAATCTCTTCTCTATCATTTCTTTTATGAGATGTTGGTTGGAAATTATATTATTCCCGCCGACACGGAGCAGAACAATAATCTGCTGTCAATCAAATACGTCCTGGATTATATGAATCAACATTATTCAGAAACAATTTCTGCCAGAAAACTTGCTCTAATGTCTAATTTCAGCGAGTACTATTTCATGAAGCTCTTCCGTCAATATACAGGAAAGACCCTGATCGAATACCTGAACGACCTCAGGCTCGAGAAAGCAAAAGCACTTTTGATGCATACCGACGAGTCCATCACAGCCATCGCCACAGAAGTCGGATTCAACAATACCAGCTATTTTATTAAGAGATTTCAAAAGGCTAACGGAGCTACGCCGAGGGTATTTCGCAAGAACCTGTCATAACATGACAATTTTGTTGTATTTTTCTTTTATCATGACTGCTATATTAGAGACATGCAGATTAAATATATTCTAAGAAGGGAGAAAAGACAATGAATGAATTAAAAACTCTTATTCAGGAAATGTTCCGCAAGGACTGCAGCGAATGTACCAACGAAGAATTATACCAGGCATTATTAACTTATACGAAGAAATTACTTTCTGACAAAGGCTATCAGGATGGTAAGAAGAAGATCTATTATATTTCCGCAGAATTTCTGATCGGAAAACTTCTCTCCAACAATCTGATCAACCTTGGCATCTATGACCAGGTCGACGAATTCTTAAAAGAGAACGGGCTGTCTTTATCCGAGATCGAGGACGCAGAACCGGAACCGTCGCTGGGAAACGGAGGACTCGGACGGCTTGCCGCCTGTTTCCTGGATTCCATCGCTACGCTGGGTCTTCCGGGCGAAGGAATCGGACTGAACTATCACCTTGGCCTTTTTAAGCAGGAATTCCACAACCATCTCCAGCAGGAGACTCCGAATCCCTGGCTTTCTGAAGACAGTTGGCTTACTCCGACAGACGTCGCATATATGATACCTTACCGCGGCTTCGCGTTAAAATCTTCCTTATATAACATGGATGTAGCCGGATACCACAACAAATCTATCCGCCTTCATCTATTCGATATCGATATTGCTGATGAAACGATTGTAAAGAACGGTATTGATTTCGACAAGAATGATATACTTCACAACCTGACTCTGTTCTTATATCCGGACGACAGCGACGACGCCGGAAGAAAACTCCGTATCTACCAGCAGTATTTTATGGTCAGCAATGCAGCCCAGTATATTCTGGACGAGGCCGTCCGAAAGGGATGTACTCTCCACGATCTGGCAGATTATGCAGTCGTGCAGATCAATGATACCCACCCCAGCATGATCATCCCGGAATTTGTCCGGCTTCTGACAGAGAAGGGTATCGAATTTGAAGAAGCCTGTCAGATCGTGACACAGGTATGTGCTTATACCAACCATACAATCCTGGCAGAAGCTCTCGAGAAGTGGCCTATGGATTATCTGGAAGACGTCGTTCCTCACCTGGTTCCTATCATCCGCCGGCTGGATCAACGTATGAAGGAGAAGTATCCTCAGAAATCCGTTGCGATCATTGACGATAACAATCTGGTGCATATGGCTCATATGGATATCCACTATGGCTTCTCCATCAACGGAGTGGCGGCTCTTCACACGGATATCTTAAAAACCAGTGAGCTGAAAGATTTCTATAAGATCTATCCGGAGAAATTCAATAACAAGACCAACGGAATCACATTCCGCCGCTGGCTGCTTCATTGCAACCATGAATTGACCGATTATATCACTTCGCTGATCGGAGATGAATTCAAAAAAGACGGATTTGCTCTGGAGAAACTGTTGAAATACAAGGATGATCCTGAGGTCCTGGAACGGCTTCTTGCCATCAAGACAGACGCAAAGAAGGTATGTAAAGACTTCATTTTCAAGAATACCGGCGTAGAGATTGATGAGAACAGTATCTACGACATCCAGATCAAACGACTTCATGAATATAAGCGGCAGCAATTAAATGCTTTATATATCATCCGGAAATATCTGGAGATTAAAGACGGACATAAACCGACAAGACCTGTAACCTTCATCTTCGGCGCAAAAGCAGCCCCTGCTTATGTAATCGCAAAGGATATCATCCATCTCCTGCTCTGCCTTCAGGAACTCATCAAGAACGACCCTGATGTGGCGCCTTATATGAAGCTTGTGATGGTAGAAAACTATAATGTATCCGCAGCCGAAAAACTGATCCCGGCATGCGACGTCTCCGAACAGATCTCCCTTGCTTCCAAAGAAGCCAGCGGAACCGGAAATATGAAGTTCATGCTGAACGGAGCGGTAACCCTCGGCACAATGGACGGCGCCAACGTTGAGATCTGTGATCTCGTAGGCAAAGATAACATCTACATCTTCGGCCAATCCAGCGAGAAAGTCATCGAGCATTATGAAAAAGGTGATTATAACTCCAGAGCAATCTATGAAGAAGATGAAGAAATCCGCCAGTGTGTTGATTTTATCCTGAGCGAAGAGCTGTTATCCATCGGTCAGGAGACCAATCTTCGAAGACTCCACAGCGAACTGGTCAACAAAGACTGGTTCATGACCCTGTTGGATTTTAACGACTACACCAAGGTCAAAGACATGACGCTCGCCGATTACGAGGACCGCAGCGAATGGGCAAAGAAGATGCTGGTAAATATTGCCAAGGCAGGCTTCTTCTCCTCAGACAGAACAATTGAACAATATAATAAAGATATCTGGCATCTCAGATAAGATTCTCCGCCCGTACGATTGAAAACATTGCCCGAGGGACGACGTTTTCAATCGTACGGGCGAAATTTTTTCAACAAATTAGCACTCAACCATTGACACTGCTAACAATATGTGATATATAATATATATAACAAATAAAACAATAAATAAATTTCATATCTAAGTGGAAATACTAAGTCATATGAGATTCTTAAGGAGGAATGATTTATGTTATTAGCAAACAGAAATTTTAACAACTTATTCGATGATATGTTCAGTGATCCGTTCTTCACTCGTTCCTACGACCATACATCTTCACAGATTATGAAGACGGATATTCACGAGAAAGACGGGAATTATCTGGTTGAGATGGAACTGCCCGGCTACGCCAAAGAGGACATCAAGGCAGATCTGAAGGACGGTTACCTTACGATCTCCGCCCACAAGAATATATCAAAAGAAGAAAAAGACGCCAAAGGTAACTGTGTCCACAAGGAACGCTATACCGGCACCTGCAACAGAAGCTTCTATATCGGAGACGCATTGACTCAGGATGATATCAAAGCAGCATTTAAAGACGGAGTGCTCCATCTGACATTCCCGAAGGAGATCCGGAAACAAGAAGAACAGCCAAGGTTAATTACCATCGAGTAATCCTTCGAGTAATCCCTTACGGGATCCGAAATTTTCTAATAGTATAAAGAAATAGTATATAGAAACGCCGCAGTGACAACAAACCTAACAGTCACCGCGGCGTTTCTTTTTCTTCCTGCCTGAAATCTATTCCATTTATATAGCTAAAAACTCATTTTCTGTGCACAGATGGAAATTATTTAAAAAACCTGATCCTTCCGACAATCGGCAATTCTTTCCGGGTGCCTTTGCATGCGCTCACGATTCCCATGATAAACAGCACAAAGATGATAAGCTTAATGATTTCAAGCCCCCACGAAAATATTCCGCCGTCAAAATGGATGATCGAATGCATTCCCCATACCCATTTACCGTCTAACAACTCCGCCAGTACAGAGAATATAACCAATACAAGTCCCTGGTTGATATGATGCTTCAAATATTCCGACCTCTTATCGCCCGCCAGAATCGGGATAAACACCAGGATACCTATGTAAGACAACACACCCATTCCTTTATTCTGACGTACGTCATTCTGATCAAAATAATCTGCCGAACCATATGAACTATAGGACTGCGTCTGATAACTTTCCGGCGGCAGAGCAGGTATCTGCGCCCCGCACTGCGGACATATCATAGTCCCGTCCTTCACTTTCGCGCCGCATTTCACACAATAAGCCATTTCCTCATTCCTTTCTTCTCATCATACAACTCTTAGTACTTTATAAACTTTCGCTATTACTACATTCAATCCTCCAACCCCAATATCTCCGCCAGCACTTCTATGATAATCTCATTGGTACAGGATTTCACATAGCCCAGCATATGTAAGGAGATCTCGTCCTGCTTCTGGGCCTCCGTAAGGGCGTCGTTGTGTTTGGTCTCCTCAATCAGCCGAATCAGTTGAGGCGTCAATTCTTCATACATCTCAACCGTCGTCTGCGTAACCATCTTCCTCAGATCTTCTTTTTTTGTCGGCACCATCTTATTCGCCCTCCTTACCTATCCGAAATTACGGACTTTAAAATCTCTCTGCGCTTCTCTCTGCTGATCCTTCCTTGCAATATCCTGCCGTTTGTCATAGAGTTTCTTTCCCTTGGCAAGACCAATCTCTATCTTCACAAGACTGCCTTTAAAATACACCTTAAGGGGGACTATTGCAACCCCCTTCTCCTTCGTCTTGCCAAGCAGTTTGTTAATCTCCGATTTGTGAAGTAAAAGCTTACGGACCCTCAGCGGATCCTTATTGAATATATTTCCCTTCTCATAAGGACTGATATGCATCCCATATATATAGACTTCACCATTCTCCACACGAATGAATGATTCCTTAATGCTGCATTTACCCATCCGAAGAGACTTTACCTCCGTACCATGCAGGGCGACCCCTGACTCATAGGTATCCAATATAAAATAATCATGATACGCCTTTTTATTATTGGCTATCATCTTTCCGTTCGTCTTCGCCATATACTCCGCCTCTTTTCTGCAATTACATCTTTTTTAACTGCGCAGACGCCCTTCACCGCGCGTCGTCCGCCATCTCAAAATCTATCGTACGAAGCAGCCGGTCCGTGCTGAGAACACGCACTCTCACCTTCTGTCCTAATTTATATCTCTTATTGGTGTGTACCCCGACCATCTCATACCGATCGTCATAATAATCATAATGGTCGTCCGTCATATTCGTAACATGCACCATACCTTCCACTGTATTGGGAAGTTCTACATACATCCCCCATTTGCTCATTCCAGATATCACGCCCTCGAACTCTTCACCGATATGCTGCCGCATGTACTCCGCCTTCTTAAGCTTCAAAGTCTCTCGTTCGGCCTCCTCTGCCCTTCGTTCCGTCTCGCTGGAATGCTTCGCCACTTCCGGAAGGATATTCTGGTAGTGCTCTATCTTCTTCTCATCCATCCGCCCTCTTAAATTATCCTTGATAATCCTGTGGATCTGAAGATCCGGATATCTCCGGATCGGCGATGTAAAATGTGTATAATGATTCGCTGCCAGACCAAAATGTCCGATATTCTCCGGCATGTACCGCGCCTGTTTCATGGATCGAAGCGCCAGACGGCAGATCAGCGCCTCCTCCGGCGTATCCTCCACCCTGGCAAGCAGCTTCTGAATCTCCTTAGGTCTGATCTCATTTACCCCAATATGCATGGAATATCCGAAATTATTGATAAACGCGGCTAAGGTCCGCAGCTTCTCTTCCTCCGGCGCTTCGTGCGTCCGGTATAAGAAAGGAAGCTCCTGCCAGAAATAATCCTCCGCCACGGTCTCATTCGCCAGAAGCATAAAATCCTCTATAATCTTCGTCGCTACATTCCGGTCATAGGGCTTGATCTCAACCGGCTTTCCATCCTCATCCAGGACAATCTTCGCCTCTGGAAAATCAAAATCAATTGATCCCCTTCTCTGCCTCCGCTCCCGTAAGATCCGGGAAAGATCCCGCATTCGTTCGAACAGCGGAACCAGATCCCGATAGTTTTCTGTTTCAGCCGGATCCCTGTCTTCCAGTATCTTCTTCACACTGGTATAAGTCATCCTCCGGTCTACATGAACCACCGTCTCCGCAATCTCATGTCCGATCACGATCCCCTTTTGATTCACCGTCATGATACAGCTAAGGGCAAGTCTGTCTTCCCCGGCGTTCAGGGAACAAATCCCATTGGACAGCCTGTGAGGAAGCATCGGGATCACTCTGTCCGCAAGATAGACGCTGGTGCCCCGTGCTAACGCCTCCCGATCCATCGCGCTGTTCTCCTGGACATAATTCGTCACATCGGCAATATGAACTCCCAGGATATAGCAGTCTCCTTCCCGGGTGAGCGAAACCGCGTCGTCCAGATCCTTCGCATCTTCCCCGTCGATCGTCACCATCTGCCAGTCTCTGATATCCCGGCGTCCAGACATATCGGCTTCGCTTACCTCCTTCGCAGCACGCTCCGCCTGATTCAATATCTTCTCCGAGAATGCCTCCGGAAGGTCGTATCCTCTGACAATTGACATAATATCCACGCCAGGATCATTGACATGTCCTATGATCTCTGTGATTTTTCCTTCCGGCTTCCTTCCGCCTTCTCCATAAGACGTCAGCTCTGCAACCACTTTATGACCGTCCATCGCTCCTTTTGACTTCTCGGCGGAAATAAAGACATCCTGGGTAAATTTTTGATTATCCGGAATCACAAACCCATAATTCTGCTTCTCTTTCTTCCGGTAGATCCCGACAATTCTGGTGATTCCCCTGGATATAATCCTGATAATCCTTCCTTCCCGGCGTCTCTGGTCCGGCTCCCTCAGAATGATAAATTCAACTCTGTCCCCGTCAAAGGCGCCGTTCTTATCCTCTTCGCCAATGAATACATCCTGGCCTTCATCCTCCATCACGACGAATCCAAAACCTCTTAAGTTCCCGTGATAAACCCCTGTCAAATGCTTTGCTTCACCTTTACAGTACTTTCCCCGCTTCGACAGACAGATCTTTCCATCTGCCGCCAACGCCTCCAGGACTTCCCTGAGTTCGTCTCTTTGTTCTCTCGGAATCTGCAGAAGCATAGCAAGCTCTCTGAACTTCATGGGTACGTACAGATCATCACAGATCAGGTCATAGATTACTTTTTTCCTCTTCTCAAAAGTCTGGCTCATCTTCTGCACTTCCTCCTTTATCATTCTATACGCTCATTTAACGCAAATGGACACTCCTATACAGGAGTGTCCCACCAATCTCATAAAAATATGCTCTAACCTACGCAAATACTTTTAAATTCAACACTGCTGCCAGAACAATAAACAGAATCGCCAGAAACTTCGTAGACTTCACCAATGCGCCTTCCATAGAACGCCCCTTGTTCTGTCCCCAGTAAGTGTCCGCCATACCGCTAATCGTCCCAAGTCCCGCAGACTTACCTTCCTGCATTAAAACGATAGCCGTCAATGCGATACAGTCTATTGCAAATATAATTATTAATACTGTCTTTAAAATCTCCACCTTCTACACCTCCTGCGTCTAAACCATATTTATTTTACCACAAGACATACAAAATAGCAATAATATCACTCTCTTTTTCATCTTTTTTACAAATTTGCATTGCATCTGCAAAAATGCTATAATAGCATCTGTCTTATCGTCAGTAGAGAAACTTTAAAGAGGTGAACTATTATGCATAAAGAATTCTTAATGGGCAATGAAGCGATTGCCCTGGGCGCTGTCGCCGCAGGGGTGAATCTGGTATCCGGCTATCCGGGAACCCCTTCCTCCGAAGTACTGGAAACAGCAGCAAAACACAGAGATGACACTACCTATGTAGAGTGGTCCGTCAACGAGAAATCCGCCCTGGAAGTCGCTGCCGGAGCTGCATACGCGGGCGCGCGAAGTCTTGTAACCATGAAACAGGTCGGGCTTAACGTCGCTTCCGACCCGCTGATGAGCCTCGCCTACATCGGAGTCAAGGGGGGAATGGTAATCCTTGTGGCGGACGACCCGGGGCCTATCTCTTCCCAGACGGAGCAGGATACCAGACATTATTCCGCATTTTCCAAGCTCCCCTGCTTCGACCCGACTTCCGCACAGGAAGCATATGAGATGATACAGGAAGCATTTACCTGTTCGGAAACATACGGCACCCCCGTCTTCTTCCGCCCGACTACCAGAGTGTGCCATGGATACGCTTCCATCACGGTAAAGGATCCCTCGGAATATACACGGCGCCGTCCGGAAGGTTTCCGCAAGGACACCGCGCGGTGGGTGATCTTCCCAAGGCTTTCTTACCAGAACCATATAAAAATCGAAGAAAGAAATGTCAGAATGGCAGAAGATTTCTCTTCATATAAGAGAAACCGCATTTTCCCTGAGGCGAAAGATACGCTGAAACCGGCTGAAAAGCCTCAAAAACGCGGAATTGCCACAGGAGGCATCAGCTTTACATACGCCATGGAAACTCTGGAACAGATCGGGATGATCCGTCTTCTCAAGGTTGCGACGCCTCATCCGTTCCCTGAGAAACTTGCGCTGGAATTTCTCAACGGACTGGACGAAGTTCTCTGCATCGAAGAATTGGATCCTGTGATCGAACGGGAACTGACCTACCTTTGCGGGAAACACCATCTCCCGACGAAGATCTATGGAAAACTGACTCACCATACGCCGAATGCCGGGGAGAATACTCAGGACAGCGTGCGCCAGAACATCACAAGTTTCCTTGGGTATCAGCTTCCAGACCAGGCAAAGGCCGGTTCTTCCGCATCCGAGGACAGACCGCCCCTGCTCCCCGTCCGTCCCCCGGTTCTATGCGCAGGCTGCCCTCACCGCGCTTCCTTCTATGCGGTCAAGACAGCCATGAAAGGACAGAAAACTATTTTCTGCGGAGATATCGGCTGCTATACGCTGGGAAACGCCATGCCCCTTGACATGGTAGACACCTGCCTCTGCATGGGAGCGGGTCTCGGGATCGCCCAGGGCGTCGGGCATATCGAACCGGATACCGCATGCTTCGCATTCGTGGGCGATTCCACATTCTTTGCCTCTGCTATCCCCGGGGTGGTCAATGCCGTCTATAATCAGGCGGATATGACTTTAGTCGTCCTGGATAACTCTACGACAGCTATGACCGGACACCAGCCTCATCCGGGTACCGGACACACCATGATGGGTAATATCGTGGATAAGATTGATATAGAAGCGGTTCTTAGAGGAATCGGCCTTAAAATCATAGAAACGGCAGACCCGCTGGATCATTCGGCGGCCGTCGCCTGCGTCAGACGCGTAGCAGGCGAACCGGGCGTCAAGGCTATTATCTTCAAATCGCCTTGTATCGCCGTCACCAAACCGGCCGGCAAGATGAACATCGATACCGGAAAATGTATCCGTTGCAAAAAATGTATCCGGGAGCTGGGATGTCCTGCGTTAATCATGACAGGCGAAAATATCGGCGTCGACGCCGCCCTCTGTACCGGATGCGGACTGTGCAGCCGGCTTTGCCCTGTCCACGCCATTATCCCTTCCGACACAACGGCCTGTGGGGCAGACCATCCGTCGGCTTCGAAAGGAGGTAACAGTCATGAATAAGAACATAGTATTGTGCGGAGTGGGCGGTCAGGGAACCGTCCTTGCATCCAAATTAATCGCTTCCGCCGCTATGAAAAAGGATATTCCCGTCATGAGCGCCGAGACCATCGGCATGGCGCAGCGAGGCGGCAGCGTATTCAGCCACATCCGTATGGGAGATGGATTGTACACGCCGATGATCGCTAAAGGCTCCGCCGACATCATCATCGGTTTTGAACCGGGGGAGACGGTCCGCATGCTTCCTTATCTCAAAGTAGACGGCCAGGTCATCGTAAGCCGGCGTACTATCATGCCTGTCACGGCGACACTTTCCGACACCCCTTACGACGGCGGCGAGATGATCGCCTATCTTAAGGCGCATACCCATAAACTCCTCGTAGTAGACGCGGAACAGGCGTGCCGGGAGATCGGTTCCGCCAGAGTTCTTAACCTCCTGCTTCTCGGCGCCGCAGTCCAAAGCGGCGCTCTCGGACTTGACGAGGAGGACCTGAAAACAGCCATCCGCGAACGTGTTCCGGAGAAGTTTCATGAACTTAATTTCCGGGCGCTTTCCTATATGAAAGAACACTCTATTTAAGAACGCTCTATTAAGGAACGCTCTATTTAAGAAAGGACATCATAACATCATGCAGATATCAGAATTACAGATCAGCCAGGTAAACAAGCAGATAAAGGCTCTCATAAAAGCCGGAAGCTTCTACGGCAAGAAGCTGAAAGACACGGGTATCCTAAGCGTCTCCTCCCCGGAGGATTTTGAGAAACTTCCCTTTTCCGAAAAGAACGACTTAAGAGAAGCTTATCCCCTTGGTCTTATGACCGCTCCGGAAGAAGATATCGTAAGAATCCACTCTTCCTCCGGCACCACCGGACTACCGGTGATCATCCCCTATACGGCGAAGGATGTAGAGGACTGGGCGATTATGTTCGCCCGCTGTTACGAGACGGCGGGCATCACCAATCTGGACCGCATCCAGATCACTCCGGGTTATGGACTCTGGACTGCGGGTATCGGTTTTCAGGCCGGCGCCGAGAAACTTGGCGCCATGGTAATCCCCATGGGTCCGGGAAACACAGAGAAACAATTACAGATGATGACGGATATGAAGAGCACCGTAATCTGCGCGACTTCTTCTTATGCCCTGCTCCTAGCAGAAGAGATTGAAAAACGCGGGATTAAAGATAAGATTTGCCTGAAGAAAGGCGTGATCGGTTCCGAACGCTGGGGAGAGAAGATGCGTCAGAGAATCCGGAATGAACTGGGAATCGAACTCTACGATATCTACGGACTTACCGAAGTCTATGGTCCCGGAATCGGCATCAACTGCAGTTATGAGACTGGTATGCATTATTGGGACGACTATCTCTATATTGAGATCGTAGACCCTGTCACACTAAAACCCGTACCCGACGGTGAACTTGGCGAGATCGTGATCACAACGCTTGTCAAAGAAGGGGCGCCTCTGATCCGTTACCGGACCCACGATCTGTCCCGTATTATCCCGGGCGCCTGCCCTTGCGGAAACAGGTTCCCCCGTCTTGACGTCATTATGGGCAGAACCGACGATATGATGAAGATAAAGGGCGTCAATGTATTCCCTAGCCAGATCGAAGAAATCCTCAGGGAGTTCCCGGAGGTTTCCAGCGAATATCAGATCCGCATTTCTCATCTGGACGGAAGGGATACGATGCGTCTTTATGTCGAGACTAACGGACGCGTGGACTTCCTTGACCTGGCAAAACGTATCGCAGGCACGGTCAAGAGCCGTATCGGATTCACACCGCTTGTCAAGGTGGTAGAATTAGGTCTCCTTCCCCGGAGTGAGAAGAAATCCCGACGAGTGATTGATGAAAGATATGAGTAATAAAAATGAGTAATAAATGAGTAATAAAAATGCCGGAAATCAAGTCTACCTGAATACTCACGGTAGACTGATTTCCGGCATTGCCGTCAGCGCCTGCTCCGATTCGCCGCCGGCAGATTAGCGCGCCGTTCTTTCCTCTTAATCCTCATTCATGTTCGCAAGTTTCGCGCTTTGATCCGCCGCGATACATGCGTCAATAATCTCCTGGATATCCCCGTTCATGATCTTATCCAATTTATAAAGCGTCAGACCGATTCGATGGTCCGTCACGCGGCCCTGAGGAAAATTATAAGTACGGATCTTCTCAGAACGGTCTCCCGTCCCGATCTGGCTCTTTCTTGCCTCGGCTTCAGCGTCATGCTGCTTCTGGCACTCGATATCATACAGCTTCGCCCGCAGCAGCGCAAACGCCTTTTCCTTATTCTGAAGCTGTGACTTCTCTGTCTGGCTGTAGATTACGATTCCCGTCGGATAGTGAGTCAGACGTACTGCGGAATCCGTGGTATTTACGCACTGACCGCCGTTTCCGGAGGCCCTCATGACATCTATCCTTATATCCTTCTCATCAATCTGGACATCTACTTCCTCTGCCTCCGGAATCACAGCCACCGTTATCGTCGATGTATGGATACGTCCTCCGGATTCTGTCTCAGGCACACGCTGTACGCGATGTACGCCGGATTCATACTTCATCACGGAATACGCTCCGCTTCCGTTAATCATGAAAGTGACGTTCTTCATACCGCCGATGCCGATCTCTTCGCACTCTACCAACTCTACCTTCCATCGCCTGCTCTCCGCATAATGCAGATACATGCGATAGATCTCCGCGGCAAATAATGCCGCCTCGTCCCCGCCTGCTCCCGCACGAATCTCCACGATAACATTCTTATCGTCGTTAGGATCCTTCGGAAGCAGAAGGATCTTAAGTTCCTTCTCTAATTCTTCCGTCCTTGCCTTGGAGTCGTTCAATTCCTCCTTCGCAAGCTCCCGCATCTCCTCGTCCGATTCTTCCTCTAACATCTGAAGACTGTCCTCAATCGTCTGCCTGCACTCCTTATACTCCTTATATGCCTCCACGATGGGGGACAGGTCGTTCTGCTCTTTCATAAGTTTCCGGAACCTTGCCTGATCGTTCGCCACATCCGGTTCCTGCAGCTCGCTCAATATCTCCTCCATCCGAATCAGCAGATCTTCTAATCTGTCAAACATTGTTCATCCTCCTAGAATTATCTTATATACTGCGTTTCTTATCTATATCTCTTACTCTATATCACATTCACATATTGTATCTGCCCATAACCACACGGTCAAGACCCGGCAGATCTTTTTTTATCATGATATCGCCATATCCATGGCTCTGCATCAGCTCTGCCACGTCTTCTCCCTGATCATATCCAATCTCGAATAACAGATATCCTCCGTCCTCTATATGAAGAATACTTCCCTCTATAATTCTCCGGTAAAAGTAAAGCCCGTCCTCTCCGCCGTCCAGTGCAATCCGGGGATCATGGACGCGTACCTCTTCCTGAAGTTTTTGAATCTCGGCAGTCCGTATATACGGGGGATTGGAGATAATCATACCGTATCTCTCATCTAACACCTGTTCCGCCTCTTCATACCCGGCCGGCGCATCCCATTGATCAAACAAATCAGAAAGTACCCATCCTGCATCCACCCCCAGCCGTCTTGCGTTCTTCTTCGCAACACAAAGCGCCTCTCGCGAGACGTCGCATCCTGTACCTTCCGCCGGCGGATACATCTTTAAGATACTAAGGAGAATACATCCCGATCCTGTGCACATATCCAGAACCTTTATCCTCCTTCCCCCGGCTCGCATCACTTTCAGCGCTTCTTCCACCAGGGTTTCTGTATCCTGGCGCGGGATCAGCACGTGCTCATTTACATAGAAGGGATACCCCATGAATTCCTGTTCACCCGTAATATGCTGCAGAGGAATCCGCTTCCCGCGAGTCTCTATATATTCCAGAAACTGCTTTGCCTGCCGTACATCCATGATCCGGTCCGGGTCGCCATAATATACGGCCCGGCTGATACCGGCGGCATACTCCAGCAGATACCATGCGTCCTGCGCAGCTTCCTCAATCCCCGCTGCTTTTAACAGCTCCGTTCCTTCTTCAATGATCTGCCGCAGTGTGAAAGTTCTCTGCTTCATACGCTCTCCAATCAAATACCGCCTCAACAGCCTGGATCGCCACCTCAATCATGCTGTCATCCGGCTCTTTCGTCGTCAGTTTCTGAATCGCAAGCCCCGGCTTGCTGAAAAAGTTAACAACCGGATTCTCACTTCGCCCTGCCAGCTTCAGGAACTCATAAGAAATCCCTGCGATCACAGGAAGCAGCACAATCCGGATTACAATCCTCATGAACGGAGTCTCGGCCCTTACCAAAATCAGCATAATGATACTGATCGCAAGGACCAGGAACAGGAAACTGGTTCCGCATCTCTTGTGCTGCCTGGAACTGCCCCTTACATTCTCCACCGTCAGCGGAAGTCCATGCTCAATACAGTTGATACACTTGTGTTCCGCGCCGTGATACATAAAAGTTCTCTGGATATCATCCAGCCTCGAGATCAACAATACATACAAGATAAAGATACCGATCCGTACGAATCCCTCGATCACCGTCCGTATACTGTAAGACGAAATATACCGCTCCAACAGTGAAGACAGAAAATACGGAAGAACCATGAAGATCGCTACCGCCATCACCAGAGAGAATACAACCGTCGCTCCCATCAGCAGATTTTCTTTCTTCTCCTGCTTCGCCGCCTCCTTTTCCGTCATCTCCATTTCTTCCTCTTCCTCAAAGAAGCTGGCCGAATACGTCAAAGTCTTCATTCCCAATACCATAGAATCTATAAAATTAAAAACACCCCTGACAAATGGAATCTCTGTCAGCTTCTTCCACTTGTGGACGATACTCTTATACGTCTCTTTCTGTACGATGATCTCACCGTCCGGCTTACGTACTGCGACAGCATATTCGTCTTTATGTTTCATCATAATCCCTTCTAACACTGCCTGACCGCCTATGTTCGATGATTTCATATACCTTCCCTTCTCTCCTTATATCTGCAATCTTATACACGTCTCTACTTGTCTACGACAGAAAAGGGTTGAGATTATGCAACCTCAACCCGATACTTGTATACTCTATTTACCCATTCCGTATTTCTTATTGAACTTATCAACACGGCCGCGAGCCTGAGCAGCTTTCTGCTGTCCGGTATAGAAAGGATGGCACTTGGAACAGATCTCCACATGAATATCTTCTTTTGTAGAACCTGTTACAAAGGTATTGCCACAGTTACAAGTTACAGTTGCCTGATGATATGCCGGATGTATTCCTTCTTTCATGATTTTCACCTCTTCTTTATTTCGTCACATGCTACGTGCAGTCAATATCCGTTTTCTAAACAGCGTTGTTATTGTACCACAAAAGCATGATATTGTCTAGATGATTTTTGTCTTTTTTACCATTTGGATCAATTCAATATTGTTGCGGGTCCTGCTGAACATATTCAAAATATTCTCTACGGCTTCATCCGCCCGCATACCGTTCAGAGCGCGGCGCATTGAATCGACGGCCTCCTGCTCCTCCCTGGATAAGAGAAGATCTTCTCTTCTGGTTCCGGACTGCGGAATATCGATAGCCGGAAATACTCTCTTCTCGGATAATTTCCGGTCTAATACCAGTTCCATATTACCGGTTCCCTTGAACTCTTCATAGATTACATCGTCCATCTTACTTCCCGTATTTACCAGCGCAGTTGCCAGAATCGTAAGACTTCCGCCGCCCCGCATATTTCTCGCCGCGCCGAAGAATCTCTTTGGCATATGCAGCGCCGCCGGATCAAGACCTCCTGACAGCGTTCTTCCTGAAGGCGGAACGGTTAAGTTATAAGCTCTTGCCAGACGTGTGATACTGTCTAACAGGATCATGACGTCTTTTTTATGTTCTACCAGACGCTTCGCACGTTCAATGACCATCTCGGACACACGCTTATGATGCTCCGGCAATTCATCGAATGTAGAATAAATAACCTCCACATTCTCTCCTTCTATGGTTTCCTTAATATCCGTCACTTCCTCCGGTCTCTCGTCGATCAGGAGAATCAGAAGATGTATCTCCGGATTATTCTTACGTATCGATAACGCTACCTGCTTTAACAGGGTTGTCTTACCTGCTTTCGGAGGCGATACGATCATACCTCGCTGCCCCTTTCCGATGGGCGACAACAAGTCGACGATCCTCATGGCCGTACTCGTCTTTCCGCACTCCATCCGCAGACGTTCGTCGGGGAAAATCGGCGTCATATCTTCAAAATTCGTTCTTCGCATAGCCTTCATCGGGTCTATGGAATTAATCTTCGTCAAATATAATAACGCGCTGAACTTTTCCTGCTGTGTCTTAATCCGCGTATGACCTTCTAGAATATCTCCCGTCTTAAGGTTGAACTTACGAATCTGTGAAGGCGATACATAAACGTCGCTTTCTCCAGGCAGATAATTATCGCTTCGGATAAATCCATAACCGTCCGGAAGCACCTCTAATATCCCGCATGCCGTAACTCCGCTGTCCAGCCTGTCTATGTCGTGGATCTCTTTATCCCCGGTATTCGCAGACATCTCTTTTACCGCTTCCTTGGCCGCCTGCTTTTCTTTCTCATCTTCCTCCAACATACGCTCCACCAATTCTGCCTTCTTCATCGTAGATATACCTTTCAGCCCTCTTGCCTTTGCAAGATCCCTGAGCGTAGCTAATGGCAATGACTCATACTTTTCTCTCATTTTACAAAATGGTCCTTTCTTTTTAATAGTCAATACCTTTCATGTGCGTCGTCTTGTCTGATTATTAATTTTTACTTGTTTCCATATATACGAATGCTCAATATATATTCACTGGGATTTGAGGGGCCTGAATTGACCCAGTTGGAATTTATCAGAAGATATTATACTACATCTGTTCAAAATTTAAAAGCCTTTTTATTGATTTGATGAAAGAAGAATGATATGATGTCAATGTGTAATAATTTAATTATGAGGAGACAATATGGCTGTATATTGGGGTGAAAAACGATACTATTCCCTGGATTATTTTCTGCGTCAGACTTATCAGACAAAGATGTATAAGATCTCTCTTGACGGAGGAATGACATGTCCGAACCGCGACGGCGCTCTCGGACATCGAGGCTGTATCTTCTGCAGCGCTGGAGGATCCGGTGATTTTGCCGCGGACCGTTCACTTTCCATTACGGAACAGATTGAACAGGGAAAGTCCCAGGCTTCGTTAAAATATTCCGGCAATTCGTATATCGCTTATTTTCAGGCGTATACGAACACTTACGCACCTGTTCCGTATCTACGGAAGATTTTTACCGAAGCCGTCCTCCACCCGGATATTCGGATTCTGGATATCGCCACAAGACCTGATTGTCTCGGTGAAGATATTCTCGAATTACTGGTCGAGCTGAACCGGCAAAAGCCGGTATGGATCGAATTAGGACTGCAGACCATACACCCGCAAAGCGCTGATTTTATCCGGCGGGGTTACGAACTCCCTGTATTTGAGCAGGCAGTCCGCAGACTTCGCGCGGCGCATATTCCGGTAATCGTTCACACGATTCTCGGGCTTCCGGGGGAGAATTCAGAACATATGCTCGCTACCGTCAGATATCTGAATACACAAGATATCCAGGGCGTCAAATTACAGTTGCTGCACATATTGAAGGGCACCGACCTGGCAGACTATTATCGGCAGCGCCCCTTCGCTCTCCCCGATATGGACGAATATTTTGAAATAATCGGCAGGTGCCTCTGCATCCTCCGGCCCGACATCGTAATTCACCGCCTGACCGGAGACGGTCCCAAATCGTTACTGATCGCGCCGCTGTGGACCTCTAATAAACGCCAGACGCTCAACCGGATGCAGGCATATTTAAAAGCACATGATATCTGGCAGGGAAAGGAATTCTGATATTACTATGGATACAACATTTAAATTATATAAATTAATCATTTTATACATATTGAATAAAGTAGATTTTCCTTTGACCAATTCTCAGATCTCCGAATTTATATTGGAAGAAGGATATACCACATATTTCAAACTTCAGCAGGCTATATCGGAATTGGTGGAATCAGGCTTCATAAGAGAGGAATCCACCCATAGCCGCACTTTCTACCATATCACGGAAGAAGGGGTCGAGACCATCTATTATTTTAAGAATGACATTTCTCCCGCTATCCGAAAGGATATTCATACATTTCTGGAAAAGAAAAAGTATGAATTAAAAAATGAAGTATCTGTCAAATCCGATTACTACCGCAATCCAAACATGGAATATTCCATAAGATGCCAGGTCATTGAACAGCGAATGCCCCTGATCGACCTTACTGTGACTGCTCCCACCGAAGCGGAAGCCGAGATAATCGCGAACAACTGGACCAAAAAAAATCAGGAAATATATGCCATGGTCATGGCGCGGCTTTTATCATAACAGAAAGAAACAAAAAGGAGACAGCATGTATCATGAAGACAAAAAAAATACTCGATCTATACGTCAGTTTTTTTAAAATCGGCGGACTTACCTTCGGCGGCGGACTCGCTATGCTGCCAATGCTGCAGCGGGAAGTCGTTCAGAAGCATCAATGGTGTACGGAAGAAGAACTGCTGGATATCTACGCCATCGGACAGTGTACTCCCGGAATTATCGCCGTCAATACCGCAACTTATGTAGGATATCAGCAAGCCGGCTTTCTTGGCAGTGTATCCGGAACCCTGGGGATGATATCCCCCTCACTTATTATCATCTGTCTGGTTGCCTCCATCCTGCAGAATTTCATCCATATGCCGGTCGTACTCCATGCGCTGGCAGGAATACGTATCGTGGTCTGCGCCCTGATGCTGAATACAGTCTTTACCATGGCAAAGAAGGGGATCGTCGATAAACTGGGAGCCGTTGTCTTCCTGACCGCATTTGTCCTGACCTGCTTTACTCCGATTCCAACGGCGCTGGTCATCATCCTTGCCGGGCTTACCGGAATTATCGCCAAACATTTTGAAAGGAGGTGTACGACATGATATATCTGATCCTTGCATATGAATTTTTTAAGATCGGTCTCTTTTCCATAGGGGGCGGCATGGCAACTTTACCGTTTCTCATGGATCTGACCGGTAAATATGACTGGTTTACCGTAAGTGAGCTGACCAATATGGTGGCGATCAGCGAGAGTACTCCCGGACCTGTGGGCATCAATATGGCAACTTATGCCGGATACAACGCGGCCGGCGTCCCTGGGGCAGTAGTAGCCACCATATCGCTTACCGCCCCCGCCTGGATTATTATCATCATGATTGCAAAGTTTCTGGAGAATTTCAGTGAGAACATGAATGTGAAAGCGGCTTTCTACGGTATCCGCCCCGCTGTTGCCGCCCTGATCGGATATGCGGTATGGGAACTGCTTAAAATTGCGCTCATATCAGCCGTGGAGGGGAAATTAGAGATTAATCTGATTAATACCGCGGTTTGTATCATTACTTTCACCTTACTACAGATTAAGAAGCTAGGGAAACTGCATCCCTTAGTGTGGATCGCCGCAGGCGCCTGCGTAGGAATCGTGCTTAAGATGTAAGACCTTGCCTCCTGATTTCTAAGCAGATTGTACTGCAAAGCCGATACCAAATATAATTTTAATAAATCCGAAAGAGAGGAACCAATAATGAAAAGAAATATCAATATCGCACTTACATCCATAATGATTGCCGGACTCCTGACCGGATGCGGGCAAGCGTCCGATATCGGAAAGGATAAGGCTGCTGAGATTGCCCTGACGGACGCAAATCTGACAGATGCAGACGTTACGCGTCTCCGTGTTTCAAAAGACCGTGACGACGGACAAAACATCTACGAAGTAGTATTTACAAATGAGAATACAGAATATGAGTACGAGATCCTTGCCTCCAACGGGGAAATCCTCAGCGTTGATTACGAAGAATCACCTGTCCCGAATCAGCAGAGCCAGACCGGACAGCAGGCTCAGGACGACCGGCAGGACGTAGACGGAGGGCAAAAAACAGACGGACAACAGAACCAAGACGGACAACAAACTCAAAACGGACGGCAAAATCAGGCCGACGTACAACTTTCTATAGAAGAAGCCTCGGCCCTCGCTCTCGAACGGGTTCCCGGAGCCACTCAGCAGGACCTTAAGATTGAATTGGATTATGACGATGCATATTACAAATACGAAGGTGATATCATCTACGACCAGAAAGAGTACGAATTCGAGATGGATGCAAATACCGGGGAATTTCTGGAATGGAAAGAAGAGAGACGATAATCAGTACAATGCGGCAGTCACAGGTCACATACTGGTGCCGCGAGATCATAAATTCACATGCGCCCAAAGGCGGGTTCTATATTGACGCGACGATGGGAAACGGATACGACACCCTGATGTTATGCCGTCTTGCCGGCGAATCAGGACGGGTCCTCGCATTCGATATCCAGGAGAAAGCTCTTCTCCTTACAGATAGACTGCTGACGGAACATGGTGTTCGGAGCCGGGCAAAACTAATTCTTGACGGACATGAGCATATGAACCTATATGCCGAAAAAGAATTGGCGGACGTGATCTGCTTTAATTTCGGATACCTGCCCGGCGGAGATCACAGAATCGCCACTTCTCCGGCATCCAGCGTAGAGGCAATCCGTCAAAGCCTTGATATCCTAAAACACGGCGGATTAATAAGCCTGTGCATCTACAGCGGCGGAGATACCGGATTCGAGGAGAAGGAGTCCATCCTCGGATTCCTGAAAGAGCTTCCTGCCCGAAAATATACGGTAATCGTAAATGAATATTATAACAGACAGAATTGCCCGCCCATGCCGGTGTTCATATTTAAGAAATAAGATGTATGGCAACAAAAAGACAGCCTCTAAAGGCTGTCTTTATAATTTATTGCTCCCCCAAAATGCCGGTTCCTGTATTTTGACTCCTAGCTATTGCTAGGTGGGTGTCCGCATCCGCTTTTCTGCCTTCCACTGCTAAACTCGGAGGCCTGGCATATTACGGAGATATAAGAGTCCCGTTTAAAGTTTTGTAGGTTCAAAATTACAAGAGTATCGTACATCCCAGGTTTTCTACCACATATTATACTCTATTATTTCACGTTTTTCAACAAGAAATACATAAACCTTTTACAATCTCTTTCATTTTATCTGCATCACATTCCAAAGTGTGTAATATCTCTGCATTCAATATCTCTTCAATTGCCCGGGGCATAACTGTTCCCGATATTTTTTGCAGCTCTTCAATCAATACAAGCTCATCCGACGCAGCATATTTTCCATCAATTGCCGTCATCACACTTTTCGCAAACTTATATGGACTTGCCGTTGACGCGACTACATATTTCTTCTTGTCGTCTGTTCCCCTCTGATATTGCCCGCAGACATGGGACGCAACCGCCGTATGGGTATCCGTCACATATCCTGTCTTCTCATAGACCGCTTTGATCTGCTCTGCCGTCTCCTCTTCAGAAGAATATCCCGCCGCAAAATCATCAAGCTTCGCCTTCATCTCCTCTGTAATCGTATAACGGCCGCTGCCGCCGAGTCCTTCCATTAATTCCCTCGTCTTCGCAGAATCCTCTCCGGCGATCAGATAGATCAGCCGCTCCAGATTGCTGGAGATCAGGATATCCATAGATGGAGAAGAAGTCAGTACAAATTCACGGTTCTTATCATAGATCCCCGTCCGGAAGAAATCAAACAATACTTTATTCTCATTGGAAGCACAGATAAGCTTCGCGATTGGGACTCCCATCTGCTTCGCGTAATAAGCGGCCAGAATATTCCCGAAATTCCCGGTGGGAACTACTACATTAATCTCCTCTCCCTCCCCGATCTCTTCATTCTCCAGAAGCTTTGCATACGCATAGACATAATACACAACCTGGGGCACCAGACGCCCGATATTGATAGAATTCGCAGAAGAAAACTGATATCCCTGCTCTGCAAGTTCCGCCGCAAACTCCTTGTCTTCAAATATCGCTTTCACGCCGCTCTGCGCGTCGTCAAAGTTTCCGTGGATCGCAACCACATCCACGTTATCTCCCTTCTGCGTTACCATCTGCAGTTCCTGCACTTTACTGACGCCGTTCTTCGGATAGAACACGATAATCCGGGTGCCTTCCACATCCGCAAACCCTGCCAGAGCCGCTTTCCCGGTATCCCCCGACGTCGCAGTCAATATTACGATCTTATTCTCAATCCGATTCTTTTTTGCAGATGCAGTCATAAGATGAGGCAGAATCGACAATGCCATATCCTTGAACGCAATCGTAGCTCCATGGAACAATTCCAGATAATAGACGCCGTCCACCTTTGCCAGCGGCGCGATCTCTTCCGTATCGAACTTATCGTCATATGCCTTAGTAATACAGTCTTTTAATTCATCTTCTGTAAAATCCGTCAGGAACAGTTTCATCACCGCATATGCCGTCTCCTGATATGTCATCTTCCCAAGCTCCCGCATCGGCACGTCTAAGATCGGAAGCTTCTCAGGGACGAACAGCCCTCCGTCCGGAGCCAGTCCCTTAAGGATTGCCTCCGACGCAGTTACTCTTAATTCCGAATTCCTAGTACTTTTATAATAAAGACTCATTTTCCACCCTTCTTTTTACGCCTGTCTCTTACTATTTGTATACTTTACCAATCCTCCCGCGGCAATCAATTTCTGCATGAACTCCGGGAAGGGCTGTCCCTGGAATTCGGTGCCTCTGGTACGATTGTAGATTTTTCCGCTGTCAAAATCTACCTCTACTTCATCGCCTGCTTCAATCCCTTTCGCCGCCTCCGGGCATTCAATAATCGGAAGTCCGATATTTATCGCGTTTCGATAGAATATACGGGCAAAAGTCTCCGCGATAACACAGCTTACTCCCGCAGTCTTAAGACACAATGGAGCATGTTCCCTGGAAGAACCGCAGCCAAAGTTCTTATTTGCAACGATAAGATCTCCCTGTTTTACCTTATTCACAAACTCCGGATCAATATCTGCCATCGCGTGACTCGCCAGCTCCTGCGCGTCAAAAGAATTCAGATACCTTGCCGGAATAATTACATCCGTATCTACATTATCACCATATTTGAATACATGTCCTGTCGCCCGCATTATCTGTCACCTACTTTCTCTGGATTCGCAATACAACCTGCAATAGCGCTTGCCGCCGCCACCTCCGGCGAAGCAAGATAGATCAGGGAATCCACATGTCCCATGCGGCCTACAAAATTGCGGTTCGTCGTGGATACACACTTCTCGCCGGCCGCCATTACTCCCATATGACCTCCCATACACGGACCGCAACTCGGCGTATTTACCGCGCATCCCGCGTCTACAAAGATGTCCAGAAGCCCTTCTTTTATACACTGTTTATAGATCTTCTGCGTCGCGGGAATTACCATCACACGAACGTCCTGATGAACCGTCCTGCCTTTAAGTATCGCCGCCGCCTTCCGCATATCTTCCATACGTCCGTTGGTACAGGACCCGATCACCACCTGGTTGATCACAATCGGCTCCATCGCCTCGATCTCATCGATGGTCTTCGCGTTACCCGGAAGATGCGGGAATGCAACCGTCGGGCGTACCTGTGCAAGATCAATCTCGACCACCTCGTCATACTCGGCGTCTGCATCGGCTTCATAGATCTTATATTCTTTCTTTGAATGCTCTTTCATATAACTTTCTGCCTTCTCATCAACCGGGAAGATTCCGTTCTTAGCTCCCGCTTCGATCGCCATATTCGCCATGGTAAATCTGTCGTCCATCGAAAGATGAGCAATTCCGTCGCCCGTGAATTCCATGGATTTATATAAAGCCCCGTCCACGCCGATCTTACCGATGATATGGATGATAATATCTTTACCGCTGACGTATGCGCCCGGCTGCCCTGTCAGCACAAACTTTATCGCGCTTGGAACTTTGAACCAGAGTTCCCCGGTTGCCATCCCTGTAGCGATATCCGTCGTACCCACGCCGGTAGAGAACGCTCCCAAAGCTCCGTATGTACAGGTATGGGAATCTGCTCCGATAATACATTCGCCTCCTACTACAACGCCGGCTTCCGGAAGAATCGCATGCTCCACACCTGATTTTCCCTGTTCAAAATACCAGGTAAGCCCCTGCTCCCTCGCAAACTCTCTGATCGACTTAGAATTCTCCGCTGATTTGATGTCTTTGTTCGGAGTAAAATGATCAGGAACCAGAACCACCTTATCTTTATCATATACCTTTTCGGCCATCTCCCTGAATATCGGCAGCGCCATAGGTCCCGTGATATCATTTGCCATAACCACATCCAGTTTCGCCTCTATCAACTGTCCCGCCGTCACAGAATCCAGACCCGCATGAGCCGCCAAGATTTTCTGCGTCATTGTCATTCCCATCGCAATACCCTCCTGTTCTTCTACTTCATATATCTGCATATGTAAAGACATAATGTTAAGTCGTATTCTACCACAGATAAACCCACGGATGCAACTTTTATGTTACTTTTTCCATATATATTTCTTCAATTCCGTCAGGTGATCCTTATAAAACCGGGATTCCATCCGGGGAAATGCCCCGATAAGTCTTCGGGTTATCAGACTGCTGCGTTCCGACAATTCATCATATTTATTTTTCAATCCCGCATATTTATCCTTCAATTCCGCCCATTCCTTCTTCTCATCCGAAATGGTTCCCCATTTCTCCCGCAGTTCCGACGCCGCCATATCTAAATGAATTCTTGCTTCTTCCGAACGTTCCAGCGTTCCCATGACATTCTCATGAAGATTCTCGCCCAACAGATTTGAAATTTCCCTTAGTTCTACTGCAATCTTTTCCATCGTCTCTAGTTTCTTATTCAGTTTCATAATTCCTGCCGTCGTCGTACACACGTCTGCAAACAATGCCGCGCTGAAAATTACCAGAATCACGATTCCCAGCGTGACCGGCGCCCACGTAAGTCCTCTGTAAATGACCGGATGAATCACCCGCACGATGAGTACGCACGCAATTCCCCATGCAAGCGAGAACAAAAGACACACATATCCTCCGATATTCAAAGGCTGATTGGAATAATCCCACCACTTATGATGAAATATCTTATCCATAAGATACCCTGTAATACCTTCAATTGCCGTAACCAACCCTGTAGACACCACGTATAACGACACGAGACTCCAATCCCGGGACGCCAGCAAGAACACGACGACGCCGACCCCTATTCCATAGACGGGACAAATCGGACCATTTAAAAAGCCTCTGTTTACAAACTTCTTTTCCCGCAGGGTCGCATAACATACCTCCGTACACCATCCCAGAAATCCATATATGTAAAAATATAATATAAAGTAGTATAACTGCATCTTTATCCTCCTGTAAACCGGGGCGTTTCTTTCAAAGATATTTCTCCCCATAAACTTGTAAATAACAGTATACTTCACATTGCCTTTCCCGTCAAATAGTGTTATGATAAACGTGTAATAGATAATAATTATCAATAACATTTACGAGGTGAATTCTATATGACGCTAAAACAGGGCCAGAATCACATGACCTACCGTGTCGAGTCCATAGATATTGAATTACAGTTGGAACGACGGCTGCAGGCGCTGGGTCTTACAGAGGGTTCTCTGATTACAGTACTTAATAATGATAAGAAAGGGTCTCTTACCGCCAGATTCCGGGGCACGCGCTTTGCTCTTGGAAAGCGGATCGCAGACCATATTGAGATTACGGAGGTACAGGCATCATGAGTGATACAATCAACGTCGGATTTATCGGGAACCCGAATTGCGGAAAAACGACTCTCTTCAATGCATTTACCGGCGCCAATCTAAAGGTTGCCAACTGGCCGGGTGTAACTGTAGAGAAAAAGGAAGGGAAGACAGTCTATGAAGGACAGGAATTTAAGCTGATTGATCTCCCCGGCACTTACAGTTTAACCTCCTATACAATGGAGGAGACTGTGGCCCGTGAATGTATCATGAGCAACGAAGTAGACGTAATCGTCAATGTCGTCGATGCTTCCTGCCTGGAACGCAACCTCTACCTGACATTGCAGCTCATTGAACTGAATAAGCCTGTGGTGCTTGCGTTGAATATGATGGATATCGTAGAAGAACGCGGAATGGAGATTGATCTTCACCGGCTTCCGGAGATGCTTGGCATCCCCGCCATACCGGTATCGGCAAGAAAACGATCCGGACTCTCCATTCTGATGCATGCTGTGGCCCACCATAGCCAATATACCAAACAAGGTCCTTTCATCCACCACCACACCGGCAAATCTTCTTCTCACGTACATAACCACCATGATGAATACGCCATGGTTTACGAAGATGAGATTGAAGACAAGATTGACACAATCATACTTCGATTAAAAGAAAGATATCCCGATCTTTCCAACTATCGATGGCACGCCGTCAAACATCTGGAGATGGACAAAACTGTCGCAAACCAATATCCTCTTGATATTGACTCTATCATCAACCGCAGTTATGAAAAGGATATCATAAACCAGAAATATGATTTTATTGAAGAAGTGATCGAAGAAACCCTGGTTAATAAAGCCAAAAAGGAGGAGACAACCGACAGAATCGATTATTATCTAACTCATCGTTGGTTTGGCCTGCCAATCTTCTTCGGAATTATGGCGTTGGTCTTCTTTCTGACTTTTACAATCGGCGACTGGCTAAAAGGTTATTTTGAGATCATATTGGAGGAATTCTCATTCTTTACAGGTAACGGGCTTACCGCTCTGAATGTAAGTCCTATGCTCCGCTCTTTGATTATCGACGGAATCATCTCCGGCGTCGGAGGAATCCTTACGTTCCTGCCGAATATATTTATCCTGTTTCTTGCTCTTGCGCTGCTGGAAGACAGTGGATATATGGCGCGAGTTGCTTTTGTAATGGACGATATCATGAGCCGGCTTGGACTGTCAGGTCGGGCGTTCCTCCCTCTTCTCCTTGGTTTCGGCTGTTCCGTTCCGGCAATTATGGCCTCCAGAGCTTTAGAACACAAACACGATCGATTCAAGACGATACTGATTACCCCTTTTATGTCTTGCAGCGCCAGGCTTCCGATCTACGTACTTTTTTCCTCTATGTTTTTTGGAAAATATGCCATGATCGTCTGTTACTCCATGTACTTACTGGGTATTGCAGTCGCCATAACCACCGCTTTCCTTCTATCTAAAATCGACGGGAGCAAGGCTGATCACGCACTGTTGATCGAGCTGCCGGAATACAAGTCTCCCAATGCCCGAACCATCTTCATCTATGTATGGGAAAAGATCAAGGATTACCTGACAAAAGCCGGCACCGTTATCTTCATCGCCTCCGTCATCATGTGGGGGCTTCTGAACTTCGGACCCCATGGTTATGTCACGGATATTACACAAAGCTTCGGTTCCCTGGCGGGAAAAGCTATCGTTCCTCTATTTAAACCTGCCGGATTGGGATATTGGCAGATTATCGTAGCGCTGATCGCCGGAATTGCAGCAAAAGAAGTCGTCGTATCCAGCTGCAGTGTATTGTTCGGTATTCAGAATATTACAACCGCCAATGGCATGAACGCCATGGTCGCCACTCTGGGGAGCCTTGGCTTCGGCGCCGCCAACGCATATTCGCTAATGGTTTTCTGCCTGTTATATGTTCCTTGTACTGCGACCATAGCGACCATTCATCGGGAACTTGGCAGCCTTAAAGCTACCTTTAGCATTCTTACCTTTCAAATACTGACTGCGTGGGGAATGAGCGTAATCATATATCATATAGGACTGCTCTTTTTATAGAGTCAATCCGACATACTGTCCGCGGGAACCTCCGAACAGGCATGCCCGTTCGGCCTGTTGCCCGCGGAAATAAAAAACAGGATTGCCGAAAAATGATTTTCCAACATTCCTGTTTTTTTCAACTACATCTTTTGCCCCCGAAGTTTCAGGTAAGGTATCTCAATCGGATCAATCGGATCAATCGGATTCTCAATCTGCCCCTTCTCTTTTCTCTTACGTCTCTTTAACAGCTCGCCGCCTTTATTATAAAACCAGAAAGAATATACCAACAGCTTATTCGCCTTTCCTATCTTATCCTTCGTCGTCTTGCCGTAGATCGTACCGCCGACTCCGATCGGCGCTTTACTGCGGATCAATGATATCAACTCTGTCTCACAGGTCACCCGTTCCGGAAGTTCTGTATATGCCATCGATACACAGTCAAGCCTATGCGCGTCGCTTCCGCCGATTCCAGGTTTCTTATACTTCATGGCAAGCTTCATCGCTCCCCTATTCGATTCCTCCGGCTCACAGGCGTTAAACACTTCAAAAAAATCGAATCTCTTAATAATCTCCGGCGATTTGTAGAATCTCTTCGTGTTCGTAAAGCTCAGATACTTCTCCCCGCAAGGATGCGCCGGCCCGAGTATTCCCCCATGCCGGTGTACGAAATCAATTAGTACGCTGACCGACATACCGCGCATCTCTAACAGGCGCATCTTAACGCCTTCAGGCATAATACAGATAATATGTCCCGCATCCCGGGTATCATATTCAATTCCTTTTAACACTACAAAATCTTCATGCACCTTTCCTTTCATATGATACTTCCAATGACGGTATCCCTTATAAGTATCATGATCCGTAATCAACATTCCTTCAAATCCATGCTCTTTCAGTTTTGTAATGTATTCATCCAAACTTACTTTACTGTCAATAGAGCCCTCTTTTACATGGCAATGCATATCTATCTTCATACCAGGGCCTCCTTCGCTTTCTTTTTTCAACATACCCTTTCTTCAATCATAAAATAGTATGCCAGTGTCATAATGGTATTATATCACATCTGATCAAAAAAACAACCAACCGTCTAGATCTGGGCAAAATTGGTCATTCCTTCATAGTTCTTCGTTTATGAAAGTAATGTCGTCATCCTCCTGATCTTCCGAACTGCCTCTATCCTTTTTTATCTTTTTGCCGTCTTTTTTACCTTTTTCTTTTTGATCTCTGCGATTCTTCTTATTCTTTCGTTCTTTATTCTTTTTACCGGAACCTATGACGATATCGCTGTCGTCTTCGCCCTCTCCATCCTCTTCGTCGTCCTCCAGGATCAATCTGGCCCGTTCTACCTCAGATTCCATTGACACCTCCTCCCGTACCTGTCTCGAATATACTTTTTCTTTCTTTCCGATCTTTCTCGACTGCATCATAAACTGGAACCAGATACCTATAAGCGCCAGCGCCGCGCTGATCACGTACCCAATCCACCAGTTCTTCTCATTAAGGCCAATCAGCGCGGCTATAGACATCCCTGCAGACAATCCTCCGGATATCCCTGTAACAACAGTAACAACCGCCTCTGTCTTAAGTATTGACAACACCGACATAATCAATGACACCGCAGCGCATACTCCCGCCAATATCCATGTACGCGGCCAAAGAAGTGAAGATACAATCCCCATCGTACTGATAAGAGTTAACACAAAGATCCCGAACTTACGAATCACGGCGCACAGCACGGCCAATACCAATGCACAAACCAAACTTGCTATGAGAGTCTGCATGCCGGTGAATTTAAGAACAGACGCTATTGCTATTCCAATACAAACACCCGCGGCTAATCCTATGAGCGCTGACAAGATTCTAACTAATTTCAGTCCGAAAAGGCAGATAACCACGCCAACCGCAATGATCACGGCAAAACTTATAACTGCCGCCTGAAAAGACCCCGCCAGGAACACGCTTGTCGGTCCGTCCATGCCTCGCAATATGTTATCCTCCACACTCCATGCCATTTCCATAATATCTTCTCCTTATCATTTCCTGTCACTTATAGATTATATCATTATGGGCTTTTTAATACAATATGATATATTCGTTCCGTAAAAAAACTGCCGCACATCGTGCAGCAGTTTTTTCGACTTACTCATATAATGCAACCGCTCCTGTATCCGTCCCGTTCACAACATAATATACAGCATTCTCTTCTGGCTTGATATACAATTCTATTGTCTTAATATCGCCAATCTTCTTACCGGATGCTTTCCATGCTTTCTTGACATTAGCAACAATCGCACTTTCTTCTATTTGTCTCCCATGATCCTCGACAATTGCATTTATCTTGATCTCTTTCTTCGTTGTTTCCTTCTTTGCTGTTGTCTTCACGGGCGCCTTCTTCGTCGTTTCCTTCTTTACTGCAGTCTCTTTCTTCACTACTGTTTCCTTTTTCGCGGCTGTCTCTTTCTTCGCCGGAGATTGTCTCTTTACTGATGTTGTTTTTGTCGATGTCTTCTTCTCAGGTGCTTTGACTTCTACTTCCGCAGTTTTTTCTTCCACAGATGCTTTAACCGGCTGAGTCGCAGCGTCCGCCGGTTCTTTCCCCGGTTCCGCCTTTTCTGTCTTTTCCGCGCTATTTGCCGCTTTTTCTGTCGCCTGTGTCTCCTTGACAGTTTCTTTTGCAGTATTCACTGCCTCTGCTTTCTTAGTTACAGATGTTGCTCTTTTTGTAGCCATCCTAATTCCTCCTCATTTCTTCTGGCGCTCTATCCAGTCAGAAGTAAAACTCATGCTTTGTCTGATTAAACCTCGTCACCGAGTCGTGAATATTATAACACATTCTTTCAAAAATGCAATTAGAATTCTTAAACCCTGTACAATGTGTCTATATAGTATACTTTTTTCTATTTTTCCCCATTTTCATTATACAATTTTCTTTATGCCAATATCTCCAAAATTATACCCGCCGACACGGCTGCCGCAAACAATACGGCGATCACTCTAAAGTTCTCCCGCTTATCCTGATTCACCTTCCATAGTACGACAAGTCCGATACCAGCGCCTGTACACAAACCGGAGATGACAGAAGCAAAAGAAATCGCCTCCTCAAGATACAACTGTGTCAGAATCACAGACGCCGCACAATTCGGAATCAGCCCGACTGCAGCAGCGACCAAAGGCTGCAGCAGCGTATCTCCTAATAAGAACTCTGACAATTGCTCTATTCCAAACACTTCTACACAAAGATTCAACCCGCCTGTAAATAAAAAGAGATATAAGAATATCTTAGCTGTATGATCCCATGCCGACCGTACGATTCCTTTCTCTTCATTATGGCCGCCCCATTCTCTGCACAGATTTCCCTTACCCTCCAGCGCCGTTATCTTCTTTGCCGATAACAGATCTACAAGATATCCCGTTATTACCGCGATCGCAATCTTTGCCGCAAGTAATGAACACACTTCTGCAGCAGCATTCGGATTCCCGATCATAATCAGAATAGCCTCGTCAGAAGTTGCTATGAAAACCGACACGAGCGTCCCCATCGATATAATCCCACCGGCATAGAGATTCGCCGCTATAACAGAAAAGCCACACTGAGGAATACACCCAAGCAAAGCTCCTGCCGCAGGACCTGCCTTTCCCACTTTCAAAAGTATCTTCTCCGTACATGCGCCCGAATACTGTTCCAAAACTTCGATCAACACAAATGCCGCAAACAGATACGGCAGCATCTTCAGACTGTCTATGCCGGTATCCATAAGAATCTCTTTTATCATATCCATAATATATACGACTTCCCTTTCATTTTTATATGCAGACAAAAACTATGGTATATAAAACCAGCAGGGTAGCGCCTATGGTCTACCCTGCCCGATCCTCTTATGTCTTCCGCACCGTACGGTTCATATCTTATTGATGTCTTAAGAAAACTTCCCACGATATATCATCTCTAACATACCCGCAGCCCTGTCCACTCCAAGCCTGCTCACATTAAGCAAAATCTGATGTGATAACGGACTGCCCCACTCGCGGCCCGTATGAGACTCATAATAGTACTTTCTCTCACGATCGATCCTTTTAATCCTGTCCGCCGCCTTCTTTTCCGAAAGATCATATCTTGCCGCAATCCTTCTAATCCGGTCCTCTATATCGGCGCAAATAAAAACATCAATACAATTCAAAGCGCCCTTAAGAATATAATCCGCACATCTGCCTACGATCACGCAAGATCCCCTTTCCGATAATTTCCGAATGATCTCCGACTGCAGCTCATATAACTGTTCATTCAACGGCTTATTATATTCATCCGAACGAATCGAATCCTTATATCCCATCGGCGAGATTACATACCCTCTCAAGAAACCGTTCAGCGTCGTCTCGTCAACTGCCCGCGCTGTTTCTTCTCTGATATCTAACTTCTCCGCCGCCATCCTGACCAGATTATTGTCATACAATGGGATATCAAGCCTGGTTGCCAATATGTTCCCAATCTCGTGGCCCCCGCTTCCAAACTGACGGCCAATCGTAATAATCTTGTGTTCTGCCATATCTCTTCCTCCTTTCTGGTATCTCTACTGTTATCTGCATTACACTATCCATTATCGCTAATTTACCGATTCCCCGACGCTTCGTCGTATCAATCAAAATCAGCAGCCTGTTTCCACCAGATATCCCTTCTCTCTCAGCATATCTTCTATTAGATCAAGAATCTCTTCTTTATCTGCAGTCACCGTATGATAATGATAATCCGAAGTAATATTCTTAAGAGGACTGGACTTTCCATTACGGATGTCGTCCATAAATTCAGCCGCCCTCCGTCTGGAACCAACATTCAATTCTACCTCTATCCGTCCATATACTCTGTGGTTAACCATTACGTTTTTAACAAAGCCTCCAAGATCCACGATCGCACACAGCTCATCCTCCAATTGTTCATCCGTATGCTGTACTTTATATACCCTTCTTGCCGACTTTACCGTATTCAAAATATACCCTCTGTTCGTGGAGATAATATCGTAACCCGAAGCGCGAATCAACGCAATATCCTGTACAATTACCTGACGGCTCACATGGAACATCGACGCCAGTTTTGTTCCGGATAAAGGAGCTTCGCTCTTTTGCATCTGACCGATAATACTCTCTCGTCTGTCCTGGCCAGCCATAATCCTCCCTCCCCTTTAAAGTATTATATCATTGTACATTAAATATGCCAAGACAAATATCTTGATAAGACGGTATCTGTAAATTCTTTTTTCCTTAATCTCAGACTATTTAACATCTCCCATTGCTCTTCCAGAATTCTGCGTATCTCCTGGTCATACTCTGAACAATGTTCGTACATATATTCCAGTCGCAGGTGATATGCACCCATCTCTCTGTCTTCTTCCTCCTCCTCCCGGCAGACCTGTCTACCCTTCCTCAATTCTTCTTCTGCCTTCATCTCCTCTTTTCTTGATTCCATTCTTATTTCTCTCCCCGGCAAACTGTCCTAAGACTGCTTATTGCATCTTACATATTGTTTTTCTTGCCTATTCTATTAATATATAAACTTCTGCTCCTAATATCTCAGAATATTCTTTTTCTTTCTCTTTCTTAATCCTGTCCAGATACTCATATTTTTCTCTCCTGTATCTGTCAGGCAGCAGTTTCCCCGACGAATCGTATTTCATGGCGTTCGTAATTCCCAATACCAAGGCATGGTTCGGAATCTTTGGTTTTTTCCCCTCGGCTTCCGGGTAGAGAAATTCACTTTTATCCTCCCAATCCCTGGAATTACGGACCCTTACAACCTCCCTGAAGGTATTCCTCACCATATCTTTAATCTCATTCGTTACCAACGCTTTTTCTGATTCTAACGACTGTCTCAAAATACTTAACTGTTCTTCACTGAGATATTCGATATACAGGTTATTCCTCTGATAAATATGCGCAAGTCCCATAGTAGATTCCCTCTCATACAGGTTCTGATCTTCTGCCCTGCGACTTACAAATCCCAGACTACTATTCACTAATTCCTCGTCCAGGTCTTCCACATCCAACATTTCCATCAGATATGCATCCAGATTCGCCCTGTATACCGCCTGCAGATTCAGATAGTAACGATTCAGACGATCTTCGTCCAATAATCCTTTTTCTTTTCCAAGTTCATGATTATAACGGTAAATATACGGATTCTCTTCTACTTCTGCAATGGACGGCGCTTCTATACCAATCTCCCTAAGATATCCCCTTACTTTTCCTCTCGCTTCTTGATATTCCTGCTTCATCTTCGCTTCCTCCCGGATATTCTGACGATTCTCATCGTCTATCCTACTGTTTATTACCAAATACCCTTCTGCCGCTATCAGAAACGATATAATACCGCACGTAAAAAATACTGCTTTTCTCAATATATCATTTTCCTCTCCCACTTAAAACTGAACAGACTGAATACGAATATATGCATTTCCGGCGCGGTTTTTCTCTGGAGCCGCATAATCCGAATCCTCCGGTGAAATATAGTATTTTTCTCCCCAGGATGACACTTCGATTCTTCCGTCGTCTGTTAATCCCGTCACCGTCATTGCATGTCCTCCGTCCGTCTGAACCGGCTCTCCTTCTTTGTCTTCCAACCTTACCGGACAAGTACTGATAATCACCCTGTTTCCTGACTTCTCCTCATCCTTGCATCTCTGATATACCTCATCCTGTTTACATTCTATATTCTCAATCTTTACCGATATATCATGCTCCCGCATATATCTTTCAAATCGGTATATTCTGTCTTCCGGCGTCGTTCCCCTGCCGTTGGTGGAAGAAATATCCTCATTCTCATCATATATATCATATTCCCGCCACATAACTTTTACTTCTTTATGATTGTCACTGGCACAGTAGAGGTCAATAATAAGACGGTTATAATCTACATAGTTATATCCATTCACATTCTCAAGAAAAAGAGGAAAACCGAATATCCGTCTGAACTCTTCTTCTTTTCTCCTGTATTCATCTACGACAATATTGGCAAATGCAACATATCCGCATCCTTCACTATTTAGTTTCTGAAGGAACTCCTCAATTTCTTTATCGGAATACTCAGCATATTCTTCATAACTGTGAATCAATTCTCTCATATAATTTCTGTCAGAATCCAGACCTCTTTGCCAAAGCGTATACGGACCATTTTGATCTCCTCCTCTATCATCATACCCCATAGCAAGACGCATACCTGCGTTCATAATCTGCCTTCGCCATTGATCGTCTCCGTTAAAGATATAAACTCCCTGTCGGAATGCACCTGCAATCTCTGTCTGCCCTTTTTGTATTAATACGCGTATGCCCTCACTATCTGCAAATAAACCATTAGTTTCTGCGACAATCCTATCGAATCTCTCTGTTTTCTCCCGCCACTCCTCATAAAGTCTCTGGCTGTTATTCGCCAGCGCTTCATATTGCCCGGCTTTCCAGCAATAATATATATAGAAAAGTACGTTTTCCTCTGTCTGCATCTTTCTCCGATATATCTCTTCACTCGCCAGATAGCTTTCTTTCATTTTCAGCGAATTCTCCATCTGAGCGAATATCGTCTCACCATCCAGTATCTCATCGCCTACACCGCCGCCTAAGACTTTAAAATCTGCCATATCCGTAGCGTTCGCAATCTGCATCGCTTCAATTATGATATGATAATCCGAAAGCTGCTGTTTTAGGGCTTCAAAAGACTCGCTCTTGATTTCAAGATCTCCTGCAAACGAGTCAATACTTTTCCCGATAATTTCCAAAACTCTCTGATCCTCTTCAATACGGCTTGACGCTCGCATACACTGCCTCTTTATATCTGCCGGACTTAAATGATCACTTCTTTGTATAAGACGCACCCCCCGCCCTGTCGTTACCTTATCTATATTCCTCTGCTTACATTCCCTGTAAGCAGTCCCATCATCTCGTCAAATTTCTCAAACGCCTCATTGAGCTCTCTAATATTCTCCACCTCTTGGTCTAATAAATCCCCCAAAGCTGAAATTCTCTCCTGAGATCTTTCATATGCCTCCTTACCGTTTGCATTTGCCGGAATCGTCGATCTTGTATCCTGCGAATCCAACGGTACTTTCATCAGATAGGAAGCCGCGCTTTCTATCTGCATGGCATCGTTTTCTATATTTTGTCGGTTAACCTGTATCTTATCTGCCATCTTTTCCCTCTCTTTCTCACCCGTCTTTTACCGCCTGCCCACGTTACAGGATTCCTTGCTTATTCTTCTGACGGCGCTTTGTTTTTGTGAAGCGGCGCTCCCGGAAAGTCGTGCAGGGGAAGACGCACTCTTTGATAGGCGCCGTTCTTGAACAAAAGTCCTTCCTTGGACTTCGGGTACTCTCTCATAGCTAAAACCGGAAAGATCGGCACAACTCCCTGTGAACTTAATACAAGTCCCTCCGCAGCCTGCTTAATCAACTTATCCATCGCGCTCATTCCCCGGGATTTCGCCGCATGAACCGTAATGATACAGGTAACGCCGAGTGCGCTTCCTTCTTTTATAAGCGAAGCCGCCCGCTCCGAGTCTCCCTTCATCAGTTCCGTAAAATCATCAAGATCATCTATCAATACCGTATAAAACGGCGTCTCTTCTATTAATTGTTTTGGGCTTATACCCTGATTCTCACGAAGCTTTTCCTTCAAAAATTGTCTTCTGCTTTCAATTTCTCCAGAAAGTTCTTCTACAAATGCATCTGCTTCCTTCTTTCCTTCTATGTATAAGACATTTGAAAACCGGCGGTAATCATACATCTCCATACTACGAGAATCAAACAGACAGACTCTGCCTCTTAAAACTGCCTGATCCGCAAGTACCTTAAGCATATTTGTCTTTCCAATTCCTGTATTTCCTATGATTACAAACAAACCCGCAGTCCGCTCAAACCCTTTCAAAGCTACTTCTTCAACCTCAAGCCCAACCAGATAACTGCTGCCGTCATTGTCATACTCTTTCATCATAGATACAAAAAATTCCGATGGGAGAACCGGGATATGCGGCGCTTCTCTGCCCGGATATTTCCTGCATATCTCTTGTACCAAACCTTTCAGAGCCCTGCCATACACAGTTTTATCTTCACATGGGACCATCGCATAGATCTGCGCCTCATGTACATTCTTCCCTCCTACCAGCACACGGCCTTTTTTATCTGTCTGTCTATACGCCGTTCTTCCCACTGTCTGAAATGTCTCGTTTTCATCAAAATTATAACCCGCTATCTTTTTGTTGAAATTATTCAAAGTTGCCTGACGGATCGCAGTCACTCTGTTCGCAGAAGCAACCGTATAGATCCCAAGTCCCGCCCCATCCCGCGTAAGCTTTGTAAAGAATTCCTCTTCTTCGATCCCGGCTTCCCTCACAACATCAAACTGATCAATTGCTATCACGATCACCTTTACGGACTCTCCTGTTAACTCCTGGTATGCTTCCCACGACGACGCCGCATATCCTGCAAACAATCGTTTTCTTATAGTAATCTCTTCTGTAATCCGTTTCTTAAACTTCCAATATCGTTCCTTATCATCAAGAGCTATGTATTCCGCCGTATGAGGAAGTCCCTTCAACGGCATACAACCATTATTTCCATAATCCAAAATATAATAATTCAGATCGTCCACATCATAAGAAATAGCCAGACTCATCAAAACTGTTGTTAAAAACACCGTTTTTCCAAAACCCGCGGATGCTACAAATAAGAGATTCCCTTCTTTTACAAAGCTATGCTTTAGCTCCTTTTGCTTCTGTATCTCAGGAATATCCGTTATCCCCAGACTCACCGTCAACTCGGGTTCTAACTTATTCATCCCCGGCTCTCTTATGACTCCTGCACAGGGACTGACGATCATCTCCTCAAGCGGCGGCAGCCACGGCTTCTTTACTTCTGCCCTTCCTTCATCCTCGAACACCTCCCTGATATGCGCGACCACCGCTTCCAATTGCGTCATGCACGCGAGATATTCTCCTTTTTTTCCGCTTAAATCCTGATTGATCAGTTTTCCCTGTCCGAATTCATTTACCACATAGACGCGCTCATCATCCGTCCTGGTCTGTTCCTCCGTCTCTCTATACGAAGCCCCGCTCCATGCGGACTGAAACATTTCATAAACTTCGTTATTTCCAACCTGTATATATGCTCTCCCGGGCAGGGTGATATTAGCCGCGTCAGGCGTCTTTAAGATCTCTTTACTGTCGCTTTCATTCTGCACTTTCAGGCACAGCCGGAATCTACTGTTGCTCAAAATCTGTTCGTCTACAATGCCGGCAGGTTTCTGTGTCGCCAGAATCAAATGAATGCCAAGGCTCCTTCCGATACGCGCCGCCGACACCAGTTCCTTCATAAAGTCCGGCTGCTCTTTCTTTAATTCCGCGAATTCATCACTGATGATAAAGAGATGGGGAATCGGCTCATGCGCCTCTCCCTCCTTAAACAATCTCATATAACCGTTGATATGGTTCACCTGGAAATCTGCAAATATTCTCTGGCGCCGGGACAATTCAGCCTTCACCGAGATTAACGCCCTCATACTCCCGGCGCCGTCCAGATTCGTGATTGTTCCAAGATGATGAGGCAGCTTATGGAACATATTTGCCATACCGCCTCCCTTATAATCAATCAACAAGAACCCTACTTCATGGGGATGAAAATTCACCGCTAATGATAAAATATAACTTTGAACTAATTCTGATTTTCCCGATCCGGTTGTTCCCGCCACCAGACCGTGCGGGCCATGAGCTTTCTCATGCAAGTTTAAAATCATCGTCTCCTCTGCGGAGCGCATCCCGACAGGTACCGCCAGAGATCTATAAGAACGGCTCTCTTTCCATCTTCTGCGGATTTCAAGTTCTTCCGGACATTGTATACCATACATTTCAAAAAAAGTAACATTCCCCGGAATATAACTGGTAACCCCTTGCTCATGCTCCACCATGCTAAGATCCCTCGCCAGCCATTCAAAATCCACATCCTGCGCCTGATACAGCTTAATTTTCTGATTCTTGTATTCTCTGGCATCCAGAAGTAACCTTCCTTCTTCCGAATTTTCGACTTGTAAGACAGTACCTATATACTCCGGCAGATTGGCCCTAACGTCGCCAATATAAATAACAGAGAAGCCCATCTCTTTCCCTTCCATACGCAGGTATTCCATGATTCCGTGATCCATAATCCAGGAAGGCTCCTGAATCAAGAACAGATAATGCGGCAGGTAATTCCCCTTACTCCCCTTTTCTCTCTCTTTTAAATGTTCCGCCCGTTCCTTCAGAATCCTGCCCATACTTCCAAGCACAAGATCTCTTGTCCGTTCTGAACTTACCATCCCAAACATATTCAGCGCAGGAATCCGCACATGCGGAAGCCACCGCATCCACTGAAACTCATCTTCATATTCCTTATCATAGATTACAATCATCCGAAGCTCATGATAACTCTGAAAACACGCAATACGTGACGTCAGGATCTTCAGCTGCCGGCACAAGATCTCTTTCTCCCCGACTATTCCAAGATGTGATTTTTTCAAATCAACTATCTTTGGTTGATCAATCATAGAATACTTTTCTCTGATATTCTTCACATTCTCTGTAAGTTTATCTCTCCCGGCATCCCATGACGGTTCCTTTCCTTCGATCACAAAACTCGTCTGTCCCAGGCAGTGACCAACCGATACATTCAGGAAATCTTCATCCGAGGGAACCCGCTCATAAATCCGGCTGCTGTATTCTCTTACCATCCTTCCAAGCTCGTCGCCCCCGGGAACTTGATACGCATATACTTCTTGCTCCCACTCGTAAGCCGCCGCAATTTCTCTCTGTTTACTCCACAGATAATTGCGATAAGACTCCTCTTGTTTTTGATTCTTGTTTTTCAATGCCTCTTTCTCATCTATGTATCTGATTCCGGAAAATATCGCCGTCATTCCTGTTGCCATCGCAGACATCAGCAGATAGATACCCCGCCCCGTTATCATACCGATTGCGACGGTCACCACAGTCATTCCCACCGACGGAAGAACAGTCATAAGAAACCCTTTTCTGTCTTGTTTCTCTTTTTCTTTCGGAAATTCCAGTAAGATTCTTTCTGTTGACGGCTTCTTCATCAGCCTCGGAGACCGTTTATAGATTGGAAAGCCGCATGGTCTCTGTATCTTGAAACATTCCCGCAATGTCGTTGTATAATCTCCGGAATCACCCCAGATAATAACGCGGTCTTTCCATACTTCTATCTTCATATTCTTTAAAAACAGGACATCTCCCGGACACAGCTCGGATTCTCCTGTTTCTAGTCTCTGTTGATTCAGATACAAGTATTCTGGATTCTCCTCCTCTTTGCAGTCAAAGAAATACCGCATTCCCCGGATATATAGATAACTTTCCAGAACCGGTATCTGAATAACAGCCTCCTCTCCCGAGGATATACTGACATTCTCCCCGCGCTCAAACATGTGCCGCTCCCCGCTAAGACAGAATACTCTATCATCGTTACGGACTTTCCTGATGCTAATCTCATTCACATCTATCTGCCTGCTATCCGTTTTTCTTGATTCCTGTTCACATCCCCTTTCCTCCATGATAGGATACTCCCGATATCCGTGTTTAGATTGTATCAGCAGATATCTCATATCTCCCCCTGTTTTTCCTGATATTCATAATTTGTCCCATTGCCCGACGCTGTATCAATTCCCAGCTTCCCGGCGAGTTCTTCTATTTCCTTCACCAACTCCTGCTTTCGACTGCTTTTCTCTTCCCCTGATAATCCCTCATCTTCTCCCACCTGACGTAATTCATGCATATATGCATATAAAAGAAGTTGATCGTCCGACATCTTCATTGCAAGATCTTCTGCTTCCTTTACTTCCATACGTCCCAGATGGATCCAATAATCCAGAACATTCTCACCGGACTGATACGTCACCTTGCTCAGAATATTCTCCTTATCTTTCGCGCTGAACGTATCCACAGCCTGCCCCTGAATATAAGCCGTCGCAAGCATATATTTCCATGCATGATCCAATTCATCAACCTGAAATCCTTTCAATGAATCAATCATCGACCTATAATCCTTCCGAATATAGGCGTCTTCCGCAGCTCTTAACCCCTTCTGCCTGGGCATATACCATCCAAAACTGTATACAGACGCTAAACTCAATAAACTCAGCAAAAATATAGATAGCACGCTATATTTAATTAATCCTCTATAACTGCGGCTCCTCACTTTTATCATATTCCTCTTCTCCTCCTCAAGAAGATTGTCATAATATTCTGATAATATCTTTTTCTCTTCCTGTACAGTCTCAGGTTCAAAAAAAACTGCCGTCACATCTTGTGCCTTCAAGATCTCCATTCCACCATAGAGATAATCTTCATACGGTCTCGCCCCTTCCAGAAGATAACCGACCAAAGCCTGGTATTGTTTTAAGAACTGCCTCATTCTGTTTTTCCTGCCGGATGAAATCGTATCTCTTCTTCTCACCCTTACTCTTCCCAGGATATCATAGTACAGATTCTCTGGTTCGAGCAGAAACTCATATCTCTGATACAACTCCTCAAGATCTGCCACTTGCAGCAAGAACCTAAGCTTCATAACGCGGTCCTCTTTTTTCAGCTCTTCCGCTTCCTTCATCCCCCTCAGATCAAAGCTCATACAGACCGTTTCCTTCTCCTCTTCTATCTTACACGGAAGAAAAAGATGGTGCCCTTCCTCCAAGCGCTTAAAATCATATACCGTCTTTGCCGACATATCACTCTTTCGAATCCGAATCTTCATAACCCTTCCCTTTTCCTATAATTAGAATGGAACGCCACCGTTTTCCTGAGCCGCATTAAATATCTGCTTAATTGCCCACAAACCTTATATCTAAGATATCACCATTATAAATCTCTCCCTGACAAAAGGTCAGCATAGGATTCACATAAGCGCTTCGGCGCATGGAATACACGCAAAGCTGCGCCTCTTGATTCCTATACTGCTTATTTACTGATCCTGAGAAAATATCATTTTCAAGCAATACCTTGAAGACAGCTTCTATTTTCTGCTCGGACTTCACCATAATATCCAGTTTTTTGCCCTCTTCCATAAATGTCACTATCATTCTTCTTAATCCCTTATCGACGCAGCGTCTCAACCATCCGAATGCCGAGACGCCGGATTTTCCGAAGCCTCGGAAGCAGTATGAAAATTCCTATTAGTGAAAATCCCGGAAGGAACCCTGTCTTGGAAAACATCTCCGCGTTTTCAGCCGGCCCTGATACAATATACTCCTGTGTCCCTTGAAAGATCTGACTGCGGATCTGCCTTATCATCTCATCCTCACTGCATTTTCTTACTCCAAAGACTTCCCGTCTGATATGCGCTAACGCATCCTGCCTGTCCTTACGGCGCTCGCCTGCCTTACGGTCAATATCTTCCGTAAAGACAGGGACGCCGTACAAATCACTTAACGGAATCGGATTTATATTACCGCCGTCGGCCACATCCGGATCAAGTCTTATATAACTGCCGCTACCCACCGAATCTATCCCCGGATATCTATCCGCGGTTCATCGAACCTGCCGCCCGATCAAACTCCGCATACTGACGCGCATTCATCACAACACCCCGTCCGATCTCACTGATCAACTCCCTCATAGCCTCAAAACTCGGCGCCATCTCCGCAACCCGCGCGGCAAACCCTTCATATCCACTCCCTTCCCACAACTCCGGAAGCCGGCAGTTCACCACATCATTCAGATAATTCTGGAGAGCCGTAACATCCTCAACATGGCTTTCTATCTCCTGCCCTCTCATAATAACATCCTCTGTGTTCATTCTAATACTCATATTCCTTTTTCCTCCTTCTTATAAAAAAATATATCTGCACTGATAAAATCACAATAAATCCACCGAACACCGCATATGCGACTGGTTTTTTAGTCTTCTTTTTGTCCGAGATCTCGGACACCTCCTGATCTTTATTACGCTCATGCTTCTGATTCTCCATAACATTTACGGTCTCGGACAGACCCTTGTCTTGCTTCTTCCCCTCAGAACAATCTTCCGCCTCCACCGGGTCCGCGACAAATTGATAAACCTGTGTATATTCTGCTTTTCCGATTCTTGTATAAGGCAGCTTTGACGCAAAATCAGCAAGAATCTTCTGGTTCGCAAAGCTGGATTCTTTCTTTATCCTCTGAGCCTCGCTTAACCCCTCCGCAATCGTCTCGTCTGATTTCATCTGAGCCTCTTTCGCCCGCTTCTGCAATTCATCTGCATATTCCCTGACTGAATCAGTAGAATACTTTGCATATTCCCCGTACGCACGACTGTTCTCAAGCAAATTATCCTGAAGAAGCGCATAATTTTCTGTCATTCCACTTATATTGTCTAAGATAAACTGATCATCCATCCTCGGCTCAAAGCTTGCGAGCTTTCCATTATATTCTGCGACCGCCGCAATCTCTTCCTCATGCCTTTGCACGTATTCTTTCCTTGCTTCATCAGCCCTTAACATCATAGGCTCCGTATATTCCGTCCTCACCAGTCCGCGGATTCCCTCAATGTCCAGCCTCTCCGTTCTCTGTACCTCCTCAATAAAGTTACGGAGTTCCTGTTCTTCTTCTTCCATCCATGCAAACATCTGCTCACTGAACCGCCGCCATTCATCCGACTGCTCTTCCGGCTGTTCCGATATTTCTCTTGGTTCTCCGGAAATCTCCTCCGTCGCCTCTTCCGGCTGCTTCGGTTCCTCCGACTGCTCTCCGACCTCCTTCAAATATTCCCGCATCTTCTGGTTGTTTTCAAGAAGACTATTTAAATAGCAAGCTATCTTTTTTTCGTCTGGCATACTCCCAGACTGCCGTTCTAATTCCGCGAGAAGACGACTGTCTGCTTTCTCAATAATACTCTGTCCGTTCTTGTCGACGGTCAGGTCAACCTCCGGCACATCAGAAGATAAAGTCTTTAGCTTCTCTGCCAAAACCATACCATCCGAGCTTAGAGACGCAACTTCCGACCGGATATTCTGAACGCTTCTCGTATATTCCACATTCATTGCATCCGTAAGCATTCTATTTTTCTTCACATACTCCGTGATATCCGGTTCTTTCGGCTCGCTTTTCTCCATCTGATATTCCGGCGCTTCCACCAATATCACCAGCTCCTGGGCCTTGATCTTCTCAATTGCCTCTTTATCTTTTAAGTCGTTTTCCATTACACGGTCCGCTCCGTCCTGCGCCTCATGAAACTCCTTTAAGATATTATCCACATACATATAGCTTAAACGATTGCTCAGCGAATCAATATAACTTCGCACATTATAAAGGAGTTTGTACTGCCCTTCGCCGGAATATGACTTATTGACGGCATATTCCAGCTGCGACGCCTGCGGCGCCGTGTTAATACTTTTTACATTCTGCGAAAAAGCGGCGGGAATGATAACATATGCTCCGTACCTTCCTGCTTCAAGCCCTGTCCTCGCGGCCTCCAAAGAAGCATATTCAAAATCCATGGTCGGAAATCTCGAAAGTTCCTGGGCATAGTTAATCTGCCTTCCGTCTCTTCTTGTTCCTTCATCAAGATTCACAACTGCAATTTTGTCTGACTCTCTTATTTCTCTTTCGCCGGCCGCCTGTACTTCCCGCCTTACGGCGGCAACAGTCTGAGGGTTTTCCAAATGAAAGCACACTCTGCAGACGCCTGCCGCACCCAGTGCAAGCAATAAAAATATAATTACTTTTTTGTACTTCATCTTCTCCTTTCATATTCACTTTTTACACTATCTTTTAAATGGGTTTCTTTAGAATTGAAGGTATTGAAAACCTCCAATGCAGATTCTTAGAAATCTGATTTGATTAAATGATAAACTATATGTATGTGAAAAAAATGATACAATATTCCGGCTTCATTGTCAATACCAAAACTCCGACTTTCGTTCGACAACAAAAACATGACAAAATCACAAATCCCTCTTGACTCTCCCCTCATATTATGGTTTAACTATCTCTAGCGCACATTAACTATAATCTTATAGTATCAATATTGTGTAAAATATAAATTATCTATAAATCTTAGGAGGTTTGAAATTTGAAATTAGAAGGGAAATCCCTGAAACATGATTTTTTCCGTTTTATCATCCCGTCGCTTATGGCTCAATGGGTCTATGCCCTCTATACCATGATTGACGGTCTGTTCGTGGCAAGAGGTGTGTCGGAGCTTGCTCTCTCCGGCGTCAACATCGCCATGCCCTTTGTGACTCTCCTGTTTTCCGTCGCCCTGATGTTTGCCGTCGGTTCTTCCACCGTCATCGCCATCCTGCTTGGACAGAAAAACGAAACACAGGCAAAAGAAGTCTTTACCCAGAATATACTGACCGTGATCCTGGTATCGGCTCTGGTTACTGCCATTGTCCTCTGGAAATCAGAAGCCATCGCCTTGTTTCTGGGCGCCACAGAACTTACGATTGAATACGTCAGGACTTACATAACAACGATCGCCGGCTTCAGCGTATTCTTCATATGCTCCTATTCCCTGGAAATATTAATCAAGACGGACGGATATCCTATGAAAGCGACCGTAATCGTTACCGCCGGCGCCGTCCTGAACTGTATCCTGGATTATCTGTTCGTGATCGTCTTCCACAAGGGAGTCTGGGGAGCCGCCTTTGCCACAGGATTGTCGCAGCTGATCGTCGTTCTTCTGTACCTGACACATTTCTGCAGCAGTAAGACTCATATGAAACCTGTACGTTTCTCCCCTTCGCCGTCTCTCGCATTGCGGACGGTAAAAATCGGATTATCTTCCGGAATTACGGAATTCTCTGCCGGAATCGTAATCTTCCTGTTCAACCATGCCATCCTGACATATCTGAACGAAGAATTTATCGTCAGCTATACGATCGTTACCTATGTCAGCACGATCATCGTAATGTCCATGGCGGGCATCGCCCAGGGAATACAGCCTCTGGTCAGCTACTACTATGGCAGAAAAATGTCCGATAAATATCATAAGCTGCTGAAATACGCATTGGCTTTCGGCTCTGTATTCTCAATCACAGCTTTTATCGTATCCCGCATGATTGCCGCGCCTTTGGTCGGCCTGTTTATCTCGCCCGGACTTAAGGAACTTCGCCGCGCCTCCGTGAGTGTATTTTGTACATTCTCCTACTCCTTCCTGCTCTGCGGGTTTAACGTCATAATCGGAGGCTTCTTTACCGCGATCGAATACCCGAAGTCTGCCATGGCAATCTCCCTTGGCAGGGGCTTCTTCTTCGTCGCCTTAAGCCTCCGGCTCCTGACGGCCCTTTTCGGCGGAGAAGGAATCTGGTGGGCGGCCGCACTGGCAGAAGGAATCTGCCTTGCGCTTACATCTGTACTGTTCCTGCGCTACAAAAACCGGCACGGACAGATATAAACGGCAACCTGCCGCAAAGATATCACAACGTATTCATAAAGTATTTCATGAAGTATTACGAAGACATGCCTTGCACACCGACCATAAATTGACTATAATGAAAACAGACAAAGACTTTTCATAGAAGGAAATTTGCACAGAAAGAATTTGCACAGAAAGAAATTTGCACCGGAAAATTTTGCACAGAAAAACTAAGGAGTGAAATACCATGAATTATGACATCATTATCGTAGGCGCAGGCCCCGGCGGGATCTTTTCGGCCTATGAATTACTCAAAAAAAATGAACGGCTTAAGATCGCCGTCTTTGAAACAGGCGTTCCGTTAAAGGACAGGCATTGTCCCATCGACGGTAAGAAAGTAAAGTCCTGCATCAAATGTAAGACCTGCGCGATTATGAATGGTTTTGGCGGCGCCGGCGCATTTTCAGACGGAAAATACAATATTACCAACGACTTCGGCGGAACGCTCTATGAGTACATCGGCAAAGACCAGGCGCTTGAATTAATGCGGTATGTGGATGATATCAACACTTCCCACGGCGGAGAAAAGACCAGGATGTATTCTACGGCCGGGACCCAATTCAAGAAAGTCTGTCTCCAGAACAAGCTGAAGCTTCTTGACGCTTCCGTTCGCCATCTTGGAACCGATATTAATTACGTCGTCCTGGAACAATTGTACGAGGAATTGAAGGATAAGATAGACTTCTATTTTAACACTGCAATCGACAGTCTGGAACGCATAGACGGCGGTTACCGTGTCCATTACGGCGAACATACGGCCGACTGCCAAAAATGTATCGTCTCCGTGGGAAGGAGCGGCAGCAAATGGATGGAAAAGATCTGCCATGAGCTTGACATTCCGACCAAATCCAACCGTGTGGACATCGGAGTCCGCGTAGAACTTCCGGCCGTAATCTTCTCCCATCTGACAGACGAACTGTATGAAAGCAAGATCGTCTACCGCACAGAGAAATTTGAAGACAATGTCCGTACCTTCTGCATGAACCCTTATGGAATCGTGGTAAATGAAAATACCAACGGCATCGTCACTGTCAACGGACATAGTTATGAAGGTACCGAACACCAGACCGAGAATACGAATTTTGCACTGCTGGTTGCGAAGCATTTCTCCGAACCATTCAAAGACAGCAATGGATACGGCGAAAGCATCGCCAGACTCTCGAATATGCTCGGCGGAGGCGTGATCGTACAGCGGTTCGGCGATCTGGTCAGAGGGCGGCGAAGCACTGCCAATCGGATCAAAGAAGGTCTTGTAGCCCCTACCCTCGCCGCTACCCCCGGCGACCTGAGCCTTGTCCTTCCCAAGAGAATTCTGGACGGCATCATGGAAATGATCTATGCGCTGGATAAGATCGCTCCGGGAACCGCCAACGACGACACCCTGCTCTACGGCGTAGAAGTAAAATTCTATAACATGGAAGTAGAACTTGACGAGAACCTGGAAAGCAGGTATAAGGGTCTGTATATTATCGGAGACGGAAGCGGAGTCACCCATTCCCTGTCCCACGCCTCGGCAAGCGGAGTATATGTAGCGCGGCATATCGCCGAGAATATGTAAGCTTACTATATCAAAAAAAGACTGTGAGAAAAGTCGTAATTCTCAGACTTTTCTCACAGTCCTTTTATTATCCCGTAAATTCTTATCATTGCGGCTTATTGCCGACCGAGCTTCAACGCGGCGCTGCACGATCGGAGATCCTGACGCGGACGATGCCCGCGTTCAACGTCTCTATTTCACTTTCACATCGTATAACTGACTTGGCGTTATGTCGCCCCGGTTCTCATTGTAAGCCGCCCGGGCTTTGGCCCGCTTTACTTTCAGCGCTTCCGGCGTCGTCTCGGCTTCCGCACGGGTAAGCCTGCGTTCGTCCAAAGCCGCCCTGCTCTTTCGCACGGCATCATGGACCGCCGCCTCCTTCACCTTACCGCTCAGCGTCTGCTCCTCTGATCCGTCTGCCTGATTACCTTCTTTGCCGGCGTCGGCTCTGTCAGTTTCTTCCACCTTATCTTCCTCTTCGGTATCCTCTGCAGGATCCTCGATTCCAAGTTCGGCTTCCTTCGCTTCCTTAATCTCCTTCTCTGCCTCCGCTTTCTCCGCCTCTGTCGGAAGCTTGGCATACTGACCGCTCTCCACGAATTCTCTTGTAGTCTCTTCCAAAGCCATGTTCTTCATATGTTCCCGCCAGATCAGTTCCAGCTTCTTTTCCTCCGGTATGGCAGGATTATTCTTAATATTGTTCACCGTGCTTAAAGAAGCGGCCGTATGATTCATCCGCACACGCTGAACTTCTTCCTTCGTCTTACACTTCTTCAGTTCCTTCTCGTAATTCTTCTGCTCAGCCTCGATGGATTTTACTTTCTGATAGGTCTGGGGATCGTTCTTTTCCAGATAGTCCATCTCCTCCTTGGTCAGCTTCTGACCGTTCGCCAGCTTAGATCTGATCTGAGCTGCAAGTTTGGCGGAACCGTCAGCCTGCGATCTCCTGATCTCTTCCGCCTGCCTTGCGATAGGATCAATAAGCTTCGTGCTTCCATCTGCAGTGAAATCATTATTGTCTTTCTTCTGCTGCCATTTCAACTGCATCTCCATATTTCTTGTATATGCGTTTATCGATTGTACGGTAAAGAAATTCAAAAGATACACCTCCTTAGTAATGCCGAAATACCTACTGTTGATAATATCGGCATTACCAAGGGAGAACTTAACCGATCTCAGACAGAATCCACATCTCTAAAAAATATATGCAAAAACACCCGCCAGATAAGACCGGCTTCTTAACGGAGCAGCTGAAGCACCAGCTCGGGACGTTTGCTGGCCTGGGCAATGATGCTCTGCTGGGGCTGGCTTAAAATGTCGTTCTTAATTTTTTCCATCATAAGGCCAGCCATGTCCGCATCCCGGATGCGGCTCTCTGCATCTTTTAAGTTGATGGTCGTATTGGTCAGCGCCTGGTATGCGTGCTCCAGACGGTTGTAGTCTGCTCCCATAACCGCCCTGCTGTCAGCGATGCTGTCGTGGGCGCAGTCAATCTTTCTAAGCAGTTTAAGGGGATGCTGGTCTTCATCCGTAAGATCCACCAGCTTTGGCGGGTTCAGCCGCAGCTGCGTCAGGGACAGGAAAGGCAGGTGGATGGGAATCATCTCTGAATCCGGACTTTGTCCCGCATAAATCATGAGCTGGCAGTGCCGGAATTTCAACAGCTCGCCTTCGGACGGCTCCGGCGGGGCAATCTCTTCCTTTGTTACCGTGTATGTAAAATTCGTAAACACACCGCTTTCCACAGAGCCGATGTATTCCTTCCCGGTCGTATTATCGTAGACGTGACCCAGACGTTTGTCCTGGATGACCAGAGAGGTAGTCGGATCTCCCACTTCCATGTCCGTATAATGATTCAGGCTGGGCTTTACCTGATCGACAATACTCTTCACGATCTGGTCCCCGCTTGTAATCTTGGACAATTCTACCGGAATGTTGTGGATGGTACGGGTCACATTCTGTCCGTTGATGGTCACGTTGTGGGTGAAGGACGGAGGCGCGCTGCCGTCGTTCTTCCAGCAAAAGTACACGTTGATATATTCCCCTTCGCAGGTTGCGCAATTAACCCGGAATCCTTTGCCCAACAGGGTATCCAGATTGTTGATGTTAATTGAGGAGAAGTCCAGCACCTTCTGTTCATGGCCGACGATGGTACCGCCGGAAAACTGTACGGGACCATCCTTCACAATTCCTGACACGCCTTCTGCGCCGTCGGAAACCGATACTTGATAAGAATTGCATTGGCGCCGCCACTTTATAGACAAGACCGCGGGAGTCTTGCTTTCATCTACTTCGACTTTACAGTCTTTCCCGAATGAACTTTTTGCCTGAATGGCTTTTTCCATGACGTCAGCCAGATCCTGAAAACTGGTGCATCCGGAAATGTCGATATCCTCGTATTCTGAACGAAGACCGGTTCCGTCGGTAAATTCCCACTGATGCATGCCGCTGCCGCTTCCATTGGTGATTCCGAAACCTGTCCCGATGAGTTTTGAAGCGTCAAAGGGCTTCTCTACGCTAAAGGGAACGGACACCTCCTGTCTGAAATTCGGGCTGCCGCCCGTCATCACGGCGGTGCTGGCTGGTATCGCGGCTTTGACCTCGACGACACTTCCCTGTATATTAAAGCGAGGAGCGGATACGTTCGGGTTCGACGAGAAAATCAACTCATTTCCCTGCTCCTTGACAGAAACAGAACTAGAACTAGAGCCATAATTCTTAATCATCTTCACCACCTCGGCGCGGATCTCAGCCGGACTCTTGCCGCTTATATTATGGGTCTGCGTATAATAGTCGTCCGGGCTGAATATGGTAGTGCCATCCGTCTTTATCGGGGTATTCGGATTCGTACTGTCATAAAAAACGTGATGATAAGAACCCAACTTGAAGGAGAACGGCACTTTGAAGGAACTTATATCAGGAATTTTTACGGTAAATGTACCGCCTACCTCTGCAGAAGGAGGCGTGGTACTTGTGGTGAAGGACAGTGAGTTAGTCTTCCAAGGAGACTTTGTAGTATCCTCCTGCTTGCTCTGAGTGGATTCCGATATATACGCAGTACACCGCGTACCGGAAGGAAGACTGGTGCTGATCTCCAGATTGGGAGACGTATACTTTATCGTCGTGTTCGCACCATTAAGAGGAGGCGTACTTTTAAGCTTATTCACCAAGGTATTGATGAATTCCGCTTTGGTAATCGTACTCGGATTCTGCGGGAAAATATCGGCGTAAGAAATAGTGGCGTCGGCTGGATTCGCACCGCTTATATGGATACGCAGCGAATTCCTCCTTAAATTTGCAACGTCAATCGGCTCTTTCACTCTGGACATATCGTAGGAAAGAGTCAAGTCCTTTCCATACACCGGCTGATTGTTTGCAATCCCATTGCCGTCCACTTCATTAAGCGTTTCCTTTCCCTCCGGGTTTTTCACCGTCCAACTGTTTTTGTGTTCTCCGTCTCCGTCAACCGCCCAGTAATTGGTAGTAGTTCCATTGGCTTCAACAGGATAATAGTGGTCGTCCAGACTCCCCGTCAATGTTACCGTTTGTGCGACTTCATCTACTTCTACCTTGTCGATATCGGGAAATTTAGCAAGCTGCTCCATCGCCTCCTTAACTGTCTGGATATTTTTGATTGAAATGATACACGGACTACCGGAACTGTTTTGGTCTCTGTCTGCCCGGAACGTATAGATAACGTCGCCAATCCTAATTGATTTCTTATCCAGCGTTTTCGCATAATTCATTCCTATGCCGTCCTCCAGCTGGAACGTGACGGTGGCGGGCTTTGCCTCGGCAGGCGGACCAAAATCTTCATTTTTTACAAAATCCATCTCGCCCCACAACTGCTGATCCGCTACTTTGTTGAACTCTTCTACATAGAGATAAACAGATTCGCCGGAATCATTGGGAATGCTCTGGAAGAGCGGAATGGTATTGAACCTGCTAGATGACGTAATGTGTTCAATCTCGCTAAAAAGCTGGTTGATCTCCTCGCTCATGTATTGGCGTTCCCGGTCGCTGTAGGTGCCGTTGCTTGCCTGCAGGCAGAGTTCTCTCGCGCGGCGCAGCATCACGCCTACCTCATCCAGCGCGCCGTCCGCGGTCTGCGCAATATCGATTCCTTCGGAAACATTGAGTTCGCATCGTTCCAACTCGGTAATCTGGGCCCGCATTTTTTCCGATACGGCAAGTCCCGCCGCATCGTCCGCAGCCTGCCGTATCCGGAAACCTGAGGAGAGCTTTTGCAGATTCTTTGCAATTGCGTTGTCGGTATTCTTCTTTTCACGCAGCGCATACAAAGCCGGCATATTGGTTTGGATTATCATAATGACTTATCCTCCTTTTTGCCTTACTATGATTTTGTAAGAAACCGCAAGAAAATACTACGGAGTTCGGAACCGCCGTATATCGCCGGTTCCAATGTCTATGACATCCATCCGCAGCCGCTTAAACTATTTGATTAATTATACTACAAAAAAACGCAATTTAAAAGATGCCTTTGACAATTTATGCTCATATTTTGCAGGACGTTGCTGATCAGCCTGGTCTTACCAGGGAATACTTCTGCCGGTTCTTCTTCTGTCAGAGCCTCCCTATCTCAAATATAATCCGCAGCTTCTCTCCTTCAAGCTCTGCCTCCACGCTCCCCCCCATCTTCACTGCCAGTTCTTTTACAATAAACATTCCAAGCCCGGAGGAACCTTTCCGCCGGGCTGAATCTGCCTTATAGAATCTGTCAAATATTTGTTCCGGATCAGGTTTACTGGTCTCCGATACCAGATTTTCAAAAATCAGGCTCCGGTCTTTCTGTCTGATTACGATTCCGCCTCTGCCATGCAGCAGCGCGTTCTGAATCAGATTATGGAAGATCCGCCTGAGACATTCTTCATCCGCCCAGACCCTTAGGCTCTCTGATTCAAACTCCACTTCCGGAGCGATACCTTTCTCCTCGAATTGACGGTAGAATCCCACCAGACAGCCGCTCAAAAGGGGCAGCACCTGTATCTCAGACAAATTCAGTTCATATTCCCCGCCGGTCAGCTTGGTATACAGGAACAGTTCTTCTAACATATCTCCCAGTTCTTTCAAACGATCGTCCGCCGTCTGCAGGTATCGTTCCCGCCTCTCAGGGTCCGTACATTCCCGCGCAAGCTGCACGTAACCCGCGGCGCCGGTAAGCGGCGTCCGGATATCGTGCGCCAGGCATGTGATATTCTGTTTCAGCTTCTTTTCGGCTTTCTCATACTGCATCTGACTTTGAAACCATTTAAGTTGGAGATCATTCAATTGCCTGCCAAGAGCCAGTATATCCTTCTGACGGCTCTGCAGTCCCAACTCCATATGGCTGCCGCATTCAATTTCCTTAAGCTGCATACACAAAAAGCGTATCGTCAGAATCGTACGGATATACTGCAGCAATAACAATATACATATACTTCCCAAGACCACAAATGCCGCCGCCATCTTAAAACCTCCCGTTAATTGCATATTTACCGTCCATCCGGTTTCCCGCCGCCCGATCGGCAGACTGCTTTCCTATATATCCCGTCTTCTCAAGACCACTCCCGCAACCGCCGTATAAAGAATCAAGAATCCTGCTCCCACTGCATACACATACAGATCCTTCCAGGCAGTATATTCTCCCGGCCCCATGGAAAGAGTCAGGTATATCGAATATTTCAGCCAGCTTCCCATATGAAATGTGTTCATTAGCGAATACAGCATCGTTACGATGACACCGCTACTGAAAAGCACCGTCCCTACGGCTCCTGCCGCCACACTCCTTGACAGGACGCAGATCAGAATTACCAGCGCCGCAAACGCAGTCGTCACAAGCCACGCCCAGGACAGATAGAATACACAAGGCCCCAATTTTGCATACGGCACCATATTTCCAAATAATCGGTTCACCAGCAGTGTAAACAGCAGATGCAGTATCAGATAACAGAAATCAACAATTCCCGCCGTCACAATCTTGCTTCCCACATATTTCCACCGATTCTGGTGGAGCGCCATCACATTTTTTATAAATCCGCTCTGAAAATCCGAACATACAAACAGCATAATCCAGATGCCGAATACCATATTATATGTTCCGCCGTTCAGACAGGTCTGCCGGAACATCTCCAAAGAATCTACCCCTTTTAAGATAGCAGACGATTCTGCCAATTCTGCTGCCGTAAGCATCCCTGCACGTACCGCCAATTCCTGCCCCCGGGGTACTGCCATGAGCCAAAGCAATCCGAAGATCGCCGCCGTCGCAGCCAACAAGATTCCAAAACATATATATACCGATTTACTTTTTCTTACCCTATACAGATCCATACGCAAAAGATTAAACATATCGGCGCCCTCCTTCCATACGATCCAGGAAATATTCTTCCAGATCCATGCGGTGGAATCCTGACGCATACACGGCAACCTGATTCTCCACCAGCATCTGATTCAACTTTGCTCCGTCTTTTACTCCATATAACCGAATAGATCTGTCGTCCGCTACCTCTGCCTGTACGTCCGGAAACGCCTCCTGAACAAAAGCAAACGCGCGCCGCACATCCTCCACCTGGAGATGGAAATAGTCCTGGCATCTTTCCTCTAACTCTTCCCGGGTAATCTGCTCGATCAATTCTCCGTCCTTGATAATCCCGTAAATGGTAGCGATCTTACTTAGTTCCCCCAGGATATGAGAACTTACCAGAATCGTCTTTCCCTCTTCATGAAGCTTTAGCACCAACTGCCGAAGCTCCCTGATTCCCTCAGGATCTAAACCGTTCAGGGGTTCGTCCAGAATTAACATGTCTGGATTACCTAATAAAGCGAGCGCCACGCCAAGGCGCTGCTTCATTCCCATAGAGAACCGCTTTACCTTCTTCCGTCCGGTATCCTGCATTCCTGTGAGCCGCAGCACATCGTCCACACTCCGCTCATCCGTAAGCCCCATACATCTTGCTTTCATCACCACATTCTGCCTTGCCGTCATATTCGGATACAGTCCCGCCGTCTCAATCAGCACCCCAAGCCTTCTCCTCACCGCCGGGTTGCTGACCGGTTTCCCGAATAACCGGATCTCTCCTCCTGTCGGACTTGCAAGCCCGCACAGCATCTTAAGTGTCGTGGACTTCCCGGCGCCGTTTCTGCCGATAAATCCATATATCTCTCCTTCCCGAACCTTAAGTTCCACATTCTTCACCGCTGCTTTATTCCCATAGATTTTCGTAAGAGCCGACGTCTCTATGGCAAATGTATTCTCTCTTTCTGTTCTCACGGCTTCTGTCTCTCCTTTCCTGTACTCACCAGCCTGCCGCGCTGCCGGCATCACAATTATAAACCTTGATCCGCTCTGACAGCGCTTCGATTCACTGTTTTCCTTACAAATGGTATTCTAATACAAGAAAGTTTAAAAAGCGCTCAGAAAAGTTTAAGAAAGTTTAAAGTATTTCTACCCTGTAAGAATGCTCTTTTGTCTTCTTATCGTATCCGACTCCCACAAAAAGCCTAAGATAATTTAAACCCCATTCCCCACACCGTCTGAATATAACTGTCTGTCTTGCTTCTCTTTAATTTGGAACGGATATTACTGATATGTACGTTGATCGTCTTATCCTCCGCCAGATACTCCTCTCCCCACGCATACTCATAGATCATCTGCTTCGTAAACACTCTTTTCGGATTGCGGATCAACAACTCCATAATCAGAAATTCATGCCGTGTCAGCTCTATCTGTTCACCTTCCGCCGTCATCTCCCACGTATCCGGATTCAACGTCCATCCCCGATATGAGTAGACCGTCTGCTCAAAATCCGCCTGACCGGATACAGTATTGTCTCCGTCAGAAAATTCCGAATCGGCCGAACCGTCACGCTTCCCGCGGCGGCGGAACTGTACCTGTATCCGCACCAGCAATTCCGGGAGATCGAAGGGTTTACAAAGATAGTCCTCCGCTCCCGCCGACAATACCTCCACCTTACTGTCAAGTCCGCTCTTTGCAGACAGTACGATGACCGGAACCTTCTTAGAAAATACAGATACCAACTCCTCTCCGGAGATTCCCGGAAGCATCAGATCCAGAAGCACCAAGTCATATTCTTCCATGGAGAATAATAATTTTGCTTCACTGCCGGAATAAGCCTGTGTACACACATATCCGTGATTCTCCAGATATTCCTTCAGCATCTGGTTATTTTTAGCATCATCCTCTACAATCAAAATCTTCTGCATATTATCTCCCTGCTTTCTGATTATATCCTTTCTCAAAACGGCAATGTCATCTGCGTAACCTTATACGGCCTCTTATACTGACTGATAATATCCTCCATACGATACACGATCCTTCTCCTCCCGCATTCCTCCGAAAAGTATTCCCACAGCTTTCTCGCGTGCGGACTGATACATTCGTAATATTCTCCGTACTTTTTCTGATAAGCCTCTACAAGGCCTTCCCCCGGAAACAATTCATTAAGCTTCTGATAATACCATACCCTCTGGTTCCCCCTCAGAGTCATACCGAATGCAGGATAGATAAATCTTGCCCCGGCTTCTTCGCCTCGTCGGATTATCTCACCGATATTGTCCCTGTTATCCTCTATAAAAGGCAGTACCGGCATAAGAAGAATTCCTGTATACAAGCCCGCTGCGGAAAGTTTTTTAATCGTCCCGAATCTGTCCGACGGACGTGAAACATACGGCTCCGTCTTTGCCGCCAGGTCATCGTCCGCCGTCGTCACCGTAATCTTTAATAGTACCGGCGAATGCTCCGCGATACTTTCCAGTACGTCAATATCCCGTTCCACCAGGGAACTCTTTGTCGCTATAGCCGCGCCGAATTCAAACGCGTCGCACAGTTCTAACGCGTGCCGTGAAAGCTTAAGCTCCCCTTCAAAGGGATTATAGGGATCACTCATGGCTCCGGTTCCTACCACGCCTCTTCTTGTCTTTCTGCGTAAATCATTCCGGATAATCTCAAGCGCATTCTCCTTGGCGCGCACCTGATCAAACCGTTCGACTCCATAACAATCCGAACGGCTGTCACAATAAATACAGCCATGACAGCATCCCTTGTAAATGTTCATATTATAATCGATCCCAAACCACTTCGAAGGAGCTTTTGTCCTCGTAACAATTGTCTTTGCGGGAATATATTCCATCTTATAAACCTCACCGATTCCCTTCTCTTTTCCTGCGCCTCTGCCTTTCAGAAAAGTTGATAGTCTATTCTCTACTATCGCAAATCATCCTTGCATATTTGTTCTCCGAATCTTCGACTACACGGATCTTCCCCTGCCGGATATAGTGTTCGATTCGTTTTGCATACCACCAGTCTCCTATACCAAGCCGATAATAGCCAAGAATATCGCCGATCAGTCTGGCTTGCTTAACCGGCTTACGTGTAATCCTCTTCCAAATCAGAAAATCATAGAAATCCTCAGGAACGCCCTCAACTTTTCCGTTTATCACCCCACGGAGCGGACTGTTATCGCTCGCTAATTCACTCCATTCATTTGCAAACATCCGAATCTCATTTCGGGAAAGCTTCTTTTCTTCAGACAGAAACCCCGCGAATTCTTCTGCCGAAACCTCTCCCCAATTCTTATATACAGTGATACAATTCTCCCGGATTATATATTCCGGGAGTTTCACTACACGAATCTCATTCTCGTATTTTCTCAGAATCTGGCACAGATGATAGAATCCGCATCTGGAGTAAGGCGCGTCGCTGTACCATATCCTGACCGATTCCCCGTCCTCCAGAAACCTTCTCAGACGGCGTAATTCTTCATCCTGATACCACTCCTGATACCACTGATTCTGGTCATACAAAGAACGGATCAATTCCTTCCGATAGGAACTGTCCGCCGGCTCTTTGATATCTCCCACATCCAGCATGAAGCCAAGGCAGATCACTTCCTCGGACGTTCCCTCGATCCATCCGGCAAAAGGTTTCTTTGGCGGTTTCTTTTTTCCCGCCGTCCATACGGCAACAGGACCGTTGACAGTCCCGATTACTACCTTATTCTTTGCTGCTTTCATAGAAGCCGCTTCACTCTCGCCAAATAATATTTCTATCATCTGACCCTCCTTGTCAAACTTTTTCTACTACTGTGTAAATATCCTTCCCCATCTTTTCCTCAAAATATCTTTTCAGCTTCAAATTATTATCCCATTTTTCCTGAGGATAGAAGCCGTATCTCCTTTTCACATCGTTCATTCTTTCTTCAATATCCAGCACGCCCTCCGAACCCGCAATCGAATCGCACAGTTGAATCAATTTATCATACTCGTCTATAACAACTACTTTCAAAGTATCCTGAATCAATCTCAATTCTTCGTCTGTGGTATCAAATTTTCCTATATATACATCCGTAGTCAGTTTATTAAAGGAATGCGTCAGACATACTTTTGCGACTTCATCATACCCCAGAGAACTCATATATGAATAACCGTCCGACACGTGTCCCAGATGCCTTACGCCAAACTTCCTCCCAATATCATGTAATAATCCCAGTATATAAGCTTTGTCCGGATCTAAATCGTCACATTCCTGCGCGATCTTCTCCGCACAGTGGGCGGCGACACGGCTATGATCTCCCCACGCCCCCGGATTACACTTTTCCGCTTCCGTCAAAAGCTCCAAAGCCTTTTCTCTCGTCGGCATCATGTGGATACATCCCCTCTCAATATTCAATCTTAATTATATTGCCGGTCTTCCATGCCTCTGTAGTGGCAAATCCGATCTGCGTAGATTTGGTCCCGTCATATACGGTAATCTCAGGCTTCTTTCCCTTCTCCACACAGTCAATAAATTCCTGCATCTCCAACTGATATGCCTCTGCAAATCTCTCCGGGAAACCTCCGACACATTCTGTCACCGCGCCATTCTTATCATATATCATGCACAAGTTTTTCTCCGGTACCGGACTAACCCTTAAAGATCCCTCCGTACCTATAATCTCCGTCTCCACATGATATCCGTGAGCGGCCGTTCGTCCAACATGCACAACCCCCAGCGCGCCGTTTTCACACTTATACATAGCGACTCCCGTCTCGTCGTCTCCCACTTCTACGAATTCCGGATGCTTAAACGTGGCTCCCATAGCATGTACCTCCACCGGGTCTGAACCTAAGAACCAACGCATCAAATCAATGTCATGAATCGCCATATCAATGAAAATCCCGCCGCTTGTAGCCGCAAACTTAATCGCCCCTTCCACCAATGCTTCCGGATCAATTCCGGCCGCTTTTACCATATAAGGCGTTCCTATAACCCCTTCTTCGATCTTTTTCTTCGCGTAGGCATATGACGGGTCAAAACGGCGCATAAATCCCAAAAAAAATACCGATTCCGGATGGCGCTCTACAGCGCTTTCGGCAAGTTTACATTCTTCTACCGTAATCCCCAACGGCTTATCGCAAAATACATGCTTACCTGCATCTAAGGCCGCGGCGATTTGCCAACAATGCTCGCCAGAGGTAGTGACGATCGCAACCGCATCGATATCCGCCGCCGCAAGCATCTCCTTATAATCTGAATAGACATCGGTAACTCCCAGTTCATTCTTCGCGTATTCCAGTTCGTCAGACACAATGGAGCATGCCGCCGTTAATTCAGCGTTTGGAATCTTGTATGCTATATTATGCGCATGCACTTTTCCCAATCTTCCCAGACCCGCTATCCCAACTTTCACTTTTTTCATAATCTAATCTCTCCTAATATAAATATTGGCAAATTCTGCCGTATGTAATCCATACGGCTCCTCTGCACTTGATATCGTATTCTCCCCCTATCTCATCCCCCATTTTCAGTTGCATCACATGAAAAGCAGTGCTATAATATATGACGTTTTAGAAAATCCACTTTATCTAAGGGAGTGATATGAGCATGGAAACATATGTAATCTTCAAAGATCTCGCCATCATCCTGATCTGCGCCAAGTTATGCGGACTCGCCGCGGCGAAGCTTAAAGCGCCCCAGGTTGTAGGTGAAATCATCGCCGGACTTCTGATCGGTCCAAGTATTTTCGGACTTGTACAGCAGACGGAATTAATTAATGGTATGGCTGAGATCGGAGTCGTACTTCTGATGTTCTTTGCCGGACTTCAGACCAGTCTGAAAGACCTGATGCGTACAGGTTGGAAAGCGCTGCTTATCGCCTGCGCAGGCGTATTCGTTCCATTAGCAGGCGGTTATCTTCTCTACTGCTGTTATTATGGATTTGCCCCTTCCGGCACCAGTCAGTTCTATTCTGCACTTTTTACCGGCGTCATCATGACGGCGACATCCGTGAGTATTACCGTTGCGTCTCTGCAGGAACTCGGGTATCTGAAATCCGAGACAGGAACCACCATTATGAGCGCCGCAATCATCGATGATGTTATCGGCATCATTGTTCTGACTTTTGTAGTCGGTATGAAAGATCCGGACTCCAAACCGTCCTCTGTGATCGTCAGTACCCTGCTGTTCTTTGTCATGGCGGTTGTCTTTGGAATCATTATCTATAAGATCTTCCAGGCCTTAGACAGGAAATACCCTCATACAAGGCGTATCCCTATCTTAAGTTTTGTTCTCGCCTTTGCCATGGCATATGCCGCCGAACGGTTCTTCGGAATTGCAGATATTACAGGAGCTTATGTTGCGGGAATCGTCTTGTGCAGTATCGACGACTCAGAATACATAGCCCGTAAAGTAGATATTAATTCCTATATGCTGTTCGCACCGGTATTCTTCGCAAGTATCGGCCTGAAAACTTCTATCGACGACATGACTCCTGCTTTGCTTGGATTCTGTGTATTATTCGTGATCGTAGCATTAATCACCAAGATCATCGGCTGCGGAATTATATCAAGATTTCTGGGTTTTCATACCATCGACTCCCTGAAGATTGGCGTCGGGATGATGACCCGGGGAGAAGTTGCGCTGATTGTCGCCCAGAAAGGTCTTCAGGTACAGATGATCGAAGCAAAGTACTTCTCAGCCGTAATCCTGCTGATACTGGTTTCTTCCGTCATAACACCTATTATTCTGAAAATGTTGTATCAGCAGAAACAAAAACCACTTACATATTAATACTATAAAACAGGACTATTGCTTCATAGATCAAGAAATCATCTATGAAGCAGCGGCTCCTCTTTACTGCCTGAGCATTCGTCAGTCTGTTCCTCAGAAATCACATCCCCTGCTTCGTTCTCCGATTCCGTATCAGACACGTCACTGATAAGGCTCTCCTCTCTTTTACTCAGCCAATCGTCAAATCCTCCTTCTGCAAATAATACCTCGTCCAGATTATCGGACACAAAAAACCAGGTATACTGTTCCCAAAGCTGTAAGACCCTATATAAAAACCTGTTCAAATAACTGTTCTCTTCAAACTTTTCGTTCATTTCTTCCAGATCCAACTCAGTATCTATATCCAGTTTCACATTTTTTTGAAAATAACGATTCAGAATGGCCGCCCCTTCTTCAAAAGAAGCAGGATCTTCTTGCACGTCTTCACTCTTCTCTCCTGTTTCGATTGCTTCTTTTATTAAAATCATCTCAATTTCCTGTTCCTTTTCCACGAATTGGATATGGGCAGGCAATTTAAAATGGGCAGGTAAAGCAGCACGTTCCTCTTTGTAGTTCTCTTTTAAGTTTTCTTCTGTTATCTGATTCATTTCAATCTCTACTCCTATCTTCATTTTTTGTTTACTTTTACATAATAACACGATCAACATGTAAATTCTACAATTCTTAAAATAATAAACAGTTTGTTCCATAATTCTAAATGGACATTTTTTACAGTTGAATCCAAACATAAGTTCTGATATAATGAATATAAACGAACGTTTGCTTTTTACTTTTTGAATTCTTATACAGACGACAGTGAGGTGATCGTTATGACTCAGGATAATCACACATATATAGCGATTGATCTGAAATCATTCTATGCTTCGGTAGAATGTGTAGAGAGAGGTTTAGATTCTATGACTACAAACCTGGTAGTTGCGGACTTAAGCCGAACAGAGAAGACAATCTGTCTGGCTGTGTCTCCTTCACTGAAAGCCTACGGAATATCGGGCAGAGCCAGACTGTTCGAAGTAATACAACGAGTGAAGGAAGTGAATGCCAGGAGACAGAGTCTTGCGCCGAACCGGCAGTTTGAAGGTTCTTCTTACGATGATACCGAGTTAAAAACCTCTCCGGAGAAAGCCCTGGATTATATCGTTGCACCACCGAGAATGGCACATTATATAGATTACAGCGCCAGAATCTATGAGATTTATTTGAAATATGTAGCGCCGGAAGACTGTCATGTGTATTCAATTGATGAGATTATGATGGACGTCACACATTATCTGGATACTTATCGGCTCACGGCCCGTGAACTGGCAGGGAAGATCATTCGGGATATCCATGCCGAGACGGGAATCACTGCTACGGCTGGAATCGGAACCAACCTGTATCTTTGTAAAGTAGCGATGGACATCGTGGCGAAACATATCCCGCCAGATAAGAACGGCGTGCGTATCGCAAAGCTGACGGAAAAGAGTTACCGCCGGATCCTGTGGGCACATCAGCCTATTACGGATTTCTGGCGTGTTGGAAATGGGTATGCGAAGAAGTTGGCTGAGCATGGGATGTATACAATGGGCGACATTGCGAAATGTTCGATCGGGAAACCAGGAGAATACTATAACGAAGATCTGCTCTATAAGTTGTTTGGTATAAATGCAGAACTCTTAATCGACCACGCATGGGGATGGGAACCATGTACTATGGCGGATATCAAGACCTACAAACCGGCTGCAAACAGTATTGGTTCCGGCCAGGTACTGCACCGTCCTTATACGACGGAAAAAGCACGATTGGTGGTTCGTGAAATGACAGAGCAGCTTGTTCTGGATCTGGTAGATAAGCGTCTGATCACGGATCAGATCGTACTGACGGTGGGTTATGACAGAGAGAATCTGTCTGATCTCGAATTAAAGAAATCTTACAAAGGGAAAATCACGACAGACCGTTACGGACGCAGTGTTCCCAAGCATGCCCATGGAACAGTGAATCTTAAGGAACAGACGTCCTCTACAAGAGTGATCGTAGACGCAGCTCTTAACCTGTATGACAGGATTATCCATGAGAATTTTCTTGTCAGAAGGATAACAATCGGCGCCACTCATGTAGTGGACGAGACGTCGGTCAAAAATGAACCTGTCTTCGAGCAGCTTGATTTATTTACAGATTACGCGGCGCTTAAAAAGGAGCAGGAAGAAAAAGAAGCGGAGCAAAAGCGGGAGAGAAACTTACAGCAGGCTATGTTGGAGATCAAAAAGAAGTATGGAAAGAACGCGATCCTCAAAGGAACGAATCTGGTTGAAGGCGCAACGGCTATGGAGCGGAATAACCAGATCGGCGGTCATAAAGCGTAAGGGTGAAACACAGAATAATGGAGAAAAATATGCAAAAAAAAGAAAGACTATTCATGAATCAAGAAGAGGTCTATAAATATAGAGATATGCTCGACCTTCCCCGTCATATATCCAAGACACATCCACCAATGCCGATAAAAGACAGAGCCGCACAATTCGCACCCTTTGCGGCTCTGACCGGCCACCATGAAGCAGTAAAAGAGACTGCCAGGCTTACAGGAACACGGATCGAACTGGACGAATATTGCAAGGCGGCGGTGGACAGGACCCTGCAGATGATACGCGCGCAGTTAAAAGATGAGCCAGGGGTTTTGATCACGTATTTTATACCGGATAAAAAGAAGACGGGAGGTTCTTATGAAACTGTAGCCGGATATGTGAAAAAGATAGATGAATATCGCCGTATTCTCATTTTAACGGACGGAACCAGAATACCGTTTGATGAAATTATAGAGATAGAAAGAAAATAAATGTATACCTGGAAATAATGGCAAAAATAAAAAAAAGATCATTATTGTATAAAAAACCAGAGCATATTCCCTCTCAAATATGCTCTGGTTTTCTACATTTAACTTGGCTCATCCCAGAGTTCATGCCAGTCTTTTGCTCCCTCCCATAGGAAGACCTGCCCTTTCACCAGCCTGTTTCCCCGTTCCAGCGCTGCCATGGAAACCATCTCTTCTTCTGTTAGAGGATCTTCTGTCATACATTTCAGATTTTCGTAATAATGATGTACAGAGAACGGAATCGGAATCTGCCCGTTCTGACGCGCCCATTTTAACGCCACAATCGCAGGAGTCACTCCATGCGCCTCAGCGATCTTTTGTATCTCCGGCATTTCAAGATCTACAATATCTTCTTCCATAATATCCCGCTCGGGTCTTCGCGGTGAACCAATAGGCATATACCCAATCGGAACGATATCCCACGCCTCAAGATATTCCTTAATCTCCCCCTGCTGAAACGCAGGATGCATCTCAATCTCTGCCACTGCCGGCTTGATCCGCAGCTTTGGAAGCACCGCATCCATCTTAGATATCGTCATATTCGATATGCCGATATGACGAATCAGCCCCTTCTCCACCAATTCTTCACACTGACGGTAAGTATCCAGAAACTCGTCTGCACAAAACGGCCTGGAATCAGGATTCCTCGCATCCACATCACATCCCGGCGCATGATAATTTGGAAATGGCCAATGAATAAAGTAAACGTCCAGATAACCACATTCCAGATCGTCAATACTCTTCTTACATGCCCTTTCTACATCCCTGTGCATATCGTTCCACACCTTCGACATGATAAATAATTCTTTTCGCTCTACAATCTTCTCATCCACTACTTTCCTGAACACCTGTCCAATCTGATCCTCATTGCCATAACAGGCCGCGCAGTCGAACAAACGATACCCACAGCGGACCGCCCCTTCTACCGCCCCTGATACTTCTTCCGGCGATACCCGGTCTGAACCGAAAGTTCCCATTCCTACACAGGGAATCTCCGCGCCTGTATACAATCTCTTCTTTGGTATTATGGATGGATCCACAGTTTTCATCATCCCTCTTCCTCCTTAACTTCTCTTTCTTTTAGTAAAATGTCCGCATTCTTTCTTCTATCATAAATCCACCATTCTCTTTTAGCAATATATTTTTACAATATATAGGCTTATACACTATTTATTGGATTTAAAATTCCGCATAAAAAAGGCACATGCTCCGCCGCATATGCCTTTTCTTTATGCTCTCTTTTAATCTGCTATCTTAATCATAGCTTTTCCGGCTCTCCGGTACTCTGGCTTCGTAAATACATCGGTAATCTGATCAAGGGGAACGATATTCGTTATCAGACTCTCCAACTCTATCGTACCGGATTCAAGTACCCGAATTGCCCGCTCGAATGTATACGGGTTAATGAAAGACGACGTAATCGTCAGTTCCTTCTTAAATACGTCGTCCGGCTTCAGCGGATATGCATCTTCCGGTGAAGCAAGACCGAAATACATAATTGTCGCCCCTTTTCCCGCGAACTTCACGGCGTCCGCCTGTGTATGGATATTACCTACACATTCAATAACAACGTCTACATTTTCACAGTAATCAGCCAGAACCGCTTCCACGTCTTCTTCTATCGGGTTGATCGTCTTGGTGGCGCCAAGCTTTCTTGCAAGCGCTCTTTTCTCCTCCACAGGTTCAGACATAATCACCCTTGCCGCGCCTGCATTCTTCGCAAGCTGCATCATAATCATCCCGATGGGGCCTCCTCCCATGACAAGAACCGTACATCCCGCTTTGATGTTACACAGATCAATCCCATGGAGGCAGCAGGAGATAGGCTCCGCCATTGCCGCTTCTATAAAACTCAGATTCTCTGAAAACTTGTATACCTGTTTCTCACGCATAATCACATATTCGGCAAATCCGCCGTCGACCGTCGTTCCCACGCCCACGTTATTGGTACAGAAGTGTTGCATCGCGTTCTTGCAGAAATAGCATTCACCGCACATATCATTCGGATCTCCGCTCACTCTGTCCCCTACTTTTACCGTTGTAACATCCGCGCCAATCTTTGCCACAACTCCGGAGAACTCATGTCCGGGGATTAACGGAGGGTTCACTTCAAAAGACCCCCCGTCCCCGTTAAAGATGTGCATATCCGTACCGCATACCCCGCAGTACTTTACCTGAATCATCACTTCATTATTTTTAAGTTCCCTTACCGGGACCTCTTCCACTCTCAGATCCTGTGGAGCATGATACACCGCTGCCTTCATATTATTACCTCCAAATTCTAATTTTACATTTTATTAAACGATTAATTTGCTTGTTTCTTCTTCTGATAACAGTCAAAACCAACCGCCAGCACAAGTACGATACCTAATACGATATTCTGGATCCAACTGTTCAGATTGATCAGTACCATACCGTTGTTCAGCGCGCTGATGATAAATGTACCTGCTATGACTCCTGACATTCTGCCTGATCCTCCGGCGACAGACACGCCGCCTAAGACAACACAGGTGATAACTTTAAACTCGTATCCAAGGCCCGCGTTACCCATACCGGAATTCACACGTGACAGGAGCACAAGACCTGCCAGACCCGCGAAGAACCCTGATAATGCGAATACCAGGTATTTCACTCTTCCCGTACGGATACCGGACAGCCTTGCCGCCTCGATCTCCACCTGCCCCACCTGCGTTCCCGCATTGTTATCACAGCCGACAATCGTATAGTCCCAGCCTCTCGCATCCATCTCCTTCTCAAGCTTCCCCATGACGCCCGCCCAGTAGGCGTTCGAAAGAGACTGGATTGATATACCGACCTTCTATGTCCCGTCGTCACGTCTGTCCGCACACCCCATCATCATGAGGCCGATCATCGACATGCAAAGAAGCGCGGCTAATATCCTCTTCTTCATCTTTTTTCTCCTTTTTTGCTAGAAACATGTAAATGCGCCGTCGATCACAAAATCAGAACCCGTTGTGAAGGAACTGGTGTCTCCTGCAAGATATACACAGATGGATTCCAATTCCTCCGGCTTTCCCATTCTTCCCATAGGCGCCATCTCGTTCCATTTTTCAATCAAAGGAATCAGCGTCGGCGAATTCAGAGTCAGTTCTGTTCCGATATATCCGGGACTGATGCTGTTGACACGAACGCCTCGCTTCGCCCATTCGATCGCCAGAGATTTGGTCAGTTGTATCACGCCTGCTTTCGAAGCATTGTACGCACACTGTGGCTGCGGTACATTAACGATATGCGCAGACATAGAAGCCGTATTGATGATAGAACCGCCGCCATGTTCCAGCATATACTTTCCCGCTGCTATATCTGTCAGGAACACGCCGTTTAAGTTAATGTTGATCACTTTACTCCACTGTTCATACGTCATCTCCTCGGCCGGCGCGTTAATACAGATACCGGCGTTATTATGACAGAAGTCCAGTCCGCCTAACTCCCTAACAACCTGCTCCACCATCTCCTCTACCTGCTGGGGGTCTGTACAGTCTGTTTTAATTGCAATGACTTTTCTGCCGGTCTTCTTTGAAAGCTCTTCTGCAGTCTTCTGCGCCTCTGCATAATCCAGATCCACGATTGCTACGTCCGCCCCTGCTTCTGCAAAAGCAGTCGCCGTACATTTTCCGATTCCTCTTGCCGCTCCCGTTACAAATCCTTTTTTTCCGTCCAGTCTCATTTTTTCAATAATTCCCATAATGCTCTCCTTTTCTTAATTTTATTTTGTAAAATGATTTATCAAATTGTAATTACATAATAAACCTTTTATATCCATTCGTCAACATGTAATTATTCCTAACATTTTAACATCAAAATCATACAATATGCACAATAGTATTCTTATTAAAAGCTATGTTATAATATCATTTTAGTAAATCATTTTACAAATTAAGGGGGGATGGAATTACATTATGGCAAAAAGCATTACACCCAATCGGATTAAGCAAAATAATCGCAGCTTGATTTATCATTTTATCTATGAAAACAAAAAGGTATCTCAACAGGACATTTCGTACAATCTCCGTCTGAGCCGACCAACTGTCACGACAAACCTGACTGCATTGGAAAAAGAAGGCCTGATTCAAAAAAACGGCCAAATCGATACGGAATTTGTCGGAAGAAAGGCCGCCGCCTATTCGGTTAATGCTGATTACCGTATCAGTATCGGCGTGGAGATTCTGAAAAAAGAAATAAAGATTATCGCAATCAACTTATATGGTGAAAAACTCGATCGAATAACTCACGAGATTATTTATGAATATAAAGAGATGTATTTTAAGACGGTTTGCAACAAAATACTTGATTTCATAACTTCTCTTAATGTATCTGACGAACAGATCCTTGGGATTGGTTTTGCCATGCCCGGTTTAGTGGCGCCGGACAAGCAGACCATATTGTATGGCAAGATTCTATCCTGCACCGGGCTTTCTATTACAGAATTTACTCGGTACCTTACCTATCCGTGTACATTTATCCACGACGCATATAGTGCGGCCGTCTCCGAGATGTGGGCGTCTCCGGGACTTACGGACGCTTTTTATATCTCCCTAAGTAAACATCTTGGCTCCGCCATTATTACCAATGGAGAGATATTGACCGGAAAGCACGGCCACAGCTCTACGATAGAACACATCCAGATAGAACCTGACGGCGCGCCATGCTATTGCGGCAAACACGGCTGCATGGAAACTCTGTGCTCTTTGAACGTACTTCTGAAAGAGAACGAAAACCTGGATGATTTTTTTGAAAGAGTATGGAAGGGAGATCTCTCTTTTTCACAGCGGTGGAATACATTCCTCACAAATCTGGCCAGGATCATTAATATGCTCCATTTAATCTTTGACACAGATTTCATCCTTGGCGGATACCTAGCCCAGTATCTACGTAAGGAAGACATCACATTCCTGTATGAGCAGATCCGACAGCTAACTCCGTTTGCAGAAGAACAAGACTTTCTTCTGATCAGTAAGATGCCCCGGCATAACATTACGATCGGAGCCGCGCTCCCCTATATCCAGGGTTTCCTTGAAAAAATAGAAAGTGAAATACTTTAAAACCACAAAAAGCCGCAATTATACCGAAATAACCTGTGAAAATTCTTCCAACTATTCCGATATAATTGCAGCTTCATCTGCTTTTCCTACCGCTTGTCAATTCAGTCTACTCTTGAATAGCTCCGTCTAAAATCTGAAGCATTGATTCTACATTCAACGACTCAAGACCGGTTCCTATATTTTCTACCATACAAGACACCACACAACCATTAGAAAGGCTTGTCCACGAGCGCAATCCCTCTGTATCATCCAGCGAATATGTAAAATACGACCACTGTCTGTTTCCAACCGCTTGAGATTCTACATCCTTTACAACACCCGTACCGTCGGAATTAGCACTAAAGATATATTCCACCTCCTGCTTCGCCGTAGCCATCACAGAATTCTCATCGTTAGTTGTCAAATGCAGACTCATCTGAGTACTGCCGCCGCCTTCTCCCATCTTCTGAAACGCCACCTGATGTTCAGAACTAAACTCAGAGTCTTCGAATCCTTCTGGTCTGTTGACCGTAATACGAATACTTTTATCATCCGTACAAAGTGTAGAGACCCCGTCTATCCCTGAATTCTCCGCTTCAGACCCACCGTTCTCTCCGGCGTCTGCCAGATCTGTCTCCTGTACAGCAGGAACTTCTTCCTCTGATTGCTTCGCAGCTTCTTTGTCCTCTTCTTTTGACTTTTCCTTGCCTCCACAGGCAGCCATCATCATACTCGTAATAACAATCAATCCCAATATTATAATTTTTTTCATATTCATACCTCATTCTACCTTAATTTACAAAAACACCCAAACAACATATATTTTAACACGACACAAGCTCAATGTCCATTTCATTCTTACAAAACCTTGCAACATTTCCCAAAACACGCTATAGTAATAGTTGTAAATTTGTCAAAGAATTTTTGAAAGGAAATTCATATGAATCTTAAAAACAAAACAATTCTTCTTGGCGTCAGCGGAGGTATCGCCGCATATAAAAGCGCCGCTTTAACAAGCATGCTGGTCAAGTCAGGCGCTGAAGTCCGTGTCATTATGACAGAGCATGCTACGAATTTTATCAATCCTATCACTTTCGAGACTCTTACCGGCCATAAATGTATCACAGATACTTTTGACCGTAATTTTGAATTTAAAGTAGAGCACGTTTCCCTGGCTCAGAAAGCTGACGCAATCATCATCGCTCCGGCTACCGCTAATATTATTGCAAAGATTGCCCATGGTCTTGCCGACGATATGCTTACGACAACGTTTCTTGCCAGTAAGGCCCCAAAAATTATTGCTCCGGCTATGAATACAGGAATGTATGAGAATCCCATCACTCAAGAAAACCTGGTACTTCTTGAAAAATATGGAATGCAGGTCATTACCCCCGCGAACGGATATCTTGCATGCGGTGATATAGGCGCCGGAAAGATGCCCGAACCGGAGACTCTGTACGAACATATCCTGCAATGCTGTGCATGTGAAAAAGACATGAAAGGCATGAAAGTTCTGATAACCGCCGGTCCTACTCAGGAACCCATAGATCCTGTACGATATATTACCAATCATTCTTCCGGAAGAATGGGGTATGCGATTGCCCGGGCATGTATGCTGCGCGGCGCTGACGTCACGCTGGTAAGCGGTAAGACGTTTCTTAATCCCCCTATATCCACAACAGTGATTCCTGTCGTTACGGCTAAAGATATGTACGAAGCAGTCACTTCCCACTATAAGGATATGGATATTATCATTAAGGCCGCCGCTGTAGCCGATTATCGCCCTACGAAAATATCTAATGAAAAGGTTAAAAAATCTGATAAGGAGCTTTCTATTCCACTGGAACGTACGGATGATATTCTTCAATATCTGGGAAGACATAAAAAAGCCGGTCAATTTCTCTGTGGTTTTTCTATGGAAACAGAAAATATGCTTGAAAATTCAAAAAATAAACTTTTGAAAAAGAACCTGGATATGATTGTGGCCAATAATCTGAAAATCCAGGGCGCCGGATTTGAAACCAATACAAACATTGTTACTATCATTACACCAGATAACATTACTGAACTTCCCCTTATGGAAAAAGAAGATGTTGCCTTTCATATACTTGACAAAATCCTTACACTAAGAGCTATAGTTCACAACTCATGAATACAAAATTGAAGTCATGGATTGTCTGGCTTATATCAGCGCCAGTCAGTCCATGACTTCAATTTCTAAACAAACAAAACACAAACTTTTCAATAAAAAAATCCGGTCTCACCGGATTTTATAACAAACAATTTTATATATGTACCTTCAAAACTGCATACAAGAAATCAATCATCCATTCTTTTACCTATCCACCTTTGGTCATGCCCTCGACCGATTAGTTG